>NC_014151.1:2400000-3000000 GCF_000092865.1 Cellulomonas flavigena DSM 20109 | reverse complement strand
ACGTCCGGCGAACATCCGTCGCAGCAGCGCGCGTCGGCCGGCGCGCGCCAGGAGAAGAACGCAGCCCCCGCGGGGCGCGAGAGGTGACACGAACATGGCCAGCAAGAGCGCGGACGTCCGCCCGAAGATCACGCTCGCCTGCACGGAGTGCAAGGAGCGGAACTACATCACCAAGAAGAACCGTCGGAACAACCCCGACCGGCTCGAGATGAAGAAGTTCTGCCCGCGGGACAACAAGCACACGGTGCACCGCGAGACCCGCTGACGCGGGCCACGCGCACCTCCCGATCGAGCATCGTGCCGGTCGACACCTCGTACGCCGGGCGGGTCTACCCGCCCGGCGACGTGTATGTGGTCTCGCGTGAGAAGATCCGCGAGTTCGCCGAGGCGACGGGTGCCACGCACCCCGCCCACACCGACGTCGAGGCCGCGCGGGCGCTGGGTCACCCCGATGTCGTCGCACCCGTGACGTTCACGGTGGTGATCGCGCAGCGCACCGAGGCTCAGTACGTCGAGGACCCTGCCGCAGGCATCGACTTCAGCCGCGTGGTGCACGCCGACGAGCGCTTCACGCACCACCGCCCCGTCCACGCGGGCGACCGGCTGCTCACCGAGCTGCACGTCGACGCGGTGACGCAGCGCGCCGGCCTGTCGATGGTCACCACCCGCTGCGAGATCGCCGACGAGTCCGGCGCCCCGGTGGCGACCGTCGTCTCGACGCTCGCCGTGCGGCCCGAGGACGACGCATGAGCCGCCGCCCGTCCCTCGCCGACCTCGCGGTCGGCCAGGAGGTCGCACGCCGCACGCTCGCCGTCGACCGGGCCCGCCTCGTGCGGTACGCGGGCGCCTCGGGTGACTTCAACCCCATCCACTGGAACGACCGCGTGGCGGCGTCCGTCGGGCTGCCCGGCGTCATCGCGCACGGCATGTGGACCATGGGGGCCGCCGTCACGGTCGTCGTCGACTGGGCGGGGGACCCCGGTGCCGTCGTCGACTACCAGACGCGGTTCACGCGTCCCGTGCCCGTGCCGGACCCGGGGGAGGCGTCCGTCGAGGTCGTCGCGACCGTCGGGGCGCTCGACGCGGACGCCGGCACGGCACGCGTGGACCTCACCGTGACGGTCAAGGGCGCGCGCGTCCTCGGCAAGGCGCAGGCGGTCGTCCGCCTCTCCTGAGGTGCCGCGGCGCAGCGCGTCGGGCGTGAGGGGCCGCGTCGCTGAGCGTCGGGCAGCGCGGCTGCGTCGCGCAGGCGCTGCGCTCTCGGGCGCTCAGCGCCGGCGCGGGACCGGGCCCGTCGTGGTGCCCGTGCGCAGCCGGACCGGGAGCACGCGCGGCTCGGGCGCGCGGCCCGCGAGCAGCTCGGCGACGGCCTCACCGATCGCGGCGCCCTTCTCGGCGAGCGGCTGCGCCACGCTCGTCAGGACGTCGGGGGCGAGCCACGGCAGGTCGAGGCCGTCGAACCCGGCGACCGAGACGTCCTGGGGCACGCGCAGCCCCAGCTCGCGCGCGGCGAGCACGACGCCCGATGCGAGCAGGTCCGACTGGCAGACGACCGCTGTCGGGCGGTCGGCGGCGCTCAGCAGCGCTCGGCCCGCGGCCGCACCGTTCTCGACGAGCGACGCGGGGGTCTCGTAGACCACGGTCGGTGTGACGCCGGCGTCCGTGACGCCGGCGAGCCGGCGCCGGGTGATCTCCCACGAGATCGCGCCGAGCCGCGCGCGGTCGGCGGGGCCCTCGCGGCGGTCGCGGTCGAACGGCAGCGTGACCGTCGCGATGCGGGTGTGGCCGAGCGTGAGCAGATGCTGCGTCAGCTCGGTCATGCCGCCGTGGTCGTCGATCCCGATCGCCGCGACGTCGGGCTGGGGCGTCCCCTCGACGAGCACGGTGGGCGTGCCGCGCCGCCGCAGCATCCCCAGCACGGGGTCGTCGGTGGTCCCGCCCCACATCTGCACCGCGACGTCCATCGCCGCGGACTCCAGCAGCGGGTCGACGGCCGGCTGCGACGGGTCGTTCGGGCCCGGGACGAGCAGCACGCCGAGGCCGAGCGGACCGAGCGTCGACGTCAGGCCGTCGAGGACCTGCACGGCGACGGGGTCGCGGAACGCGCGGCGCAGGGCGTCGCCCATGATGACGCCGACGATGCCGGAGCGGCCGCGGCGCAGCTGGCGGCCGAGCGGGTTGGGGCCGGCGTAACCGAGCGACCGGGCGGCCTCGAGCACCCGTGAGCGGGTCGCCTCGGCGATGGGCCCGGAGCCGGAGAACGCGAGGGAGGCTGTCGAGACCGACACGCCGGCGCTCGCGGCGACGTCGGCCAGGGTGGTGCGCTGCGCGGACAGGGCGGACCTCCGGGACCGGCGATCTGAGAGGGGCGGCGTCCGACGTCGGGCAGGACGTTTGACGTCGCGGCCAGCGTACCCGCACCATGGTGCGTTCCCTCAAATCGATTCGATACCGGCGCACGCTCCTCGAATCGATTCGACCGTCGTGCGGCCCACCCCCGCCGCGCGACGTCCCGTCCTGACCCGGAGACCCACGTGCCCCGCCCTGCCCCCGCCGTCGCCCGTGCTCGCCTGCTGCTGCTCGGCCTGTTCGCCCTCGCGGGCGTCGCGTTCGCGAGCTGGCTCGCCCGCATCCCGACGGTGCGCGACCTGCTCGACCTCAGCACCGCCGATCTCGGCGTCCTGCTGCTCGTGGGCTCGGTCGGGTCGCTGCTCACCGTCACCGCCGCCGGCGCCGCCGTGCAGCGGGTGGGCAGCCGGCGCGTCCTGCTGGTCTCGACGCTCGTGCTCGCGGCCGCGCTGGTCCTGCTCGGCGTCGGTCCCACGGTCGGCTCGCGAGCGCTCCTGGCCGCCGGCATCTTCCTCAACGGCGTGGCCGTGGCGCTCGGCAACGTGGCCATCAACGTGGAGTCCGCGCGCGTCGAGCGCGCGATGGGCCGCACCGTCATCCCGCAGTTCCACGCCGCGTTCTCGATCGGAGCCGTCCTCGGCTCCGGCACCGGGGCGCTGGCCTCCGCCACCGGGGTGCCGGTCGGCGTGCAGCTCCCGCTCACGGCGGCCGTGGTGGTCGTGTGGCGGCTCGCGTCGCTGCCGGGCGTCGTCCTGCCGCCGTCGGTGGCCGAGGCCGCGCGCGCGTCGCTCGTCTCCCCGACCGGGGCCGCCCCCGTGCGCGGTGTGCGCCGCCTCGGCACCGCGCTCGACGCGTGGCGCGAGCCACGCACGCTGCTCGTCGGCGTCGTGGTGCTGGCAGCCGCGTTCTCGGAGGGCGCCGCCAACAACTGGCTGTCGCTCGCGGTCGTCGACGGGTTCGCGCGCTCGGAGTCGGTCGGCGGCGCGGTGCTCGGCCTCTTCGTCGCGTCCATGACCGTCGTGCGCCTGGTCGGCATCCGCCTCGTCGACCGGTTCGGCCGCGTCACCGTGCTGCGCGCGTCCGGCTCGTCGTCGGTCGTCGGGCTGCTGGTCTTCGGGTTCGCGCCGAGCCTGCCCCTCGCGTGCGTCGGCGTGGTGCTGTGGGGCGTGGGCGCCGCCCTCGCCGTCCCGGTCGGCATCGCCGCCGCGTCCGACGACCCGGCGCGGGCGGCCGGCCGTGTCGCGGTCGTCTCGGCGTTCGCCTCCGTCGCGTCCCTCGTCGCGCCGCCCGTGCTGGGGCTCGCCGCGCAGTCCGTCGGGGCGCGCCACGCGCTCGTCCTCATCGTCGCCGCGATGGTCGCGAGCGTGCTCGTCGCGCCCGCCGTGGCGCGCGAGCGCACGGACGACGACGCGCCCGCGCCACCGGCCGCGCCCGACGGTCCGCCGACGCGCGACGGTTCCGACGCCGACCGACTCGTCCGTCTCGTGCACGCACGGCACCACGGACTGCCTCGTCGTGCGACGCGACGGCGCGGCCGCACGCGATCCGCTCGCCCCGCGGCGCGCGGAGGTGCACGATGAACCGCGTGGCCGAGGTCCAGGACGTCCCCGCACCGCGCGACGTCCGGCACGCGTCCGCCGCGGTCTTCGGGGTCTTCCTGCTCTCCGGCATCAACTTCGCCTCGTGGGCGGCGCGTCTGCCCGCCGTGCGCGACGCGCTCGACCTCACGCCCGAGCGCATGGGCGTGCTGCTGCTCATCGGTGCGTTCGGCTCCCTCGCCGCGCTGCCGCTGTCCGGGCTCGCGGTGGAGCGCTGGGGCGCCCGGCGAACCGTGCTCGCGTTCGCCGTGGTCAACGGGTCGGGGTTCGCGATCGGCTCGATCGGCGTCGCGCTCGGGCAGGTCGTGGTGGTCGCCGTCGGCCTCGTGCTCGCGGGCATCGGCGCGGGGGTGTGGGACGCCGCCATGAACATCGAGGGCGCGGTCGTCGAGCAGCGGCTCGGGCGCACCGTGATGCCGCGCTACCACGCGGGCTTCTCGGTGGGGACCATGGCGGCCGCCGGGGTGGCGGCCGGCGCTGCCGTGCTGCACGTCCCCGTCCAGGTGCACCTGCCGGTCGTCGTCGTGCTGTCCACCGGCGCGGTCGCGCTGTGCGTGCGCGCGTTCCTCGCCGAGCCCGCGCCGGTGCCCGCGTCGGACGCGCCCGCCGGCGGGACGGAGGCGCACCCCGCACCCCGCGGCGCCCGGCGCGCGCTCGGCGCGTGGCTCGAGCCGCGCACCCTGCTCCTGGGCCTCGTCGTGCTCGCCGCCGCACTCACCGAGGGCGCGGCCAACGACTGGGTGAGCCTCGCGGTCGTCGACGGCTTCGACACGTCGCACGCCACCGGCGCGGTCGGGTTCGGGCTGTTCGTCACCGCGATGACGGCCATGCGCCTGTTCGGCACGGCACTGCTCGACCGGTACGGACGCGTCGTCGTGCTGCGCCTGTGCGTGGGCCTCGCCGGGGCCGGCCTGCTGGTGTTCGGCCTCGCCGACCAGCTGTGGCTCGCACTCGTCGGCGTGGCCGCGTGGGGCATGGGTGCCGCGCTCGGGTTCCCGGTAGGCATGAGCGCCGCCGCCGACGACCCGCTGCGCGCCGCCCAGCGGGTCGCGGTCGTCTCGACCATCGGCTACTCCGCGTTCCTCGCCGGACCGCCGCTGCTCGGCCTGCTCGCCGAGCACGTGGGGTACCGCCAGGCACTGCTCGCGATCCTCGCGCCCGTGGTGCTCGGCCTGCTCGTCACGAGCGCCGCCCGGCCCCTGCCGCGCGGGAGCGGGCACGAGAACGCGCGGGTGCCGGCCGACGCCCTCGACGACAGCAGGACGCGCACCGCGGACTAGCCTGGGCGGGTGGAGCCCGACACCTGCGCCCTGCCCGGCCCGGCCCCCGCGTCGGCGCACCCTGCCGTCCCGCGGCACCCCGGCGCACCGACGCTCGCCGATCTCACGACCCTGCGCGTGGGCGGGCCCGTCGCCCGGTACGTCGAGACGACCACCGAGGCCGAGCTGCTGGACGTCGTGCGCGACGCGGACGCGTCGGGCGAGCCCCTGCTCGTGCTCGGCGGCGGCTCCAACGTGCTCGCGTCGGACGCCGGTTTCCCGGGGGTCGTGGTGCGTGACGTGCGCGGCGGCGTGGCGGTGCCCGACGCGTCGGCGTGCGCCGGCGTCACGCTCACCGTGCCCGCGGGCACGGTGTGGGACGACGTCGTCGCGTACGCGGTCGAGCACGAGCTCGTCGGCGTCGAGGCGCTGTCCGGGATCCCCGGGTCCACGGGCGCCACACCCGTGCAGAACGTCGGCGCGTACGGGCAGGACGTCGCGCAGACGATCTCGCAGGTGCGCGTCTGGGACCGGGGGCGCGGGCGCGTGCGCACGTTGCCGTTCGTGACGCTCGGCTTCGGCTACCGCACGTCCCTGCTCAAGCGCTCGTCGCGCCCGGACCCCGCGGACCCGGCGGCGCCGTGGGGCCCGACGCCGCGCTACGTCGTCCTCGACGTCACCTTCCAGGTGAAGCAGGGTTCGCTGTCGTCGCCCGTGGGATACCCGGAGCTGGCCCGCGCGCTGGACGTCGCGGTGGGCGAGCGGGCGCCGCTGGCCGACGTGCGCGCCGCCGTGCTCGCGCTGCGCGCGCGCAAGGGCATGGTGCTCGATGCCGACGACCACGACACGTGGAGCGCCGGCTCGTTCTTCACCAACCCCGTCGTCGCGTCGCACGACGCCGACGCGTTGCCGTCCGACGCGCCGCGGTGGCCGCTGCCGGACGGCGCCGTCAAGACGAGCGCGGCGTGGCTCATCGAGCACGCCGGATTCGGCCGTGGCCACGGGTCGGGTGCCGCGACGCTGTCCACCAAGCACACCCTCGCGCTGACGAACCGCGGCGCGGCGCGCGCCGACGACGTCGTCGCGCTGGCCCGCGAGGTGCGTGACGGCGTGCGCGACCGGTTCGGTGTCGTGCTGGAGCCCGAGCCCGTGCTCGTCGGCCTCGCGCTCTGACGGGCGCGCGACCCTACCGCCCCAGGACGGCACAGGACATCCCTCCCAGGTCGGGCACGCGGATCCGTCCTGCGGCCGTTGTCCGCGACCTCGCGTGCCCGTCAGGGTGGACGTGCGTCGACGGCCGGGGCGCAGGGGCACCGGCGGGCGCCGTCCAGGGGGATGTTCATGAGGAAAGCACAGCTCCGCCGTGCGCTCGCCGTGACGACCGTCGCGGCCTGTCTGGCCACGACGCTCACGGCCTTCTCGGCCAGCACGGCGACGGCAGCACCCGACGCCGGTACGGCAGCGGTGGCACCGGACAAGAAGGGGCCGGGCAAGCCGGGCAAGCCGGCACCGGGCAAGCCGGGCAAGCCGGGGAAGCCCAAGCCCGGCAAGCCCACGCCCACGCCGTCCGCGCCGGCAGGTGACCACGACACGACGAGTGCGGTCGAGGCCGCGCGCGTCGACGGCGTCCCGACGCCCGACCCGGACTGGTACGACTGCTCGTCCTACTTCGGTGACGGCGCCGAGTGCGGCGTCGTCGCGCTCCCGCTCGACTACGACGAGCCGGACGGCGCCACCACGGAGGTCGCGCTGCTGCGCATCAAGGCCACCGACCCCGACAAGCGCATCGGCTCGCTGTTCATCAACCCGGGCGGCCCGGGCGGCTCGGGTGTCGACATCGCGTCGTTCGCGCCCTACTTCCTGTCGCCGGAGGTGCTGGCGACGTTCGACGTCGTCGGGCTCGACCCGCGCGGCACCAACTACTCGGACAACGTCAGGTGCTTCAAGAACATCGGGCAGCAGGACGCCGCGCTCTCGGGCATGTACGTGCCGTACCCGCAGGGCGAGGAGCAGACCGCCGCGTTCGTCGACTCCGCGCGCAAGCTCGGTCAGGCGTGCTCGACCACCGGGAAGCCGCTCAGCGCCTCGATGTCGACGGCACAGGTGGCGCGTGACATGGACGTCGTCCGCCGGGCCGTCGGCGACGAGGAGCTGACGTACCTCGGGTTCTCCTACGGCAGCTACCTCGGCCAGGTCTACGCCAACATGTTCCCGGACCGCGTGCGCGCGCTCGTGATCGACGGCGTGCTCGACCCGCTGGCGTGGGCCGGCACCGAGGACAACGCGGACATCCCGGTGACCGAGCGGCTCGGGTCCGGCACCGCCGCGTGGCGGGCCGCGCAGGAGGTGCTCACGCGGTGCGCCGAGGCGGGTCCGGAGCTGTGCCGCACCGCCGAGATCGGTGAGCCGCAGGCGGTGTGGGACGAGGTCTACGCCGGGCTCGACGAGACGCCCGTCGAGCTGCGCGACCCGTACACCGACGAGCTGCTCGTCGAGGTCGACACCCCGGTCTTCGTCAACGCCGTGCTCGGCGCGCTGTACTCGCCGTCCGGCTGGTCGGGTGTGGACCTGTACACGTGGGCCTTCTACTGGCTGCTGCAGCCGGAGACGCCGGAGAACGCGGCCCTGCGCGCCGAGGCCCTCGAGATCCTCGTCGGGTACGAGCGGCAGGAGCAGGAGAAGGCCGCCGCCCGCGACGCGCAGCGCGTGGAGCGCGCTGCAGGCCGCGGGTTCGCGTTCCCGTACTCCAACTACACCGAGGCATTCTCCGCGGTGCTGTGCACGGACTCGCTGAACCCGGCGCAGCCGGAGGAGTGGATCGTGGCGGGCGAGCGGCAGGACGAGCTCGCGCCCGGGTTCGGGCCGGCGTGGTCGTGGGCGTCGCCGCAGTGCGCGTCGTCCGTGTGGACCGCGCAGGACGAGGACGCCTGGCGGGGTCCGTTCACCGCGCGGACGGCGGCGCCCGTGCTCGTCGTGGGCAACCTGTGGGACCCCGCGACGGCCTACGAGGGTGCGGTCGCAGCCGCGGACGTGCTCCCGAACAGCCGCCTGCTGTCCTCGGACAACTGGGGTCACACGGCGTACGGCACGTCGGTGTGCGCCACCGGTGCGATCGACGCCTACCTCATCGCGGGTGAGCTGCCCGCGGTGGGCACGCAGTGCGTGGGTGACGAGCAGCCGTTCGTCGTCCAGCCGTCGTCCCGCACCGCGGAGCCGAAGCGGGCCCTGCCGCCCGTGGTGCCGCCGGTGCCCGGAGCGACGCCGCGCAGCTGACGCACCGCACGGACGAGGGGCGGGGTCCGGCCGGTCGGCCGGGCCCCGCCCTGGGCGCGCCCGGCGGGTGTGCCCCCGGTCGCCACGACCGCAGGGACGCGCCGGCGGTCGTGCTCAGCCGGCGGGGGCCGACGCGAGCCACGCGTCGACACCCGCCAGCAGGCGCGCCCGCGTGGCGGGTGACGCGGCGCTCGCGGTGATCGACGACCGGGCCAGGTCGGCCAGCTCGGCGTCCGTGAAGCCGTGCGCCTCGCGCGCGATGCGGTACTGGTCGACGAGGCGTGAACGGAAGAGCAACGGGTCGTCCGCGCCGAGCGCGACGCGTGCGCCCGCGTCGACCAGCGCCCGCAGCGGCACGTCCCCCGGTCCGGCGTACACCCCCAACGACACGTTCGACGCGGGGCACACCTCGAGCGGCACGTCGTCCTGCAGCACGCGCTCCAGAACGCGCGGGTCCTCGCCGCTGCGCACGCCGTGCCCCAGCCGGTCGGGCCGCAGGTGGTCGAGCACCTGCTCGACGTGCTCGGGCCCCAGCAGCTCGCCGCCGTGCGGCACGGACAGCAGCCCCGCGCGGTGGGCGATCGCGAACGCACCGGCGAACTCGGCGGTCGTGCCGCGCCGCTCGTCGTTCGACAGCCCGAACCCGACGACCTGCCCCGGGCCGTCCCCGGCGTGCTTCGCCGCGAGCCGGGCGAGCGTGCGCGCGTCCAGCGGGTGCCGCATCCGCGACGCCGCCACCACGACGCCGATCTCGACACCGGTCGCCGCCTGCGCCTCGCGCGCCGCGTCGAGGACGATCTCGAGCGCCGGGGTCAGCCCGCCGACGAACGGCGCGTACGACGTCGGGTCGACCTGCAGCTCGAGGCGTCCCGAGCCCTCGGCGGCGTCGTCCGCGGCGGCCTCGGCGACGAGCCGGCGCATGTCGGCCTCCGAGCGCACGCACGCGCGCGCCGCGTCGTACATCCGCTGGAAGCGGAACCACCCGCGCGCGCCCGCGGGAACCACGAGCGGGTCGTCGTCCAGCAGCACGTGGGGGAGACGGATGCCGTGGCGGTCCGCCAGCTCGGCGAGGGTGTCGACCCGCATCGACCCCGTGAAGTGCAGGTGCAGGTGCGCCTTGGGGAGCAGGGCCAGGTCGCGCATCGCGGTCAGTGTGCCAGCCCGGCGCAGGGTCGCGCAGCCGCGGCCTGCCCTCGCTCGGTCACACGGGGGCGTCGACGAGCCGGTACCCGACCTCGCGGATGGTGTCGAAGTGCTCCGCGCCGAGCTTGCGGCGCAGGTACCGCACGTACACGTCCACGACGTTCGATCCGGGGTCGAAGTCGTAGCCCCACACCTCCGACAGCAGTCGCTCGCGTGTCAGCACGTCGCCGGGGTTGCGCATGAACGTCTCCGCGAGGGCGAACTCGCGCGCCGACAGGTCGACCTCGACGTCGTCGACCCGCATGCGGCGCGTGCGCAGGTCGAGCTGCAGCCGCCCGTGGACCAGCACGTTGCCGCGCGCGGTCGCCGCCGGCTGGCTGCGCAGCCGCAGCCGGACGCGCGCCAGCAGCTCCTCGAACCGGAACGGCTTGGCCATGTAGTCGTCGGCACCCGACTCCAGCCCTGTCACGGTGTCCGTCACGGACGAGCGAGCCGTCAGCACGATGACGGGCAGCTCGTAGCCCTCGGCGCGCAGGTACCGCAGCACCTCGAAGCCGTCCATGTCGCCCAGGCCCAGGTCGAGCACGAGCAGGTCGATGCCGCCGGCCTCGATCCGTGCCAGGGCCGCCTCGCCGGTCATGACGGCGCTCGCCTCGTACCCGTGGGCGCGCAGGCCCTTGGCGACGAAGGAGGCGATGCGCTCCTCGTCCTCGGCGATCAGGATGTGGGTCATCGGCGGGGCTCCACGAGGACGAAGGGCTCGGACTCGCCGTCGACGAGGCCGACGGCGGGCAGGTCCAGGACGAAACCGACGCCGGGTCCGGCGCCGGGCGGGGGGTGCTCGAGGAAGACGCGCCCCCCGTGGGCTGCGGCGATCGCCGCGACGATCGGCAGGCCGAGCCCGGCGCCGTGCTGGACGCGGTCCGCCTGGCCGCGGTGGAAGCGCTCGAAGATCCGTTCCTCCTCCTCGCGCGGCACGCCCGGACCCTCGTCGCGCACCCACACCAGCAGGCGGCCGTCGGCGACCTCGCTGCCGAGCCGGACCACCGACCCCGGCGCGGAGAACTTCACGGCGTTCGCGAGCAGCTGCAGCCACGCCTGCGTGACGCGCTGCGCGTCCACCTCCACGACGACGTCGGCACGCGCGACCACCACGAACCGGCGCTCGCCCAGGCCGCGGGCCTTCTCCAGCACGTCGTCGGTCAGCCGGCCGACGTCGACGGGCGCCCGCCGCACGAAGTCGGGGCGGTCGGCGGTCGCCAGGGTGACGAGGTCGTCGACGAGGCGCTGCATGCGGTCGAGCTCGTCGAGCGCGAGCGACTGCGTGGCCCGCACGTCGCTCGCGTCCGCGGGGTCGAGCAGCTCGAGGTGGCCGCGCACGATGGTCAGCGGCGTGCGCAGCTCGTGCCCGACGTCGTCCAGCAGCTCGCGCTGCGACCCGAACGCGCGCTCGAGGCGCTGCAGCATCGAGTTGACGGACGACGCGAGGTCCGCGAGGTCGTCCTTGCCGGTCACCTCGATGCGCTCGGACAGGTCGGACTCGGTGACGCGGCGCACGGTGTCCCGCAGCACCCGTACCGGGCGCAGCATGTGCCCGACCACGAACCACGCGACGAGCGACGTGATCACCAGCGCCACCAGGCCGACCACGGAGTACGTGAGGAAGATCCGCCACACGCCCGCGTTCTGGGCGGTGCGGTCCGACGCGAGGACGAACAGCCCTTCGGCGCCGGGGTCGGCCTCGAGCCGCACGGGCACCGCCACCAGCCGGTACTCGGTGACCGACGTGCGCACGGTGCGGGGCTCCTCGGCGCGCGGGTCGTCGGGGTCGACCGTCCGCAGCCACTCCAGGAGCTCGGCGTCGGTGTCGAGCCGGATGGCACGGGTCTCGTCCGCCGGGCGCACGTCCACGGCGCCGTTGAACCACGACAGCATGCCCTCGTGCTCGCCGGGCACGCGCGCCTCGACGGCCTTGACGAGGAAGCGCTGCACCGACGTCCACGGCACCCGCGTCTCGTCGGGGAGCGTCTCGCCGTCCTGCTGGCTCGTGCGCAGGGCCGCGACCGCGCGCTGCAGGGAGTCGTCGATGCGGGCGTCGGTCGCGCGCAGCTGCAGCGCCAGACCGGTGACCCCCGAGATCGTCATCGCCGCTGCGGTGAGGGCCACCACGGCCGTCATCAGGCGGCCGCGGACCGTCACCCGCGACGGCGGCCGACGCCCGGGCTCGGTGAGCACGACGGGCGTGCGCCCCGTCGTCCGCCCTGTCCGCATGGTCACAGTATGGGCGCGCGACCAGCGGGGCAGTAGGGCCGTCCGTGCCCCGGGCAACCGACGTCCGGCGTCACGCGCCGGGGAGGATCCCGCGCTCGATGGCGACGGTCACTGCGCGCGTGCGGTCGTCCACGCCGAGCTTGGCAAACGCGCGCAGCAGGTGCGTCTTGACGGTCGCCTCGGTGATGAACAGCTCGCGGCCGACCGCCGCGTTCGACAGGCCGCGCGCGACGCCCGCGAGGACCTCGCGCTCGCGGGGTGTGAGCCGCTCGCCGGTCCCACCGCGCACCTGCCGGACGAGCCGCTGGGCGATCGAGGGTGACAGTGCGGACTCGCCCCGGGCTGCGGCGCGGACACCGGCGACGAGCTGCTCGCGCGGGGTGTCCTTGAGCAGGTAGCCGGTCGCGCCCGCCTCGACAGCCCGCAGGATGTCGGTGTCCGTCTCGTACGTCGTGAGCACCAGGACGTGCACGCCCGGCAGCTCCGTCACGACGCGGGCCGTCGCGGCGGCGCCGTCGAGACCGGGCATGCGCAGGTCCATGAGGACGACGTCGGGCTGCAGCTCGTGCGCGAGGGCGACGGCCCGCTCGCCGTCCCCGGCCTCGCCGACCACCTCGAGGTCGGGCTCGAGGTCGAGCATCGCGACGATGCCCGAGCGCACGACGGGGTGGTCGTCGGCGACGACGACGCGCAGGTTCACGAGGTCTCCTCCGTGGCGGGGGTGGGGTGGCCGCCGGGGACGCCCTCGCCCGTGCCGGCCGCGGTGGTGGCCCGCGTCGCCGGGACGCGCACACGCACCCGCGTGCCCGCGCCCGACGCCCCGGCGACGTCGAGCGTGCCGCCTGCCGCGTCGGCGCGCGCCCGCATACCACGCAGCCCGTTGCCCTCCGGGGTGCCGGGTACCAGGCCGCTGCCGTCGTCCGTGACCTCGAGCACCACCTCGCCACCGGTGCGCCCGAGCCGCAGCGTGACGTGCGTGGCGCCCGCGTGGCGGCGGACGTTGGCCAGCGACTCCTGCGCGGCGCGCAGCAGCACGACCTGCGCCTCGCGGCCCGGTGCGTCGTCGCCGGCCTCGTCGACGACGTCCACCTCGAGACCCGTCTCGGCGGCGAACCGCTCGCCGAGCCGCGACAGCGCGCCCGCGAGGTCGCCGTCCTGCAGGTCGGGCGGCGCGAACGCGGCGACGAGCGCACGCGCCTCCGCGAGGTTCTCCCGCCCTCGATCCGCGCCAGCCGCGTCGCGGTCCGGTCGGTGTGCCCGCGCTCGAGCTCGACCGCGGCCGTCTGCGCGAGCATGACGACCGACGTGAAGCCCTGCGCGAGCGTGTCGTGGATCTCCGCCGCGAGCCGCTCGCGCTCGGCGACGACGCCCGCCGCGTGGTGCGACGCGGCGAGCTCGTCCTGCGCCGCCCGCAGCTCGTCGAGCAGGTACGCACGCTCCTCGCTCTGCTCGGCGACCTGCGTGATCCACAGGCCGAGGACGATCGCGAACAGCAGCGCGACGCCGAACTGCGCCGCGATCTCGGCGATCTGCGGTCCGGTGGCCTGCACGCGCCACGCCGCGGCGACCACGATCGCCACCGTCAGGGCGGTGGCCCACACGACGCCCGCCGTGCGCGTGCGAGTGAAGAACCAGACCTGCGAGTACGCGAGGAACAGCAGGACCGAGCCGACGTCGCCTGCGCCCACCTGGACCGTGACGACCACCACCAGCAGTGCCAGGTACAGGTCGGCCCGGCGGGGGTCGCCCTGCAGCGCGGCCGAGCGGCCGACGAGGCCGTACGCCAGTGCCAGCGCGCCCATCGTCGCCGCCGGCAGCAGCGCGTCCGACGGGCGCGCGGCGCCGACCACCACGGCCACGACGTACACGACGGTCATCGCGACGAACACCACGTCCCAGGTGCGCAGCGTGCGTACCCAGAACTCGTGCCGGGCGACCGGTTCGTGGCCCGCGACGGACGGCGTGCTCATGCGCGTGATGCTGCCACGCGCCGGCGGGCACCGCGGGTCAACCGTCGTCCCGGCGGCGCCAGCGGAACGTCCGCACGCCCACGACCAGCGCCCCGACGAGCCACACCGCGAGCACCACCGCGGTCGCCCCGTGCTGCCACGACCCCGACGGCTCGAGCGCAGCCGCGCCCTCCGGCAGGAACACCGAGCGCATGCCCTGCGCGATCCACTTCAGGGGGAACACACCGGCGACCTGCTGCATCCAGCCCGGCAGCTCGTCGAACCGGAAGAACACCCCCGAGACGAACTGCAGCACCAGCACGATCGGCACCACGACCGCGCTCGTCGAGCGGCCGCTGCGCGGCAGCGACGAGAACGCCACGCCGCACACCGCCCCGGTCGCGGTCCCCAGCACGAACACCCACGCGAAGGTCCACCAGCGCCCGGCGTCGTCGGGCAGCGGCACGTCGTAGACGACGCCCGCGACCGTCAGCAGCAGCGCGGTCTGCACGCCGGCCGTCAGCAGCACCTGGCCCGTCTTGCCGAGGAAGTACGCACTCGCCGGCAGTGGGGTCGCCCGCAGGCGCTTGAGGGTGCCGTCGTCGCGCTCCGCGGCGATGAACGTCGCGAGGTTCTGGAAGCTCGAGAGCACCACGCCCGTGGCCACCATCCCGGGCAGGAAGTACTGCGGGAAGTGCACGCCGCTGCCGGGCAGGAGCTCCTCGTCGGACCCGAACACGGTCGCGAAGATCGCGAGCATGATCACCGGGTAGGCGAACACGAAGACGACGGCCTCGCGCTCGCGGAAGAACGCGGTGACCTCGTAGCGGGTGCGGGCCCACGCCAGGCGCGTGAGGCCGGGCATGCGGGGCGCCGACGTGCGCGCCGCGGGACGTGGGGTGGTCGTCGTCGTCACGCTGCCTCCTCCTGGCCGGACGCCGCGGTGGCGTCCCCTCCGACGAGCCCGAGGTAGACGTCCTCGAGCGTGGGTCGCAGCACCTGCAGCCCGGGCACCTCGCCGTCCGGGCCCGCCAGGTGCGCGGCGAGCCGTGCGACGAGCGCCGTCGGGGCGTCCGTCGCCTCCTCGTGGGTCACGCCGTCGGCGGTCCAGCGCACGCGCGCCCGGCGGGCCTGCCGCCCGCCGAGGTCAGCTGGCGCCCCTTCCGCGACCACGCGGCCGTCAGCGACGACCACCACGCGGTCGGCGAGCCGCTCGGCCTCCTCGAGGTAGTGGGTCGTCAGCAGCACGGTCGTGCCGTCGAGACGCAGCCGCTCGACGAGGTCCCAGAACTCGTGGCGCGCCTGCGGGTCGAACCCGGTCGTCGGCTCGTCGAGGAACAGCAGCTCGGGGTCGCCGACCACGCCGAGCGCGACGTCGAGCCGCCGTCGCTGCCCGCCGGACAGCCCGCGCACCCGCGTCGACGCCTTCGGACGCAGTCCGACGGCGTCGATGACCCGCTCGGGGTCGCGCGGCGCGGGGTAGAAGCCCGCGAAGTGGTGCACGACCTCGCGCACCGTGATCTCGGCGAGGTCGTGGTTGTCCTGCAGGACGACGCCGATGCGCGAGCGCCAGGCGCGCCCGGCGGTCGCCGGGTCCTCGCCGAGCACGCGCACGTGCCCCGCGTCCGCGCGGCGGAAGCCCTCGAGCGTCTCGACCGTCGTCGTCTTGCCGGCGCCGTTGGGCCCGAGCACCGCGACGATCTCGCCGTGCTCGACGCGCAGGTCCAGCCCGTCCACGGCGCGCTTGGCGCCGTACCGCTTGTGGAGCCCCTCGACCAGGACGGCCGGGGCGTGCGTCGATGTCATGCCGCCAGCCTCGCGGGCGGGCGGGGTCGCCCGGGACGACCGGGCGGACGTCCTGGGGGTCCACCGAACGGTGGACCCCCAGGTCCGTCGGGTGGGTCAGACGGCCTCGCGCAGCAGCGACTGGAGGCGGGTCACGCCCTCGACGAGGTCGTCGTCGCCCAGGGCGTAGGACAGGCGCAGGTAACCGCTGGGGCCGAACGCCTCGCCGGGCACGACCGCGACCTCGACCTCGTCGAGGACGAGTGCGGCGAGCTCCGCCGACGTGGTCGGCGTGACGCCGCGGATCGTGCGACCCAGCAGTCCCTCGACCGACGGGTAGGCGTAGAACGCGCCCTGCGGGGCGGGGCACACGACGCCGTCGATCGTCGAGAGCATCTCGACCATGGTGCGGCGCCGGCGGTCGAACGCCGTGCGCATCTCGTGCGCGGCGGACAGGTCGCCCTCCAGCGCGGCGACGGCGGCCCGCTGCGAGACGTTGGCGACGTTGGACGACAGGTGCGACTGCAGGTTGGTCGCGGCCTTGACGACGTCCGACGGACCGATCATCCAGCCCACGCGCCACCCCGTCATCGCGTAGGTCTTGGCCACGCCGTTGAGGACGATGGTGGTGTCCGCGAGCTCGGGGACGACCTTGACGACCGGCGTGAACACCGCATCGTCGTAGGTCAGGTGCTCGTAGATCTCGTCGGTGATGACCCAGATCCCGTGCTCGAGGGCCCAGCGGCCGATCTCCGCGGTCTGCTCGGGGGAGTAGACGGCGCCCGTCGGGTTGGACGGGGAGTTGAACAGCAGCGCCTTGGTGCGTGGCGTGCGGGCCGCCTCGAGCTGCTCGACGGTCACCAGGTAGCCCTGGTCGACGCCGGCGACGACCTCGACGGGCTCGGCGCCGGTCAGCCGGATGGCCTCGGGGTACGTCGTCCAGTAGGGCGCGGGCAGCAGGACCTCGTCGCCCGGGTCGAGGATCGCGGCGAACGCCTGGAACACGGCCTGCTTGCCGCCGTTGGTGACGAGCACGTCGGACGGCTTCACCTCGTAGCCGGAGTCGCGCAGCGTCTTGGCCGCGATCGCCTCGCGCAGCACCGGCAGGCCGGCCGCGGGGGAGTAGCGGTGGTTGACGGGGTCCTGCACGGCCTTCACGGCGGCCTCGACGATGTAGTCCGGCGTCGGGAAGTCCGGCTCGCCGGCGCCGAAGCCGATCACGGGCCGGCCGGCGGCCTTGAGGGCCTTCGCCTTCGCGTCGACCGCCAGCGTCGCGGACTCCGCGATCGCGGCGACCCGGGCGGAGACACGGGAGCGGGGGGACGTCGTCGTCGATGCGCTGTGCTCGGTCACGCGCCACATCCTCGCAGAGTGCCACGGGTGTCCGCCGAGGACATTTCACGACGTGGTACGACGGCGCCCGCGCGAGGTAGGCGCGAGGTCCGCGCGCGGGGGCGCCGAGGTGTCTCGCGGGCGGGTTCGACCGCACGCCTCCACGTCGCGTACAGTGGTCCACCGGCGGTTGACGTCCGCCATGATGAAGCACGCCTTCAGTCCGTGCCCGACGCGCTCGGGGACGGTCCGGTGGTCGCGGAGTCGTGGTGACCCGGCCGCCGTAGGGCAGTGGCGCAATTGGTAGCGCAGCGGTCTCCAAAACCGCAGGTTGCAGGTTCGAGTCCTGTCTGCCCTGCGCACGCGGACCGGCTCGACCTCGGGGTCACCCGAGGTCGGGTCGGCGTCGTGAGCAGGACCGCCGGTCGGTCCGGCGCGTCGCGTCGGCCCCCGTCCGTGCGTCCTCGACCTCGGTGCCCGACCCCGGGTGCCGCACCGATGACGAGACAGGGGCCAGACGTGAGCGATACCGCTGCCGCCGCGGCGTCCGACGCCGAGGGCTCGGCCACCGGCAGGACCGAGCGCGCGCCGCGTCGCGACGCCGAGAAGCGCGGCCTGTTCGCGCGCATCGCGCTGTTCGTGCGCCAGGTCGTCGCCGAGCTGAAGAAGGTCGTCCGGCCCACGCGGCAGGAGCTCGTCACCTACACCAGCGTCGTGCTCGTGTTCGTCACGGTCGTCATGCTGTTCGTGACGCTGATCGACCTGGGCATCGGCAAGCTGACGTTCCTCGTCTTCGGGTGAGCCGCGTCGGCTGACGCCGACGACCACCCCACCCGCGCGGTGTCAGCCGCGCACGTACCGGCGCGCGCCGGTCCCTTGTTCACGGAGAAAGCAGGTTGCACGTGTCGCAGGAGTCGCAGGAGCCCACGCCGGGCGCCGAGGCAGAGCTCGCGGACGCGCTCGCGTCCGTCGAGGCCGTCGAGGCGAGCGCGGGTGACGAGCTCGACGACACGGCCACCGGCGACGAGGCCGACACGTCCGACGAGGCCGGCGACGAGGCCGACCCCGACGAGGACCCGGTGGCCGCGTTCAAGGCCAAGCTGCGCCGCCTTCCCGGCGACTGGTACGTGATCCACTCCTACGCGGGCTACGAGAACCGCGTGAAGGCGAACCTCGAGTCGCGCACGCAGAGCCTCAACATGGAGGACTACATCCACCAGGTGGAGGTCCCCATGGAGGAGGTCGTCGAGATCAAGAACGCGCAGCGCAAGGTCGTCAAGCGCGTCCGGATCCCCGGTTACGTCCTCGTCCGCATGGACCTCACCGACGAGTCGTGGGGCGCCGTGCGCCACACGCCGGGTGTCACCGGCTTCGTCGGCCACACGCACCAGCCGGTGCCGCTCACGCTCGACGAGGTCTTCTCGATGCTCGCGCCCGCGATCGAGACCAAGGCCCCCGCGCAGCAGGCCGCCAAGGCGTCGAGCAAGCCGGTCGAGGTCGACTTCACGGTCGGGGAGTCGGTCACCGTCACCGACGGTGGGCCGTTCGACACGCTGCCGGCCACGATCTCCGAGATCAACCCCGAGAACCAGAAGCTCAAGGTCCTCGTCTCCCTCTTCGGCCGGGAGACCCCGGTCGAGCTCTCCTTCAGCCAGGTCTCCAAGATCTGACCTGCTGACCCGCCCCGCGCTGCGGGGCGATGCAACCGGGTCATCGCCCACGGCGTCGGCCCACGAGAAGAACGGAAGGCATCATGCCCCCGAAGAAGAAGGTCACCGGCCTCATCAAGCTCCAGATCAACGCCGGTGCCGCGACCCCTGCGCCGCCGATCGGCCCCGCGCTGGGTCAGCACGGCGTCAACATCATGGAGTTCTGCAAGGCGTACAACGCGGCGACCGAGTCGCAGCGCGGCAACGTCATCCCCGTGGAGATCACGGTGTACGAGGACCGCTCGTTCACCTTCATCACGAAGACGCCGCCGGCCGCCGAGCTGATCAAGAAGGCCGCGGGCGTGGCCAAGGGCTCCGCGACGCCGCACAGCGCGAAGGTCGGCACGCTGACCTCGGCGCAGGTGCGCGAGATCGCGAGCACCAAGCTCGAGGACCTCAACGCGAACGACCTGGACGCGGCGGAGAAGATCATCGCCGGGACCGCGCGTTCCATGGGGATCAAGGTCGAGGGCTGACGCTCTCGTCCGACGACGTCCGCCGGCGCGACCTGCGCCGGCGGGCAGTGGCAGGGCCCGCGTGCGGCCCGCATGACCACGACTGCTGAACAAGGAGAACACGCAGATGCCCAAGCACAGCAAGGCGTACCGCGCCGCCGTCGAGAAGATCGACGCCGACCGGATCTACTCCCCGCTCGAGGCCGTGCGCCTCGCCAAGGAGACGTCGACCACCAAGTACGACGCGACCGTCGAGGTCGCGTTCCGCCTCGGTGTCGACCCCCGCAAGGCCGACCAGATGGTCCGCGGCACGGTCAACCTGCCGCACGGCACCGGCAAGACCGCCCGCGTCATCGTCTTCGCGAACGGCGAGCGTGCCGAGCAGGCCCGCGCCGCCGGCGCCGACGAGGTCGGCGGCGACGAGCTCATCGCCAAGGTCGCCGACGGCTGGACGGACTTCGACGCCGCGGTCGCCACCCCGGACCTCATGGGCAAGGTCGGTCGTCTCGGCAAGGTCCTCGGCCCCCGCGGCCTCATGCCGAACCCGAAGACCGGCACGGTGACCATGGACGTGGCCAAGGCCGTGTCCGACATCAAGGGCGGCAAGATCGAGTTCCGCGTGGACCGTCACGCCAACCTGCACTTCATCATCGGCAAGACGTCCTTCTCGGACGTCGCGCTCGTGGAGAACTACGCCGCCGCGCTCGAGGAGATCCTGCGTCTGAAGCCGGCGTCGTCGAAGGGTCGCTACATCACCAAGGCGACGCTCGCGACCACGAACGGCCCCGGCATCGCGCTGGACCAGACCAAGACGCGCAACCTCACGGAGGAGGACGCGGCCTGACGGCTGCTCCCACCGCGCACCGACGGCCCGGCACCCCTGCGAGGGTGCCGGGCCGTCGCGCGTCCGGGCCCGCTCGTCCGGCCGGTGACAGGATGCGGACCGGCGTCGTTGTCGACCGGTTCGTCCGGCATCATCATCCGCATGGGTGAACGGCTCGCTGCACTGCTGCCCGCGCGCGGTCCCGCCCGGGGTCTGGTGTGGGTCGCGTTCGTCGACTCGGTCGGGACCGGCTTCTTCCTCGCCGGCTCGGCCGTCTTCTACACCCGGGGCATCGGGATGGCGCCCGAGCAGGTCGGTATCGGGTTCGCCGTGGCGAGCATCGTGGGCTTCCTGCTGACCGTGCCGCTCGGGGTCCTCAGCGACCGGCTGGGCGCGCGGCGCACGCTCGTGGGCATGCACCTCTGGCGTGCCGCGTGGACCGCGGCGATGCCGTTCGCGGTGACGTTCCCGCTCTTCCTCGTCGTGGGCACGATGCAGACGATCGGCGACTGCGGCGCGATACCCGCCAGCCGCAGCCTCGTCAGCGCCGCCGCGGGGGAGGAGCGCACACGCGTCTCCGCGTACATGCGTTCGTGGCGCAACATCGGCTTCACGGTGGGCGCCTCGCTGACGGCGCCCCTCCTGACGGCCGACACGTGGACGGCGTACGCGTCGATCGCCTTCGCCAACGCGGTGGCGTACCTGTTCGCCGCCTGGTTCGTCGCCCGCATGAAGGTCACGACCGTGCCCCGGCGGGTCGAGGGTGGCGTGTGGCGGGTCGAGGTGCCGCGGGCGGTCAGGGACCTGCCGTACCTGGCGCTGACGGTCCAGAGCGCACTGCTGATGATGCACGTGAGCGTGCTGTCCGTCGGTCTGCCGCTGTGGGTGGCCGGGCTCCCGGGCGTTCCGGCGGCGTTGATCTCCGTGCTGGTGGTCGTCAACACCCTGCTGGCGGCGTCGCTGCAGGTGCGGTTCGCGGACATCGGGGAGACGACCGCCGCGGGGCGCGGGGCCTTCGTGCGCTCGGGTCTCGCGCTCGCGCTCACGTGCCTGCTCGTCGCTGCCACCCGGTGGGCCACGGGGTCGGTCGTGCTCGTCGTGGCGCTGCTGCTCCTGGCCGTGCTCGCGCTGACCGCCGGGGAGATGTGGGAGGCCGCCGGCTCCTGGACGCTGAGCTACCGCTTCGCCGCGCCGGATCGTGAGGGCGAGTACATGTCGGTCGCGAGCCTGGCGCCGATCCTGCAGGGCGTCGTGGGGTCCGTGGTGCTGACGAGCGGGGTGATCGCGCACGGGGCGACGGGATGGGTGGTGCTGGCGGGGGTGTTCGCCGTCCTGACCCTGACCGCCGCACCGCTCGCGCGGTGGCTCGAGCGGTCCTCGGCGGTGGGGCGTGCGGCGCGCGCCACCGCAGCTGTCGCGCCGCCCGGCGCCCCGGCGCTCGTCGTCCCGGAACGCCCGTAGCGCCCGCCGCGACGACCACGGGGCCCGGTCCCCCCTGCGGACCGGGCCCCGTGCACGCCGCACGGCGGCGCGTCAGCCCCTCACCAGGGCAGCCACTGGGTCACGCACGAGCCGTCCGTGCTCTCGCACACCAGGCGGACCGGGCCCTCGGGGTGCACGTCGAGACGGAAGTAGCCCACCTCGTCGGTCTGCGTGCTCGCCACCTCGCCGTCCGGGCGTCGCAGCACCACCCGCCCGGCCCGCGCAGGGATGAGCTGTCCCTCGACGCCGCCGTCGGTCACCTCGACCTCGACCCCGAGCCCCTCGCCCTCGAACACGAGGGTCCGCGACGGCTGCCCGCTGCGGTCCCGGACCCCCGTGAGGGCGTCCGCGGTGCACGAGTCGTGCACGAGGGTGAGCAGCAGCAGGTCGGTCTCGAGCTCCTCACGCAGCGCGAGCATCCCGCGGTGCGCGTGGAAGGCGGCCGTGGCCGCCGCGGTGATCCGCCCGAGGTGCTCCCCCTCGCCGACCGCGCGCGCCAGGTCGGTCGCGAGCGCGTCGTCGTCCGCCCACGCGTCCGCGGGGCGCGGCTGGGGCAGACCCACGTCATCCGAGTGCCAGGACATCGTGGCCTCCTTCGCCGGTCGGGGCGCCGGACGGCACCGAGAGGTAGGAACGGATCGCCTCCGTCTGGCGCAGCCGGGCCAGCCCGCGCTGGCGCGTCGGGCCGATGGACCCGACCGGGATGCCCAGCCGTGCGGACACCTCCTGGTAGCTCGGCGGCGGATCGGTCGACAGCAGCAGCAACAGGTCCCGCTGGTGCGGCGGCAGCTCGGCGAGCGCGGCCCGCAGCGCGGCGTGCCGCTCGTGGCGCAGCAGCTCCCCGTCGAGCTCCGCGTCGTCCTGGGAGTCCAGGCGGCCCGTCGTCGGGTCCACCGGGATCGCGCGGCGCTGCAGGTTCGACACCCGGATGCACTCGTGGCGCGTGGCCGTCGAGATCCACCCGGGCAGGGCTGCGGGCTCGCGCAGGTCGCCGAGGTGCTCCAGCAGGTTGAGCCACACCGTCTGCGCGACGTCCTCCGCCTGCTGCGGCGTGAGGCGGAACTGCCGAACCCGCGCCATGACGAGGTTGGTGTGCCGGCGCACGATCTCCGACCACGACCCCTCGTCGCCCGTGAGCGCGCCGGCCACGAGCTGTGACGTGGTGCGTTCGTCGTACGGTCCGCCCAGGTGCTCCCGGCTGCTCACGGCACGACTCCTTCGCCTGTCGGGTCTGTCCCGCAGGCCATCATGACGCTCCACGAGGCATGTGCCCAGCACGTCAGGCTCCCGGCAGGACGTGCAGGGCCCGGCCGAAGCCCGCGACGGGCTTGCCGGCGGCCAGCAGGGCGTCGACGGCCTGGGGCCCGCTGACGCCGAGCTCGGTCATCGTGCGGGCGATCGCGCCCGCGACCTGGGGTGCGGCGAACGACGTCCCGACCCACGACGCGAAGGCATTCGGGCCGAAGGTCGTGCCGGGCCCGAACGCCGGGTTCTGCGTCCCCTCCACGAACGTCGAGACGACACCCTCACCGATCGCGGAGAAGTCGACCCACGGCCCGTGGCTCGACCACGTCGTGGGCCGCAGGTCCGCCGTCAGTCCGGCGACGGACACGACCCGACCGAACGCCGCCGGGTACGTCGGCACGGCGTCGCCGTAGTTGCCGGCGGACGCGACGACCACCGACTGCCACTCGCGCTCCGCCTCGATCTCGCGGACCACGTCGAGCGCCGCGGCCAGCGGCAGCGACGGCTCGTCGAACAGCGTCTGCGTCCCCAGCGACACGTTGACGACATGGGCACCGTCCCGCACCGCCCGGACGAGCGCGCAGGCCACCTCGAGCTCGCTCCCGGCGCCGCCGGAGCCGACGGCGCGGTACATCCGCACCTCCGCTCCCGGGGCGACCCGCTTGACGATCCCGGCGACGAACGTGCCGTGGCCGGCGTACACGTCCAGCCAGCCGTCCGCGGGGTCGGCGTCCAGGGGGTCGATGTTCGTCTCGTCGCCGTGCGTGACGAGGTCGTCCGCGTGCACCCGGGGCACGTCGGTCAGCCACCCGTCGGTCCGCTCCTCGGCGGTGATGCCGGTGTCGACGACGGCCACCACGACGCCCTCGCCGTGGCGAGGACCCGCCTGGACGTACTCGGGGAAGGCGGCGACCTGCGGCGCGAAGGCGCCGGAGCTCGGCTTCATGATGGGCCGGCCGGCCAGCGGCGTGACGTAGGACATCGACACGACGTGCCCGTCGCGGCGCCACCGCCGCACGAGCGCGCGCAGGTCCAGGTCGCGGCCCGCGGGTGTGGTGCGCAGGCGGACGACGCGGCCCTCGAGCTCGTCGTGGCCGAGAGGCACCGGGGCGAGGCCGATGCCCTCGGCCTCCTCGCGGATCTCGGGCCAGGTCTCGGGGGAGACGAGCAGCTCGTCCGCGACGGGGAACACGTCCGCCTGGTGCTGGTTCTGCACGACCTCGAGACGGTCGCGGCCGCGCCGTGCCCAGCCCTCGCGCAGCCGGTCGACGACGGCCTCGTAGCGTCGCCGGACAGCGTCGTCCGCGTCGTCGGGCGTCAGCAGCGCGCGCAGCGGGCGGAGGTAGGCCTCGCCCGGCGAGGGCGCGCGCACGGCTCCGGCCACCACGGACGGACCGCCGCGGCGGCCTGCCAGACGGGCGTCGTAGTCGTCGGCGAAGGGCCGTCCGGGCGGGCGGCCGGTGAATCGTGCCACTGGGATGCTCCTCGTCCACGTCGGGTCCATGCCGAGGTACGGGTCCTCGTGCTGTGCAGAGCGACCAGGATCCGCCCTGATACGCGCGAACCACTAAAATCTCCACGTGCAGCCGGGGAAGTCCACGACGACGTCCGCCGGGCCCCCGCGGACCGAGCTCCTGGCGGCGGCCCGCGGGCTCGAGTCCGCGATCGACGCGGACCTCGCGGCCGCCCGACCCCGGATCGAGGCCGTGGTCGACCAGGCGCGCCGCCGGCGCGATCCGGAAGCCCTCGCCTGGGGCCTGCGGGCGCGCGCGATCGCGCTGCGGTACACGGGCGACCCGGCCGGCGCCGCGCGGCTGCTCGGGCAGGCGCTGGCGGTCGCCCGTCGGGCCGGGAACGACTCCCTGCGCGCGTGGGTCCTGGCCAGCCGGTCGTCCGTGCTCCTCGACCTCGGCCGGACGGCGCGGTCGCGGACCGACGCGGCCGAGGCCCTGCGCATCGTCGACGCGCGGCGGGCGACCGAGCGCGGGCTCGACGACCTGCACGTCCGGGTCCGGCTGCAGCTCGCGGTGATGGACCACAACGCGGGCCGGCTGCGGGAGGCCGAGGCCGGGTACCGGAGCATCCTCGGCGAGGTGCCTCCCGACACCACCGACGCGGTCCGCGTCGCGAACAACCTCGCCCTCGTGCTCGTGGCGCGGACCGAGTACGGGGAGGCGCTGCGGTGGGCGCAGCGAGCGGTCGACGACGCGGTGCGGCTGAGCCCCTCGCTGCGGTCGTGGCCGTACCTCACCCGGGCGCTGATCCGCGTGCACACCGGCGGCCTCGCCGACGGCCTGCGCGACCTCGAGCGGGCGGCCCGGGCGGCGACCGAGGCAGGGCAACCACCGGGGGAGTACTACCTCGAGTACGCCGAGACCATGCGGGAGCTGCGGTTGCTGCCCGAGGCGGCCGCGGCGGGGCGTCGGGCGCTCGACGAGCTGGTGGCGGGCGGTGACGGGCTCGTCGTGGTCGACGCCCTGGTGTCGCTCGCCGACACCCTGCTGCTGCTCGGCGACGCCGCGGGCGCCGTGGAGAACGCCGAGCAGGCGCGTGCCAGGGCGCGGGCGCAGCGACGTCCCGGCAGCCACGACCGCGCGGTCCTCATCCACGTGCGTGCGCGGCGGCTCGGTGGCACCGCCGCCCCTGCGGACCTCGCAGCCGTGGGCCGGGCCGCGCGCCGGCTCGAGCGATCCCACGAGATGGGCGACGCGGCCGACGCCTACCTCGAGGGCGGCCGGCTCGCCGCGGCGCTGGGGCTGCCGCGCCGCGCGGTGCGGCACCTCGACACCGCGGCGACGCTCGCGCAGCGCGGTCCGCTGTCCGTCCGGCTGCGCGGCCGGCTGGCCGCAGCACTCGCGGCCCGGCTGCGCGGTAGCGACGACGGCGTGCTCGCCGCGTGCCGGACCGGCCTGCGCGACCTGGCACGCCACCGCGACACCCTGCCGACGATGGAGCTGCGGGCGCTGGCCTCCGGGCACGGCGCGCAGCTGGGCGAGCTCGGACTGGAGGTCGTGGTGCGGCGGGGGTCGCCGGCCGCGGTGCTGCGCTGGATGGAGCAGACGCGCGCGGCCGCCCTGCAGACCGCGGGCGACGCCGACCCGGGCGGTGCGCGAGGTGACCGGCAGGACACGGCGGAGGCCGGCGCGGACGCGGCGTCGGACGGGCGGACGAGCGACGGGGCGCCGGCCGACGGGACGCCGACCGCAGGCGTCGTGGCGCGTCGGTCGGTCATCGTGGCCGACGACGCGCAGGCGGCAGACGCCCGGCGGTCCGCCTGGCTCGAGGGCGTGGTGACGCCCCGGGGCTCCGTGACGCGCGCGCCCGGTCCGGACGCGGTGCGTGCGGCCCTGGGCACCCGGGTGCTCGTCGAGTACGGCCGGTACGGCGACCGCCTCGTGGCCGTCGTCGTCGAGCGGACCCGCGCTCGGGTGGTCGACCTGGGGGAGGTCCTCCCGGACGTCGAGGGGACGCTGCGTGCCCTCGTCTTCGCGCTGCGCCGCATGGTCGACCCGCGGAGTCCTGCCGCCGTCGACGCCGCGCGGGCGAGCGCCGACCTGCGCCTGCGCCGGCTGCGGTCGGTCCTCGTCGAGCCGCTGGGCGTGGGACCCGACGTCGAGCTCGTCGTCGTACCGGTCGGGCTGCTGCACGGTGCGCCGTGGTCGGCACTGCACGACGGGCCGGTCGCGCTGGCCCCGTCGGCCGCGAGCTGGCTGCGCACCGCCGGCCCTGCACCCGTGTCGCGGGGGCAGGTGGTCCTCGTGGCGGGGCCCGGGCTGCAGGGCGCACAGGACGAGGTCGAGGCGCTGCGCGGCCTGCACGCGCGGGTGCAGGTCCTGGGTGCGGGGGCGAGCCGCGCGGACGTCGTCGTCGACGCGATCGCCGGCGCCGACCTCGCGCACCTGGCGTGCCACGGTGCGCTGCGCTCGGACAACCCGATGTTCTCCTCGGTCGAGCTGGCCGACGGGCCGGTGACCGTGCAGGAGCTGCACCGCGCGGGTGCGGCACCGCAGCGGCTCGTCCTCGCGTCGTGCCACTCGGGGGCGGACGTCGCGTACGACGGCGACGAGGTGCTGGGGCTCGTCTCGGCGATGCTCTCGCGTGGGACGCGGGGTGTCGTGGCGTCCATCGCCGCCGTGCCGGACGTCGAGGTCGTCGACCTCATGCTCGCGCTGCACCGCCGTCTGGTGGCGGGCCAGACGATGGCGCGGGCGCTGCACGGCGCGCGCGGCGAGATCGACCGGGGGACGCCGGGCGGGTTCGTCAACTGGTGCACGTTCAGCGCGCACGGCGCGGCGTGACGGGCCCGGCATGACGGGCCCGGCGCGAGCGGACCTGCCGGCGGGACGCTCCGTGGACCTGCGCTGCGGATTTGGCCGCACAGCACCCGTGCCGTAGTCTCGTGGCGCCCAAGACCGCCGGTCGTCGGTCCGCTCGTCGGACCGGCCGAAGCTCCGCGACACGCGGGGGCCTGCGCAGGTGAGAGTTCAGAGCATGTCGGTGCGCGTCGGCACGGCCTCGGCCGGACGGACGCGTGACGTGCTGCGAGCCCCGCGCCTGCGCGGGGCTCTTGTCATGTGCGGGGCGTGCGACCGGTGGCACCACCATCGGAAGGAATGCCATGGCGAGGCCGGACAAGGCTGCCGCTGTCGCGGAGCTGGCGGAGCGCTTCCGCGGCTCGAACGCGGCCGTGCTGACCGAGTACCGCGGGCTCACCGTCGCGCAGCTCAGGTCGCTGCGCAAGGCGCTCGGCGGTAACGCGAACTACGCCGTGGTGAAGAACACGCTGACCGCCATCGCGGCCAAGGAAGCCGGCCTCGAGGGCCTCGACGACGCGCTCGCGGGCCCGTCGGCGATCGCCTTCGTCACCGGTGACCCGGTCGAGGCGGCCAAGGGACTGCGTGACTTCGCCAAGGCGAACCCCGCCCTGGTCATCAAGGGGGGCGTCGTCGACGGCCGCCCGGTGACCGCGGCGGACATCACCAAGCTCGCGGACCTCGAGTCCCGCGAGGTGCTGCTGGCCAAGGCGGCCGGCGCGATGAAGGCCAAGCTCTACCAGGCCGCGTACCTGTTCACGGCTCCTGCCTCGCAGGCCGTGCGCACCGTCGAGGCCCTGCGCGCCAAGCAGGAGTCCGACGCCGCAGCCTGAGCCCGACGCTCCGGCCGCACGCTCTCGTAGCAAGCCCCAGCACCCCCCGCCGCCCGGCACCGGACGGCGGGTCCGAACGGAAGGAACCGCCATCATGGCGAAGCTCACCACCGACGAGCTCATCGACGCGTTCAAGGAGCTCACCCTCATCGAGCTCTCCGAGTTCGTGAAGGCCTTCGAGGAGGTCTTCGAGGTCACCGCCGCCGCTCCGGCCGCCGTCGCGGTCGCCGCCCCCGCCGGCGGTGGCGCCGACGCCCCGGTCGAGGAGGAGAAGGACTCGTTCGACGTCGTCCTCGAGGCCGCCGGCGACAAGAAGATCCAGGTCATCAAGGAGGTGCGCACGCTCACGAGCCTCGGCCTGAAGGAGGCCAAGGACCTCGTGGACGGCGCGCCGAAGCCGGTCCTGGAGGGCGTCAACAAGGAGACGGCCGAGAAGGCCAAGGCTGCGCTCGAGGGCGCGGGCGCCACGATCTCCCTCAAGTGACCTGAGCCGGCCGTGAGGCCGGCCCGGCGATCGACGAAGCCCGGTCCCCCCAGGTGGGGGACCGGGCTTCGTGCCGTCCCGGCGGAGCCGGCGGGTCGACCCGTGCGGGTGGCCCGACACGCGCCGCGTTTCCCCGACGGGGGTCGGTGTGCCACCATGGCACGCGGCGACGACGAGGTCGCCGGTGCGGGCGGTGCGGCCCGCAGCGTGGCTCCATCCGGGCCGCCCGCGAGGGTCGGTTGACGGTGCCCACGAGAGGCGCGTACGCTAGCGCTTTGCGCTGGCCTGTGCCCGCGATCTCAGATATCCCGACTCCGGTTCCGACGTACGTGCGCGTCGGGGCCTCGTGTCGTGGCCGGTGATCGCGCCTCGCCAGGCGGCGCAGCGTGCCACGATCCGCAGGGAAGGACCCCTCTTGGCTGCCTCGCGCATCCCTACTGCACCGTCCGCCGACGCCATCGCGAACCGCACCGCATCCCGTCGCATCTCCTTCGCCAAGATCCACGAGCCGCTCGAGGTCCCCGACCTGCTCGGTCTGCAGACCGAGAGCTTCGACTGGCTGCTGGGCAACGAGCGCTGGCAGGCCCGCGTGGCCGCCGCGCTCGAGGTCGGTCGCAACGACGTCCCGGAGACCGCCGGCCTGGAGGAGATCTTCGAGGAGATCTCCCCGATCGAGGACTTCGGCGGGACGATGTCGCTCTCCTTCCGCGAGCACCGCTTCGAGCCGCCCAAGTACACGGCCGAGGAGTGCAAGGAGAAGGACTTCACCTTCGCCGCGCCGCTGTTCGTCACGGCCGAGTTCGTCAACTACACGACCGGCGAGATCAAGTCGCAGACCGTCTTCATGGGTGACTTCCCCCTGATGACCGAGCGCGGCACCTTCATCATCAACGGCACCGAGCGCGTCGTCGTCTCGCAGCTCGTCCGCTCGCCCGGCGTGTACTTCGAGCGCACGGCCGACAAGACGTCCGACAAGGACGTCCTCACGGCCAAGGTCATCCCGAGCCGTGGCGCGTGGCTCGAGTTCGAGATCGACAAGCGCGACAACGTCGGCGTGCGCGTCGACCGCAAGCGCAAGCAGAACGCCACCGTGCTCCTCAAGGCGCTCGGCATGACGGAGAGCGAGATCCGCGAGGAGTTCGCGGAGTACCCCGCCGTCATCGACACGCTCGAGAAGGACCACGTCCAGACGCAGGACGAGGCGCTGCTCGACCTCTACCGCAAGATCCGCCCGGGTGAGCCGCCGACCGTCGAGGCCGGCCGTGCGCTGCTCGAGAACTTCTACTTCAACCCCAAGCGCTACGACCTCGCCAAGGTCGGCCGCTACAAGCTGAACAAGAAGCTCGGCCAGGACGCGCCGCTGTCCGACTCGGTCCTCGCGCTCTCGGACGTCGTCGCGACGATCAAGTACCTCGCGGCCCTGCACATCGACAAGCCGACGCTGCCCGGCACGCGCGGCGGTCAGGCGGTCGAGATCCGGGTCGAGCCCGACGACATCGACCACTTCGGCAACCGGCGCATCCGCGCCGTCGGCGAGCTCATCCAGAACCAGGTCCGCACGGGCCTGTCGCGGATGGAGCGCGTCGTGCGCGAGCGCATGACGACGCAGGACGTCGAGGCCATCACGCCGCAGACGCTCATCAACATCCGCCCCGTCGTGGCCTCCATCAAGGAGTTCTTCGGGACGAGCCAGCTGTCGCAGTTCATGGACCAGAACAACCCGCTCGCGGGCCTGACGCACAAGCGGCGTCTGTCGGCCCTCGGCCCGGGTGGTCTGTCCCGCGACCGCGCCGGCATGGAGGTCCGTGACGTCCACACCTCGCACTACGGCCGCATGTGCCCGATCGAGACCCCCGAGGGGCCGAACATCGGTCTGATCGGCTCGCTCGCGACGTACGGACGGATCAACCCGTTCGGCTTCGTCGAGACGCCGTACCGCCGCGTCGTCGACGGCAAGGTCACCGACGAGGTCGACTACCTGACCGCGGACGACGAGGACCGGCACGTCATCGCCCAGGCGAACGCGCCGCTGAACGCGGACGGCTCCTTCACCGAGTCGACCGTCCTCGTGCGGACCAAGGGCGGCGAGCCGGACCTCGTGCCCGGCGCGAACGTCGACTACATGGACGTCTCGCCGCGCCAGATGGTGTCGGTCGCCACCGCGCTCATCCCGTTCCTCGAGCACGACGACGCCAACCGCGCGCTCATGGGCGCCAACATGCAGCGCCAGGCGGTGCCGCTGGTCCGTTCCGAGGCGCCGCTCGTCGGTACCGGCATGGAGCGTCGTGCGGCCGTCGACGCCGGCGACGTGGTCGTGGCGACCAAGGCCGGCGTGGTCACCGAGGTGTCGGCCGACCTGGTCACCGTCGCCAACGACGACGCGACCACGTCGACGTACCGCATCGCGAAGTTCCGCCGCTCGAACCAGGGCACCTGCTACAACCAGCGCGTGCTGGTCGAGCACGGCGCCCGCGTGGAGCCCGGCTCGGTGCTCGCGGACGGCCCGGCGACGGACGAGGGCGAGCTCGCGCTCGGCCGCAACCTGCTCGTCGCGTTCATGTCGTGGGAGGGCCACAACTACGAGGACGCGATCATCCTGTCGCAGCGCCTCGTGCAGGACGACGTCCTGTCCTCGATCCACATCGAGGAGCACGAGGTCGACGCGCGCGACACCAAGCTCGGCCCCGAGGAGATCACGCGGGACATCCCGAACGTCTCCGAGGAGGTCCTGGGCGACCTCGACGAGCGCGGGATCATCCGCATCGGTGCCGAGGTCGCGGCGGGCGACATCCTCGTCGGCAAGGTCACGCCCAAGGGCGAGACCGAGCTGACCCCCGAGGAGCGCCTGCTGCGCGCCATCTTCGGCGAGAAGGCGCGCGAGGTCCGCGACACGTCGCTCAAGGTGCCCCACGGCGAGTCCGGCACGGTGATCGAGGTGCGCACGTTCAGCCGCGACGACGGCGACGAGCTGCCCGCCGGCGTCAACGAGCTGGTCCGCGTGTACATCGCGCAGCGCCGCAAGATCACCGACGGCGACAAGCTCGCCGGCCGTCACGGCAACAAGGGCGTCATCTCCAAGATCCTGCCCGTCGAGGACATGCCGTTCCTCGAGGACGGGACGCCGGTCGACGTCGTCCTCAACCCGCTGGGCGTCCCCGGGCGCATGAACGTCGGCCAGGTGCTCGAGACCCACCTCGGCTGGGTCGCCAAGCAGGGCTGGGACATCGAGCTCGCCGAGGGCGAGGCGACGTGGCGGGACGGCGTGCCTGCCGTCGCGGCGCGCTCGACCCCGGGCAACCCGGTCGCCACCCCCGTGTTCGACGGTGTGCCCGAGGAGACCCTCACCGGTCTGCTCAGCACCACGCTGCCCAACCGGGACGGCGAGCGGACGGTCAAGGGTGACGGCAAGGCGCGGCTGTTCGACGGACGCTCCGGCGAGCCGTTCCCGGAGCCGGTGTCCGTCGGCTACATGTACATCCTCAAGCTGCACCACCTCGTGGACGACAAGATCCACGCCCGGTCGACCGGCCCGTACTCGATGATCACGCAGCAGCCGCTGGGTGGTAAGGCGCAGTTCGGTGGCCAGCGGTTCGGCGAGATGGAGGTGTGGGCCCTGGAGGCGTACGGCGCCGCCTACACGCTGCAGGAGCTGCTCACCATCAAGTCCGACGACGTCCCGGGCCGCGTCAAGGTCTACGAGGCGATCGTCAAGGGCGAGAACATCCCGGACTCCGGTATCCCGGAGTCGTTCAAGGTCCTGCTCAAGGAGATGCAGTCGCTCTGCCTGAACGTCGAGGTGCTGTCGTCCGACGGCGTCTCGATCGACATGAAGGAGAACGACGACGAGGTCTACCGCGCCGCGGAAGAGCTCGGCATCGACCTGTCGCGGCGCCCGAACGCCAGCAGCATCGAGGAGATCTGAGGCCGAGCCCCGGCCCGGTACCGCGCCCCGCAGGGGCAGCGGGTCCGGGCCGGGCGCCGACACCCTGTTGCAGATTCGCCGGTGAGCCGTCAGGCCCCGGAACGCGAAGGAAGTAGGAACCTTGCTCGACGTCAACGTCTTCGACGAGCTGCGCATCGGCCTGGCCACGGCCGACGACATCCGTGCCTGGTCGCACGGCGAGGTGAAGAAGCCCGAGACCATCAACTACCGCACCCTCAAGCCGGAGAAGGACGGGCTCTTCTGCGAGAAGATCTTCGGCCCCACCCGGGACTGGGAGTGCTACTGCGGCAAGTACAAGCGCGTGCGCTTCAAGGGCATCATCTGCGAGCGCTGCGGCGTCGAGGTGACGCGCTCGAAGGTGCGCCGTGAGCGCATGGGCCACATCGAGCTCGCCGCGCCCGTCACGCACATCTGGTTCTTCAAGGGTGTGCCGTCCCGCCTCGGCTACCTGCTCGACCTGGCGCCGAAGGACCTGGAGAAGGTCATCTACTTCGCGGCCTACATGATCACGTGGGTCGACGAGGACGGTCGCCAGGAGGACCTCCCGAACCTCCAGAACGAGATCGACCTGGAGAAGAAGGAGATCTCGGACCGCCGCGACAACGACATCAACGCCCGCGCCCAGAAGCTCGAGGCCGACCTGGCCGAGCTCGAGGCCGAGGGCGCCAAGGCCGACGCGCGCCGCAAGGTCCGTGACTCCGCCGAGCGCGAGATGGCGCAGATCCGGAAGCGCGCCGACGCCGAGCTCGACCGTCTCGAGCAGGTCTGGGACCGGTTCAAGAACCTCAAGGTCGCCGACCTCGAGGGCGACGAGATGCTGTACCGCGCCCTGCAGGACCGGTACGGCAACTACTTCGAGGGCTCGATGGGCGCTGCGGCGATCCAGAAGCGCCTCGAGGCGTTCGACCTGGAGGCCGAGTCCGAGGCGCTGCGCGAGATCATCCGCAGCGGCAAGGGCCAGCGCAAGACCCGTGCCCTCAAGCGGCTCAAGGTCGTCAACGCGTTCCTCACGACGAACAACTCGCCGACAGGCATGGTCCTCGACGCGGTCCCGGTCATCCCGCCGGACCTGCGGCCGATGGTCCAGCTCGACGGTGGCCGCTTCGCCACGTCGGACCTCAACGACCTGTACCGCCGCGTCATCAACCGGAACAACCGCCTCAAGCGGCTCCTGGACCTGGGCGCGCCGGAGATCATCGTCAACAACGAGAAGCGGATGCTCCAGGAGGCCGTGGACTCGCTGTTCGACAACGGCCGGCGCGGCCGCCCGGTGACGGGCCCCGGCAACCGCCCGCTGAAGTCGATCTCCGACATGCTCAAGGGCAAGCAGGGCCGGTTCCGCCAGAACCTGCTCGGCAAGCGCGTCGACTACTCGGGCCGCTCGGTCATCGTCGTCGGCCCGCAGCTCAAGCTGCACCAGTGCGGTCTGCCCAAGCAGATGGCGCTCGAGCTGTTCAAGCCGTTCGTGATGAAGCGCCTGGTCGACCTCAACCACGCGCAGAACATCAAGTCGGCCAAGCGCATGGTCGAGCGCGCGCGCCCGGTCGTGTGGGACGTGCTCGAGGAGGTCATCACCGAGCACCCGGTGCTGCTCAACCGGGCGCCCACGCTGCACCGTCTGGGCATCCAGGCGTTCGAGCCGCAGCTCGTCGAGGGCAAGGCGATCCACCTGCACCCGCTCGTCTGCGCGGCGTTCAACGCCGACTTCGACGGTGACCAGATGGCCGTCCACCTGCCCCTGAGCGCGGAGGCGCAGGCCGAGGCCCGCATCCTCATGCTCTCGAGCAACAACATCCTCAAGCCGTCCGACGGCCGCCCGGTGACCATGCCCTCGCAGGACATGATCATCGGCCTGTTCCACCTGACCTCCGACAAGGAGGACCCGCTGGGGCAGGGCCGGTCGTTCAGCTCGGTCGCCGAGGCGATCATGGCGTTCGACCAGGGCACGCTCGACCTCAACGCGGTCGTGAAGATCCGGTTCGACGACCTGGTCCTCTCCGAGGAGCAGGCGCCCGAGGGCTGGGAGCCGGGGCAGACGCTGCTCTTCGAGACGACGCTCGGCCGTGCGCTGTTCAACGAGCTGCTGCCGGTCGACTACCCGTACGAGAACGGGGTCGTCGACAAGAAGCGTCTGTCGGTCATCGTCAACGACCTGGCGGAGCGGTACCCGAAGGTCGAGGTCGCCGCGTCGCTCGACGCGCTGAAGGAGGCCGGCTTCCGCTGGGCCACCCGCTCCGGCGTCACGATCGCGATCTCCGACGTCGCCACGCCGGCCGTCAAGCAGGAGATCCTCGACGAGCACGAGGCGCGCGCGGCGAAGGTGCAGGGCCAGTACGAGAAGGGCCTCATCACCGACGACGAGCGTCGCCAGGAGCTCATCGAGATCTGGACGAACGCCACGGACAAGGTCGCCAAGGCCATGCAGGCCAACTTCCCGGCCCGCAACACCGTGTTCCGCATGGTCGGCTCGGGTGCGCGTGGCAACTGGATGCAGGTCCGGCAGATCGCCGGCATGCGTGGTCTGGTCGCCAACCCGAAGGGCGAGATCATCCCGCGCCCGATCAAGGCGAACTACCGCGAGGGCCTGTCCGTCCTCGAGTACTTCATCGCGACGCACGGCGCCCGCAAGGGTCTGGCGGACACCGCGCTGCGGACCGCCGACTCGGGGTACCTCACGCGTCGTCTGGTGGACGTCTCGCAGGACGTCATCGTCCGCGAGGAGGACTGCGGCACCGAGCGCGGGCTGACCATGCCGATCGGCGTGGCGTCCGCGGACGGCACGCTGCGCCGCCACGACAAGGTGGAGACGTCCGTGTACTCGCGGACCCTCGCGACCGACGTCGAGGCGGACGGCGAGGTCGTCGGCCGCGCCGGTGACGACGTCGGCGACGTCCTGCTCGACCGGCTGCTGGACTCGGGCGTCACCGAGCTCAAGATCCGCTCGGTGCTCACCTGCGAGTCCCGCGTCGGCACGTGCGCCAAGTGCTACGGCCGCTCGCTGGCCACCGGCAAGCTCGTCGACATCGGCGAGGCCGTCGGCATCATCGCGGCGCAGTCCATCGGTGAGCCCGGCACCCAGCTGACGATGCGGACGTTCCACACCGGTGGTGTCGCGTCGGCCGACGACATCACGCAGGGTCTGCCGCGTGTCCAGGAGCTCTTCGAGGCCCGTACCCCCAAGGGTGAGGCGCACATCGCGGAGTTCTCGGGCCGCATCACGGTCGAGGAGACGGACCGGGCGCGTGCGCTCGTCCTGACCCCGGACGACGGCTCGGAGGAGATCCGCTACGCGATCACCAAGCGGTCGCGGCTCCTCGTGCAGGACGGCGACCACGTCTCGGTCGGCACGCAGCTCGTCCAGGGCGCCGTCGACCCCAAGAAGGTGCTGCGCATCCTCGGCCCGCGTGCCACGCAGAAGCACCTGGTGGACGAGGTCCAGGAGGTCTACCGCTCCCAGGGCGTGGACATCCACGACAAGCACATCGAGGTCATCGTGCGGCAGATGCTGCGGCGCGTGACGGTGCTCGACTCCGGCGAGACGGGTCTGCTGCCCGGCGAGCTGGCCGAGCGTGGCCGCTTCGAGGACGCGAACCGCAAGGCCGTGTCCGAGGGTGGCCAGCCGGCCTCGGGTCGTCCGGAGCTCATGGGGATCACCAAGGCGTCGCTCGCGACCGACTCGTGGCTCTCCGCCGCCTCCTTCCAGGAGACGACGAAGGTCCTCACCGAGGCCGCGATGTCGAGCCGTTCGGACCCGCTGCTGGGCCTGAAGGAGAACGTCATCCTCGGCAAGCTCATCCCCGCCGGTACGGGCCTGCCCCGCTACCGCAACGTGGAGGTGGAGGCGACCGAGGAGGCCAAGGCCGAGCTGTACCCGGCCTTCGGCTACGACGAGATCGACTTCCCGGCGCTCGGTCTGGGCACCGGCGAGGCGATCCCGCTCGAGGACATCGACTTCGGCGACTACCGCTGAGGTCCGGTCTCCACGCTCCACCCCGAGGGGCCCGTCGGTTCGCCGGCGGGCCCCTCGGGCGTCCCTCGCGCCGCTCGCGCGACCGGGCGGCGGCCGTCCGGTGGTCGCCCGTGGGCGCGCGCGCCGTGAGCCGCTACCATCACCGCGGCGGTCCGCGCAGTCGCGGGCGTGCACCACGCATCGAGGCGGGTCGAGACGGAAAGAGGGTCTTCTGGTGGCACGAGGTGGACGAGGGTTCCGGGGCGCACTGGTGGTCGGGCTCGTGGCGTTGCTCGCGGCGTGCAGCGGTGGCGGGAGCCCCGACGTGCCGGACGACGCGGTGCACCTCAAGGCGGGGGAGAAGGTCGAGTTCGAGGGCCTGACGCTCGAGGCCGCCAACTTCGGCGAGGAGAGCGTGTCGCTCATCGCGTCGGACGGCAAGGACTTCGACGACGCGGTCGACCTGGTCATCGGGCGCCCGGGCGTCGTCAAGGGCCGGTCGTTCGAGCTCGTCGCCGTCGAGGTGGACGGCGAGGGCGAGGAGGTCGTCGAGGAGTCCGGCGAGGCCTGGATCGTCCCGGCGGAGGACTGACCCGCCGCGGGCGCTGGAGGCTCGGGCGGGCCCCGGGCCGGAGGCGGCCGCGACCACGACGCCCGCGGGACGTGACGAGCGGCACGACTCGACGACTCCGGGCTCCTTTGACGCTGTCCGTCGCGCCGGGTAGCGTAGGACACCGTGCCCGCGCCGTCGGGCCCTCGCGCGTGCACTCGGTCGACCGCTCCCTGCCGGAGTGGGTGCGGGTGCACGGGGTGGCTCCCCACCTCCTCTCGGATCGGTCCTCGCGGACTGCCGCCGTGCGGAGGACCGGGGCGACACGCCCGGGCGCGGGGGTCGGTGCGGGACTCCAGACCTCCGGGGTAGTCGTGCGACGGGCGACGATCCGGGCCGAGCCGGCCGTCCTGGGTGACGGGTGCCGGTCAGACCAGAGAACACCGACAGACGGAGACGTAGTGCCTACGATCCAGCAGCTGGTCCGCAAGGGCCGGCAGGCGAAGACGAACAAGTCGAAGACGCCTGCCCTCAAGGGCTCCCCCCAGCGACGCGGTGTGTGCACCCGCGTCTACACGACCACCCCGAAGAAGCCGAACTCCGCGCTCCGCAAGGTCGCGCGTGTGCGCCTCTCGTCGGGCATCGAGGTCACGGCGTACATCCCGGGCGTCGGTCACAACCTGCAGGAGCACTCGATCGTGCTCGTGCGCGGCGGCCGTGTGAAGGACCTCCCCGGAGTCCGCTACAAGATCGTCCGCGGCGCGCTCGACACGCAGGGCGTCAAGAACCGCAAGCAGGCGCGCAGCCGCTACGGCGCGAAGAAGGGCTGAGACAGATGCCTCGCAAGGGTCCCGCTCCGAAGCGGCCGCTGATCGTCGACCCCGTCTACGGCTCGCCGGTGGTCACGCAGCTCATCAACAAGGTCCTCCTCGACGGCAAGAAGACCGTCGCCGAGGCCATCGTCTACGGCGCCCTCGAGGGTGTCCGTGAGAAGACGCAGTCCGACCCGGTCGTCGTGCTCAAGCGCGCGCTGGACAACGTGCGTCCCGCCATCGAGGTCAAGTCCCGCCGCGTCGGTGGTGCGACCTACCAGGTGCCGATCGAGGTCCGCCCCGTGCGCGCCACGACGCTGGCCCTGCGCTGGCTGACGGACTACTCGCGCGCGCGTCGCGAGAAGACCATGACCGAGCGCCTCATGAACGAGATCCTCGACGCCTCCAACGGCCTGGGTGCCGCGGTGAAGCGTCGTGAGGACATGCACAAGATGGCCGAGTCCAACCGGGCGTTCGCGCACTACCGCTGGTGACCCCGGCGCTCGCCGCGGGCCTGTGAGCACGACGACAGGCCCGCGGCGACGCGAACGGCACCGACCGCAAGCCAACCGACAAGGGGCTACCACGTGGCACTGGACGTGCTGACGGACCTCACGAAGGTCCGCAACATCGGCATCATGGCGCACATCGATGCCGGCAAGACGACGACCACCGAGCGGATCCTGTTCTACACGGGGGTCAACTACAAGATCGGTGAGACGCACGACGGTGCGTCGACGATGGACTGGATGGAGCAGGAGCAGGAGCGCGGCATCACGATCACGTCCGCCGCGACGACCTGCTACTGGAAGAACAACCAGATCAACATCATCGACACGCCCGGCCACGTCGACTTCACGGTCGAGGTCGAGCGCTCGCTGCGCGTCCTCGACGGTGCGGTCGCGGTGTTCGACGGCAAGGAGGGCGTGGAGCCCCAGTCGGAGACCGTGTGGCGTCAGGCCGACAAGTACGACGTCCCGCGCATCTGCTTCGTCAACAAGATGGACAAGCTCGGCGCGGACTTCTACTTCACGGTCAAGACGATCGTCGACCGCCTCAAGGCCAAGCCGCTGGTCATCCAGCTGCCGATCGGTGCCGAGAACGACTTCGTCGGCGTCGTCGACCTGGTCGAGATGCGCGCGCTGGTGTGGCGCGGCGAGACCGCCCTCGGTGAGAAGTACGAGGTCGAGGACATCCCCGCCGACCTGCAGGAGAGGGCCGAGCAGTACCGGGCCGAGCTCCTCGAGTCCGTCGCCGAGACCAGCGACGAGCTGCTCGAGAAGTTCCTCGGCGGCGAGGAGCTGACCGTCGCGGAGATCAAGGCCGGCATCCGCCAGCTGACCGTCTCCTCCGAGGCGTACCCCGTGCTGTGCGGGTCGGCGTTCAAGAACAAGGGCGTGCAGCCCATGCTCGACGCCGTCATCGACTACCTGCCGACGCCCCTGGACGTCGCGGCCGTCGCCGGTCACGACGTCAAGGACGAGGACGTCGTCGTGGAGCGTCACCCCGACGCGTCGGAGCCGTTCTCGGCCCTCGCGTTCAAGGTCGCCACGCACCCGTTCTTCGGCAAGCTGACGTACGTCCGCGTGTACTCGGGCAAGGTCGAGTCGGGCGCCGCGGTGCTCAACTCGACCAAGGGGAAGAAGGAGCGCATCGGGAAGCTCTTCCAGATGCACTCCAACAAGGAGAACCCCGTGCCCGAGGCGCAGGCCGGGCACATCTACGCGTTCATCGGTCTCAAGGACGTCACCACCGGTGACACGCTGTGCGACCCGAGCGCGCCGGTGATCCTGGAGTCGATGACGTTCCCCGAGCCCGTCATCGACGTGGCGATCGAGCCGAAGACGAAGGCCGACCAGGAGAAGCTCTCCACGGCCATCCAGAAGCTCGCCGAGGAGGACCCGACCTTCCGCGTGAAGCTCGACGAGGAGACCGGCCAGACCGTCATCGGCGGCATGGGCGAGCTCCACCTCGACATCCTCGTCGACCGCATGCGTCGCGAGTTCAAGGTCGAGGCCAACGTCGGCAAGCCGCAGGTCGCGTACCGCGAGACGATCCGCCGGGCGGTCGAGAAGATCGACTACACGCACAAGAAGCAGACCGGTGGCTCGGGCCAGTACGCCAAGGTGCAGATGACCTTCGAGCCGCTGGACCCCGCCGAGGGCGAGCTGTACGAGTTCGAGAACAAGGTCACCGGTGGTCGCGTCCCGCGCGAGTACATCCCGTCGGTGGACGCCGGTATCCAGAGCGCGATGCAGCTCGGTGTCCTCGCGGGCTACCCGCTCGTGGGCGTCAAGGCCATCCTCCTCGACGGTGCCGCGCACGACGTCGACTCCTCGGAGATGGCGTTCAAGATCGCCGGCTCGATGATCCTCAAGGAGGCGGTGCGCAAGGCGGACCCGGCCCTCCTCGAGCCGATCATGGCCGTCGAGGTGCGCACGCCCGAGGAGTACATGGGCGAGGTCATCGGCGACATCAACTCGCGCCGCGGCATCATCCAGTCGATGGAGGAGGCGACGGGCGTCAAGGTCGTCCGCGCGCAGGTGCCTCTCTCGGAGATGTTCGGGTACGTCGGGGACCTGCGGTCGAAGACCCAGGGCCGCGCCGTGTACTCGATGCAGTTCGACAGCTACGCCGAGGTTCCTCGGGCGGTTGCCGACGAGATCATCAAGAAGACCCGGGGCGAGTAGTCCCACAGGTCGAACCCTGCAGTTCCAGCTACACATCCGACCCGTAGGACCGCGCGTCGAGCAGGTACCGTCAGGTGGCTGCCGTCGGGCAATCTCTACCAAGTCCTGAGGAGGACACCCAGTGGGCAAGGCGAAGTTCGAGCGGACGAAGCCGCACGTCAACATCGGGACCATCGGTCACGTCGACCACGGCAAGACGACGCTGACCGCCGCGATCTCGAAGGTGCTGCACGACAAGTACCCGGAGCTCAACCCCTTCACGCCGTTCGACGAGATCGACAAGGCGCCGGAGGAGAAGCAGCGCGGTATCACCATCAACATCGCGCACGTCGAGTACCAGACCGAGAAGCGTCACTACGCGCACGTCGACGCCCCCGGTCACGCCGACTACATCAAGAACATGATCACGGGTGCGGCGCAGATGGACGGCGCCATCCTCGTGGTCGCGGCCACCGACGGCCCGATGGCCCAGACGCGTGAGCACGTGCTGCTCGCCCGTCAGGTCGGCGTGCCCTACCTGCTCGTCGCGCTCAACAAGTCCGACATGGTCGACGACGAGGAGATCCTCGAGCTCGTCGAGATGGAGGTCCGCGAGCTGCTGTCGTCGCAGGACTTCGACGGCGACAACGCGCCCGTCGTCCGCGTCTCCGGCCTCAAGGCCCTCGAGGGCGACCCGCAGTGGGTCAAGTCCGTCGAGGACCTGCTGGACGCCGTCGACGAGAACGTGCCGGACCCGGTCCGCGAGATCGACAAGCCGTTCCTCATGCCGATCGAGGACGTCTTCACGATCACCGGCCGTGGCACGGTCGTCACCGGTCGTGTCGAGCGCGGCTCGCTCAAGGTGAACGAGGAGGTGGAGATCGTCGGCATCAAGGAGAAGGCGATCAAGACCACGGTCACCGGCGTCGAGATGTTCCGCAAGCTGCTCGACTACGCCGAGGCCGGCGAGAACGTCGGTCTGCTCCTGCGCGGCACGAAGCGCGAGGAGGTCGAGCGTGGCCAGGTCGTCGTCAAGCCCGGCTCGATCACGCCGCACACGGAGTTCGAGGGTCAGGTCTACATCCTGTCCAAGGACGAGGGTGGCCGTCACAACCCGTTCTACGGGAACTACCGCCCGCAGTTCTACTTCCGCACCACCGACGTCACCGGCGTCATCACGCTGCCCGAGGGCACCGAGATGGTCATGCCCGGCGACAACACGGAGATCTCCGTCACGCTGATCCAGCCCATCGCGATGGAGGAGGGCCTCGGCTTCGCCATCCGCGAGGGTGGCCGCACCGTCGGCTCGGGTCGCGTCACCAAGATCATCAAGTGATCACCGCCCCTCGGGGCTGATCCACCGCGCAGGGCCCGGGAGCTTCGGCTTCCGGGCCCTGCGTCGTGCTGCGGGCAGGCCAGGCCCCGCTCGTCGAGACCGGCCAGGTGCACCGCGGGCGGGCGCCCGCGACGCACGTCGACCGGCCCGGACCCCGGCCGCACAGGTGTGCGGGGCCTCACGTCCGGGGGAGTTGGCCTTCGGGGGTCATCTCTGGCAGACTGTCGGGGTTGCCCGCTGGGGTGTGCGTTCACGCGCGCCCATCGGCTGGGCGAACAGACGTGGCGAACGCTCGGACCCCGGGGTCACCCGGTGGGGGGCGTTCGACGACAACCACGGCCCCCTGTTCCGGGAACGGTACGCAGCACAGAGGTGCGTCGCGCGAAGCGACACGCCCGAGTGCGGGGGTCGGACGGACCGGTTTTTCGAGAGAGAGAAGTAGACGACGCCATGGCGGGACAGAAGATCCGCATCCGGCTCAAGTCCTACGACCACGAGGTCATCGACAGCTCGGCGCGCAAGATCGTCGACACGGTGACTCGCGCTGGTGCGTCGGTCGTGGGTCCGGTGCCGCTGCCGACGGAGAAGAACGTCTTCTGCGTCATCCGGTCGCCCCACAAGTACAAGGACAGCCGCGAGCACTTCGAGATGCGCACGCACAAGCGGCTCATCGACATCATCGATCCCACGCCGAAGGCCGTCGACTCGCTCATGCGTCTCGACCTGCCTGCGGACGTGAACATCGAGATCAAGCTCTGATCGCTGGGAAGGGACTGATCTTCATGGTTACCCAGCAGAACGCGCGCCCCGTCACGGCGCTGCTCGGCACCAAGCTCGGCATGACCCAGGTGTGGGACGAGGCCGGGCGCCTGGTGCCCGTCACGGTCCTCGCCGTGGGCACGAACGTCGTGACGCAGGTGCGCTCCGCTGAGAGCGACGGCTACGCGGCGGTCCAGCTGGCCTACGGCCAGATCGACCCGCGCAAGGTCACCAAGCCGCTCAAGGGCCACTTCGAGAAGGCGGGGGTCACCCCTCGTCGGCACGTGGCCGAGATCCGTACGTCGAACGCCGCCGAGTTCACGCTCGGTCAGGAGATCACGGCCGGGGCCTTCGAGGCCGGCCAGGTCGTCGACGTGACGGGCACCACCAAGGGCAAGGGCACCGCCGGTGTCATGAAGCGCCACGGCTTCCACGGCGTGGGCGCTTCGCACGGTGCGCACCGCAACCACCGCAAGCCCGGCTCGATCGGTGGCGCGTCGACCCCGTCGCGCGTCTTCAAGGGCCTCAAGATGGCCGGTCGGATGGGCGTCGCCCGTCAGACCACCCAGAACCTGACCGTGCACGCGGTCGACGCCGAGAAGGGTCTGCTGCTCGTCAAGGGCGCGGTTCCCGGCCCCAAGGGCGGCGTCGTGGTCGTGCGTTCCGCTGTGAAGGGTGCGTGACCTCCATGAGCGACACGCTGACCGTCGACGTCCTCGACGAGAAGGGCAAGAAGGCCGGCACGGCCGACCTGCCCGGTGACGTCTTCGACGTGACGACGAACGTCCCGCTGATCCACCAGGTCGTCGTCGCCCAGCTCGCTGCCGTGCGCCAGGGCACCCACGACACCAAGACCCGCGGCGAGGTCCGCGGTGGTGGCAAGAAGCCGTACAAGCAGAAGGGCACCGGCCGCGCCCGCCAGGGGTCGACCCGTGCACCGCAGTTCGCCGGCGGTGGCACCGTCCACGGCCCGACCCCGCGTGACTACTCGCAGCGCACCCCGAAGAAGATGAAGGCCGCGGCGCTCCGCGGTGCCCTCTCGGACCGTGCCCGCGCCGGTCGCGTCCACGTCGTCACGGGCTTCGCCCCGGGCGAGGTCCCGTCGACCAAGGCCGCTCTCGCGGTGCTCGACAACCTCTCCGGCCGCAAGAACGTCCTCGTGGTCGTCGAGCGCCAGGACGAGATCACCTGGAAGTCGCTGCGGAACGTCGAGCGGGTCCACCTGCTCGTCGCCGACCAGCTCAACACCTACGACGTCCTCATCTCGGACGACGTGGTCTTCACGCAGGGCGCGCTCGACGCGTTCCTCGCCGGCCCTGTCAAGGGCGCGAAGGCCGTCGCCTCCGAGTCCGAGGCCAACGAGGAGACGAAGTGACCGCCCCCGGTAAGGACCCGCGCGACATCCTGATCGCGCCGGTCGTCTCGGAGAAGAGCTACGGCCTGCTGGACGAGGGGAAGTACACCTTCCTCGTCGACCCGCGCGCCAACAAGACCGAGATCAAGATCGCCGTCGAGCAGGTCTTCGGCGTCAAGGTCGACTCGGTCAACACCGCGAACCGTCAGGGCAAGGCCCGCCGGACCCGCTTCGGCATCGGCCGCCGCAAGAACACGAAGCGTGCGATCGTCACCCTCCGCGAGGGCTCGATCGACATCTTCGGCGGACCGGTCGGCTGACCGAGAGCGAAGAGGACTTACTGTCATGGGAATCCGCAAGTACAAGCCGACGACGCCCGGCCGCCGCGGCTCGAGCGTCGCCGACTTCGTCGAGATCACGCGCTCGCAGCCCGAGAAGTCGCTGGTCCGCCCGCTGCACAAGACGGGTGGTCGCAACTCGACCGGCCGCGTCACCGTGCGGCACCAGGGTGGTGGCCACAAGCGCGCCTACCGCGTGATCGACTTCCGTCGTCACGACAAGGACGGCGTGCCGGCCAAGGTCGCGCACATCGAGTACGACCCCAACCGCACCGCGCGCATCGCGCTGCTGCACTACGCGGACGGTGAGAAGCGCTACATCCTCGCGCCGAACAAGGTGTCGCAGGGTGACGTGCTCGAGGCCGGTGCCGGGGCCGACATCAAGCCCGGCAACAACCTGCCGCTGCGCAACATCCCGACGGGTACGGTCATCCACGCCATCGAGCTCAAGCCCGGTGGCGGCGCGAAGATCGCCCGTTCGGCCGGTGCGTCCGTGCAGCTCGTCGCCAAGGACGGCCCGTACGCCCAGCTGCGCATGCCGTCCGGCGAGATCCGCAACGTCGACCTGCGCTGCCGCGCGACGGTCGGCGAGGTCGGCAACGCCGAGCAGTCGAACATCAACTGGGGCAAGGCCGGCCGCATGCGCTGGAAGGGCAAGCGCCCCGTCGTCCGCGGTGTCGCGATGAACCCGATCGACCACCCGCACGGTGGTGGTGAGGGCAAGACCTCCGGTGGTCGCCACCCGGTCAGCCCGTGGGGTCAGCCCGAGGGCCGCACCCGTCGTCCGAACAAGCCGAGCGACAAGCTCATCGTGCGCCGTCGGCGCACCGGCAAGAAGCGCTGATAGGAGCCCGAGAGAATGCCTCGCAGCCTCAAGAAGGGCCCGTTCGTCGACGGCCACCTGCAGAAGAAGGTCGACGCTCAGAACGAGGCCGGCACGAAGAACGTCATCAAGACGTGGTCGCGTCGTTCGATGATCACGCCGGACTTCCTCGGCCACACGTTCGCGGTGCACGACGGCCGCAAGCACACCCCGGTGTTCGTGACGGAGTCGATGGTCGGGCACAAGCTCGGCGAGTTCGCTCCCACGCGGACGTTCCGCGGCCACGAGAAGGACGACCGGAAGGGCCGTCGCCGCTGACCCCCGGGTCAGCCAGGTGACGCCCTGACCGGCAGAGACAAGAGAGCAGGACAGCGATGGAAGCCAAGGCGAAGGCGCGGTTCGTCCGCGTCACGCCCCAGAAGGCCCGCCGCGTCGTGGACCTCATCCGTGGCAAGCAGGCGGCGGAGGCCGTGGCGGTGCTGAAGTTCGCGCCCCAGGCCGCGGCGGAGCCCGTCCTCAAGACGGTGCAGTCCGCGGTCGCGAACGCGGTCGAGGGAGCCAAGCGCAACAGCGAGCGCCTCGACGAGGCAGACCTCTTCATCTCGGAGGTCTTCGTCGACGAGGGCCCGACGCTCAAGCGGTTCCGGCCGCGGGCGCAGGGTCGCGCGAGCCAGATCCTCAAGCGCACGAGCCACATCACCGTGGTCGTCGCTGAGCGAGAGACGAAGGGACGGGCCCGATAGTGGGACAGAAGGTCAACCCGCTCGGGTACCGCCTGGGCATCACCACCGACCACCGGTCGCGCTGGTTCGCCGACTCGACGAAGCCGGGTCAGCGGTACCGCGACTACGTCCGCGAGGACGTGCAGATCCGCAAGCTCATGAGCACGGGTCTCGAGCGCGCCGGCATCGCCAAGGTCGAGATCGAGCGCACGCGTGACCGCGTGCGCGTCGACATCCACACCGCCCGCCCGGGCATCGTCATCGGGCGTCGCGGCGCGGAGGCCGACCGCATCCGTGGCGAGCTCGAGAAGCTCACGGGCAAGCAGGTCCAGCTGAACATCCTCGAGGTCAAGAACGCCGAGATCGAGGCCCAGCTGGTCGCCCAGGGCATCGCCGAGCAGCTGGCGAGCCGTGTCTCGTTCCGCCGCGCCATGCGCAAGGGCATCCAGTCGGCCCAGCGTGCCGGTGCCAAGGGCATCCGGGTGCAGGTCTCCGGCCGCCTCGGCGGCGCGGAGATGAGCCGCACGGAGTTCTACCGCGAGGGTCGTGTGCCGCTGCACACGCTGCGCGCGAACATCGACTACGGCTTCTTCGAGGCTCGCACGACCTTCGGGCGCATCGGCGTCAAGGTCTGGGTCTACAAGGGCGACATGACGGAGAAGGAGTGGGCGCGCGAGCAGGCGTCGCAGGCTCCTCGTCCGCAGCGTGGCCCGCGTGGCGACCGCGGCGACCGTGGGGACCGTGGTCCTCGTGGTGGCGGTCGTCGTCCCGAGCGTCAGGACGCTCCTGCCCCGGCTGCCGAGCAGACTCCCGCGGCGGACGCGCCCACCGAGTCCGGAACGGAGGCCTGAGCCGTGCTGATCCCGCGCAGGCTGAAGCACCGTAAGCAGCACCACCCGGGGCGCTCCGGTGCCGCGACGGGTGGCACCGTGATCTCCTTCGGTGAGTACGGCATCCAGGCTCTCGAGCCGGCCTACGTCACCAACCGGCAGATCGAGGCTGCTCGTATCGCCATGACCCGCCACATCAAGCGTGGTGGGAAGGTCTGGATCAACATCTACCCGGACCGTCCCCTCACGAAGAAGCCCGCCGAGACCCGCATGGGCTCCGGCAAGGGCTCGCCCGAGTGGTGGATCGCCAACGTCAAGCCGGGCCGAGTTCTGTTCGAGCTCGCCGGTGTCCCGGAGCCGCTCGCGCGTGAGGCCATGCGCCGCGCGCAGCACAAGCTCCCGATGAAGACACGTTTCATCGTGCGCGAGGGTGGTAACTGATGGCTATCGGAACCAAGGACCTGGCTCCCAGCGAGCTGGACTCCTTCGACGACGAGAAGCTGGTCGCCGAGCTGAAGAAGGCCAAGGAGGAGCTGTTCAACCTCCGCTTCCAGTCCGCGACGGGTCAGCTCGAGAGCCACGGGCGCCTCAAGGCGGTCCGCCGTGACATCGCGCGCATCTACACGATCCTGCGCGAGCGCGAGCTCGGCATCCGTACCGCCCCGAGCGCGGAGTGAGGCAGCAATGACCACGAAGCACGAGCACACGACGGCCACGGCGGACCACCGCGCGTACCGCAAGACGCGTCGCGGCTACGTCGTGTCCGACAAGATGGACAAGACCGTCGTCGTCGAGGTCGAGGACCGCGTCAAGCACCCGCTGTACGGCAAGGTCATCCGCCGCACCAGCAAGGTCAAGGTCCACGACGAGCAGAACTCCGCCGGCATCGGCGACCTCGTCGAGATCATGGAGACGCGACCGCTGTCGGCCAACAAGCGCTGGCGGCTCGTCGAGATCCTCGAGAAGGCCAAGTAAGTCCTGCCGCCGGCCGCGAGGCCGCAGCAGCAAGCACCACGACAGTTGCCCACGACGCGGGCGGGCCCGCCCGCCCGCGGCGTGTGCACCACGGCAACCATCCGGATGGCCAGGCTCGCCGCCATCGAGCGAGCGAGAACCCGCCAGACGACAGGAGTAGGTAGATGATCCAGCAGGAGTCGCGACTGCGTGTCGCCGACAACACGGGTGCCAAGGAGATCCTCTGCATCCGTGTCCTCGGTGGCTCCGGCCGCCGGTACGCGGGCATCGGCGACGTCATCGTCGCCACCGTGAAGGACGCCATCCCCGGCGGCAACGTCAAGAAGGGCGACGTCGTCAAGGCGGTCATCGTCCGTACCCGCAAGGAGCGTCGGCGTCCCGACGGCTCGTACATCAAGTTCGACGAGAACGCGGCCGTGATCCTCAAGAACGACGGTGAGCCTCGTGGCACGCGCATCTTCGGCCCCGTGGGCCGGGAGCTGCGTGACAAGAAGTTCATGAAGATCATCTCGCTCGCTCCGGAGGTGATCTGACCCATGGCCAAGATCAAGAAGGGCGACCTCGTCGTCGTCATCTCAGGCCGTGACAAGGGCCAGCAGGGCCGCGTGCTCGAGGTCCTCCCCGAGACGCAGCGCGTCGTGGTCGAGGGCGTCCAGCGTGTGCAGAAGCACACGAAGGCCGGCCAGACCTCGCGCGGCACCCGCACCGGTGGCATCGAGACGATCGAGGCCCCCATCCACATCAGCAACGTGATGCTCGTGGACCCGGAGACCAAGAAGGGCACCCGGGTCGGCTACCGCACCGAGCAGGTCGAGCGCGACGGGCGCACGCGCACCGTGCGCGTCCGCGTCGCCAAGCGCTCCGGTAAGGACATCTGATGACCGAGACCACCATCGAGGCCCCGGCCCAGCCGCGCCTCAAGGCGCGCTACAACGACGAGATCCGCTCCGCGCTGTTCGAGCAGTTCTCGCACGAGAACATCAACCAGGTCGCGCGGCTGGTCAAGGTCGTCGTCAACATGGGCGTCGGCGAGGCCGCGAAGGACTCCAAGCTCATCGAGGGCGCGATCCGCGACCTGACCCAGATCACGGGCCAGAAGCCGCAGGTCACCAAGGCCCGCAAGTCCATCGCGCAGTTCAAGCTGCGCGAGGGCATGCCGATCGGTGCGCACGTGACGCTGCGCGGCGACCGTGCCTGGGAGTTCCTCGACCGCCTGCTGTCCGTCGCTCTGCCGCGCATCCGCGACTTCCGCGGCCTGTCGCCCCAGCAGTTCGACGGCCACGGGAACTACACGTTCGGCCTCGTGGAGCAGTCCGTGTTCCACGAGATCGACCAGGACAAGATCGACCGTGTCCGCGGTATGGACATCACGATCGTGACCACCGCGACGACGGACGACGAGGGCCGCGCGCTCCTCAAGCTCCTCGGCTTCCCGTTCAAGGAGAACTGACATGGCGAAGACCGCCCTCATCAACAAGGCGGCCGCGAAGCCCAAGTTCGCGGTCCGCGCCTACACGCGCTGCCAGAAGTGCGGTCGTCCGCACTCGGTGTACCGCAAGTTCGGCCTGTGCCGGATCTGCGTGCGGGAGATGGCCCACCGCGGCGAGCTCCCCGGCGTCACCAAGAGCAGCTGGTAAGACCACCGTGGCTCGGTCTCCCGAGCCGCAGCAGCACCACCTCCTGACGTCGGTAGGTCCGCGGCCCCTCCTCGGGGCCGCGGATACCCCGGCGAGAAAGGGCTGACGCCCGATGACCATGACCGACCCGATCGCAGACTTCCTCACGCGTCTGCGCAACGCGAACTCGGCGCACCACGACACGGTGACGATCCCGTTCTCGAAGCTCAAGAGCCACGTGGCCGAGATCCTGCAGGCCGAGGGCTACATCTCCGGCTGGACCGTCGAGGACGCCCCCGTGGGCAAGAACCTCACGATCACGCTGAAGTACGGCCCGAACCGCGAGCGCGCGCTCGCCGGTGTCAAGCGCGTGTCCAAGCCGGGCCTGCGCGTGTACGCCAAGTCGACCAACCTGCCGAAGGTGCTCGGCGGCCTGGGTGTGGCGATCCTGTCCACGTCCTCCGGCCTCCTGACCGACAAGCAGGCCGCACAGAAGGGCGTGGGTGGGGAAGTCCTCGCCTACGTCTGGTAAGCCCGAGACGGAGAGGAGAACAGCCATGTCTCGAATCGGCAGGATCCCCGTCCCGGTGCCGGCAGGTGTCGATGTGACCATCGACGACCGCCGCGTGACGGTCAAGGGTCCCAAGGGCGAGCTCAGCCACACGATCGCCGCCCCCCTCACGGTGGAGCGCGACGACGCGGGTGCCCTCGTGGTGTCGCGTCCTGACGACGAGCGCCTCTCGCGCTCGCTGCACGGCCTGACCCGCACGCTGCTGGCCAACCTGGTCACCGGCGTGACGGAGGGCTACACCAAGAAGCTCGAGATCGTCGGCACCGGTTACCGCGTGCTGGCGAAGGGCGACAACCTCGAGTTCGCGCTCGGCTTCAGCCACCCCGTGGTCGTCGAGCCCCCGGCCGGCATCACGTTCGCCGTGGAGTCCGCGACGAAGTTCTCGGTCCAGGGCATCGACAAGCAGCAGGTCGGCGAGGTCGCCGCGAACATCCGCAAGATCCGCAAGCCGGAGCCGTACAAGGGCAAGGGCGTGCGGTACGCGGGCGAGAACGTGCGCCGCAAGGTCGGAAAGGCTGGGAAGTAGCCATGGCTATCGGCATCAGAGGCAAGGGCACGTCCGTCGCGCGTCGGCGGCGTCACCTGCGCCTGCGCAAGAAGGTCGTCGGCACGGCTGCGCGTCCCCGCCTCGTCGTGACGCGCTCCGCGCGGCACATGACGGCCCAGGTCGTCGACGACGCGATCGGCAAGACCATCGCCTCCGCGTCGACCCTCGAGGCCGACCTGCGCGGCGACGACGGCGACAAGACCGCCAAGGCCCGCAAGGTCGGCGAGCTCGTGGCCGCCCGTGCCAAGGCCGCCGGTGTCGAGGCGGTCGTGTTCGACCGCGGCGGCAACAAGTACCACGGCCGCGTGGCCGCGGTGGCCGACGGCGCTCGCGAGGGCGGTCTGGCCCTGTGACGACGAACTCCGCATCGAAGAAGAGGACTTTCTGATGGCTGCTCCTCAGCGCAGCAACACCGGTGCCGGTGGCACCGGCGGCGACCGCCGGGACGGCGGCCGTCGTGACGGCGGGCGGCGCGGTGACGCCGCCGAGAAGAGCGCGTTCGTCGAGCGCGTCGTGACGATCAACCGTGTCGCCAAGGTCGTCAAGGGCGGCCGCCGGTTCAGCTTCACCGCGCTCGTCGTGGTGGGCGACGGTGACGGCACGGTCGGCGTCGGCTACGGGAAGGCCAAGGAGGTGCCCGCGGCGATCGCCAAGGGTGTCGAGGAGGCGAAGAAGAGCTTCTTCCGCGTCCCCCGCATCCAGGGCACCATCCCGCACCCCGTGCAGGGCGAGAAGGCCGCGGGCGTCGTGTTCCTGCGCCCCGCGTCGCCGGGTACCGGTGTGATCGCCGGCGGTCCGGTGCGTGCGGTGCTCGAGTGCGCCGGCATCCACGACGTGCTCAGCAAGTCGCTCGGGTCGTCCAACGCGATCAACATCGTGCACGCCACGGTCGAGGCCCTGCGCTCCCTCGAGGAGCCCGAGGCCGTGGCCGCCCGTCGTGGGCTGCCGCTCGACCACGTCGCCCCGCACGCGCTGCTGCGCGCGCAGGCCGAGGGTCGTGCCGCCGCGACGGCTGCGAAGGCGGGTGCGTGATGGCTCGTCTCAAGGTGACCCAGACCCGTTCCGCCATCGGCGGGAAGCAGAACCAGCGCGACACGCTGCGCACCCTGGGCCTGAAGCGGATCGGCGACGTCGTCGTCAAGGAGGACCGTCCTGAGATCCGCGGCATGGTCAAGACGGTGACGCACCTCGTCGCGGTCGAGGAGGTCGAGTGACCATGGCCGACGACAAGAAGGCCGACGAGAAGGCGACGGAGACCGAGGCCCCCAGGGCCAAGAAGGCTCCGGCGAAGAAGGCTGCCGCGGACGCCGCTCCGGCTGCGGAGAAGAAGACGACCAAGGCGGCTTCCGCCAAGGCTGCTTCCTCGACGACGGAGTCCGCCAAGGCGGAGAAGGCTGACGCGAAGGCCGAGTCCTCCGCGAAGGCCGAGAAGGCCCCCGCGAAGAAGAAGGCTCCGACGGCCGCCGCGAAGGCTGCCGCCGAGGCCGCTGCCCAGCCCGGCAACGGTGGCACCCTCAAGGTGCACCACCTGCGCCCGGCGCCGGGCGCCAAGACCGCCAAGACCCGTGTGGGTCGTGGTGAGGCGTCCAAGGGCAAGACGGCCGGCCGCGGTACCAAGGGCACCAAGGCCCGGTACCAGGTGCCGGACCGCTTCGAGGGCGGGCAGATGCCGCTGCACATGCGGCTGCCCAAGCTCCGCGGCTTCAAGAACCCGTTCCGCGTCGAGTACCAGGTCGTCAACCTGGACAAGCTCTCGGCGCTGTACCCGGACGGTGGCGACGTGACGGTCGCCGACCTGGTCGCCAAGGGTGCGGTCCGCAAGGGCCGGCCCGTCAAGGTGCTGGGTGACGGCGAGCTGACCGTCAAGGTGTCCGTGGCGGTGGACAAGCTGTCCGCGTCCGCCAAGGAGAAGATCGAGGCCGCCGGCGGGAGCGTCGCGCAGGGCTGACGCCCCGCACGACGGCCGCACGGCCGGACCACCCGACGCGGGCGGTCCCGGGAGAGATCCCGGGGCCGCCCGCGTCGTCGTTCTCGGGTGGGTGCGGCGGCCGCCCGGCGCGCTCCCGCGGCCACGTCACCTGGGTGAACCGAGGCGTGCAGGGTGTCACGCTCCACCAGGACCTGCACGGGTGAGCGCACGGTGGGACCCGCGCTCTGGGAGGGCTCGTCCGGGTGGCGCCGACGCCGCGCCCGAAAGTTCGCCGACGCATGGCCGCTGTCGCCGGGGTCGGCGCCGTCTTTCTCCCGATTGCTCGGTGCATGGGAGCGATCTCCCGACCGTCGCCGCCATGTCCCGACGTCCGGCCGGGTCGGCCGGCTCGGTCGGACGCGCCGCCGTGTGACGCCCGTCTCCTTGGCGATGCCGCAGGTGGAGCCCATGGGAGGGGACGATCCTGGATGGCAAGCGCTTCGACTTTCGGGCGGCCGGGTGAAAGTACGCACTCGCCTAGGGGAAAGCACCCGCTGTTGTGTGCGGCTGGTCCGTGTGTGCCCCGGTGTGGCCGTTGTGTCCTGATGGACGAGCGTCCGGGACGAGTGACCTACTAGTGCGTGCAAGCGGTGGACGAGGACTCCGGTCCCGCCCATCGGGGCCGCCGAACCGGCGGCCGGACGACGACGTAGGGGGCATGCGGCCATGCGAGCAGTGCAGAGCGACCGGCGAGCGCGGCGCGCATATCGTGCCGTGCTCGGTGGGCTGCTCGCCCTCGCGCTCGGCCTGACCGTCGCCCCGCTGGTCGACGTGGTCACCGCGCCGCGCGCTGCGGCGGTCGTGGGGGACGTGACGCTGGCCGGCTCGAACGCCCCGGTCATGGCCGACTCCGGCTCGGGTCGGTACAAGGACCGCATCGTCTGGCTCAACTGGGGTGCCGAGGGCGCCCGGCTCACGGCGCCCGCGTCCAACTGCTCCCCGGCCAACCAGGGCAGCTGCCTGTGGACGACGACGGTGACCACGCTCCACGACCTCAGCGACCGGGACCGGCTCGAGGTGGCGTGCACGATGTACCGGGGCAACGGCCAGGACGTCTACGTCTACCGGCCCGGGGACTACGACGCCGACGGCCTGCCCCGGCTCTACGGCCGGGCGTCCGGAACCGGCCTCGTCAACGCCTTCCGCACCCCGGGCAACCAGGACCGCCACGTCACGGTCGGGTGCACCGCGGAGCTCGCCACGTACGCGGCCGCGAACTACACCGGGCAGCGGACCGCCAAGTCGGTCACCCTCTCCGGGTTGGTCGTCGCCGACGCCGAGTCGACGAAGGCGACGGAGGCGCTCAGGGTGACGGGCACGCCCGCGGCGACGTGGCGCATCATCGACCGCGTCGCGGCCACCTGCACCAACGGCAACAACCCTCACCAGTACTACGCCGCGGTGGCGGGCGGCGAGCTGACCCTCTCCGCCACGGGGGAGTGCGCCGCGCCGCAGTTCTCCGCGACCGCGGTCGCGCTGGCCCAGGGGTCCAGCAGCCTCAGCATCAGGCTCGACGGCGCTCAGGGGCAGACCGCCGCGGCCGTCGGCTACGTCATCGGCGCCGACTACGGCGACGCGGCCGCGGGCTACGGCCACGGTCCGGCGCTGGTGCAGCCGACGTGGACCAGCGGGACGACGGTCGGCACGTCGGCCACCAACGTGCTGGCGTCGAGCTTCACGCTCGCCACCATGGCGGCGCCGGCCACGCGGCTCGGGGCGCAGGCGTTCCCGAACCGGACGGCCCCGGTCACGCCCGACGCGAGCGGCGACACGGGCTGGGCGGTGCCGAACGGGACCACCGGCGCGACGACCGCCACGCCCGACGAGGACGCCTTCACCGCGAACCCCGCGATCACGGCGTCCGTGGGCCTCTCGACCACGTACACGCTGCAGGCGCGGTGCGCCCCCGCGGGCGCGTGGGTCCGCGGTTGGCTCGACTGGGACGGCGACAGCAGGTTCATCGAGACGCGCGACCCCTCCGCGAAGGTCCAGTGCGCTGCCAACGGCACGGCGAACCTGACCTGGTCGAACGCGTCGGTGGCGTCCGCGCAGCTCGGTACTCGGACGCTGCGCGTCGCCATCTCGTCGGTCACGGAGGACCTCGACGGCCCCACGATGTCGATCCGAGCCGGTGAGGTCGAGGACTGGCAGGTCACCGTGCGTCCCGCGGTACGCGTGACCAAGACGGTCAACGCCACGACGATGCCCAACGGCGGCACGGTCACCTACACGGTGACGGTGTCGAACCCCGGTTCGTCGCAGGTCACCGCCTACCTCGTCGACGACTACAGCGGTGCGTTCGACGACGCGACGCTCCACGACGTGTCGTCGCCGTCCGGCACGTTCGCGGACGACGGCACCGGCCGGTTCACCTGGCGGGTCGACGTCCCGGCCGCCGGCGCGGTGACGATGACCTACCGGATGACGATGCGCTCGAGCGCGGGCGGCCCCGGCAACCAGGTCCTCAGCAACGTCGTGCGGGTCTCGACCGCCGTGATCAACGGTGCCATCACCTGCGACAACGGGGACCAGGCCGCGCAGCAGTGCGCCCGCGTCGACCTGTACCGCGCCGGGCTCACCATCGACAAGCAGGCCTTCCTCGCGAGCGACACCGGGTTCACCTCCGAGCTCGGCTCCGGCGGGCAGCTGCAGCCGGGCACGGCCGTGGTGTGGCGGTACGTGGTGCGCAACACCGGGTCCGTCCCGCTCAGCGGCGTGGTCGTCAGCGACGCCTGGTCGGAGAGCCGCACGACGGCCGACGGCACCACCCCGACGTCCGGCGCGACCACTCTCACCTGTCCCGGCCTCCCGCCGGGGACCTCCGTGACGCTCGGCACCCTCGCTGCCGGAGCCACGGTCACCTGCACGGCGACGCGGGCGGTGGAACCGTATCCGTGACACCCCGGCTCGTCGCACGACCTGACCGCACGACCCCAGAACCCGCAGACGCCCGCCCGGACGTGCTGCGACGCCCCTCCGGGCGACAACCATCAGAAAGGCACGACCATGCAGAACAAGACCAAGGGCCTCATCGCCGGCGTCGCCGGGATCGCGCTGCTCACCGGTGGCTCGACGTTCGCGCTGTGGAGCTCGAGCGCCACCATGTCCGGCGACTCCATCCTCAACGGTGACCTCGCCGTGACGGCGGGCCCCGGCGTGTGGCAGGACGTGTCGGCCGACCGCAACGACAAGCCGCACACCATCACCCCCGCCACCTTCAAGATGGTCCCGGGCGACACGGTCACGTACACGCAGCCGTTCGACGTCACGCTCGTCGGTGACAACCTCGCGGCGACCGTCACGCTGAAGTCGAGTGGCGCTGTCCCGACCACCCCCTCCAACGTCTCGGTGGCCTACAAGGTCCAGTACTGGAACGGGACCCAGTGGGTCGACCTCGACGCGGCGACCCTGGACACCCCGGTGGGCGTGCGTCTCTTCTCGGCCGACCACACGAACAAGCCCTCGGGTGCTGTCGTGATCGACAACAGCACGGCCACCAAGGACCTGCAGGTTGTCGCGACGGTCACGTACGCGGACGTCGCGAACCAGGGTGGTCAGAACCTCACGACGACCCTGCCGGGCCTGTCGGTGACGATCGACCAGGTGCGCGACGCCGGCCAGACGCCGACGCCCACGCCGTGATTCCCCGGGTGGGGCGGGCCGCACGGCCCGCCCCACCCGCTCAGCCGTACCACCGACCACCCGAGGAGGACCCATGAGCACCACGCCCGCCCAGCGCGACAGCTGGTTCTCCGGCGTCCTCTCCGCGCTCACGACCTTCGCGCTCCTCGTGCTGCTCGCCGCGGCCGTGGCGCTCGCGGTGGTCCCCAAGGCCGTCGACGGTGCCGCGCTCACGGTGCTCACCGGCTCGATGGTCCCCACGTACGATCCCGGCGACGTGGTCGTCGTCCGCGGTGTCACGGACGCCGCGGCCGAGGTCCAGGTCGGCGACGTCGTCACGTTCCAGCCCGTGTCGGACGACCCGACGCTCATCACGCACCGCGTCATCGGGAAGGTCTTCTCCGCCGACGGCACGCAGTTCATCACGCGCGGCGACGCCAACAACACCGACGACGAGCCGCTGGTGCCCGCCCAGATCAAGGCGAAGGCGATGTACCACGTCCCGTACGTGGGGTACGCCTCGCTCTACCTCGGCCAGAAGCGCGGCACGCTCGTCGTGGGCGTCGCCGTCGCGCTGCTCGTCTACGGGGCCGTCCAGGTCCTGCGTCCCGAGCGCCGTCGCGCCGACGCAGCCGACGGCGCCGACGGGGCCGAGACACCCGCCGCGGCCGCCCCCGAGGCCGCAGCTGCCGCCGTCACCCAGGAGGAGAGATCGTGACGGCCCGCCGTGCGGTGTCGCTCGTCGTGACGGCGCTCGTCGTCGCGGCTGCGACGGCCGGCATCACGTACGCGCTGTGGGGGAGGGGTGTCTCGGTCGCGATGCCCGTCATCACGGCCGGGAACCTCGACCTGCAGCTCGTCGGCACCCCGCAGTGGACCGAGACGAGCCCGGGCATCACGCACGCCGTCCCGGTGAAGAGCGACTACACGACCGCGAACCACCTCGCGACGCCCGGCGACACGTTCACCGTGCGGCAGCAGTTCCGCACGGTCCTGAGCGGCGACAACATGGCCGCGCGGGTCAAGGTGCGCTGGGACCAGCCGGTGACGCTCACCCCCGCCGGCGGAGTCACGGCCACCTACGTCGTGACCCGGCCCGACGGGGTGTCGTCCGCGCCGCGGCCGGTCGGCGAGGCCGTGACGGTGCCGGAGGGCACCGCCAACCTCACGCCCGCCCAGGTGGCGGCATGGGGCAGCACTCCATGGTCGGTCACGATCGCCCTCTCCTACACCGGCACGGCGTCGAACGTCGTCGCGCCCACCGCGATCACCTCCCAGCCGCCGACGTCGCTCGGCGCTGTCGTGCTGGAGCTCGAGCAGGTGCGGACGGGGGACGGGTTCCGGTGACGACCACGCGACCCTCGTGGCACCGCACCACCGGCTGGCTGCTCACTGCCGCCGTGGTGCTGGTCGCCGTGCTCGCGGGCGCCCAGGCGGGCACGACGCTCGCGCTGTGGCGCGACCGCGAGACCGGCACGCTCGCGATGCCCGTGGGGGTCACGGTGTTCGGTGTCGGCGCCCCGGCCGCGGCCGGCTCGCTCGCGAAGTACGCGACCGCCGACGGCCAGTCCCTGACCTTCGAGTTCGGGCCTGCGCAGGCCGCCGCGCTGTACGGCACCACGGCCGCCGGCGGCGCCGTGGCCGTCCCGGTCCAGGTCGACTCGCTCGCCCAGGGCCACCGCGGTCTGTCCTACACGGTCTCGACGAGCATCTCCGGCGGCGTCTTCGGCGCCTCGCGCAGCACGCTGTACAAGGTCGGCTCGCCCCAGGCGTGCACGACGTCGACGACGGCGACGGCGACGACCACGTCGACACCCTGGACCACCGCGTACACCGACACCACCACGCTCATGTCCGAGTACTGGTGCCTGGTCGCGCGGTTCGTGCCCGTCACCGGCACCCACACCAACACCGCGACCGTCACGGGCACGCCCGTCATCCCCGGTCTGCCGGCGCAGCCGTCGCTGACAGCGACGGACACCTGGACGTCGACCGCGCGACAGACCTTGGACCCTGCGGCCGAGCCCACCCACCGGCTCACCTTCACGTTCAGCACGACGCGCCCGGGGGGTGCCGGATGAGGCCCGCGCGGCTCGCCGCGGCGGGCCTCGGTCTGCTCCTGACCGTCGCGCCTGCGGCAGCCGCGTCGGCGTCCGTCGACGTGGCGTGGACCGGCCCGACGCTGGCGCTCGCCTGGGACGGCTCGACGCGCGCGAGCGCCGAGAGCTCGTTCGTGGGCGTGCCCGTGACCGTACCGGGGGACCGTGCGGTGCGCGGGGTCACCGTGCGCAACGACGGCCCGACCGGCGGCACGCTGCGCGCCTGGGTCGAGCAGGTCGACCTGCTCGACGCGCCGAGCGGCCTCGACGACTCGTTCTACGACGACCTGCGCCTCGACTGGCACACCGTCACGCAGTCCGGCGGTGCGTCGTTCGCCGCGCTCGCGGACGCGGGTCGCACCCTCATCGCGCAGACCCACCTCGCGCAGGGCGCGTCGACGCAGCTCCAGGTGGCGTACGAGCTGCCCGCGGCCGCGACGAGCGGCAACCGCTCCGAGGTCGGCGCGCGCCAGGCGTCGTTCGTCGTACGGGTGCAGATCCAGGGCGACACCACGTCGCCCGAGCCCACGGCGACCGCGAGCCCGACGCCGGGCGCTCCCGACGGTCCCGGAGTGCCTGGTGACTCCGGCGCAGGTGCCGGAGTGCCAGGTGACTCCGGCGCAGGTACCGGGGGCGGCATCGCCGCAGCCCCGAGGAGCGGAGCCGCCGCCCTCGCGATCACGGGCATCGACCTGCTGCGTGGCGCCCTGCTCGCCGTCGTCGGAATCGGTCTCGGGTCGCTCCTCCTGGGGGCGGCGCGACGTCGTCGTGAGGTCCAGCACCCGGGCGGGGACAGCTTCACCCCGTCAGCGGGGTAGTCTCTACCGGCGGTCCGTCCCGCTCATCGACGGCGACGGGGTCGGAGGACGGCCCACACAGCAGGAGGACGACAGGTGCTCAGTGCATTCGCTCGGGCTTTCAGGACGCCCGACCTGCGGCGCAAGCTGCTCTTCACCATCGGGATGATGGTGCTCTTCCGGATCGGCTCGTTCCTGCCGACCCCCGGGGTGAGCTATCCGAACGTCCAGGCGTGCATCGAGCAGACGGCGGAGAGCGACCTGCTCGGCCTCGTCAACCTGTTCAGCGGCGGTGCGCTGCTGCAGCTGTCGGTGTTCTCGCTCGGGATCATGCCCTACATCACGGCGAGCATCATCATCCAGCTCCTGCGCGTGGTCATCCCCAAGTTCGAGGAGCTGCACAAGGAGGGGCAGTCGGGCACCGCGAAGCTCACGCAGTACACGCGGTACCTGACCATCGGCCTCGCGGTGCTGCAGTCGACGACGATCATCACGTTCGCGCGCAGCGGCAACCTGTTCCAGGGCTGCACGCTCGAGGTGATCCCGGACGACTCCCCGCTGACGCTCCTCATCATGGTCATCGTCATGACGGCGGGCACCGGCCTCATCATGTGGTTCGGCGAGCTCATCACCGAGCGCGGCGTCGGCAACGGCATGTCGCTGCTGATCTTCACGTCGATCGCCGCGTCGTTCCCCGGCGCGCTGTGGTCGATCGCCGGTGGCAACGACGGCGTCGCCAAGTTCATCGCGGTGCTGGCGATCGTCGTCATCGTCATCGGGCTCGTGGTGTTCGTCGAGCAGTCGCAGCGCCGCGTCCCGGTGCAGTACGCCAAGCGCATGGTGGGTCGGCGCATGTACGGCGGGTCGAGCACCTACATCCCGATCAAGATCAACATGGCCGGCGTCATCCCCGTGATCTTCGCGTCCTCGCTGCTCGCGGTGCCCACGCTCATCGCGCAGTTCGGTGACGCGACGGCCGGCTGGGTGCAGTGGATCAGCGTCAACGTGGCCGACCCGGCCGCGCCGCTGCACATGTCGATCTACGTCGTCCTCATCATCTTCTTCTGCTTCTTCTACACGGCGATCACGTTCAACCCGGACGAGGTCGCGGACAACATGAAGAAGTACGGCGGCTTCATCCCGGGCATCCGCGCGGGCCGGCCGACGGCCGAGTACCTCGACTACGTCATCACGCGCATCACGACGCCGGGCTCCATCTACCTGGCCCTCGTCGCGCTGATCCCGATGATCGCGTTCATCGTCCTCGGCGTGGGCGCGAACATCCCCTTCGGTGGCGCATCGATCCTCATCGTGGTCGGTGTCGGGCTCGAGACCGTCAAGCAGATCGAGTCGCAGCTCCAGCAGCGGCACTACGAAGGGTTCTTGCGTTGAGTTCACGTCTGGTCCTGCTCGGCCCGCCCGGTGCGGGCAAGGGAACGCAGGCCGCGCGCCTGGCCGAGCGCCTCGGCGTCCCGGCCGTCTCGACGGGCGACATCTTCCGGTCCAACATCAAGAACGGGACCGAGCTGGGCAAGCGGGTGCAGGACATCACGGCGTCCGGTGCGCTGGTGCCGGACGAGCTCACCAACGAGCTCGTGCGCGACCGCCTCGCGCAGGCAGACGCGGTCGAGGGCTTCCTGCTCGACGGCTACCCGCGCAACGTCGCCCAGGTGGCGGCGCTCGACGAGATGCTCGCGGTCGCCGGGCGCGAGCTCGACCTCGCGATCGAGCTGACCGTCGACCCGCAGGTCGTCGTGGACCGTCTCACCCGGCGCGCGGAGATCGAGGGCCGGGCGGACGACACCGAGGACGTCATCCGCCACCGCCTGGACGTCTATGCGGAGCAGACGGCGCCCATCTCGCAGGTGTACGCCGCCCGGGGTCTGCTCGCGCAGGTCGACGGGCTGGGTGACGTCGACGACGTGACCGCACGCCTGCTGGCCGCGCTGAGCGGCGCGCGTTCCTGAGGGTGCGGTCGTGTTCGGTCGGGAGCGCGTCGAGTACAAGACGCCCGAGCAGGTCGCGCTCATGCGGCGTGCGGGCCTCGTCGTCGCGGACGCGCTCGACGCGGTGCGGGCGGCCCTCGCGCCGGGCGTGACGACCGCCCGGCTCGACGCGGTCGCGGAGGACGTCATCACGTCCGCCGGCGCGACCCCGTCGTTCCTCGGGTACCACGGGTACCCGGCGTCGCTGTGCATCTCCGTCAACGACGAGATCGTGCACGGCATCCCCGGGGCGCGCGTGCTGCAGCCCGGTGACGTCGTGTCCGTGGACTGCGGCGCGGTCGTCGACGGTTGGCACGGCGACTCCGCCTTCTCCGTCGTGCTCGACCCGGCCGACCCGCAGGACCTCGAGCTCGTACGCACCACCGAGGACGCCATGTGGGCCGGTATCGCCGCCCTGGCCACGAGCGACCGGCTCGGCGCCGTCGGCGAGGCCGTCGAGGATGTCGTGGAGGCCGCCGCCGCCCGCACGGGAGGGACGCCGCTCGGCATCGTCGAGGACTACGTCGGTCACGGCATCGGCACGTCGATGCACCAGCCGCCGGACGTCCCGAACTACCGGACCCGTGATCGAGGCCTGAAGCTGCGCCCGGGCCTGTGCGTGGCGGTCGAGCCGATGCTCGTGCGCGGGGACCAGGCGAACCACACGCTCGCCGACGACTGGACCGTCGTCACCGACGACGGGTCCCGTGCCGCGCACTGGGAGCACACGGTGGCCGTCCTCGAGGGCGGGGTCGTCGTGCTCACGGCACGCGACGGCGGTGCGGCGCGGCTGCGCGGGCTCGGCGTCGAGGTCGCGTCCCTCTGACGGCTCGCGCTGCGGGCCGTCGGGCGCGGGCGCCCGGTCCGACCCGTGACGCAGGACGCCCGCCGAGCGGTACCGAGCATGCCCCGGATGCCGTATGATCGTTCGTTGGTTGTGTGCGCCGTTCGTTCGGCGACCAGTCACCCCATGATCGCACCGCACGATCTCGTGCGGATCCGCCACGTCCTCGGACGGGCAGGGTGGTGGCACGACCACCGGCAGGGCAAGTCGAGCACGACAGTTAGCGGAGGACATGGCCAAGAAGGACGGCGTCATCGAGATCGAGGGCAGCGTTGTCGAAGCGCTGCCCAACGCGATGTTCCGCGTGGAGCTCGCGAACGGCCACAAGGTGCTCGCCCACATCTCGGGCAAGATGCGCCAGCACTACATCCGGATCCTCCCCGAGGACCGGGTGGTCGTCGAGCTCAGCCCGTACGACCTGTCCCGCGGGCGCATCGTCTACCGCTACAAGTAACCACCACCATCGAGACGCCGTCGGTCGGGCCCTGGGCCCGGTGTGCGGCGGCGGAGGAACGAACGCGATGAAGGTCAAGCCGAGCGTCAAGAAGATCTGCGACAAGTGCAAGGTGATCCGCCGGCACGGTCGCGTCCAGGTGATCTGCGAGAACCTGCGCCACAAGCAGCGCCAGGGCTGAGCAGCCGGCACCACCCGCCCCACGGCAGGGGCAGCAAGCGCACCGCCACTCCGTGACACCGCCCCCGGGCGTGCGTCACGGCGAACCCCCAGCTCGGAGGCTGGGGCCCGCAGATCCGCGGGAGGACGGTGCGGCAGACCTCCGAGCGCAGTACAGGAGTCACCGGCACATGGCACGTCTCATCGGTGTCGACCTTCCCCGCGACAAGCGGGTCGAGGTCGCCCTCACGTACATCTTCGGGGTCGGGCGCACGCGTGCGCACCAGGCCCTGGCCGCCACGGGCATCAGCCCCGACGTCCGGGTCAAGGACCTGGACGACGCCCAGCTCGTCGCTCTCCGCGACTTCCTCGACGGCAGCTTCAAGCTCGAGGGTGACCTCCGCCGCGAGATCGCCGCCGACATCCGCCGCAAGGTCGAGATCGGCTCCTACGAGGGTCTGCGTCACCGCCGCGGCCTCCCGGTGCGTGGTCAGCGCACCAAGACCAACGCGCGTACCCGCAAGGGCCCCAAGCGCACCGTCGCCGGCAAGAAGAAGGCCGGGCGCAAGTGACGTCGCGGGCCGGTCGCGCCTGCCGCTGACCGCCCGCCCGTCGGCCCACCGACCCGCAGACCCCGAGAGAAGAAGACATGCCTCCCAAGTCCCGTACCGCCGTGCGCAAGCCGCGCCGCAAGGAGAAGAAGAACGTCTCCCACGGCCAGGCGCACATCAAGAGCACGTTCAACAACACCATCGTGTCCATCACCGACCCGTCCGGCGCCGTGATCGCCTGGGCGTCGTCGGGCCAGGTGGGCTTCAAGGGCTCGCGCAAGTCGACGCCGTTCGCCGCGCAGCTCGCCGCCGAGGCCGCCGCGCGTCGTGCCCAGGAGCACGGCATGCGCAAGGTCGACGTCTTCGTCAAGGGCCCCGGCTCGGGCCGTGAGACGGCGATCCGCTCGCTGCAGGCCACCGGCCTCGAGGTCGGCTCGATCCAGGACGTGACGCCGCAGGCCCACAACGGCTGCCGTCCGCCCAAGCGTCGCCGCGTCTGACCCGCGTCGGGCCGGGACGGTGCCCCGTGGTACCCGTCCCGGCTCTCGCACGTCCGCCGCGCACACGACCGTCACCTCCCGGTGCGGTCCGCGCGGCGGGACGTCGGACCACCCAGCACTCTCGCCCAGACCTGCGGACCGAGGCACGTCCGGGCACGTAGTACCTGCGACAGCGTCATATGGCGGACGCTCGCGGAGAGGAAACACACCGTGCTGATCGCACAGCGTCCCACCCTGACCGAAGAGGTCATCTCGGAGCACCGTTCGCGGTTCTCCATCGAGCCCCTCGAGCCGGGCTTCGGCTACACCCTCGGCAACTCCCTGCGCCGGACGCTCCTGTCCTCGATCCCCGGCGCCGCTGTGACGTCGATCCGGATCGACGGTGTGCTGCACGAGTTCTCCACGATCCCCGGGGTCAAGGAGGACGTCACCGAGATCATCCTCAACATCAAGAACCTCGTCGTCTCCTCGGAGAACGACGAGCCGGTCGTGATGTACCTGCGCAAGCAGGGCGCGGGTGAGGTCACCGGTGCGGACATCGTCCCGCCCGCCGGCGTCGAGGTGCACAACCCCGAGCTGCACCTGGCCACGCTGAACGAGAAGGGCAAGCTCGAGATCGAGCTGACCGTCGAGCGCGGCCGTGGCTACGTGTCGGCCAACCAGAACAAGTCGTTCGACGCCGAGATCGGGCGCATCCCGATCGACTCGATCTACTCGCCGGTCCTCAAGGTCACCTACAAGGTCGAGGCGACCCGTGTCGAGCAGCGCACCGACTTCGACAAGCTCATCGTCGACGTCGAGTCGAAGCCGGCGATCAGCCCGCGCGACGCGCTCGCGTCCGCCGGCCGCACGCTGGTCGAGCTGTTCGGTCTGGCGCGTGAGCTCAACGTCGAGGCCGAGGGCATCGAGATCGGCCCGTCGCCGACCGACGCCGCGCTGGCCGCGGACCTGGCGCTGCCGATCGAGGACCTGCAGCTGACGATCCGCTCGTACAACTGCCTCAAGCGCGAGGGGATCCACTCGGTGGGCGAGCTCGTGGCGCGGTCCGAGGCGGACCTGCTGGACATCCGCAACTTCGGTGCGAAGTCGATCACCGAGGTCAAGGAGAAGCTGGCCGAGCTGGGCCTGACGCTCAAGGACAGCCCGCTGGACTTCGACCCCTCGGCGGCCGGTGGCTACTACGGGGACGACGAGACCGACTTCGTCGAGGACGAGCAGTACTGACGCAGGTGCTCCCGGGAGCGCGCGCTGACGCGCCGGTCACGGGACGTCGCCCTCATCGCAGAACCAAGGAGTAGAGACCATGCCCACGCCCACCAAGGGTCCCCGGCTCGGTGGTAGCCCGGCGCACGAGCGGCTCATCCTCGCGAACCTCGCGACGGCGCTGTTCGAGCACCGGCGGATCACGACCACCGAGACGAAGGCCAAGCGCCTGCGTCCGCTGGCCGAGCGCCTCATCACGTTCGCCAAGCGCGGCGACCTGCACGCGCGTCGCCGCGTGCTGACGGTCGTCAAGGACAAGGGCGTGGTCCACGCCCTGTTCACGGAGATCGCGCCGGCCGTGGCCGACCGCCAGGGCGGCTACACGCGCATCACCAAGATCGGTCCGCGCAAGGGCGACAACGCCCCCATGGCCGTCATCGAGCTCGTCCTCGAGCCGCTGTCGCCGAAGCAGGCCGTCGTCAAGGAGGCCACCAAGGCCACCGAGCGGGCCGCGAGCAAGAAGGCCGCGCCCGCCGCGGAGAAGCCGGTCGAGGACGCGCCCGTCGAGGACGCCCCCGTCGAGGACGCGCCCGCCGACAAGGCCTGACCGAGCGCGAGAAGTGGCCGGGCGTCGCCTGGCCACCGCGAGACGACGAGGCCCGCACACCGTCACGGTGTGCGGGCCTCGTGCCGTCCCGGGCGGCGGTGCCGGGTGGGTGCCGACCAGTCGCGGGCGCGTCCGCGTCAGTCACCGCGGGCGACGTGGCGGATCGCGTCGGCACGCAGCGCCTGGGCGCGGGTGCCCGTCCCCGGTGTCCCGCCGGGAGGGGTGGCCGCCGTCGCCGTGGGTCGTGCAGGCCGCCGCACCAGCTCGGCGAGCTCGTCGGTGAGGAGCTCACCGAGCAGGGGGTCGGCGGTACGGCGAGCGAGGGCGACGTTCCACGCGGCCGGCCCGACGAGGACGGCCGCGAGGCCGCCTGCCAGGTGCACGGCGTAGAGCGTCGCGTCGCCGGCGTCGACGATCGCGCTGGCCCGTGCGTCGGTGGCGACCACGGCGTCGAGCGCCGTCACGATCGACCGTGCCCCCGCCAGCAGGTGCGCCGGGGCGCCGTCGTCCGCGACGACCGCGCGCTCGACAGGATCGAGCAGCAGCGCGTGCGCGACGTCCTCGAGCGCGTCGTGCAGGCGCTCGAGGACGTGGCGGACGGGGTCGTCCATGTCGGTGGTGGTGGGGTCGGTCAGAGGTCGATGTCGTCCTCGAGCTGCTTGAGCGCGCGACGTGCGAGGGCGAGGTTGGCACGCGCACGGTCGAGCACCAGGTAGGAGAACACGCCCGTCAGGCCGGGTCGCGACGCGATGCGGATGAGGTGGTACTGGCCCGTGAGGGTGATGAGGATGTCCTCGATCGTCTCGTCGAGGCCGAGGCTCTCGATCGCACGCAGCTTGGCGCGGATGACCTCGGTGTTGACCGCGGCGGCGAGCTCGAGGTCGAAGGGCACGTTGGTCCGCGTGGCGAGGGCCATGCCGCTGCCGTAGTCGACCAGCGCGACGGCGAGCGCGCCCTCGAGCTCGAGCGTGCGGGTGAGGGCGGCGTCCGGAGTGGTCATGAGGTGTCCTTCGTCGACGAGGGTGCTGGAGGGGTGACGGGGTGGGGCGGGGCACGACAGCGGGCCGACACTCGATGGTCGCGACGCCCCGTTGAATCGGCAACTGGCGCGTTCGCCAGGTTGGCGGCGTCCTGCGCTGGTTCGCCCCACCCGTACCGGACGAGTCGGCGAGTGGTTTCACCCAGACCGCGCCGGCGATGTCACCCGTCCGCCGCGGGGGTAGCGTCGGAGCATGGCGATGTCGTCGACACCGGTGCTGCTCGTCCACGGCCTGCGCGCCTCACGCACGATGTGGCGTGCCCAGGTCGAGGCGCTCGAGCACGCCGGCCACCGCGCCCTGGCGGTCGACCTCCCGGGCCACGGCGCGCGCACGGCGGAGTCGTTCACGTGGGACGGCGCCATGCGCGCCGTGCAGGACGGTGTCGACGCGCTCGGGGGACGCGCGCTCGTCGTCGGGCTGTCGCTCGGCGGCTACGTCGCCATCGCCCACGCCGCCCGGCACCCGGAGCAGGTCGTCGAGCTCGTCGCGGCGGCGTGCTGCACCGTGCCCCGCACGGTGGTGCTGCGGGCCTGGGGGACCGCCGCCGACCAGGTCTTCGCGCGGCTGCCCGACCGCGGTGCGGCGATCAACCAGGCACTGGTCGACCGCACGCTGCCCCGCCAGAGCGCCATCGACGTCGCGGCCGGCGGGTTCGCGCTCGACGTCGTCGGCGACACCATGCGCGCCATGCGTGAGGCGACGCCCCTGGCGGACCTGGCCCGCGTCGAGGCACCGGTGTGGCTCGTCAACGGGCGCTTCGACCACTTCCGCGCCGACGAGCGACGGTTCCTCGCGGCGTGCCGCGACGGGCACCTCGTCGTCGTGCCCGGAGCGACCCACCTCGTGAGCCTCGTGCAGCCCGTGCGCTTCACGCGCGTGCTGCTCGAGGTCCTCGACGCCCCGGCCGCTCAGCGCTCGCGCTCGACCAGCTCCCACGCGCGCACGCCGCCGACGATGCCCGCCTGGTTCGGCACGACGACGACGTCGTCGCCGAGCCGCTCGAGCGTCGCGGGCGTGATGCGCCGGGAGTTGCCGCCGCCGAGGTAGAGGCGGTCCCAGTGGAAGACGGGGCGGAAGCCCTCGACGACCCTGCGGACGCGGCGCGACCACAGCCCGTCGCCGAGCCGGGCGCGCTCGTGCTCGCCGACGTACGCGTCGTACGTCGTGCCCCACCGCACGGGGGCGTGCGACAGCTCGAGGTGCGGCGCGAGCCGTCCGCCGTCGAACAGCGCGGAGCCCAGGCCCGTCCCGAGGGTCAGCACGAGCTCCAGGCCCGTCCCGGCGACGACGCCCGCGCCGTGCACCTCGGCGTCGTTGAGCACGAGCGTCGGCACACCGAGACGCGCGGTCAGCAACGCCTGCACGTCGCACCCGACCCACGCGTCGCGCAGCTCGGGCAGCACGGCGCTGCGCGGCCCGGAGCGGGTGACGTAGTGCGGTGTGGCGACGACGACGCCGTGGCGGATCATGCCCGGCACGCCGACGGTCGCGCGCTGCGCGGTGGGCAGGCGCGTCGCGATCTGCGCGATCGTCTCCGCCAGCCGGTCCGGCGGCAGCGGGTACGGCGTGGGGACGCGGACGGCGGGGGCGTGCAGGGTGCCGGCGGCGTCGAGGACGGACGCCTTGATGCCGCTGCCGCCGCAGTCGACGGCGAGGGTGGACGGCTCGGACGGGTGGGGCACCGTGCCACGGTAGCCCGGCGGCTACCGTGGGGGCCGTGGACGGCGAGGAGACACGCACCGTGCGACTGCGCCTCGACCTCGCGTACGACGGCGGCGGGTTCGCCGGCTGGGCGCGTCAGCCCGGGCTGCGCACCGTGCAGGGCGAGCTCGAGGACGCGCTCGCGACGGTGCTGCGCAGCGGACCGCGCGGTGAGCCGCGCCCGCGGGTGACCGTCGCGGGACGCACCGACGCCGGCGTGCACGCGCGCGGGCAGGTCGCGCACGTCGACGTCGTGCCGGACGCGCTCGCGGCGGCGCGCGGGCGCTCCGACCGCGCGGCTGTGGACGTCCTGGGCACGCGCCTCGCCGGGATCCTCCCGCCCGACGTCGTCGTGCACGCCGTGCGCCACGCGCCCGAGGGCTTCGACGCGCGCTTCTCGGCGCTGCGCCGCCGCTACGCGTACCGGGTGTGCGACAGCGAGGGGACACGTGACCCGTTGCGCCGCGGCTGGGTGCTGTGGCACCGGCGGGCGCTGGACGTGGCCGCGATGGACGCGGCCGCGCGCTCCCTCGTGGGTCGGCACGACTTCGCGGCGTACTGCAAGCCGCGCCCCGACGCGACGACGATCCGCACGCTCGAGGAGTTCACGTGGACGCGCCCCGTGGACGGGCCGGATGCCGGACTGGTCGTCGCGCACGTGCAGGCCGACGCGTTCTGCCACTCGATGGTCCGCGCGCTCGTCGGCGCGAGCCTCGCCGTGGGCGAGGGGCGGCGCCCGGTGACCTGGCCGCGCGACCTGCTCGACGCCCGCACCCGGCAGGGGGGTGCCACGGTCGTGGCGCCGCAGGGTCTCACGCTCGAGGACGTCGGCTACCCGTCGGACGGCGAGCTCGCGCGCCGCGCGGAGCAGACGCGCGCGCGGCGCAGCGCCCACGACGTGGACGGTGCGCCGCGCGAGTGCTGCTGAGACGTCAGCGCAGGTAGTCGTCGACCCCGCCGACGTCCTCGGCCGTCACCTCGTCGTCGTCGTCGGTGGCGGGCGCGCCGACGTAGTGGTCCTCCTCGACGAGGTGCACGGCGGCCTCCTCGGCGGACGCGGCGCCACCGGCGACCCCGGCGTCGATCGCGAACCCGTCGGTGCCGTGCGCCTCGACGGCGTCGTCGTCCGCGACGAGGCGACCGGCGCGCAGCTCGTCGCGGTGCGCGGGCGGCGCGGCGTCGACCTCCCACACCTCGGGCTCCTCCTGCGCGACGCGCTGGTCGAGCGTCTCGCCGCGGGACTCCTCCCACGCGGTCTCGCCGAAGTGCGCGACGGCGGGTCGCGGGCGGTCGGGCAGCGTGTACCCCTCGTCGAGGCTGTCGTCCACGCCGCGCTCGACCAGGGTGTCCTCACCGGGGAGCTGGTTGCTGTCGCCCTCGCTGCCGAGAGCCGGGTCGGTGCTGGTGGCTGGGGTGTTCTCGCTCATGCCCTCGAGCCAAGCACCGCTCACGACGAGCCGCCACAGCAGCGGGGCGGTCACCGACGGGTGTCGGCGTGCCGGCGCAGCGCCACGACGGTCACGTCGTCGACGACCTCGCGGTCGACCCGCACGAGCGCGAGCAGCGCGCTGACGACCTCGTCGGCCGTGCCGTCGGCGCGCAGGACGTCCTCGACGGCACCGAGGTCCTCGATCGCGCCGCCGAGGGCGTCCAGCATGCCGTCGCTCACCGCCACGAGCAGGTCCCCGGGGTGCAGCGTCACCGAACGGGACTCCCGTCCCAGGTCGGTCAGGACGCCGAGCGGCGGACCCGTCGCCGGGAGGCGCTCGACCTGCCCGGTCGCGACACGTGCGACGAACGCCAGCCCGTGCCCGGCGTCGACGTACTCGAGCCGGTGCGCCCCGGGGTCGAGCTGGGCGACGAACGCGGTCACGAAGGCACCGGTGCGGCGCAGGTCGTCGGTGATGGTCCGCTCCGCGGCCCAGACCGCGTCGCCGAGGTCGGCGTCATGCGGCCGTGCCCGCAGCGCCGTGCGGGCGGCCGCCGCGAGGATCGCCGCTCCCAATCCCTTGCCCATGACGTCGGCGAGCGCGACGGTGAGCCGGCCGTCGACCGTCTCCCAGTCGTAGAAGTCCCCGCCCACCATGCCGGCGGACAGCACCCGGGCGGCCACCTCGTACCCGGGGACGGACGGCGTGCGCTCGGGGGCGAACCGCGCCTGCACCTGGGCGGCGTGCTCGAGCTCGCGGCGCTCGGCGGTGACGTCCCGGACGACCGTGACGACCACGTCGTCGTCACCGGGGAGCGTGGTGGAGTTGAACGCGAGGATCCGGGTCTCGCCGTGGGCGTCCGCTGCGGCACGACGCAGCAGGAGGTCGCGCACCACGCCGTCCGTCAGGGCGCGACGGTAGGGCAGCTCGGCGTCGGGGAGAGGGCCGCCGTCGAGCCGCAGCAGGCCGTGCTCCCCGGTGCTGCCGACGCTGCCCGCGACGCTCCGGTCGACCCCGAGCAGCTCGGACGCGCGGGGGTTCCGCAGGATGATCCGCCCGTCGGCGTGGACGACGCTGACGCCTTCGGTCATGGTGTCGACGACGGTCGCGAGGAGGTCGGCCTGGGCCCGGGCGGCGTCCCTCGCGCGGGCGGCGTCGCGGGCGAGACGGACCCGCTCGTCGCGCGCCAGGGCGAGCGCCAGGCCGATCGTGCAGACGATGCCCACGTACAGCTGGGCGAGGACGACCTCGATCCACCCCTCGCCGACGGTGGCGAAGGGGCCGGCTCCCGCGATCGTGAACGCGACCGCGGCGACCGCGGCGACCGTGTCGTGCACCAGCACGAACCACGTCCGCATCCGTGCGCCGGCCCACACCGTGATCACCAGGAGGGGGAAGATGAGCGGCAGCTCCTGCACCCAGAACCACGCCACGTACGTCAGGGGGACGAGGCACAGCGCCGCGCTGTGCTCGATGATCCTGCCGGTCCGCAGCCGGCCCGGCCGCGGACGCGCCCGCCGTCGCGGGCTCAGCGCCAGCTCGACGAGCGCGAGTCCGACCGGCACGATCACCAGCACGCTCGCGGCGTTGCGCACGGCCCGTGGCACCACGGAGGACCAGGGCAACGACGCGCCACCGAGCTCGAGCACCACCTGGGTCGCCAGCGGCGAGGCCGTCGACGCGACGAGTGCCGCCGCCACGAGCAGCCACAGGTCCTCGACGTGCCGCAGCGCGCGCAGCCCGCGCCCGGCCCGCAGCGTGGCGGACCGCTCGAGGAGTGCCAGCGAGACCACGGCCTGGACGACCTGGCCGGCGGCGAGCGCGCACCCCTCGAGCACCGTGCCCCCCGTGACGAGGACGGCGACGACGCTCAGCACGGCCACGGCGGCCAGGTCGACCCACCGCCGGCGCCCGCCGGAGCGCGCCAGCGCCCACAGCACCAGCACGCCCGCCGCCGGCCAGAGCAGGCTGATGCGGTCGGCCTGGAAGAGTCGGCCCAGGACCGCCGCGACGGCGAAGACCGCGGCGTAGGCGGCCGTCACCCGCCACGCGACGTCCGGTCCCGGACGGGTGGTCCCCGGGGCGCGCGCGGACGCCAGGCTCATGTGCCCTGCCGCAGCCGTCGTACCAGCAGCCACCGGTTGGGGTCACCGGGGTCGTACCGCAGCTCGTCGAGCGCGCTGCGGGCCAGCGGGAGGCCGCGCCCGTGCTCCTGCATCGCGTCCGGCAGGGGGCGGTGCAGGTCGACGTCGGCCGGGGTCCCGTTGTCCCGCAGCTCCGCCTCGAGCCGGTCGCCCGGCCACAGCCGCACCGTCACGACGGCGTCGAACATCGTGCTGCCCTCGCCGGTCTGCACGATGTTGCCGATGATCTCGACGAGCGCCGTCTCGAACAGGATGAGGTCCCGGGGCGGGACGCCCGTCACCGAGCGCAGCGGGTCGAGGGCCTCCTGGAGGCGTTCGATGTCGACCGGCGCGACGCAGCGCGTCACGACGATCTCGGCCGGTTCAGGCGCCGCGGAGTGCATCGTCCACCGCTGCGTAGGGCCGCAGCACCTTGTCCATGGTGGTGAGCTCGAGCACCGTGCGGACCTGCTCGCAGGGCGCCGCGATCCGCAGGTCGCCGCTCGCGGCGCGAGCGGCGCGCAGACCGCCGACGAGCGCACCGAGCCCCGAGGAGTCCATGAAGGGCACCTCGGCGAGGTCGACCACCACCAGGGGGTGCCCCGTGTCCACCGCCCGGTCGACGGTGGTGCGCAGCTGCGCCGCCCCGAGCATCGTGAGCCGTCCCGTGACGCGCAGGACCGCCGCCCCGGGGTCGCGCAGCTCCAGATCGACCTCCATCACCCTTCTCCTTCCGTGGTGGCGCGGTACCCGCGGTACCGCAGGGCCTGGACCACGACGCTCAGCACGACGAGGTCGTAGACCACCCAGCAGACGTTGACGAGCGTCCCGCTCCACGCGGACAGCCCCAGCCCTGCGCGCACGAGCCCGACGGGGACCGCGGCCGCCAGGACGGTCATGGCGACGAGCTGCGGGAGCACGCGCCGCCACGCGACGTCGGTCGAGCGGCCGTCCTTGCGGGTCACGGCGAACTCGAGGGGGCGGCCGAACCACACGTTGGCCGCGGCGGTGAGCGTCGCGCGGATCCACACCGGGAACAGGGCGAGCGCGTACTGCTGCCCGCGCCAGGTGGTCAGCCCACGGGCCACGACGACGAAGAGCAGCTGGCTCGCCACGAGGAAGGGGATGAACCGCGCGAAGAAGTCCACGCTCCACGCGGTCACGGGCTTGACGCCGAAGCAGAGGAAGAGCACGGGCGCCACGAGGTAGACGACCGCCGCGAACCCGGCGAAGTAGCTCCACATCGTGGCCGAGTACATGAGCCGCTGACCGAGCCGCAGGCCACGGACCTGCCACGGGTTGCGCCGCAGCATCGTCTGGACGGTGCCCTGGGCCCAGCGCAGCCGCTGGGTGAGCATGGTCGGCAGGTCCTCCGGCGCCAGACCGTGCGCGAGCGTCTCGTGGTGGTAGACGGTGCGCCAGCCGAGGGCGTGCAGGCTCATCGCCGTGGCCATGTCCTCGGTCACGGACACCGTGGCCACCGGCTGCAGCGGCTGCGCCTCGTCGACGCGGTCGACGTCGACGGTGCGCAGCAGGTCGCGCACCGACTCCAGGGCGCCGAGCGGCGACCAGTCCCGTGCCGCCAGTCGCGTGAGGACGGAGTCGTCGAGGGCGAGCGTCTCGTCGTCGCCGCGCAGCTCGGCGATCTGGCGCAGGTCCTCCCGCATCGCCTCGACGTCCGCGCTGACGAGCGTGCCCGAGGTGGCGTCGACCTGGCGCTGGAAGTCGTACGTCACCGGTCCCAGGGGCTCGCCCGCGTCGAGCCGGTCCAGCGCACGGCCGGCCCCGTCGCGCACGGCGGTCAGTGCCGCTGCGACCGGTGCGTCGGCGCTCCGGGCGGCCCGTGCGAGGACGGTGCGGGACGTCCGCAAGGCGCGTCGCACGGCCTGCCGTGACGCCTCGACGTACCCGACGAGGCCGAGGTGCATGAGGGCGTCGCGCCGCAGGACCGCGTTCGAGCCGCAGAAGAACGCGCCGTTCCAGCCGTCCTTGCCCTGCATGATCGGACCGTAGAAGAGGGGCGCCTGGCTGCCGAGCGGGTCGGACACGGGCACGTTGTCGAACACCTGCGGGGTCTGCACGATCGCCACCTGCGGGTCGGTGAAGTAGCCGACCGTGCGGTCGAGGATGGTGGGCTCCGGGACCTGGTCCGCGTCCAGCACGAGGATCAGCTCGCCGTCGGTCGCCATGAGCGCGTTGTTGAGGTTGCCGGCCTTGGCGTGGCGTGGCCGCCCGGCCCACTCCCGCGACCGCACGAGGTAGCCGATCCGGGCCGCGAGGGCGGCGTCGCGCAGCGCGGGCCGGGCGCCGTCGTCGAGGATCCACGTGCGGTGGGGGTACCTGATGCGCTGCGCGGCCAGCGCGGTGCGCATGACGAGGTCGATCGGCTCGTCGTACGTCGTGATGAAGACGTCGACGGTGGTGCCGGGCTCGGGGGGCGGCGGTTCGCCGCGGGTGCGCGCGCGCCACATGGTGATCCCGAACAGGCTCACGTCGACGAGCGAGTACGTCTCCGCGAGGACCAGCGGCACCGCGATCCACCACGCGGACAGGTTGAGCGACGCGAACCAGCGCCACAGGACGTACGACCACCCGAGCGCGAGCGTCATCACGACGAGCGTGCGGATGACGAGCAGACGACTCACAGGACCCCCTTCCGTCGACGTTATCCGCCGCCCGGCGCGATCGCGCGGCCCGTGGGCGTGCCGGGCGCGGCTTCACCCGCCCCGCGGTGTGGTCCGGGCCTGGCCTGGCCCCGGCAGGAATCCTCTGGTCGGGCAGCACCGGGTCGGGGACACTCGGCGCATGGGTCATCTCGACGTCGGCGGCGTCGGCTTCACCCTCCCCGACGGCCGTCCTCTCCTGCGGGACGTCACGTTCCGGGTGGGCGACGGCGCGCGTGTCGCGCTCGTCGGGCCCAACGGCGTCGGCAAGTCGACCCTCCTGCGGATCGTCACGGGCGACACCCCGGCGCACGCGGGGTCGGTGCAGCGCAGCGGCGGGCTCGGCGTCATGCGCCAGGACGTGGGGCGGATCCATGACGAGCGCAGCGTCCGCGACCTGCTGGCGGACCTCGCGCCGCCCGCCGTGCGCGCGGCGGCCGCGGAGCTGACGGCCGCCGAGCTGGGGATGATGGAGGTCGACGACGAGCCGACGCAGATGCGGTACGCGCAGGCGCTCGCGGACTGGGCCGACGTCGGCGGGTACGAGGCCGAGGCCGGCTGGGACCGGGTGACCGAGGCGGTGCTGTCGCTGCCGTTCGAGCGCGCGCAGCACCGCTACGTGCGCACGTTGTCCGGCGGCGAGCAGAAGCGCCTGGTGCTCGAGGCGCTGCTGCGCGGCCCGGACGAGGTGCTCCTCCTCGACGAGCCGGACAACGCGCTCGACGTGCCCACCAAGCGGTGGCTCGAGGACCGGCTCATCGGCAGCGGCCGGACCGTGCTGTTCGTCAGCCACGACCGCGAGCTGCTGGCACGCGTCGCCACCCACGTCGCGACGCTCGAGCCGACCCCCGGCGGGGCGCGGGTGTGGGTGCACGGCGGCGGGTTCGCCACCTACGCGCAGGCGCGCGCGGACCGGCGCGCGCGTCACGAGGAGCTGCTGCGCCGCTGGGAGGAGGAGCACGTCCAGCTGCGCGAGCTCGTCGCGACGCTCAAGCAGAAGGCCACGTTCAACGACGGCATGTCGTCGCGCTACCAGGCGGCTCAGACGCGGCTGCGGAAGTTCGAGGCGGCGGGCCCGCCCGCGGTGGTCGGGCGCGAGCAGCACGTGAAGGTCCGGCTGCGCGGCGGCCGGACGGCCAAGCGCGCGGTGGTGGCGACCGACCTGGAGCTCACGGGTCTGATGAAGCCGTTCGACCTCGAGGTCTGGTACGGCGAACGGGTGGCGGTGCTCGGCTCGAACGGCTCGGGGAAGTCGCACTTCCTGCGGCTGCTGGCGGCCGGCGGGTCCGACCCGGAGCACGCGCCCGCGGGGGACGTGCCGGTGGCGCCCGTGACGCACACCGGGTCCGTGGTGCTGGGTTCGCGCGTGCGGCCCGGGTGGTTCGCGCAGAACCACACGCACCCCGAGCTCGTCGGGCGCACGCTGCTGGAGATCCTGCACCGCGGCGACGGTCAGCGACCGGGGCTCGGGCGCGAGGCGGCGAGCCGTGCGCTCGACCGGTACGAGCTCGTCGGTGCGGCGGAGCAGCCGTACGAGACGCTCTCGGGCGGTCAGCAGGCGCGCCTGCAGATCCTCCTGCTGGAGCTCGGCGGGGCGACCCTGCTGCTGCTCGACGAGCCGACCGACAACCTCGACCTGCACTCCGCGGAGGCGCTCGAGGTCGGCCTCGCGGCGTTCGACGGGGCGGTCCTGGCCGTGACGCACGACCGGTGGTTCACCCGCACGTTCGACCGCTTCCTGGTGTTCGGGGCCGACGGGTCGGTCGTCGAGACGCCGGAGCCCGTGTGGGACGCGGGGCGCGTGCAGCGCGTACGGTGAGTGCGGCCGCGGGGATCGTGAGGTCGCCCGCGAGACCCTGGTCACGTGTTTTGCCTGCCGGTGCGGCGCCGGGTACTCTGGTGCGTCGTTGTGCGTCCCCTGTCGCGCACCGGTGGCTTCTCACCACCGGGTGCCGATGGCCGTCCTGGTGCGATCCCACTCGCCGGGCGGGATGCTCCGGCAGCCATCCTCGGTCGGCGCCCCCGTGCGCCCGACCATGACACGCATCACGAGACAGAGGCACCCGTGCGCACGTACACCCCGAAGCCCGGCGACGTCGAGCGGAACTGGTACGTCATCGACGCGACCGACGTCGTGCTCGGCCGCCTGGCCAGCCACGTGGCCACGCTGCTGCGCGGCAAGCACAAGGCGACCTTCGCTCCCCACGTCGACGGCGGCGACTTCGTCATCGTCATCAACGCGGAGAAGGTCGCGCTCACCGGCAACAAGCGCGAGACCAAGCTCGCCTACCGCCACTCCGGCTACCCGGGTGGTCTGCGGGCGACCCGCTACGCCGACCTCCTCGAGAAGCACCCCGAGCGGGCCATCGAGAAGGCCGTCCGCGGCATGCTGCCCCACACGACCCTCGGTCGTGGACAGCTCAGCAAGCTCAAGGTCTACCGCGGTGCGGAGCACCCGCACGCGGCCCAGCAGCCGAAGCCGTTCGAGCTCACCCAGGTGGCGCAGTAAGCCCCCGGCTGCTGCGGCGAAGAAACCCAGAACGCGAGGATCCCGTGGCTCAGACCACCGTCGAGACCGACTACGAGGGCGACGACACGCCCACCAGCTACACCTCCGAGACCGCTGCGCCGACCGGCCGTGGCCAGTCGCTGACGGCCCCGGGCCAGGCGCTCGGCCGTCGCAAGGAGGCGGTCGCCCGCGTCCGCCTGGTGCCCGGCACCGGCCAGTGGAAGATCAACGGCCGCACCCTCGAGGACTACTTCCCGAACAAGGTGCACCAGCAGCTCGTCAACTCCCCGCTGAAGCTCGTGGACGTCGAGGGTCGCTTCGACGTCGTCGCGCGCATCACGGGTGGTGGCGTCTCCGGCCAGGCCGGCGCGCTGCGCCTGGGCATCGCCCGCGCGCTCAACGCGATCGATGCCGAGAACAACCGCCCGGCGCTCAAGAAGGCCGGCTTCCTCACGCGTGACGCCCGCGTCGTCGAGCGCAAGAAGGCGGGTCTCAAGAAGGCCCGCAAGGCGCCGCAGTACTCGAAGCGCTGACCCAGCGCTGCGGCCCGATGGCCTCGGCGGTCGACAGACCGCCGGGGCCATCGGCATGCCGGGCCACGGGCGCTCGCCGTACCGCAGTGTCGGCCCGCCCGCGTCGTGCCGCGGTGTCGCCGCGCCGACGTGCCGCCCTCGGCAGATGATCACAGGACAGGGCCGGCCCGGCGTCCCGGAGGGGGGCGGTGCGGGGCCGGCGGGACGAAGGAGTCGCAGGATGGGTCGACTGTTCGGGACCGACGGGGTGCGCGGCCTGGCGAACCGGGACGTCACGGCGGAGGTCGCGCTCGACGTGTCCGTCGCCGCGGCGCACGTGCTGGCCTCACGGGGCGACTTCGCGGGGCACCGCCCGCGTGCGATCGTCGGACGCGATCCGCGCGCGTCGGGCGAGTTCCTGTCGGCGGCCGTGGCCGCGGGCCTCGCGTCCGCGGGTGTGGACGTCGACAACGTCGGGGTGCTGCCGACGCCCGCCGTCGCCTACCTCACCGCGGCACGCGGCGTCGACATCGGCGTCGTGCTGTCCGCGTCGCACAACCCCATGCCGGACAACGGCATCAAGTTCCTCGCCCGCGGCGGCCAGAAGCTCGACGACGACGTCGAGGCGGCCATCGAGGCACGGCTCGGCGAGGACTGGGAGCGACCACTCGGCGCCGACGTCGGACGCATCCGCACGGACGTGGCCCTGGCCGGCCAGCAGTACGTCGACCACCTCGTCGGCACGATCGGCACGCGGCTCGAGGGCTTGCGCATCGTCGTGGACTGCGCGAACGGCGCGGCCAGCGAGGTCGGGCCCGTGGCGCTGCGCGAGGCCGGGGCGGACGTCGTCGTCATCAACGCGTCGCCCGACGGGCGCAACATCAACGAGGCGTGCGGCTCGACGCACCCCGAGCAGCTCCAGGCCGCGGTCGTCGCGGCGCGCGCCGACCTCGGCGTCGCGCTCGACGGGGACGCGGACCGTTGCCTCGCGGTCGACGCGAGCGGCAGCCTCGTCGACGGTGACCAGATCATGGGCGTGCTCGCCGTCGCGCTGCACGAGCGCGGTGAGCTGCCGCACAAGACGCTCGTGACGACCGTGATGAGCAACCTCGGCCTGCGTCTGGCGATGCGCGACGCGGGCATCGCCACCGTCGAGACGGGCGTCGGCGACCGCTACGTGCTCGAGGCGATGCGCGCCGGCGGGTACGGCCTGGGCGGCGAGCAGTCCGGCCACATCATCATGTCCGAGCACGCGACGACCGGTGACGGCCTGCTCACGGCGCTGCACCTCGCGGCGCGCGTCGTGGAGACCGGTCGCCCGCTCGCCGAGCTCGCGGGGATCGTGCGCCGACTGCCGCAGATCCTCGTCAACGTGCCGGGGGTCGACCGCACCCGCACGGACGACCCGGTCCTGGTGGAGGCCGTCGCGGCCGCGGAGGCCGGGCTCGGGGAGACCGGACGCGTGCTGCTGCGTCCCTCCGGCACCGAGCCGCTCGTGCGCGTCATGGTCGAGGCCGCGACGCAGGACGAGGCCGACCGGGTCGCGCAGGGCCTGGCCGACGTCGTGCGGGAGCGCCTCGCGCTGTAGGGCCGCAGCACCCGGGCCGGGGGTCCGGGGCGTCCGGGAGGAGACACGATGACCGACGTCGACCAGGTCGTGCAGGACCTCGTGCGCCGCACGCTCGACGCGGCGCGCGCCGCGGGGCCCGACGCGGTCGCGCCCATCGTGCAGGCCGGGCACCCGGTGCTGCGCGCGATGGCGCGACCGTACGACGGGCAGGTCGACGACGCCGAGCTCACCGAGCTCCTGGCGCTCCTGCACCGCACGATGCGGGCCGCCCCGGGGGTCGGGCTCGCGGCCCCGCAGATCGGGCTGCCGCTCGCGCTCGCGGTGGTCGAGGACCCCGGAACGGGCGACGGCGAGGCGGCGCGGGTGCGCGAGCGTCCCGTGCTGCCCTACCGCGTCCTCGTCAACCCGACGTACGCGCCGGCCGGGGACGAGCTGGTGGCGTTCTACGAGGGCTGCCTGAGCGTCGAGGGGTACCAGGCGGTCGTGCCCCGGCAGCGCGCGGTGCACCTCACGGGCCTCGACGAGACGGGAGCGACGCTCGACGAGGTCGTCACGGGCTGGCCTGCGCGGATCGTCCAGCACGAGACGGACCATCTGCACGGCACGCTGTACCTCGACCGCGCGCTGACCCGTTCGCTGTCCGCGACGGACGCCTGGGGGGCACACTGGGGTGCGGAGCCGGTCCCGCGCGAGGCGGCGCGGGCGCTCGGCTTCGACCTGCCGCGCACGGCACGAGGAGGTGCCGGGGAGGAGGCGTGATGCGGCCGTTCCTGTTCCTGGGCGTCCGCCCGGAGGACGCTCCCGCGGACGACGAGTACGCGGCGATGCTGCGCTGCACGGGCCTGGACGAGGCGATGCTGCACCGTGTGCGGCTCGAGGCGCGTCCGCTCGGGGACGTCGACCTCGACCCCTGGTCGGGCGTCATCCTGGGCGGCGGGCCGTTCTGCGTGAGCGACCCCGAGGACGCCAAGTCGGCCGTGCAGCGCCGTGTCGAGGCGGACCTGTCGCGGCTCCTCGACGCCGTGGTCCCGGCGGACGTCCCGTTCTTCGGCGCCTGCTACGGGATCGGCACGCTCGGTCGGCACCAGGGGGGCGTGGTCGACCGCGCCCACCCGGAGCCCGTCGGTGCCGTCACCGTCGAGCTGACGGCAGCAGGGCGGGCCGATCCCGTCCTGGGGGTGGCACCGCCGCGCTTCGACGTGTTCGTGGGGCACAAGGAGGGGCTGAGCGCGCTGCCCCCCGGCGCGGTGCTGCTGGCGAGCTCCGCGACGGCCCCGGTGCAGGCGTTCCGGGTCGGGCGTCACGTCTATGCGACGCAGTTCCACCCCGAGCTCGACGCCGACGGCCTCGCGACGCGCGTCGAGGCGTACCGGTACGCCGGCTACTTCGCGCCCGACGAGGCGGCGCAGGTCGTGGCGGACGCGCGCGGCAGCGGCGTGCGCACGGTGCCCGCGGTGCTGCGCGCGTTCGTCGAGCGGTACCTCCACCCCCGGGGGGAGTCCGGCCCTGCCGCGCCCGTCCTGAGGGACGAGATCCGCTCCGCTCAGGGCTGATTCGGGGGAATACCCCATGTGCACGGGCGTGCTGCGCACCTAACGTGGGTCACGTCGGCCTCCTGCGGTGGTGGGCGCGACGAGGGGAGGGCACGTGCTCGAGCAGTGGGCACTCGATCTCGCGGCGTCGCCGTGGGTCTTCGCGGCGCTGTTCGGGTTCGCGACGGTCGACGGGTTCTTCCCTCCCGTCCCCAGCGAGTCCCTCGTCATCGCGCTCGCGTCGTTGTCGACCTCGACCGGCAGCCCGGTGCTGTGGGCCGTGGTCGTCGTCGCGGCCCTCGGGGCCTTCACGGGTGACCAGGTCGCCTTCCAGATCGGCCGCGCGGTGCGCATCCGCGAGCTGCGCGGGTTCCGCGGCCGGCGCGGTCAGGCCCTGCTCGACTGGGCGGAGCGCGCGCTTCGCGACCGCGGGGCGGCGTTCATCATCGCGGCGCGCTACATCCCGGTCGGTCGGGTCGCGGTCAACATGACGGCGGGCGCGCTGGGCTTCTCCCGGCGCCGGTTCGTCGGGCTGACCGCTGTCGCCGCGGTGACGTGGGCGTGCTACTCGACGCTCATCGGCATCGGGACCGGCACCGTCCTGGGGCACTCGCCGGTCGTCGGCGTGGTCGCCGGGGTGGTCGGCGGGTTCGTCATCGGGCTGGTCGTCGACTGGGTGCTGCGACGTTGGTTGCGGATCGAGGCGCCGGCCGCGCCCGGCGCGCCCGCGGCCGAGGCGCAGCCGGTCCTGGTGCCGGGTGTCCGGGTCGCCGCCGACGAGGGAGAGGCCCCGGCGGCCTGACCGCACTGTCGGAGGTCACGATGACCTCACGAAACCCACCGTGTGACAACGATCCGGTATCGACCTGGTGCACGGGGGCGCCGGCGCGTGCGGCGCGACCTACGCTCGCACCAGGGTGACGTGGACGTCGCCCTCCCCGCCGACCGCGAGGCCTCCGCGTGCAGCGGGGGTCCGTCGGGCGTGCGCGCGGGGACGGGACGGTGGAGGTCGACGTGCGGGCAGCGGCGGGACGTGCGGCGGTGGCGCTCGCCGTGCTCGCGCTCGCCGGCTGCGGCCAGACCGTCGCGGCGCAGCCCGTGCGCACGGCCGAGGTCCGCACGGACGCGACGTGCCTCGACGCCGACGTCCTCGACGCGCTCGGCCTCACGCTCGACCGGTCGCTGAGCGCCGACGCACCCGACGTGACCGCCACCCGGGGTCTGCCGCCCGGCGACTTCGTCGCCGAGGCCGCCCTCGTGTGCGACCGCGGTGAGACCCTGCGCGACTCCTCGGGGCGGTGGTGGGCCGTCACCGCCACCCGGCTCGAGGGAGACCTCGACCCGGTCGTCGACCTCGTGACCCGCACGCCGGCCCCGGGGGTCTGCGAGCCCGGAGTCGTGCCGCAGGTCTGGCTCGTCGACGCGTGGGGCGAGGCCGTGCTGCTGCCGCGCGAGGCCGCGTGCGGCAGCGAGGGCGTCGCGGCGGCGCTCGGCGGGCTCGACGTCGTCCACCGCACGGAGCACCCCGTCGAGCTCGTGCAGCCGGTCACCGTGCCGCCCCTCGCGCAGGAGACCACGCCCACCACGCCCTGACGGCGGCGGCCCGCGGCTCAGATCTTGCGCAGGCGGACGCGCTGCACGGAGTGGTCCGGCCCCTTGGTCAGCACGAGCGTCGCGCGGCTGCGCGTCGGGAGGATGTTCTCCTCGAGGTTCGGGGCGTTGATGGTGTCCCAGATGCTCTCGGCACGGGCGACCGCCTCGTCGTCCGACAGCGACGCGTACCGGTGGAAGTACGACTCGGACCGTGCGAACGCGGTCTGACGCAGCGACAGGAAGCGGTCGACGTACCACTGCTTGACGTCGGAGGTCCGTGCGTCCACGTAGATCGAGAAGTCGAAGAAGTCGCTCAGGGCGAGGTTCGAGGTGCCCTCGAGCGTCGGTCGCGCCGGCTGCAGCACGTTGAGGCCCTCGACGATGAGCACGTCGGGCTGGCGCACCACGACGTGCGCACCCGGGACGATGTCGTACGTCAGGTGGTCGTACACCGGGACCGTGACCTCGCGCCGGCCCGCCTTGACCTTCGACACGAAGCGCAGCAGCGCACGCCGGTCGTACGACTCGGGGAAGCCCTTGCGCTGCAGCAGGCCGCGACGCTCGAGCTCGGCGTTGGGGTGCAGGAACCCGTCGGTCGTCACGAGCTCGACGTGCGGTGTCGCCGGCCAGCGGGCCATCAGCTCGCGCAGCAGGCGCGCGGTCGTCGACTTGCCGACCGCGACCGACCCGGCCACGCCGATGACGAAGGGCGTACGCCCGACGTCCTCCCGCAGGAACGTGCTCGTCGCGTGGTGCAGACCGCGCGTCGCCTGGATGTACAGGTCGAGCAGGCGGGACAGCGGGCGGTAGATCGCGTCGACCTCGGCGAGGTCGATCGGGTCGCCGAGGCCGCGCAGCCGCGCCACGTCCGCATCGGTGAGCGGCAGCGGTGTCGAGGCGGACAACCGGGTCCACGCCTCGCGGTCGAGGTCGACGTAGGGCGTGGCGGGGACCAGGGACGGCACCGCACGATTCTCGCGCACCGCGCGGTGTGCGGCGTCACGACGGGCCGCGGCGTTCCCCGGCGTCCCGACGGTTAGGATCGCGAGCATGTGCGGAATCGTCGGGTACGTGGGCAGCGCGGGTCCGAGCGGGCGTCCTCTGGACGTCGTGCTCGAGGGTCTGCGGCGGTTGGAGTACCGCGGGTACGACTCGGCCGGTGTCGCGCTGGTGGTCCCCGGTGGGGAGCTCGCGACCGCCAAGAAGGCCGGCAAGCTCGCCAACCTCGTCGAGGAGGTCGCGGCCCACCCGCTGCCGAGCGCGACGGCCGCGATCGGCCACACGCGCTGGGCGACGCACGGCGGCCCGACCGACGCGAACGCGCACCCGCACGTCGCGGGCCGCGTCGCGGTCATCCACAACGGCATCGTGGAGAACTTCGCGCCGCTGAAGGCCGAGCTCGTGGCCGCTGGCGCCGAGTTCCTCTCCGAGACGGACACCGAGGTCGTCGCGCACCTCGTGGCCCGCGCGTACGACGAGTCGAAGGACCTCGCGGCTGCGCTCGCGTCCGTCTCGCGTCGCCTCGAGGGCACGTTCACGCTCCTCGCCGTGCACGCGGACGCGCCGGACACGGTCGTGGGCGCGCGCCACGACTCGCCGCTCGTCGTCGGCCTGGGGGACGGCGAGAACTTCCTCGGGTCGGACGTCGCGGCGTTCATCGGCTCGACGCGCGAGGCGCTCGAGCTGGGCCAGGACCAGGTCGTGACGATCACGCCGACCTCGGTCACGGTCACCGACCTCGAGGGCACGCCGGTCGCGGCGAAGCCGTTCACGGTCGACTGGGACACCGCCGCCGCCGAGAAGGGCGGCTTCCGCTCCTTCATGGAGAAGGAGATCCACGACCAGCCGCACGCCGTCTCCGACACGCTGCTGGGCCGGCTCGACCTGTCGGGCAGGCTCGTGCTCGACGAGATGCGCATCGACGAGGCCGTGCTGCGCGCCGTCGACAAGATCGTCGTCGTCGCCTGCGGCACCGCGGCGTACGCCGGGCACGTCGCCAAGTACGCCATCGAGCACTGGTGTCGCATCCCGGTGGAGGTCGAGCTCGCCCACGAGTTCCGCTACCGCGACCCCGTCGTCGACGAGCGCACGCTGGTGGTGGCCGTCTCGCAGTCGGGCGAGACGATGGACACCCTCATGGCGGTGCGCCACGCCCGCGAGCAGGGCGCCACGACACTGGCGATCGTCAACACCCACGGTTCGACGATCCCGCGGGAGGCCGACGCCGTGCTGTACACGCACGCCGGTCCCGAGATCGCGGTGGCCTCGACCAAGGCGTTCCTGTCGCAGCTCACCGCCGCCTACCTGCTGGGCCTGTACCTCGCGCAGCTGCGGGGCAACAAGTTCCCCGACGAGATCGCCGCGACGCTCGACCAGCTGCGCGAGATCCCCGACAAGATCCAGGAGGTGCTCGACCGTGCCGGGCGCGTCCGGGAGATCGCGCGGTGGATGGCGGACACGCCGTCCGTGCTCTTCCTGGGCCGGCACGTCGGGTTCCCGGTGGCTCTCGAGGGCGCGCTCAAGCTCAAGGAGCTCGCGTACATCCACGCCGAGGGCTTCGCGGCCGGCGAGCTCAAGCACGGCCCGATCGCGCTGATCGAGCCGGGGCAGCCGGTGTTCGTCATCGTCCCGTCGCCGCGCGGCCGTGACTCGCTGCACTCCAAGGTCGTGTCGAACATCCAGGAGATCCGTGCGCGCGGCGCGCGCACGCTCGTGGTCGCCGAGGTCGGGGACGAGGCCGTGGTGCCGTACGCCGACGAGGTGTTCTTCGTGCCGCAGACGGCCACGCTGCTCGCGCCCCTGCTGGCCGTCGTGCCGCTGCAGATCTTCGCCTCCGAGCTCGCGCACGCCAAGGGTCTGGACGTCGACCAGCCGCGCAACCTCGCGAAGTCCGTCACGGTCGAGTGACGCGCCGGTCCGCCGGCGGGCCGCACGCGCTCGCGGGCGGTACCGCGTGATCGTCGGCGTCGGCATCGACGTCGTCGACGTCGCCCGCTTCATGGCGACGATCGAGCGCGTGCCCGCGCTGCGCACGCGGCTGTTCACGCCCGACGAGCGCGACCTGCCCGACGCGTCGCTCGCGGCGCGGTTCGCCGCGAAGGAGGCGATCGCCAAGGCTCTGGGTGCACCGCCGGGGATGAGCTGGCAGGACGCGACCGTGCGCCGGGTGGTCGGTGCGCAGCCCGTGGTCGAGATGACCGGCACCGTGCTCGCGCGCGCCCGCGAGCTCGGCGTCGACCGGTTCCACCTGTCGATCTCGCACGACGCGGGGATCGCGTCGGCCATGGTGGTCGCCGAGCGCGACTGACCGCGGGGCCGGATCGACGTCTCACCGGTGGTGGGTGGTGCGTGGGAGCGGTCCGGCACCGTCGGTGGGGCCGGACCACTCCCACGCACCCACGGACCGGGTGGGTCAGCGGAGGTGGGGGACGACCTCGTCCGCGAACAGCTCGATGCCCGAGCGGTCGTAGGCGGCCTCCAGGAAGTACGTGATCGCGTACGTCATGCCGAGGCCCTTCAGCTCCTGCAGCTTCTCGACGATCTGCTCCGGCGTGCCGACCAGCGGGCCCTGGGGCCACTGAGCGAACTCGCGGTCGGCGCTGTCGGGCACCGTCTGCCGCAGGTGGTCGTGGATCCACTCGAGGCGCGCGTCGACGTCGGCCTGCGTGCGGCCGATGACGACGTTGTAGTTGGCCGAGCGCGTGATCTCGTCGAAGTCGCGGCCGACGGCCTCGCAGTGCCCGCGCAGGATCTCGGACTTGTGCGCGAAGCCCTCGGGCGAGCCGTCGAAGTTGGTGTAGTGCGCGTGCTGCGCGGCGATGCGCAGCGTCTTCCGCTCGCCGCCGCCCGCGATCCACAGCGGCGGGCCGTCCTGCTGCAGGGGGAGGGGTGCCAGCTGCGCGCCGTCGACCTGGTAGTGCTCGCCGGCGAGCGTCGCGGTGCCGGTGCTCCACAGCTGCTTGAAGATCTGCACGCCCTCGTCGAGCATCGCGATGCGCTCGCCGGCACGCGGGAACCCGTAGCCGTACGCGCGCCACTCGTGCTCGTACCAACCGGCGCCGATGCCCATCTCGACGCGGCCGCCCGAGATGACGTCGGCCGTCGCGGCGACCTTCGCCAGGTAGGCGGGGTTGCGGTACGCCATGCAGGTGCACATCTGGCCGAGACGCACACGCCGCGTCGAGGCGGCGTACGCGTTGATCAGGCTCCACGCCTCGTGCGTGGCCTCGCCGTTGGGCTCGGGTACGGCGTGGAAGTGGTCGTAGACCCAGATCGACTCGAAGGCGTCACCCTGGTCCGCCCACTGCGCCAGGCCGTTCATGACCTGCCAGTGGTCGTGGGCGTCGATGCCCGTGAGGTCCTGCCGCCAGCCCTGGGGGATGAAGAGTCCGAATCGCATGCCTCGCACGCTACCCGCGCGCCCGGGCGCGGGCCGCGCGTAGGGCCGACGGTCGTGGAGTGCACGATCGTGGGCGCGCCCGGTGCCGTCACGGCAGGATGGGCGGGTGCTGACCTCGTGGACCGCGGACGCGGTGCGTGCTGCGGAGGAGCCGCTGCTCGCGGCCGGGGTGCCGCTCATGGGGCGCGCGGCGTTCGGGCTCGCGGGGCACGTCGCCCGCGCGCTGCGCGAGGCCCGCGGCCGTGTCCGGGGTGCCCGTGCGGTCCTGCTCGTCGGGCCGGGCAACAACGGGGGCGACACGCTGCACGCCGGTGCGCTGCTCACCCGTCGCGGGGTCGCGGTCACCGCGGTCCTGGCGTCACCACGGGTGCACGCCGACGGGCTCGCGGCGCTGACCGCGGCGCACGGCCGTGTCCTGCGAGCCACCGACGGCACGGGACGGGCGGACGTCACCGCCGCCGTCCGCGCGGCGCACGTCGTGCTCGACGGGCTGCTCGGGATCGGCGGACGCGGGGGCGTGCGAGGGCCTGCGGCGTGGCTCGTCGAGGAGGTCGCGGCGGCGCAGCCCCGCCCCCTCGTCGTCGCGGTCGACGTGCCGTCCGGCGTCGGGGTCGACGACGGCACGCGCCAGGGCGCCGTGCTCGACGCGGACCTCACGGTGACGTTCGGCGTCCGCAAGCCGGCGCTGCTGCTGCCGCCCGCGGCGCACGCGGCCGGACGTGTCGTCCTCGTGGACCTCGGCCTGGACCCGGCCGGGGCCCCCGCAGCCGTGCGGCTCGAGGCGGAGGACGTCGCCACGCTGTGGCCCGTCCCGGGACGCGCCGCGCACAAGTACGCACGTGGCGTGCTCGGTGTCGTGGCCGGGTCCGCGCGCTACCCCGGCGCCGCGGTCCTGTCGGTCGCCGGTGCCGTGCGCGCGGGTGTCGGCATGGTGCGGTATCTCGGCGCGGCAGGACCGCAGGTGCTCGCGGCGCACCCCGAGGTCGTCGTCGGGGACGGGCGCGTCCAGGCGTGGGTCGTCGGCTCCGGCGTCGCCCCGGACGACGACGCCCAGCGCGAGCGGGTGCGCGACGTGCTCGCGCGTGCGGCGCACGAGCCCGTCGTCGTCGATGCCGGCGCGCTCGACCTGCTGCCCGAGCGCGTGCCTGCGCACGTCGTCCTCACCCCGCACGCGGGCGAGCTCGCGGCGCTGCTCGCCGCGCGCGGCGCCGCGGGGGTGACGCGCGAGGACGTCGAGGCCGCGCCGCTCGCGCACGCGCGGCGCGCGCACGAGCTGACCGGCGCGACCGTCCTGCTCAAGGGTGCGACCACCGTCGTCGTCGGGCACGGTGGCGCGGTGCACGCACAGGCCGACGCTCCCGCGTGGCTCGCGACCGCGGGTGCCGGTGACGTGCTCGGCGGTGTGCTGGGAGCCCTGCTCGCAGGACGCGCACGGGACGCCGTGACGGACCCGATGCTCCCTGCCGCGCTCGCCGCCGCCGCGGCCGCGGTGCACGGGTGGGCCGCGCACGCCGCGAACCCCGGCGGTCCGGTGGCGGCCGCGGACGTCGCGGGCGCCGTGCCGGGTGTCGTCGCGCGGCTGGTGAGCGCGTGAGCGCGTCGGGGGCCGGGGACGCGGTCGTCGCGTCGCGCGCCGCGCTCGCGCCGCTCGCAGGCGCCCTGGTGGCGCGCGTCGAGGCCCTGCTCGCCGCGGGCGGGCGGCGCGTGCTCGGTATCGCCGGCCCGCCCGGTGGCGGCAAGTCGACGCTCGCGGCGCAGGTCGCCGCAGCCTTCGCGGACACGTGCGTCGTGGTGCCGATGGACGGTTTCCACCTCGCCCAGACCGAGCTCGAGCGCATCGGGCGCGCGGCCCGCAAGGGTGCGCCGGACACGTTCGACGCCGACGGCTACGTCGCGCTGCTGCGTCGGCTGCGCGAGCCCCGCCCCGGTCACGTCGTGTACGCGCCCGAGTACCGCCGGGACCTGCGCAACGGCGTCGCCGGGGCGGTGGCCGTGCCGGCAGAGGTCCGGCTGGTGGTCACCGAGGGCAACTACCTGCTGCTGGCCGACCACGGGTTCGCGCCCGTCGCCGACCTGCTCGACGAGTCCTGGTACGTCGCGCCCGACGACGAGGTGCGGCTCGCGCGGCTCGTCGCCCGGCACGAGCGGTTCGGCAAGACGCCCGCCGCCGCGCTCGCGTGGTCGACCGGGCCGGACGCGAGCAACGCCCGGCTCGTCGCGCCGACGGCGGCACGGGCGGACCTCGTCGTGGGCCCCGACCTGCTGGGCTGAGCGCACCGACGCCCGACGCTCGGCGTGCCGACGCACGACCCGCGCGGTGAGAGACTGGCGGGCGTGAACGACTTCCCGGCGCGCGCGGTGGTCGACCTGGGCGCGGTGCGCGGCAACGTCCGTGCGCTCGCGGCCCACGCACCGACCGCGCAGGTCATGGCCGTGGTCAAGGCCGACGCGTACGGGCACGGGCTCGTGCCCAGCGCGCTGGCGGCGCTCGAGGGCGGCGCGACGTGGCTCGGCACCGCGCAGGTGCCCGAGGCGCTGCACCTGCGGCGCGCGGGCGTCACCGGGGCGCGGATCCTCACGTGGCTGTACGCGCCCGGTGCGCCGCTGCGCGAGGCCGTCGAGGCCGACGTCGACCTGTCGGTCGCGTCGCGGTGGGCGCTCGACGACGTCGTCGCGGCCGCTCGCGAGGCGGGGCGCACGGCGCGCGTGCACCTCAAGGTCGACACCGGCCTGGGACGCAACGGCCTGGTGCCTGCGCAGCTCCCGGAGGTGCTGACCGCCGCGCTCGCGGCCGAGGCCGAGGGGGTCGTGCGCGTCGTCGGCGTGTGGTCGCACCTGGCCTTCGCGGACGCCCCCGACCACGCGGTCGTCGCGCAGCAGGCCGGCGTGTTCGCCGAGGCGGTCGCGGCGGTCGAGGCGGCGGGTGCGCGCCTCGAGGTCCGGCACCTGGCGAACTCGGCGGCGACGCTGACCTCGCCCGCGCTGCACTGGGACCTCGTACGTCCCGGCATCGCGGTGTACGGGCTGTCGCCGGTGCCGCAGCTCGGCGGCCCGGAGCGCTTCGGCCTCGTGCCGGCGATGACGTTCGAGGCGCAGCTCGCGACCGTCAAGCCCGTGCCCGCCGGGTCCGGCGTGTCGTACGGCCACGAGTACGTGGTCCCGCACGACACGGTGCTCGGGGTCGTGCCCGTCGGGTACGCCGACGGCGTGCCGCGGCACGCGTCGGGCAGCGCCGAGCGCTGGGGCGGCCCCGTGCAGGTCGGCGGGCGGCGCCTGGGCGTCGCCGGTCGCGTGTGCATGGACCAGGTCGTCCTCGACCTGGGTCCCGGTGCCACCGAGTCGGCCGGCGACCGCGTCGTGCTGTGGGGTGACGGGCGCGACGGCGGCCCGACCGCTCAGGACTGGGCGGACGTCGCCGGGACGATCTCCTACGAGCTCGTCACGCGCCTGGGGGCACGCGTGCCGCGCACGTACGTCGACAGCGCGCGGGTGGCGGCACCCGCGCCGAGCGAGGGAGGTGGCGCGTGAACGTGCAGGTGCGGCTGCCCGACGCGGACGCGACCCGCGCGTGGGGCCGGGCGCTGGCCGAGGTGCTGCGCGCCGGGGACCTCGTGGTGCTGACCGGTGACCTCGGTGCCGGCAAGACGACGCTCACGCAGGGCCTCGGCGAGGGCCTGGGCGTGCGCGGCCAGGTCGCGTCGCCGACGTTCGTCATCGCGCGCGAGCACCCGCCGCTGCCGCGCCCCGACGGCACGCGCGGCCCCGCGCTGGTGCACGTCGACGCGTACCGGCTGGGCTCGCTCGACGAGGTCGAGGCGCTCGACCTGGACTCCGCGCTCGACGAGGCCGTCACGGTCGTCGAGTGGGGCGCCGGCTGGGTCGAGGGGCTCACGGAGGCCCGGCTCGAGCTGCGGCTCGAGCGCCCGCACGGCGGCGTCGGCGACGACGTCGAGGACGCGGCGGCGGGCGAGCGCGTGCTCACGGCGCGCACGGTCGGGGAGCGGTGGACGGGCGTCGCGCTGCCCGGCGCGCCGCAGGACGCGACGGACGCGTCCGCACGGACGGAGGACGGGGCCTGATGTTCCTGGGGATCGACACGTCCGGCGCCGTGGCGGCGTCGCTCGTCCACGACGGCGGCGAGCGCACGGTGCGCGACGACGCGCCGCGCCGGCACGCCGAGACGCTCGCGCCGTTCGTCGCGCGGCTGCTCGACGAGGCGGGGGCGACGCCGGCGGACCTGGAGGCCGTCGTCGTCGGCACCGGGCCGGCGCCGTTCACGGGTCTGCGTGTGGGCCTGGTGACCGCGCGGGTGCTCGGCCTGGCCCGGGGCGTGCCCGTGCTGGGCGTGCCGAGCCTCGACGCGCTCGCGGAGGCCGTGGCGCAGGACCCCGCGCTGCCTGACGGCGCGGGCGTGCTCGTCGTCACCGACGCCCGCCGCCGCGAGGTCTACTGGGCGCGCTACGAGGTGCGCGCCGACGGCACGGCCGTGCGCACCGCGGGTCCCGACGTCGCGGCGCCCGCGGACGTCCCGCGCACGGACGGCGACCTCGTCGTCGGCGCCGGGCGCGACCTGTACCCCGACGTGTTCGGAACCCCCGACCCGCGGCTGGCCGTGGGTCGGGCCGCCCTGACGCACCCGGACCCGGCCCTCCTGGTCCGCATCGCGCGGCGCCGGCTGGCGGCGGGGGAGACGCTCCCCGCCGACCCGCTGTACCTGCGTCGGCCGGATGCCGTGCCGCCTGCGGGCGGCAAGCGGGTCCTCGCGTGAGCGGTGACGCCGCCGACGTCGTCGTCCGGCCGCTGGTCGCCGCGGACCTGTCCGCGCTCGAGCGCATGGAGCGCGCCCTGTTCGGCGGCAGCGCGTGGTCGCGGCAGATGCTCGCGGACGAGCTGGTGGGGCCGGGGCGCACGTACGTGGGGGCCGAGCTGCCCGGCGGCTCGCTCGTGGGGTATGCCGGCACCTGGTACGACGGGCGGGACGTGCAGGTCATGACGGTGGCGACCGACGCCGGGTACCAGGGCCGCGGCATCGCGCGGCGCATGCTCGGCGCGCTGCTCGACCGGGCGCGCGAGCAGCGGGCCGAGTCCGTGCTGCTCGAGGTGCGCGTGGACAACGCACCCGCGATCCACCTGTACGCGAGCATGGGGTTCCGGCAGCTCGGACGCCGCCGGGGGTACTACCAGCCGGAGAACGTCGACGCGTGGACCATGCAGCTGCTGCTGCCGGCGCCCGTCGTCGAGGGAGCCGAGGGGGAGCGATGAGCACCGACGAGCGCCGCCGCGAGGTCCTGGTCGAGCCGGACGAGCTCGCGCGGCTGCTCGCGGACGACGAGCCCGTCACGTTGCTCGACGTCCGCTGGGCGCTGGGCCGCACCGACGGCCACGAACGGTACCTCGCCGCCCACCTGCCGGGTGCGGTGTACGTCGACCTCGACACCGAGCTCGCCGCGCCGCCGTCGCCCGCCACCGGGCGGCACCCGTTGCCCGCTGTCGCCGATCTCGAGCGTGCGGCCCGGCGCTGGGGTCTGCGCGAGGGTGGGGCGGTCGTGGCGTACGACGACGCCGGCGGCACGTCGGCCGCACGGGCGTGGTGGCTGCTGCGCTGGTCGGGGGTGCGGGACGTGCGCCTGCTCGACGGCGGCCTGCCCGCGTGGACGGCGGCCGGCTACGCCGTCGAGCCGGGGGAGGTCACTCCCGAGCAGGGCGACGTCGTGCTCGTGCCGGGGGCGCTGCCGACGGTCGACGCCGACGGGGCCGCTGCGCTCGCGAGCGACGGGGTGCTGCTCGACGCGCGCGCGGCCGAGCGCTACGCGGGGCTCGTCGAGCCGGTCGACCCGCGGGCGGGACACGTGCCCGGTGCACGCAGCGCGCCGACGCAGGCGAACCTCGGGCCCGACGGGCGCTTCCTCGACGCCGACGCGCTCGCGGCGCGCTTCGCGGCGGTCGGCGTGCGGGACGGCGTGCCGGTCGGCGTCTACTGCGGGTCCGGCGTCACGGCGGCGCACGAGGTCGCTGCGCTCGCGTCCGTGGGTGTGGCCGCCGCGCTGTACCCCGGCTCGTGGTCGCAGTGGTCCCACGACCCGGCCCGGCCCGTCGCGACGAGCTGAGGTCCGGGGCCGTGCCCCGGCGGGCGCCGCGCCTCAGACCACGCGGACGGTCTGCTCCCAGGTCAGGCGGGGCGCGCGGGGCCGGTCGGTGCCCTCACCGTCGGCGTAGCCGACGTTGAGGACGGCGATCGCGCGCCACGACGTGCCGGCGAGGAGCTCGGCGTCGATGCCGGCGGCGTCCATGCCGGTCATCGGCCCGACGCCCAGGCCCGCGGCGCGCAGGCCGAGGACGAGGTAGCCGGTCTGGAGCCACGCGCCGTCGCGGGCCATGCCCGCCCGCACGTCCGGGATGCCGGCGAACCGCTCGCCGGAGGTCGGGGCGTGCGGCACGAGCGTCGCCATGTGCTCGTGGAAGTCGGTGTCCGCGGCGACGACGATGCTCACGGGCGCGGCGAGCACACGGTCGCGGTTGAAGTCGGCCATGTGCGCGGCGAGACGCGCGCGGGCGTCGGGGGTGCGGACCACGAGCAGGCGCAGTGGCGTGGTGTTCATCGCCGTGGGGCCGAGGCGGACGGCGTCGTACACGTCCTGCAGGAGCTCGTCGGGCACCGGGGCGTCGGTGAAGCGCCCGACGGTGCGGGCGTCCCGGAACAGCCGGTCGACGACGGCGGTGTCGACGCCCGTCGGCGTCGCGGTCTCGAGGAGCTCGTGCGTGGTCATGGACGGTGCAACGTGGGGACGCGGGTATCACTTCCTGCGGAAAGTGTGAAGCGGCTCACCCACCTCCGGGCGCCTATCCTGGGACCGTGAGCGCACCCCTCGTCCTCGGGATCGAGACCTCCTGCGACGAGACCGGTGTCGGCCTCGTCCGTGGCTACGACCTGCTCGTCGACGCCGTCGCCAGCTCGGTCGACGAGCACGCGCGGTTCGGCGGGATCATCCCGGAGATCGCGTCCCGCGCCCACCTCGAGGCCATGGTCCCGACGATCGAGCGCGCGCTCGACACGGCAGGGGTGACGCTCGCGGACGTCGACGCCGTCGCCGTCACCGCCGGCCCCGGGCTCGTGGGCCCCCTGACGATCGGCGCCGCGGCGGCCAAGGCGCTCGCGGTCGGCCTCGGCAAGCCGCTGTACGGCGTCAACCACGTCATCGGGCACGCGGTCGTCGACGAGCTGGTCGACGGTGCGTTCCCCGAGCGTGTCATGGCCCTCGTCGTCTCCGGTGGGCACTCGTCGTTGCTGCTCATCGACGACACCGTGAACGTCACCGAGCTCGGCTCGACGCTCGACGACGCCGCCGGCGAAGCGTTCGACAAGGTCGGCCGCCTGCTCGGCCTGCCGTACCCCGGCGGCCCGCACATCGACCGGCTCGCGCGCGAGGGCGACCCCGAGGCGATCCGGTTCCCGCGCGGGCTGACCGCGGCCAAGGACCAGGCGAAGCACGCGACGGACTTCTCGTTCTCCGGGCTCAAGACGGCCGTGGCGCGCTGGGTCGAGGCGCGGCGGGACGCGGGGGAGGAGATCCCCCTGCCCGACGTCGCCGCGTCCTTCGCCGCCGCCGTCGCGGACGTCCTCACCGCCAAGACGATCGCGGCCTGCCGGCGCGAGGGGGTCTCGACGCTCGTCGTCGGCGGCGGCTTCTCCGCCAACTCCCAGCTGCGGGACATGGCCGCGGCGCGCTGCGCCGAGGCGGGGATCGAGCTGCGCATCCCGCCGATCCGCTACTGCACGGACAACGGCGCGATGATCGCCGCGCTCGGGTCGGCCGTCGTGCGGCGTGGGATGCGACCGTCGCCCCTCGACCTGCCCGTGGACTCGACGATGCCGCTCACGCAGGTGCTCGTCTGACGGTTGCCGTCAGGCCGACCGCAGGCGCCAGATGCGCGACCCGAGCGCGAAGAAGACGCTCGTGAGCACGAGCGCGAGGACGACCGGCCCCCACCCGAGGGTGCTCTGCATCGAGACGGTGTCCTCGGTGTGCGTGAGGATCGCCGGGGTGCCGAGCCAGCTCAGCTCGACCGTGCCGCCGCCCATCGCGTCGATCGCGTCGAGCGCGCCCAGCTGCCACGAGAGCCACATGTACCCGGGCACCAGGATCCCCAGGATGCCGCCGAGCAGGGCGCCGTCGGTCCAGCGCGGGCGCTCGCGGTCGAGCTCCGCGAAGTAGGCGGCCGCGAGGCGGCGGGGCGAGCCCAGGTCGCGCAGAGCGGTGTCGAGCCCGGCCCGGCGGGCGTCGTCGATCACGGAGGCACGCAGCTCGCGCCGGATCCGGCGCGCCTCGCGCGCCGGGTAGTCCTGCATCGCGAGCTCGAAGCGCAGCAGCCACCAGTCGAGCCGCAGCTGCTCGCGCAGCCGCATGCGGGTCCGTGGGTCGTGGGTCGTGGTCATCGCAGCAGCCCCCTGTCGGCAGCCGGCGCGGGAGCGTCGGTGGTGCCGGTGGTGTCGGTCGGGTGGGGTGTCGGTGGTGCGCCGTCGAGCACGCGCGCCGTCACGGCGACGAGCTCCGCCCAGGCGGCGCGGTGGTCGGCGAGCGCCTGCCGGCCGACCTCGCTCGGCCGGTAGTACTTGCGGGCGGGCCCGGAGGTGGAGGCGACCAGGCGCGAGGTCAGCAGCCCCTCGCGCTCGAGCCGGGTGAGGACGGGGTAGAGCGTGCCGGTCGACAGGTCGTCGAGGCCGGCGTCCCGCAGGACGGTCACGAGCTCGTAGCCGTAGGTCTCGTCCCGCGCGAGCGCGGCGAGGGCGAGCATGGGGAGCACGCCCTTGAGGAGCTGGGTGTCACGGGACTCGGCCACGGCTCGACTGTAGCGCCGAGTAGTGGGTGACACAAGATACTGGGTCGAGCACGTGACCTGGGCCCAGGCGCCGCGCGTCGTCGGGCTAGAGGGGGCGCCCGGCCGCGAGCTCCGCGACCAGCGAGCGCACCACCGGCTCCAGCTCGCCCGCGTGCCGGCGGGCGACGGCACGCTGCCGTTGGTACGACGCGCCGCGGCGCAGGATGACGCGCACCTGGTCGAGCTCGGCGGTGCAGCCCAGGCGCTCCGCCACGGGCGCGAGCTCGCCGAGCCACCGCGCGACCGAGTCGGTCACGAGCTCCTCGTCACCCGCGGCGTTCGTGATGACGATCGCGTCCATGCCGTAGCGCGCCGAGCGCCACTTGTTCTCCTGCACGAACCACGGCGGCATGGTCGGCAACGGCTCGCCCGCGTCGATCATCGAGGAGAAGTGCTCGACGAGGCAGTGCGTGAACGCGCTGATCGCGGTGACCTCGAGCAGGCTCGCGGCACCGTCGGCGATGCGCATCTCGAGCGTGCCGAACCGCGGGGCCGGGCGGACGTCCCAGCGCACCTCGTTGACCTGGTCGATGACGCCCGTGTGCATCATGTCGCCGACGTACTGCTCGAGCTGGTCCCACCGCTCGAGCTGCGGCGGCAGCCCTGCGGTCGGCAGCTGCTGGAACAGCAGCGCGCGGTTCGACGCGTACCCGGTGTCCTTGCCGCCCCAGAACGGCGACGACGCCGACAGCGACTGGATGTGCGGGAGGACCGTGAGCATCGCCCGGCTCAGCGGTAGGACCTTGTCGCGGTCCTCGATGCCGACGTGCACGTGCACGCCGAAGATGAGCATCTGCCGGCCCCACCACTGGGTCCGGTCGATGAGCGTCGCGTAGCGCTGCTTGTCCGTCACGCGCTGCGTCGCCCAGCTCGCGAACGGGTGCGTGCCGCCGCCCATGAGCTCGATGCGCAGCGGTCGTGCGGCGGCCGCGACCTCGTCGAGCGCGCGCCGCAGGTCCTCGCCCGCCTCGCCGACCGTGCGGCACTTGCCCGACGAGACCTCGACGGTGTTGAGCAGCAGCTCGGACGTGATGTGCGGGTGGTCCGAGCCGTCCGCAGGCCGCACGGCCTCGAAGATGGCCTCGGCGGCCTGCCGCAGGTCGCCCGAGTCGGCGTCGACGAGCGCGACCTCCCACTCGATGCCGACGGTCGAGCGCTCGGACCGCGCGAACGGCAGCGCGACCGGGGCGGCCATCAGACCGGCTCCACGACGAGCACGCGCTGCTGCCCGGCGACGCGGGTGAGCACCACCGTGCCCTCGGTGCCGCCGCGCAGGTCGAGCTGCTTGCGCAAGGTCTCGGGGACGACCGCGGTGCCCCGCTTCTTGATCGTCAGGCGGCCCACGTCCCGCTCGCGCAGGTAGGTCCGCAGGCGCTTGAGGCCGAAGGGCAGGTCGTCGAGCACGCGGTACGCGGTGGCGAGCGGGTGCCAGGAGCCGCGCTCGGCGAGGGAGTCCGAGGTCACGTAGGCGATCGTCGGGTCCACGAGCCGGCCGCGCACGCGCTGGGCGACCGTGCCGACGAGCCCGGCGCGGATGACCGCGCCGTCCGGCTCGTACAGGTAGGAGCCCACCGGGCCGACCGGCGGGGCGTCGTCCTCGCCGTCGGGGTCCGCACGCAGCGCGTGCGCGCTGCCGTCGCGCAGCACGAGCGCGGAGCGGCCGGGGCCGTCGGGGGCCAGCGGGCCGAACCACAGGCCGAGCTCGACGACCTCGCCGCCCGAGGAGACCCACTGGGCCTCGGCGTCGTGCGGCAGGTCGCGGTGCGCGATGCCGGGGCCGAGCTTGAGACCCAGCGCGGGCACGGAGGCGCGCACGGCGAGCACCTCGTCGAGCGGCGGGGAGTACGCGCGCGGGTCGAACACCCGTCGCCCGGTGCCGGTGCGGCGTGCCGGGTCGGCGTAGACCCCGTCGACACCCTCGCCGGCCAGGTCGAGCGCGAGCCCGTCGCCCATGCGGACCTCGACCTCGGGGAACGCGCGCAGGTTGACCGTCGCCAGCGCGGCGGTCGTCTCGTCGACGTCCGTGGCCAGGACCCGCAGCCCGACCCCTGCCATCGCCAGCGCGTCGGCGCCGAGGCCGCACGTGAGGTCCGCGACGCGCGTGCAGCCGGCGTCGAGGTACCGGCGGGCGTGGTGCGCCGCGACCTCGAGGCGGGTGGCCTGCTCGAGCCCTGCCACGGTGAAGAGCATGCCCTCGGCGAAGTCGCCGAGCTTGGCGCGCGCCTTCGCGCGCAGCCGCGACTGCGTGAGGGCGGCGGCCACGAGCCCGGGGTCGAGCCCGTCCTTCTGCAGCCGCTCGGCGAGCGGCAGCGCGAGGCGCTCGTCGTAGGGCGGCAGCGCCTGCAGCAGTGCCCAGCCGTCGGGACTGAGGAGCTTGACCAGTCCGGCGTCGTCCACGGGTCCCACCCTCCCACGTCCGGGCGCGGTCCGACGCCCGTGCCGTCGGGTCGTCGTGCGGCCGGCACCCGGCCCGCCGGGGAGACCCGGCAGGTGGGGCCGTCGACCGGCCTGCCGATCTGGCACTCGGGTTGACCGAGTGCTAACGCGTTCCTAGAGTGAGGAACCGGCACACCCCACGGGGGCGTGCCGAGCGTTCCCGTGGCCCGGCTCCCGCGACGACGGCGCGACGGTGCGGCGCAGACTCACTCCTGAACTACTCACACGCGAAGGGGAGGTCCGCTGTGTCGGTCTCCATCAAGCCCCTCGAGGACCGCATCGTGGTCAAGGCCGTCGAGGCCGAGACGACGACCGCGTCGGGTCTCGTCATCCCGGACAGCGCGAAGGACAAGCCCCAGGAGGGCGAGGTCCTGGCCGTGGGCCCGGGCCGGATCGACGACAAGGGCAACCGCGTGCCGCTCGACGTGGCCGTGGGCGACAAGGTCATCTACTCCAAGTACGGCGGCACCGAGGTCAAGTACTCGGGCGAGGAGTTCCTGATCCTCTCGGCGCGGGACGTCCTCGCCATCGTCGGCTGACGACAGCTCGTCCCCCCGGGACATGTCCCGGGAACGACGAAGGCCCCCTCCCGCGGGAGGGGGCCTTCGTCGTTCCCGGAGGGTCGGCGCCCGGGTCGCCGCGCTCAGGCCGTGACGGTGGTGCGGCGGCCGGCGCGCTCGGCGAGCACGGCGGCGCGCTCCTCCTCGGACAGGCCGCCCCACACGCCGTAGGGCTCACGCACCGCGAGCGACTGCTCGCGGCACTCCTTGAGGACGGGGCAGGTGGCGCAGATGGCCTTGGCGGCCTCGGCGCGGCGGCGGCGCGCGGAACCGCGCTCACCCTCCGGGTGGAAGAAGAGGTCCTGGTCCGCATCGCGGCAGGCGCCCTCGAACTGCCACTCCCACAGGTCCATCACCGGTCCGGGGAGACGCGAGATCTCGGCCATGTGTCCTCCTCGAGGCAAGTCGTGCTGGGTCCGACGCCGGTCGTCCGGCGGAAGTCGTGGCCGCCACGGTTCCCCGTGTCGACGTTGCCGCAACGGTACAACCGCTTCAGAAGTTGTTCAAGACCCAGTTTCTGGCTCGATCTGGTGAAGCGGTGCATGACGCGATTTGGACGCCAGTGCAGGACGAGCGTCCGCACGACCAGCACCCGCGCGGCCGAGGCGGTCCGGATCGCGCCAGACGACTGGCACAATCGCGTCATGGCCTCTGCACCGCACGGGGACGCCGACGCCGCCGACGCGGCGCACGGCGCCGACGCGCCCGCGGGGCAGCCCGGTGCCGACGCCTCACGGGGAGACGTGCCCGACGTCCCGGACGGCCCCGCGCTCACCGTCGCTGCCGTCGCGCGGCGTCTCGGCGTCGCCCCGGCGACCCTGCGGACCTGGGACCGCCGCTACGGGCTCGGCCCCTCCGAGCACTCCGCCGGCGCGCACCGCCGGTACTCCGGCCAGGATCTCGAGCGCCTGCTGGTGATGCGCCGGCTCACCATCGACGGTGTCGCACCCGCCGAGGCCGCCCGCCTCGCGCTGTCGTCCGACACCCACGAGGTCGCGGCGCCCGCGCCGACCCCCGGGAGCGACGACCTGACCGGCCGCCTGCCGGTGACGCCACCCGCCGCGCCGCCCGGTGCCGGCGCCCTCGCCGGGGGAGCGGGCGGCGTGGCCGCGCTCGTCGACGCGGCGCTCACCGGGCGGGCTGACCGGTGCGCGTCGCTCCTCGACCCCGCGGGTCCCGACCTCACGCGGTGGTGGGCCGAGCGCGTCCAGCCCGCGTTCGCGGCGCTCGCGCGCCGCACGGTCGTCGAGCGCCCGGGGGTGGACGCCCGCGAGACCCTCCTCGGCGCGGTCCTCGCGGCGCTGCGCGCGCGGACCGCGACGCCGCCGGCGGCGGGCGCGCCCGTCGTCCTCCTGCTGCCCGTGCCCGGCGAGTCCCGGCCCGTCGCCGCGCACGTCCTGGCGGGTGCGCTCGTCGACGGCGGCGTCGACGCCCGGCTCGTCGCCGGCCCGGTGTCCCCGCGCCACGCGGGCGAGCTGGCCCTCATGACGCGCGCGCGTGCGGTCGTGACGCTGTCGCAGTCCGCGGCGCCCGACCTGTCGGTCGTCGCGAGCCTCGCGCAGGAGCGACCGGACCTGCCGCAGTTCGTCATGGTCGCGCAGACGGCCGAGACGCACGTCCCGCTCGACCGGTCCGTGCACCGCGCGCGGACGCTCCCCGGGCTGCTCCACGAGGCGCTCGCGGCCGTCGCGCAGTCTGCACGCCTGTGACCCGGTGTCATCCGATCACGACGCGGTGACCCGTTCGCGTGACGTCATTTCCGGTGTCAGCCCGCAACCGTGAGGAAACGGCGCGTTCGATTCTCGACCGAAGGTCCCGGGGGCTAACGTGACGCACCGGTAACGCCGATGCAGGCATAGACCCGTGCACGCATGTGGTGTCGGGATCGGCGCGAGGAGGAACCCCATGGCTGGAGTCGTGGTCTGCCACGGCTCGGCGACCGTCCGCGAACGGCTCGTCGTGACATCGATCGGCGTGCCGTCGCTGGCGCCCGTCCGGGCCGCCGCGACGGCGGACGAGCTGCTGGCGCTCGCGCGCCGCATCGCTCCCACCGTCGTGCTGCTCGACGCGCACCTGCCCGGGGCCGGTCCCGCCGAGGCGATCCGTCGCCTCCGTGCCGTCGCCCCGTCGGCGGCCGTCGTGCTGCTCGCCGGACCCGACGACGGCGAGGCGCTCGACCGCGCCCTCGCGCTCGGGGCACGCGGCTTCCTGGCCCCGGACGTCGGCCGTGCCGAGCTCGCCGCGGTCGCCGCGCACGTCCAGGCCAGCCCGGTCTCGTCGGGGCCGGCCGCCCCGGCCCTGCCGCACCCCGCCTCGCCGCTGCAGGAGACGCACGCGGCGCGCGCGGACGCGGGCGTCGCCCCGCGCCAGGTCGACACGGGCCCCGTGCTGACCAAGCGCGAGATCGAGGTGCTGGTCGGCATGAGCCACGGTCGCTCGAACGCGCAGATCGGCCAGGAGCTGTTCCTCTCGGAGGACACGGTCAAGACGCACGCGCGCCGGCTGTTCCGCAAGCTCGGTGCGTCGGACCGCGCGCAGGCCGTCGCGATCGGTCTGCGGCGGGGGATCATCGACTGAGCGGGGCGTCCGGACCGCGTCGCCCAGAACGTATCCTGGGGCGATGACGGCGCCCGACTCCTCCACGTCTCCTGCGGACCCGTTCGCCCGGGTCGGACTCACCTACGACGACGTCCTGCTGCTGCCCGGCGAGACGGACGTCATCCCCTCCGAGGTCGACACGAGCTCGCGCCTGACGCGCGAGATCTCGGTGCGCGTCCCGCTCGTGTCCGCCGCGATGGACACGGTCACCGAGTCGCGCATGGCGGTCGCCATGGCGCGGCAGGGCGGTGTCGGCGTGCTGCACCGCAACCTGTCGATCGCCGACCAGGCGCACCAGGTCGACGTCGTCAAGCGGTCCGAGTCCGGCATGGTGTCCGACCCCGTGACGGTCGGCCCCGACGCGACCCTCGCCGAGCTCGACGCGCTGTGCGGGACCTACCGCGTCTCGGGGCTGCCGGTCGTCGACGACGACGGGCGTCTCGTCGGGATCATCACGAACCGGGACCTGCGCTTCGTGCCGCCGTCCGAGTTCGCGACGCGCCGCGTGCGTGACGAGATGACGTCGCAGCCGCTGGTCACCGCGCCCGTGGGCATCGCCCGCGCGGACGCCGCCGCGCTGCTGGCCAAGCACAAGGTGGAGAAGCTGCCGCTCGTCGACGAGCAGGGCAAGCTCGCGGGCCTCATCACCGTCAAGGACTTCGTGAAGTCCGAGCAGTACCCCGACGCCACCAAGGACGCCGACGGTCGCCTGGTCGTCGGCGCCGCGATCGGGTTCTTCGGCGACGCGTGGGAGCGCGCGACCGCGCTCGTCGAGGCGGCCGTCGACGTGCTCGTCGTCGACACCGCCAACGGCCACGCCCGCCTGATGCTCGACATGGTGCGCCGGCTGAAGTCCGACCCGGCGACCCGTCACGTGCAGGTCATCGGCGGCAACGTCGCCACGCGTGCGGGCGCCCAGGCGCTCGTCGAGGCGGGCGTCGACGCCGTGAAGGTCGGCGTCGGCCCGGGGTCCATCTGCACCACGCGCGTCGTCGCGGGCGTCGGCGTGCCCCAGGTCACGGCGATCCACGACGCGGCGCAGGTCTGCCGGCCCGCCGGCGTGCCGGTCATCGGCGACGGCGGCCTGCAGTACTCCGGCGACATCGCCAAGGCGCTCGTCGCGGGTGCCGACACCGTCATGCTCGGCTCGCTGCTCGCCGGCTGCGACGAGTCGCCCGGCGACCTCGTCTTCGTCAACGGCAAGCAGTTCAAGCACTACCGCGGCATGGGCTCCCTCGGCGCGATGGCCTCGCGGGGGCGGGTGTCGTACTCCAAGGACCGCTACTTCCAGGCCGACGTCACGACGGACGAGAAGATCGTGCCCGAGGGCATCGAGGGCCAGGTGCCGTACCGCGGCCCGTTGTCGGCCGTGGCGCACCAGCTCGTCGGCGGGCTGCACCAGTCGATGTTCTACGTCGGCGCGCACACCATCCCGCAGCTGCAGGAGCGCGGCCGGTTCATCCGGATCACGCCGGCGGGGCTCAAGGAGTCCCACCCGCACGACATCCAGATGACGGTCGAGGCGCCGAACTACTCGGGTCGCTGACGCGCCGACCGGTCGTCGCCGCGGCGCGCGCCGGGGCACCCGGCGCGCGCCGGTAGGCTCGTCCGGTGACCAGCGACATCGAGATCGGGCGGGGCAAGCGGGGACGCCGGGCGTTCTCCTTCGACGACATCGCGGTGGTGCCCTCACGGCGCACGCGTGACCCCGAGGAGGTGTCGGTCGGCTGGCAGATCGACGCCTACCACTTCGACCTCCCGGTGCTCGCCGCCCCCATGGACTCCGTGATGAGCCCGGCGACGGCCGTCGCGCTCGGGCGGGCGGGCGGCCTCGGGGTCCTCGACCTCGAGGGGCTGTGGACCCGCTACGAGGACCCGACGGGCCTGCTCGAGGAGATCGCGGCCCTCGACGCCGAGCGTGCGACGGCCCGCATGCAGGAGATCTACTCCGCGCCGATCCAGCCGGAGCTGATCCGTGCCCGGCTGCAGGAGATCCGTGACGCCGGCGTCGTCGTCGCCGGCGCCCTGAGCCCCCAGCGCACGCAGGAGCACTGGCGCACGGTCGTCGACGCGGGCGTCGACCTGTTCCTCATCCGCGGCACCACGGTCTCCGCCGAGCACGTCTCGGGCCGGGCCGAGCCGCTGAACCTCAAGCGGTTCATCTACGAGCTCGACGTGCCCGTCATCGTCGGCGGCGCCTCGACCTACACCGCGGCCCTGCACCTCATGCGTACGGGCGCCGCGGGCGTCCTCGTCGGGTTCGGCGGCGGTGCCGCGCACACCACCCGCGTCTCGCTGGGCATCCACGCACCCATGGCCACGGCCGTGGCCGACGTCGCCGCGGCCCGCCGTGACTACCTCGACGAGTCCGGCGGCCGGTACGTGCACGTCATCGCCGACGGCGGCGTGGGGCGCTCCGGTGACCTGGTCAAGGCGATCGCGTGCGGCGCGGACGCCGTGATGCTGGGTGCCGCGCTGGCGCGTGCGACCGACGCCCCCGGGCGCGGGTTCCACTGGGGCCCCGAGGCGCACCACCCCCAGCTGCCGCGCGGCGAGCGCGTCGAGGTCGGCACCGTGGGCACGCTCGACCAGATCCTCTTCGGTCCCGGCCACACCGCCGACGGCACGCTCAACCTCGTCGGTGCGCTGCGCCGTGCCATGGCGACGACCGGCTACTCCGACCTCAAGGAGTTCCAGCGCATCGAGGTCGTCGTCTCGCCGTACCAGCCGCACTGAGGCGCCGGACGCCCCGGGCCGCCGGGCCGCGGGGCTCAGGCGACCGGCTGCGCCACCGGCAGGTCCGCCGGCGGCACGGCGGCGTGCTCGGTGTCCGCGGCGGGCTGCGCCGGCGGGGCGGTACGGTGGCGGCCGATCGGCAGCACCAGCGGCGTGCCGCTGACCGGGTCGGGCACGACGCGCGCGGCCATGCCGAACACGTCGCGCACCATCTGCTCGGTCACGACCTCGCCCGGTGCGCCCTGTGCGTAGAGGCGACCGTCGGTCAGGGCCACGAGGTGGTCGGCGTAGCGCGCGGCGAGGTTGAGGTCGTGCAGGACCATGACGATCGTCGTGCCGCGATCACGGTTGAGGTCGCAGAGCAGGTCGAGGACGTCGACCTGGTGGGCCACGTCGAGGAAGGTCGTCGGCTCGTCGAGCAGCAGCACGTCGGTCTGCTGCGCGAGCGCCATCGCGATCCACACGCGCTGGCGCTGCCCGCCGGACAGCTCGTCGACGGGCCAGTCGGCCAGGTCCAGGATGTCGGTCGCCACCAGCGCCTGCTCGACCACCGCGTCGTCCTGCGCCGTCCAGCGGCGGAACCAGCCCTGGTGCGGGTAGCGGCCCCGACCGACGAGGTCGGCGACCGCGATGCCCTCGGGGCACACGGGGGACTGGGGGAGCAGCCCCAGCACGGTGGCGACCTCCTTCGACGGCATCGCGTCGATCGGGGTGCCGTCGAGCAGGACACGCCCGTTGCGGGGCCGCAGCAGCCGGGCCATGGCGCGCAGCAGCGTGGACTTGCCGCAGCCGTTGGCGCCGACGATCGCCGTGACCTTGCCGGGCGCGACCTCGAGCGTCATGTCGTGCACGACGACGCGCTCGTCGTACCCGACGGTGACGCCCTCGACCGCGAGCGTGTGGGGCCGGTCCGTCACAGCGAGCCTCCGGAGCGGTTGGTCCTGGCGAGCAGCCAGAGCAGGTAAGGGGCGCCGAGGACGCCGGTGACGACGCCCACGGGGAACCGGTGGACCAGCAGGTGCTGCCCCACGAGGTCGGCGGTCAGCACGAGCAGGGCGCCCACGAGCCCGGCCGGGACGACGAGCGACCCGGTGCCGCGCAGCAGGCGGTGCGCGATGGGGCCCGACAGGAACGCGACGAACGCGATCGGTCCGGCGGCCGAGGTCGCGACGGCGATGACGGCGACCGCGACGAGCAGCAGGGCGAGGCGTGACCGGTCGGGGCGCACGCCCAGGCCCGCCGCGACGTCGTCGCCGAGCTGGAGCACGGGCAGGCGGCGCGCCAGCACCAGGAGCGTCGGCACCAGGACGCCCAGTGCGGCGGCGAGCGGTCCGACGCCCGGCCAGAACGCGGAGTTCAGCGACCCGGTGAGCCAGCGCAGCGCCTCGTTCGCGTCGTACACGCCGGCGCGGGTGAGCGCGTAGCCGATGACGGAGTCGAGCATGGCGCCCACGGCGATGCCGATGAGCACGAGGCGGGCGCCCTGCACGCCGTCACGCCACGACAGCGCGTAGATCACCGCCGCGACGGCGAGCCCGGCGGTGATCGCGACGAGCGACAGCGCCGCGCCCGACAGGCCGAACGCGGTGATCGCGACGACCGCGGCGGCGCTCGACCCGGCGCTCACGCCGATGATGTCGGGGCTGGCCAGGGGGTTGCGCAGCATCGTCTGGAACACGACGCCGCCGGTGCCGAACGCCACGCCGACGAGCAGACCCGTCAGCACGCGGGGGGCGCGCAGCACGCCCACGTTGAAGGACGCGCCCACCACCTGCTCGCCCAGGAGCACGCGCAGCACCTCGGACGGTGCGTACGAGCGCTCGCCGACGCACAGCGCGACCACGGCGACCGCGACCACGGCGAGCGCGAGCACGGCCAGCACGGTCCGGTACCGGCGGGCGCGGGCCCGCCGGCCGTGGGCGACGACGCCGGCGGCGGGCGCGGCGGGCAGCACGGCGGTCACAGCTCGCGCACCTTGTGCCGGCGGATGATCGCGATGAAGACGGGGGCGCCGAGCACGGCGGTGACGATGCCGACCTCGACCTCCTGCGGGCGGGCGACGACGCGCCCGACGACGTCGGCGGCCAGCAGCAGCGCGGCACCGAGCGCGGCGGAGACGGGCAGCAGCCAGCGGTGCGAGGGGCCGGTGAAGGTGCGCGCGAGGTGCGGCACGACGAGCCCGACGAAGCCGATGGGCCCGGCTGCCGCGACCGCGGTGCCGCACAGCAGCACGGCCGCGAGCGCGCCGACCGCGCGCACCGCCGTCACGTGCTGCCCGAGCCCGACCGCGACGTCGTCGCCGAGTGCGAGGGCGTCCATGCCGCGCGCGCAGCCGACCGCCAGCACGGCGCCGACCACGAGGAAGGGCGCGACCTGCGCGAGCTCGGCGAACGACGCCCGCCCCAGCGAGCCGACCTGCCAGAAGCGGAACGTGTCGAGCACGTCGGTGCGCGACAGCAGCACCATGGACACGCCCGAGCCGAGCGCCGCGGTGGTGGCGGCCCCGGCGAGCGCGAGCTTGAGCGGGGTCGCGCCCTCGCGGCCCAGGGACCCGATGGCGTACACCAGCAGCGCCGCGATCGTCGCGCCCGCGAACGCGAACCACACGTACTGCGTGAGCGTCGACAGGCCGAGCAGCATGATGCCGAGCACGACCGCGAGCGACGCGCCCGAGCTGATGCCGAGCAGCGCGGGGTCGGCGAGCGGGTTGCGCGTCAGCCCCTGCAGGACCGCGCCGCCGAGCCCCAGGGCGGCACCGACCAGGAGTCCCAGCACGGTACGTGCGACGCGTGAGCGCACGGCCGCCTGGGCGATGTCGGAGGTGTCGGGGTGGAGCACGCCCGCCACCACGTCGTCCCAGCCGACGACCCGCGCGCCGAACGCGAGCGACGCCACCACGGCCAGGAGCACGCCGACGACGCACGCGGCCAGGCCGAGCGTGCGGCGGCGGCGCAGGGACGCCGGCCCCACCCGGGAGGGCGGGGCCGGCGTCCCTGCGGTGGCGGTGAGGGTCATCCGACCTTCGCCGCGGCGGCCTGGAACAGGTCGAGGTAGGCGTCGAGCGCCCACGGGACCGACAGGACGGTCGGGCCGGAGGTGGCCGAGGAGAGCGGCGTGCCGTCGGGGACGACCGCGACGGAGCCGCGGGCCACGGCCGGGATCTTGTTGAGCAGCGGGTCGGCCTGCAGGGCGGCGAGGGTGGAGTCGTCGCCGTACGTGACGAGGACGTCGACGTCCGCGAGGGTGTCGGCCTGCTCCGCGGCGAGGTCGACGTAGAACACGTCGGTGTCGCCCGCGAGCTCGACCACGGACGGCGCGACCGTCATGCCGAGGTCGTCGAGCAGCTGCACGCGCGCGTCGAGCGGCGTGTACACGCCGATGGTGCTCGGGTCGGCCGGGTCGATCCAGGTGTACGCGAACGTCGTGCCCTCGACCTCGGGACGCTCGGCCAGCGCGGCCTCGATCTGCGCGAGGACGTCGTCGACGAGCTCCTGCGCCTGGGCCTTGCGCCCGAGCGCCTCGCCGTTGACCAGTGCCATGTCCTTCCAGTTCGTCCCCCAGGCGAACTCCGGCCACGACACGGTGGGCGCGATCTGCTGGAGCGTCGTCCAGTCCTCCTCCGTCAGGCCGGAGTACGCCGCGAGGATCACGTCGGGCTCGGTGTTGGCGATCGACTCGAACGCGACGCCGTCGGTCTCGTCGAACAGCACGGGCAGGTCGTCGCCCGTGGCGCCGAGCTCCTCGAGGGCCTCGAACGTCCACGGCAGCACGCCGTCGGAGTCGTCGTCGCCGTAGGTCGACGCCGCGAACCCGACGGGCACGACGCCCAGCGCGATCGGCACGTCGTGGTTGCCCCAGTTGACGGTCGCGACCGCGGTCGGCTCGGACTCGACGGTCGTCTCGCCGAAAGCGCTGGTCAGGGTCACGGGGAAGCCCGCGCCGCCGTCGGCGTCGGGCGTCGAGGTGGTCTCGCCCCCGTCGGCGTCGGCGTTGCCGGAGCAGGCGGCGAGCAGGAGGGCCGCAGCCGTCGCGGCGACCAGGGGTCGCAGGGCGCGGCGGGAGAGCGCAGTGCGCATGGTGTCCTTCGCAAGGGGGTCGCAGTCGTCGGTGCGTCCGCGCGGGCGCGCGTCGTCCCGACGGGCCCGCGGTGGGCGGGCGCGATAGGTGAGGCTTACCTTACGCCACGGGTGAACCGATGCGGGAGTGACGTGGGCGACATCTCCCCTCACCCTCGCGGGTCCGCCGGGTGCGGTGGACCTCCGCGTACCCTGACGCGATGGCGCACGAGCATGCCGACCTGCACGACCCCGAGACCGACCCGCTCGCGACGTACGTGCTCGAGCCCGACGACGTGCGCACGCTGCTCGCGCGCGTCGTCGCCGGCCCCGGCCATGCGACCGCGTCGTCGGCCGCCCCGTTCACGGGGGCGCCCGTGGCCGCCGTCCCGCTGACCACGCCGGGCGACCTGCCCGGCGCGGCCCGCCGGGCGCGCGCCGCGCAGCGGCTGTGGGCGGCACGCCCCCTGCGCGAACGCACGGCGGTGCTGCTGCGCGTGCACGACCTGCTGCTCGAGCGGCAGTCCGACGTGCTCGACCTGCTGCAGGTCGAGACGGGCAAGGCGCGCACGCACGCCTGGGAGGAGCTCGGTGACGTCGCCAACACCGCGCGGTACTACGCGCTGCGCGCGCGCCGGTTCCTGGCGCCGCGCACCGTGCGCGGCCTGACCGGGCCGTTCGCGTCGGCCCGCGTGCTGCGCCACCCGTACGGCGTCGTCGGGATCGTCACGCCCTGGAACTACCCGCTGTCGCTGGGTCTCGGGGACGCCCTGACGGCGCTCGTCGCCGGCAACGCGGTGCTGCTGCGGGCCGACCCGCAGACCGCGCTCACGCTCCTGTGGTGCGCGGAGCTGCTCGAGGACGCCGGACTTCCGGCGGACCTGCTGCAGGTGCTCGTCGGGGGCCCCGACGTCGGCATGGCCCTGCTCGAGCACGTCGACCACGCGGGCTTCACCGGCTCGACGCGCGCAGGTCGCGTGTTCGGCGCCCGCGCCGGCGAGCTCGGCGTACCGGTTACGCTCGAGCTCGGCGGCAAGAACGCGATGTACGTGGCGGAGGACGTCGACGTGGAGGCCACCGCTGCGGGAGCGGTGCGCGCGTGCTTCGGCTCGGCCGGGCAGCTCTGCGCGAGCATCGAGCGGATCTACGTCCACCAGGACGTGCACGACGACTTCGTCGCGGCCCTCGTCCGGCGCGCCGCGGCGCTGCGCCTCGGCGCCGGGCTCGACTACCGCGCGGACATGGGCTCGCTCGTCGGGCCCGCGCAGCTGGCGCGCGTCGTCGAGCACGTCGAGGACGCCGTCGGGCACGGCGCCACCGTGCTCACCGGTGGTGAGCAGCGGCCCGACCTCGGCCCGTACTTCTACGAGCCCACCGTGCTCGCCGACGTCCCGCCCGAGGCCCGCGCCCACCGCGAGGAGACGTTCGGGCCCGTCGTCGCGGTGTACCCGGTGGCGTCGGACGACGAGGCGGTCGCGGCGATGAACGACTCCGAGCTCGGCCTGCTCGCCGCGGTGTGGACCCGCTCGACCGCACGGGGCACCGCGCTCGCCGCGCGTGTGCGCGCCGGCATGGTGGCCGTCAACGACACGCACCACGTGCTGTGGGGGAGCGTCGGCGCGCCCGTCGGCGGCGTGGGGGCCTCGGGCCACGGCCGGAGGCACGGCCGCGAGGGCCTGTGGGAGACGACGTGGACGCAGTCCGTCGTCGCGCAGCGCGGCGTGCACACCGGCCGGGGCCTCGGGATGCGGCACGTGCACGACCTCGGGACCGAGGTCTGGCCGCGCGTCCTCACGCGCCTGCTCGAGGTCGAGCGCGCGCTGCGCCTCCCCTGACGGGGCCGGGTCGACGGCTCGCGCCCACGGGGTGGGGTGCGGACGGGGCCGGATCGACGGCTCGCGCCCACGGGGTGGGGTGCGGACGGGGCCGGATCGACGGCTCGCGCGGTAGGGGCGCCCCCGTGCGTGAGACGTCGATCCAGCCCCGGTGGGACGTCGATCCAGCCCCTGTGAGCAGTCGATCCAGCCCCGGAGCGGTCCCGTCAGCCGCCGACGGTCACGCGCGTCCGGCGCCGACGACCTCGAGGGCCTGGCGGGCGATGGCGAGCTCCTCGTTGGTGGGCACCACCAGGACGGTGACGCGCGCGCCGTCGGGCGAGATGACGGTCGGCTCGGACTTGCGGCCGGCGTTGCGCCCCAGGTCGACCTCGATGCCCAGGGCCTCGAGACCGGCGAGCGCACCCGCGCGCACGATGTCGTCGTTCTCGCCGACGCCCGCCGTGAACGCGATGACGTCGAGGCGCCCGAGCACCGCGTAGTACGCCCCGATGTACTTGCGCAGCCGGTGCAGGTACACGTCGAGCGCGAGGCGGGCCGCGGCGTCGCCCTGCTCGACGAGGTCGTGCAGCTCGCGGAAGTCGTTGACCCCCGACAGGCCCTTGATGCCCGAGCGCCGGTTCAGCAGGTCGTCGAGGTCGTCGACGCTGAAGCCCGCGTTGCGGTACAGGTGGAACAGCACGGCCGGGTCGAGGTCGCCCGAGCGCGTGCCCATCACGAGGCCCTCGAGCGGGGTCATGCCCATCGACGTCTCGACGGCCCTGCCTCCGCGGACCGCGGACGCGGACGCGCCGTTTCCCAGGTGCAGGACGATCGTGTTGAGCTCCTCGACGGGCCGACCGAGGAGCCGGGCGACCTTGTGCGACACGTACTGGTGCGACGTGCCGTGCGCGCCGTACCGGCGCACCTGGTGGGTCGTGGCGACCTCCGTGTCCACGGCGTACGTCGCCGCGGCGGCGGGCAGGTCGCGGAAGAAGGCCGTGTCGAACACCGCGACGTGGGGGACGTCGGGCAGCAGCTCGCGCGCCACCCGGATGCCCGTGAGGTTCGGCGGGTTGTGCAGCGGCGCGAGCGGCGACAGCTCGTCGATGTCCCGCACCACGTCCTCGTCGACCAGCGCCGGCCCGCTGTAGCGCGCGCCGCCCTGCACCACCCGGTGCCCGACGGCGGCGACGTGCGCCTGCCCGAGGTCCGGCCCGATCTCGTCGAAGAGGCCCAGCACGACCCGCAGGCCCTCGGCGTGGTCCGTCACCGGCAGCTCACGTCGCGTCGTCTCGCCGTGCGCGACGTGCTTCACCGCGCCGACGGGCTCACCGATCCGCTCGACCAGGCCGGACGCGAGGACCTCGTGCGTGTCGGGGATGACGAGCTGGTACTTGATCGACGACGACCCGGAGTTGATGACCAGCACGCTGGTGTGCGCGGCGGCGGGGGTGGGGGTGCTCATCGGTGCTCATGCCTCCGGGGTCGGGACGGCGCCGGCGTCGAGCGCCTGCGCCTGGATCGCGGTGATCGCGACGGTGTTGACGATGTCCTGCACGAGGGCGCCGCGCGACAGGTCGTTGACCGGCTTGCGCAGCCCCTGCAGCACCGGGCCGATCGCGACGGCGCCGGCCGAGCGCTGCACGGCCTTGTAGGTGTTGTTGCCCGTGTTGAGGTCCGGGAAGACGAACACCGTGGCGCGCCCTGCGACGGCGGAGTCGGGCATCTTCGTCTGGGCGACGGACGCGTCGACGGCGGCGTCGTACTGGATCGGACCCTCGACCGACAGGTCGGGCCGGCGTTCGCGGACCAGGCGGGTGGCCTCGCGGACCTTCTCGACGTCGGCTCCCGAGCCGGACTCGCCCGTCGAGTAGGACAGCATCGCGATGCGCGGCTCGATCCCGAACTGCACCGCCGTCTCCGCGGACGAGATCGCGATGTCCGCGAGCTGCTCGGCCGTCGGGTCGGGGATCACGGCGCAGTCGGCGTAGACCAGGACGCGGTCCTCGAGGCACATGAGGAAGCAGCTCGACACCGACCCCACGCCCGGCGTGGTCTTGATGATCTCGAACGCCGGCTTGATCGTGTGCGCGGTGGTGTGGGCCGCGCCGGACACCATGCCGTCCGCCAGGCCGAGCTGCACCATGAGCGTGCCGAAGTACGACACGGACGACACGATCTCGCGCGCCCGCTCGACCGTCATGCCCTTGTGCTTGCGCAGCTCGGTGTACACCTCGGCGAACCGCTCGAGCGTCTCGCCGTTCTTGGGGTCGATGACCTGGGCGTCGTCGAGGTCGAGGCCGAGCTCGGTGGCGCGGGCACGGATCGCCGCCTCGTCCCCGAGGATCGTCAGGTCCGCGACCTGCCGCTGCAGCAGCGTCGAGGCGGCTCGCAGGATCCGGTCGTCGTTGCCCTCGGGCAGCACCACGTGCTTGCGGTCGGCGCGGGCGCGGTCGAGCAGCGCGTACTCGAACATCAGCGGCGTGACGACCTCGGGCCGTTCCACGTCGAGCGTGGCGAGCAGCTCGGCGCCGTCCACGTGCTGCTCGAACAGCGCGAGCGCGGTGTCGATCTTGCGCGCCGCGTCGTACGTGAGGCGCCCACGCGTCGACGCCGCGGCGCTCGCGGAGCGGAACGTGCCCATGGACGTCGTGATGAGCGGCAGCCGGGAGCCCAGACCGCCGACGAGACGCTCGATCGTCGGGGCGGGTGCGAGCCCGCCGTTGAGGATGAGGCCCGCGAGCGAGGGGAAGCCCTCGGCCTGGTGCGCCATCAGCAGGCCCAGCAGGACGTCCGACCGGTCGCCCGGGGTGATGACGACCGCGCCGTCCTGCAGGCGGTCGAGCAGGTGCTCGATCGACATCGCGCCGACCAGCACGTCGAGCACCTCGCGGCCGAGCAGTGCCTCGTCGCCGCCGGTCAGCGTGCCGCCGACCGCGTGCATGAGCTGGCGCAGCGTCGGGGCGTACAGCAGCGGGGAGTCCGGCAGCGCCCACACCGGCAGCTCGCTGCCGAGGGCGGCGCGCACGTCGTCCAGCGCGTCGGGCGCGCAGCGGTTCGCGACGACCGACACGACCTGCCCGTGGTTCGCGGTGATCTCGTTGACGGCGACCTCGGCGGCGTGGTTGACGTCCTCCGGGGTACGGCGCGCACCGTTGACGACGAGCACGACGGGCGCGCCCAGGTTGGCCGCGATGCGCGCGTTGTACGCGAGCTCGGTGGGGCCGGCGACGTCCGTGTAGTCGGTGCCGACCACGACGACCGCGTCGCAGCGCCGTTCCACGTCGTGGAACCGCGACACGATCCGTGACAGCGCGGCCTCGGCGTCGTCGATCACCTCGTCGTACGTCGCGCCGACCGCGTCCTCGTACGCGATGTCGACGCCGTCGTGCTCGAGCAGCAGCTCGAGGACGTAGTCCCGCTCCTCGGTCGACCGTGCGACGGGGCGGAACACGCCCACGCGCTGCACGGTGCGTGTCAGCAGGTCGACGAGACCGAGCGCGACGACGGACTTGCCCGTGTCCCCCTCGGCCGACATGACGTAGATCGTCCTGGCCACTGTGCTGCTCTCTCCTCGACGGGCCCCGGTGGGGGCGTGGTTCGTGGCGGGCCGTGCCCGGGCCGGTGGGCCCGGGCACGACCGTCGGGCCGCGGTGCTACTCGTTGTCCCCGCCGGTGTCGGCGACCGCGGTGCGCGTCTGCGTGGGGCCGCCGTCCTCGGTCGCCGTGTCGCCGACGTCCGGCCAGACCCAGTCGCGCACCTCGGGGATGTCCTCCCCGTGCTCGCGCGTCCACTGCCGGGCGCGGATGCGGGCGTCGACCATGCGCTGGCGCAGGCCCGCCTGCGACGCCCGCGCCCAGTGCACGTGGTCGATGACGTCGATGACCAGGTGGTACCGGTCGAGGTCGTTGAGCATCACCATGTCGAAGGGCGTCGTGGTGGTGCCCTCCTCCTTGTACCCGCGCACGTGGATGTTCGCGTGCCCGTTGCGACGGTACGTCAGACGGTGGATCAGCCACGGGTAGCCGTGGTACGCGAACACGATCGGACGGTCGGCCGTGAAGATCGTGTCGAACTCCGCGTCCGTCAGCCCGTGCGGGTGCTCGCGCGCGTCCTGCAGCCGCATGAGGTCCACGACGTTGACGACGCGCACCTTGAGCTGCGGCAGCTCGCGCCGCAGGATGTCCGCCGCCGCCAGCACCTCGAGCGTCGGGACGTCGCCGGCGCACGCGAGGACGACGTCCGGCTCCTCGTCCTGAGCCTCCGACCCGGCCCACTCCCAGATGCCCAGGCCGCGCGTGCAGTGCGCGACGGCCTCGTCCATCGACAGGAAGTTGGGGGCGGGCTGCTTGCCGGACACGACGACGTTGACGTACTGCCGGCTGCGCAGGCAGTGGTCGTACGTGCTCAGCAGCGTGTTCGCGTCCGGCGGCAGGTAGACCCGCACGACCTCGGCCTTCTTGTTGACCACGTGGTCGATGAAGCCGGGGTCCTGGTGGCTGAAGCCGTTGTGGTCCTGACGCCACACGTGGCTCGACAGCAGGTAGTTCAGGCTCGCGACCGGCCGCCGCCACGGGATGTGGTTGGTGACCTTCAGCCACTTCGCGTGCTGGTTGAACATCGAGTCGACGATGTGGATGAACGCCTCGTAGGAGGTGAACAGGCCGTGCCGCCCCGTCAGCAGGTAGCCCTCCAGCCAGCCCTGGCACTGGTGCTCCGACAGCATCTCCATGACGCGCCCGGCACGCTCCAGGTGGTCGTCGACCTCCGGCCCCTCGAAGTCCGCGTTCCACTGCTTGGCGGTGACCTCGTAGACGGCCTGCAGGCGGTTCGACGCGGTCTCGTCGGGGCCGAAGATCCGGAAGTTGTCGGGGTTCCGGCGGATGACCTCGGTCAGGTACTCGCCCAGGACGCGCGGCGCCTCCGCGAACGTCGAGGCCGGCGTGGGCACGTCCTGCGCGAAGTCCCGGAAGTCCGGCAGCCGCAGGTCGCGCAGCAGGAGCCCGCCGTTGGCGTGCGGGTTGGCGCTCATCCGCAGGTCGCCGACCGGCGCCAGCGCGCGGATCTCGTCATCGACGCGACCGTCCGCGTCGAACAGCTCGTCGGGCCCGTACGACTGCAGCCAGTCCTCGAGCACCGCGAGGTGCTCCGGCGTGTCGCGCGCGCTCGCGAGCGGCACCTGGTGCGCGCGCCACGAGCCCGTCGTCTTCTTGCCGTCGATCTCCGCGGGTCCCGTCCAGCCCTTCGGCGTGCGGAACACGATCATCGGGTACATCGGCCGGGTGAGATCACCACCCGCCGCGCGCTCCTTGATGGCGGCGATCTCGTCGAGCACCTCGTCGAGCAGGACGGCGAAGCGCCGGTGGATCGACAGGTCGTCCTCGTCGTCGAAGCCCGCCTCGAAGACGTGGGGCGTGTGCCCGTACCCGACCATGAGGTCGCGCAGCTCGCCGTCGCTGATGCGGTCCAGGACCGTCGGGTTCGCGATCTTGTAGCCGTTCAGGTGCAGGATCGGCAGCACCATGCCGTCCTGGGCCGGGTTGACGAACTTGTTCGAGTGCCAGCTCGTCGCCAGCGGGCCCGTCTCCGCCTCGCCGTCGCCGACGACCGCCGCGACCAGCAGGTGCGGGTTGTCGAACGCCGCGCCGTACGCGTGGCTCAGCGCGTAGCCGAGCTCGCCGCCCTCGTGGATCGAGCCGGGGGTCTCCGGAGCGACGTGCGACGGGATGCCGCCGGGGAAGGAGAACTGCTTGAACAGCCGGCGCAGCCCCTCCTCGTCCTCCGTGATGTCCGAGTAGACCTCGGAGTACGTGCCGTCGAGGTAGGCGCTGGCGACCAGGCCGGGCCCGCCGTGTCCCGGGCCGGTGACGTAGATCGTCGACTGCTGCCGCTCCGCGACCGCGCGGTTGAGGTGCGCGTAGAGGAAGTTCAGGCCCGGCGTCGTGCCCCAGTGGCCCAGCAGGCGCGGCTTGACGTCGTCCCGGCTCAGCGGGCGGCGCAGCAGCGGGTTGTCGAGCAGGTAGATCTGGCCGACCGACAGGTAGTTGGCCGCGCGCCAGAACTTCTCGATGCGCTGCAGGGTCGCGTCGTCGACCTCGCCCGTGCCCCTGCGCCAGGCGGTCCGCGCCTCGGCGGCGGCGAACTGCCCGGGGGCGATCGGGCCGGCGCCCGTCCGCTGCGGGTCCGACGTGGTGGAAGTCATCAGTTTCCCTCCCGGGGAGAGCGCCGTTCGGCTGGGCGGTTCCCAGCCTTGCGTGAGGTCCTGGCGAGAGGTGGGACGTCCGGCCCACCTCGGCTGTGCTCCTGACCACAGCCATACAAGCGCACCTGGGCGATCCCCGCAGGGGCCACCGGGAGGAGCCTGGCACGCCGGGTACGGTGAGGTGTGGCCGACACCCCCACCTCCCTGTGGCGCGCCGCGCTCCGTCCGCGGATGCTCGGCCTGCTCGTGCTCCTCCTGGCCGCCGCGGCCGTCTGTGCGCGGCTGGGGGTGTGGCAGCTCGACCGTGCGGAGATCCGCGGGGCCGCGTCGGCCGCGCGCGAGGCCGAGCGGGTGGTGACGGCCCCGCCGGAGCCGCTGGCGGACCTGCTCGCGCCCGGTCAGACGTTCGCGGGGGACCTCGTCGCGCGCAAGGCCGTCGTCACCGGCACGTACGACGACGGGGCGACGCTCCTGGTCACCGGACGCGAGCACGACGGACGGACCGACGGCTACCTCGTCCTCACGCCGTTGCGTGTGGCGACGGCCGACGGGCCGGCTGTGCTCCCCGTGGTGCGCGGCTGGTCGCCGACCCCGGACGTCCCGGCGGCCCCCGCCGGTGACGTCGAGGTGGTCGGCTGGCTGCAGGTGGGGGAGGAGGCGGGTGCCCCCCTCGTCGACGGCCGCACGGACGCCATCAGCTCCGCCCAGCTCCTCGCCACCTGGGGCGGGCCGATCTGGACCGGGTACCTCGTGGTCCAGACGAGCGATCCCGCGGACCCCGCCGTGGCGACCGGGCTCGAGGGCCTCGACCCGCCGCGCCGGGCCGGCTCCGGGCTCAACGTGCAGAACCTCGCCTACGCCGCGCAGTGGTGGATCTTCGGGCTGTTCGCCGCCGGGCTGTGGTGGCGGCTGGTGCGCGACGAGGCCGCCGGGCGCCCGCCCCTGCCGGGGGAGGCGCCGCCGCCGGACGACGCGGACCGCGCCCGGCCCGCCGACGTGCCCTCGGCCGACGTGGACGAGCCCGCCGCGGTGCGCGAGCGCTGACCGCGTCCGTCCGGCGGCGCAGCGGGACGCCGGTCAGGTCGACTCGTGCTGCCAGGACCGCCACAGGGCGGCGTACTCGCCGCCCGCCGCGACGAGCTCGTCGTGCGGGCCGATCTCGGTGATCCGCCCGGCGTCGACGACGGCCACACGGTCGGCGTCGTGCGCGGTGTGCAGACGGTGCGCGATCGCGACGACCGTGCGCCCGGCGAGCACCGCGGAGAGCGACCGTTCGAGGTGCCGCGCGGCGCGTGGGTCCAGCAGGGAGGTCGCCTCGTCGAGCACCAGCGTGTGCGGGTCGAGCAGCACGAGGCGCGCGAGCGCGAGCTGCTGCGCCTGCGCCGGCGTCAGCGGCGCACCGCCCGAGCCGACCTCGGTCGCCAACCCGTCGGGCAGCCCCTGCACCCAGTCCCAGGCGTCGACCGCGCGCAGCGCGCGCTCCAGCTCGGCGTCGTCCGCGGCGACCTTCGCCAGCCGCAGGTTGTCCGCCACGGTCCCCACGAACACGTGATGCTCCTGCGTGACCAGGGCGACGTGCGTCCGCAGGTCGTCGAGCGGCAGGTCCACGAGGGGCACGCCGCCGACGGTCGCGCTGCCGCCCGTGGGCGGGTGGATGCCCGCCAGCATGCGACCGAGCGTCGACTTGCCGGCCCCGGACGGGCCGACGACCGCGAGCCGCTCGCCGGGTGCGAGGTCCAGGTCGATGCCGTGCAGCACGTCGTGACCCTCGCGGTACGCGTACCGCAGGCCGTGCGTCGCGACGCGCTCGTCGGTCGGGCGGGCGCCCGTCGCCTCGCGGTCCGGCGCGACGAGCCGTACGCCGACGATGCGCGCGAGCGCGGTGGCCGCCACCTGGATCTCGTCGACCCAGAAGATGAGCTCCCACACCGGCCCGGTGACCTGGTACCCGTAGAGCACGATCGTCGTCACCGCACCCAGCGTCACCTGCCCGGTGGACGCGAGGTACCCGCCCCACACCAGGACGGCCACGGGCGCGAGCACGAACGTCAGCTCCACCCCGGGGAAGAGCACCGTCCGCAGTCGCAGCGTCGCGCGCTCGGCGGCGAACGCCTCCCGCAGGTCGTCGTCCACGCGCCGCTCGCGGGCGGCGGCCATGCCGAGCGCGTCGACCGTCCGGGCGCCCTCCACCGTCTCGGTGATCGAGCCGTTCAGCTCGGCGTACGCCGCGGACTCCCGCACGTACGCGGGCGTCGCGCGGCGCAGGTACCACCGGACGACCAGGAGCATCGTCGGCACGCCGACGAAGAGCGCGACCGAGACGAGCGGGGAGATCACCAGGCACGCGGCGATCGTCAGCGTGATGGTGACGACCGCGACGATCACGCGCGGCACACCGAAGCGCACGGCGTGCTGGAGCTTGTTGACGTCGTTGGTCGTGCGCGCCACGAGGTCGCCCGTGCCGGCGCGCTCGACGACGGACAGGGGCAGCGACGTCACGGTCTCGAGGAAGTCCTCGCGCAGCTCGGCGAAGACCTTCTCGCCGAAGACCATCGACGCGCGCTGGGCGTAGCGCAGCAGCCCGGTCTGGGTGAGCACCGCGGCCGCGCCGACGGCGACGAGCGTGTTGACGTACCGGGCGTCCGTGCCGCGCGTGACGGCGTCGACGAGCCGGCCGAGCAGCCACGGACCGGCGAGCCCCGCGACGGCCGCGAGCGTGTGCAGGACGGCGATGCCGCCCAGCGGTCGCCGGTGGCGGCTCAGGAGGTCGGCCGCGTACGCGCGCACGGTGGCCGCGTCGGCGACGGGGAGCTTCACGCGCCACCTCCGGTGGGCAGGTCGACGGGCGTCAGGGTGTCGTGGTCGCCGAACGCGGGCTCCACGGCGAGGTCGTCGTCGAGCGACCTGCCCACGACCGCGCGGTAGGCCGCGGCGACGGCGGGCCCGGCGGCGCCGTCGAGGAGCTCGGCGTGGGTGCCGCGGGCGACGAGCACGCCGTCCTGCACGAGCTGCACCTCGTCGACGTGGTCGAGCACGAGCGGGCTGGCGGTCACCACCACCGTGCTGCGCCCGCGGCGAGCGTCCGCGAGCCGGGCCGCGATGCGTGCCTCGGTGTGGGCGTCGACCGCGCTCGTGGGCTCGACGAGCACGAGGACCTCGGCGTCGGTGAGCAGCGCCCGCGCCAGCGCGACGCGCTGACGCTGGCCGCCGGACAGCGAGCGGCCCTTCTCGGGGAGCTCGCCGTCCAGGCCGTCGGGGACCGAGTCGAGCACGTCCTGCGCGTCGGCCAGGCCGACGGCTGCGAGCAGGTCGTCCCGCGAGGCGCCGCCGCGCACGTCGAGCCCCGCGGCGAGGGTGCCGGAGAAGAGCTGCGGCATCGCCTCCGCGACGACGACCCGTCGGCGGACCTCGGCCAGCGGCAGGTCGCGCAGCGGCACACCGCCCAGGAGCACGGGCGTGGCCGCCTCGGCCGCGTCGTCGAACCGGCCCAGGCGGGTCGCGATGCGGGCGGACTCGTCCGGGTCGGCCGAGACGAGCGCGACGACGCGGCCCGGCTCGACCGTCACGCCGCTGGCCTCGTCGACCAGCGTCGCACCGGCCGGGGGAGCGGTCGCCGTCGCGGGCACGGCGCCCGCGGCCGGCACCACCCGGAGAACCGCGAGGACCTTGCGGGTCCCCACCACGGCGCGCGTGGCCGACTGCAGGAACTCGGTGGCGTTCTGCACGGGCCACCCGAGGAACGCGGCGTACCCGTAGGTGGTGACGAGCTGCCCGGGTGTGATCGTGCCCGCCATGGCCATGGTCGCGCCCATCCAGACGAGGGCGACCACGAACAGGCCGGGCAGCAGGACCTGCAGCGCGTCCAGCCAGGACTGCGTCACGGCCACGTGCTCGCCGCGCTCCCGCACCAGCTGGGACTGCCGCCGGTAGCGGCCCGTGAAGACGGACTCGCCGCCGATGCCGCGCAGGACGCGCAGCCCCGAGACCGTGTCGGAGCCCAGCGTGGTGAGCCGGCCGGAGGCCTCGCGCTGCGCGCTCTGGCGTCGCTGCAGCGGCCGGACGAGCAGCCCCAGCGCCGCGGCCACGGTCGGCAGGCCCAGCAGGACGACGAGCCCGAGCGGCACCGACACGCGCAGCATGAGCACGGCCACCGCGGCGTAGGCCGTCAGCGACCCGACGAAGCGCGCCGTGACGGCGAACAGGTCGCCGACGCGCAGCGCGTCGTTCGCGACGGCGGAGACCACCTCGCCCGTCGGCAGCTCCGCCGTGATCGCGTGCCCCGAGCGGGCCGACGTGCGCCCGACGAGCTGCGACGTCGTGAACGCCGCGCGCAGCCAGTTGGCGACGTCGAACCGGTGCCCGAGCGCGGACGCGGCGGCGCTCACCAGCGCGAGGCACAGCAGGGTGCCGGCCGCGCGCAGGAGGTCCGGTCCGAAGCCGTGCTGCAGCCCTCCGTCGATCGCGCGCCCGGTGAGGTACGGCAGGAACGCCTGGCACGCGAACTGCACGACGCTGCAGGTCACGGCCGCGGCCAGGATGCCCCACTGCCGTCGGGCGACCCACGCCAGGTAGGCGGCGGGACCACCGAGCGGCGGGGTGCCGGGGTCGGCGAGGGGCAGGGAGCGCATGTCGGGCAACGTTACGTGCCGGTACCGACAGGCCCGCAAACGCATTACGGCAGCCGCCGCGCGCTGCCCGACGACCGCCGCGCGCCGGGCCGACGAGTCGCGGGCGTGGGCCGTCGGGCCCACCGGGGGGCCCACGCCGCGCTCGGGCGAACCGACCCCTGGGCCCTACGTCGCAGAGGTCCGCGCGCCGAGGATGTCGATGTGCCTCACGACCGTCCGACCCGCGCGACGACACCGTGCCGTCGCGCCAGCACGCTGCCGGGGACGAGACCCCAGGTCGCGAAGCTGCCGCGGGGAGCCTCGAGGACGTCGACGACCCCGCGGCGCGGCCGCGTCATCCCGAACGGGCGCAGCACGCTCGTCGCGACGACCCGGCCCTCGCGATCCAGCAGGGCGACGTCGAGCGACCGCGTCATGCCGACGCCGTGCACGCCCGTCTCGCCCACGAACCACATGGCGGCGGGCAGGGGCCGCCGGGCGAGCATCCCGCGGGCGCGCCGCGCCCAGGTGTCGGCGACGAGCAGGTCCGCGACCTCGCGCCCGTCCACGATCAGCCGATCGCCCGGATTGCCCATGTGTCGATCCCCACTATCATCCGCTGGTCCGGTCACCCCGAGGTCATACCTTCCGCGGGATGTCCGAAACGTCCCGTACCGTACGATTTCCGCGGGGCGCGAAACCTCGCGGTCCGCCGCCCACGGCACTCAGGAGAGCACGGTATCCATGCAGCGCATCGTCGTCTCGGCGCTCGTGCCGCCCACCCCGCACGCACGCGAGCTCGCTGCGGGCGACGACCTGCTCGTCGCGGCCCCGGACGACCTGCCCGGCCTGCTCGACGAGCTCGGAGGACGTGCAGCGCACGTCCTCCTTCTGGGTGAAAGCCGCCACGAGTCCCTCGTCCGGCGGCAGGCCGCCCTCGCGTGCGACGCCGGGTACCCCGTCGCCTGGCGGACCTCGCACCACGGCCCGGTCGCGCTGCTGCTCGTGGCTGCGCAGGTCGCGGCGGCGGGCGTCGACGCCGGGATCGCCGTCGTCCTCGCGGACCGTCTGCTGGAGCAGACGTGGAGCGGGGCGTGGACGCCGAGCGTGGCGCGGCTCGAGCACCCGCAGGTGGCCGTGGGGCAGCACCTGCGGTCGTGGCTCCCGGGCGGGGCCGGCTACGTCGTGACGTTCTCCGGCCCGCTGCCCGAGGTCCGGGCCGTGGGACGCGCCGCGGCAGCCGAGCCGGTGCTCCCGCGCGGCGAGGTCTACGGCGCCGGCGTGGACCGGCTGCCCGACGTGGCGCGCCGGGACGTGCTCACCACCGCCGGCGCGACCGGGACGGTCGACCTGCCGGCGCTCGCGCTGGACACCCGAGGGCGCGTGGGCTCCGACAGCGCCGTGGAGCTCGCCGCCCTGCCGGTGGAGCAGCGGATGGAGCTGCCGCCGGCCCACGGCCGGTGCGGCGGTTGCGACGCCCTCCTCTTCCTGCCGACCTGCCCGTTCTGCCACGTGCGGCCCGCCGCCGTCGATCCCCGAGGAGCTCTCTCGTGAATCCCCGCCAGCGCCGCGGTGTGCTGTTCGTCCTGCTGTCGGTCGTGTTCGCCGTCGTCGTGTTCTTCGTGATCGCGTCGTACGTCGGCAACGTCGCCAGCCAGGTCGGCTCGCTGCGCACGGTCTACCGGCTGGCCGACGACACGCCAGCGTTCGCCGAGCTCCAGGAGGGCGACCTCGTCGCCGACGAGGTCCCGGCGCGCTGGCTCTCGCCCAGCGCCGAGGTCACGCTCGACGAGCTCGTCGGGCGCAAGGTCGCCACGAACCTGCTCGCCGGCACGATGGTCACGTCGGACCTCCTGGTCCCGCCGTCCGACCTCAGCACCACCGAGCGCGAGATCGCGATCTCGGTGAACCAGGTGACGGGCGTCGCCGACCGGGTCCGTCCCGGCGACCGCGTCGACATCTACGCGGTGTTCGCCGACGTGCCGGGCCTGGCCAAGCAGGTCCGGGTGCTCGTCCGCGACGTGCGCGTCGTCTCGGTCCGCGGCAGCCAGGTGGTCCTCGACGAGTCCGCCGCGAGCGGCACGCAGTCGGTGGTCCCGGTGACGCTCGCGCTCGAGCCCGACGACGCGCTCGCGGTCACCTACGCCGCGGCGTTCGCCCAGGAGGTCCGGCTCGTCGGCCTGCCGGCCGGTCTGAGCGACCGCACCGGCGAGGAGGACGAGTTCGACGCCGAGAACCTCGGCGGCCAGGCCGTGCCCGAGGGGGTCGACAACTGATGGCTGCCCACGTCGTCATCGGCTGCGCCGACCAGTCGCTCGCCTACGAGCTGCGCGCGCAGCTCGCCGAGGCCGCCGAGGTCGAGGTGGTCGGCGTCGGTGAGACCACCACCGAGCTGACCAACCTCGTCCTCACGCGCGAGCCCGCACTCGTGCTGGTGCACGACGCGCTGGGCCCGGACCCCGTGCACCAGGTGATCCGGGACCTGTCGATCCGTCGCCCGGCCAGCGTGGTGGTCGTGCTCACCTCCGAGACCGACCCTGCGGCGCTGGCCGACGCCATGGACGCCGGCGCGCGCGGTGTGCTGGCCTACCCGCTGTCGTTCACCGACGTGCAGCAGCGCGTGCAGAACGCGCTCGAGTGGTCGCGGCACATGCAGGGCTTCGTGCAGTCCGTCTCCGACGGGACCACGAGCCGGGGGCGCGCTCTCGTCGTCGCGCTGTCCGGCACCAAGGGCGGCGTCGGCACGACGACGTTCGCCACGCACCTCGCGTGGGACGTGCGGCGCGAGCTGCCGTCCCTCAAGGTGCTCGTCATCGACCTCGACCTCGAGAAGGGCGACGTCACCTCGTTCATCGAGGCGCGGTACCGCACATCCGTCGCGGACCTGGCGAAGGTCGCGGACGACCTGTCCCTGCGCACCGTCGCGGACGCCGTGTTCGTGCACGAGTCCGGCCTGCACCTGCTGCTGCCGCCGGCCGACGTGCGCGAGACGGAGTACGTGACACCCGGTGCGATCCGGCAGATCGTCGCGCTCGTGCGCCAGCAGTACGACCTCGTCGTCGTCGACGTGGGCGCGCGCGTGACCCCGGTGCAGGCCGCCGTCGTCGAGATCGCGGACGAGGTGGTGTCCGTCGCCACCCCGGACCTGCTGAGCCTGCGGGCCCTGCGACGCAACGTCTCGGCGTGGGAGGGTCTGCAGGTCCGCCGGCCCGAGCACGTCTCGGTGCTCCTCAACCGTTCGAGCCGCGCGGACGAGGTGCAGCCCGACGTCGCCAAGCGGCTCTCGCCGTCGCCGATGCTCGACGTCGTCGTGCCCGAGATGGGCAAGAAGCTCGAGGCCTCGGCGAACTCCCGCAGCCCCGAGCTCGTCTCCGACGTCGGGTGGTGGCGCTCGGTGCGCGCGCTGGGTCGCGCGGTCGGCGTGGGACGTCTTCTCTCCGGGCCCGAGGCTCCGGCGCCCGAGAGCGCGCCGCGCTCCCGCGGCCGTCGCGCAGCCCCCTCGGGCGACGACGGCGGCATCTCGGTCGAGTTCCTCGGCGTGCTCCCGGCGCTCCTGCTCGTCTGCGTCGTCATGTGGCAGCTCGGCTGGGCGGGCCTGACGGCGGTGTGGACCGGCTACGCGGCGCAGCAGGCGGCCCGTTCCGTGGCGCTGCACGAGCCGCAGTGGCAGGTGCGCGACGCCGCGCGCGACGTCTTCCCGTCCGGGATGCAGTCCGGCGTCGACGTCCGGTTCGACGCCGCGCGACCCGACCTCGTCGAGGTCGAGGCCCGCGTGCCGCTCGTCGCACCCGGTGTCACCGATCTGCCGTGGTCCGTGACGATCCAGCGAGAGGTGGTGCGTGAGTCGTGAAGCGCCGTCGTGACGAGGGGTCGGCCTCCCTCGAGCTCGTGGGCCTCGTGCCCACCGTCGTCGCCCTCCTGGGGCTCATGCTCTACGCGGCGTCGTTCGTCTACACCGTGCACGCCGCCAACCAGGCGGTGCGCGACGGCGCGCGTGCCCTCAGCCTCGGTCAGCCCGCCGGGCCCGCGATCGACCGGTCGCTGCCCGGCGCTGTGGAGGTCGCCGCCGTGACGTACCCCTCGACGGGTGGGGTGCGTCTCGAGGTCCGCACGGTCGACGTGGGCTACCTGCCGCAGATGACCGTGACCCGGTACGCCGTGATGCCGCGGACGGTGCCGTGATGAGCGGGGGGTTCGGGGACTGGGGCGCGTCGCGCGCCGCGGACGTGGACGCCGCGCTGCCGCTGACGGGCCGCAACGAGCTCGACGAGGGGCTCGTCTCGACCTTCAAGGGCAAGCTCCTCGACGAGGTCGACCTGCACGAGCTCGGCAAGCTCGACGCCGCGCAGCGGCGCATCCGCCTCGAGCGCGTCGTCGCGCACCTGGTCTCCGCCGAGGGCGTCATCCTCACGACGCGCGAGCGCAACGCCCTCGTCCGGCGCGTCGTCGACGAGTCCATCGGCCTGGGCGTGCTCGAGCCGCTGCTCGCCGACGAGACCGTCTCCGAGATCATGATCAACGGCCCGTCGACCATCTACGTCGAGCGGTACGGCCAGGTCGAGCGCGTCCAGACGGCGTTCGCGTCCGAGGAGCAGCTGCTCCAGACGATCGACCGGATCGTGTCGACCGTGAACCGGCGCGTCGACGAGTCCAGCCCCATGGTCGACGCGCGCCTGCCCGCCGACGAGCGCATGCCGCGAGGCGCCCGCGTGCACGTGATCCTGCCGCCGCTCGTGCTCAACGGTCCGACCGTGACGATCCGACTCTTCCCCAAGTCGTACGGCCTCGAGGAGCTGCTCAACCGCGGCAGCCTCGACGCCCCGACGTCCGAGCTGCTCGCCGCGTGCGTGCGCGCGCGCATGAACATCATCGTCTCGGGCGGTACGTCGTCGGGGAAGACGACGATGCTGAACGCGCTGTCGGCGTTCATCCAGGGCCGCCAGCGCATCATCACGATCGAGGACGCGGCCGAGCTGTCGCTCTCCCAGGAGCACGTCGTGCGCCTGGAGACCCGCCCCGCGAACGTCGAGGGCCACGGTCAGGTCACCATCCGTGAGCTCGTCCGCAACGCCCTCAGAATGCGCCCCGACCGCATCATCGTCGGCGAGGTCCGCGGCGGTGAGGCCCTCGACATGCTGCAGGCGATGAACACCGGCCACGAGGGCTCGCTCGCCACCGTGCACGCCAACAGCACCGTCGACGCGCTCATCAGGCTCGAGACCCTCGCGTCGATGAGCGAGGTCGACGTCCCGTTCCACGCGCTGCGTGACCAGGTGAACAACGCCGTCGACATCGTCGTGCAGCTGCTGCGCGGCTCCGACGGGACGCGTCGCGTCACGGAGGTCGGCTGGGTCGCGTCGCGGCACCGGGAGGACTTCCGCGTCGAGCCGATCATGCGCTGGGACCCCGAGGTGCCGAACGGCTCGGGCCCGCCCGGGCGGTTCGTGCGGTACCCGATCCCGCGTCCGCTGGTCGACAGGCTCCGCATCGCGGGCGAGGCGATCGGCAAGCAGGCGACCCGTCCCCACGTGGTGCCGGGATCCGCAGCAGCGCAGGGCGCCGTCGCCGGCGCCGAGGAGGAGTCCGCATGATCGTCGTCGGGATCCTCGTCCTCGTGCTGCTCGCGTGCCTGACGCTCGTGATCGGCGTCGGCGACCTCGCGGCGGTGAGCTCCCGGCGACGGGCGCTCGTCGCGGGTGTCGACGACGACGCCGTCCCGCGCGGGGCGCGCTTCGCCGCGTGGGACCGCGACTTCCGCCGCACGCGGTGGGGCCGCTGGACCGAGGAGCAGCTGCTGCTCGCGGGCGAGGAGCGTTCGCCGCTCGCCGTCTCGCTCATCGCGGTCGGCGGTGGCGTGGCGGTCGCCTGGCTGCTGGCCGTCGGGCTCGCGCCGGTGTTCGGTCTGCTGGGCGTCGTGGCCGTCGTCGTCGGTCTGCGCTTCTACCTCTCGCGCGCGCAGCAGCGCCGCAACGAGGCGTTCATCGGCCAGATGCCGGAGCTCGCGCGTCTGCTCTCGAACGCGACGAGCGCGGGCCTGTCCATCGCGTCGGCGCTCGCTCTCGCCGCCAACGAGCTCGACGCCCCGGCCGGTCCCGAGATGGCCCGTGTCGCGTCGCGCATGCGGTTCGGCGAGGACCTCGACACCGCGATCGGGGAGCTCACCGCTCGTCTGCCCTCGCGGGAGGTCGCCGTGCTCGCGTCGACGCTGCTCGTCAGCGCGCGCAGCGGCGGCTCGCTCGTCACCGCGCTGCGCGACATCGCCGACACCCTGGAGGAGCGCAAGGAGATCCGCCGGGAGGTCCGCACCGTGCTCGCGCAGTCGACGTCCACGGGCTACCTCGTGATCGGCATGGGCTTCGCACTGCTCTTCCTCCTCAACATCATCCGTCCGGGGACGGTGGAGGCGATGACGGAGGACTGGCTCGGGCGGGGAGCGCTCGTCGTGGGGTCGTCGCTGTTCGTCGGCGGGTTCCTGCTGATCCGCAGGATGACGAGGTTCGACGGATGATCGGGCTGATCGCCGGGCTCGTCGCCGCGGCCTCCGTCGTGCTGTTCCTCGTCGGCTGGCGGGCCATGCGCGCCGACGCCCTCGACGGCCTGGCCGTCGAGGACCTCGCCCTGCTCCGCGACGAGCAGCGGCGGCGCGCGGAGGGGCAGTCGCCCCTGGAGCGGCTCGCGGCCCGTCAGGTGCCGTGGATCCGCCGCCGCCTGGGCCCGCGACGCATCGCCTCGATCCAGCGGCGCATCGACGAGGCCGGGCGGCCGGACGGGATGACGGTCGACGGGCTCCTGACCCGCATCGCGTGGTGGTGCCTGCTGTGCCTGCCGCTGATCCTCGTGCTGCTGCTGATCGGGGCCGTGCCGCTCGCGCTGCTCACGCTCGTGCTGCCGGTGATCATGCCGCTCGGGCGGGTCTCGGGGGCGCAGCGCCGTCGCCGCGAGCGCATGGACCGCGACCTGCCCGACTTCCTCGACGTCCTGGCGGTGACCGTCATGGCCGGGGTCAACTTCCGCGCGGCGCTGGCGCGCGTGTCGCAGCACTTCGAGGGGCCGCTGTCCGAGGAGATCGACCTCACGCTGCACCAGATCGCGAACGGCGCGTCGGTGCGCCAGGCGTTCCAGGACCTGCGGCGGCGCAGCGCGTCGGAGTCGGTGGGGCAGTTCGTCTCGGCGCTGCTGCAGTCCCAGGAGCTCGGTGCGCCGCTCGCCGAGTCGCTGCAGCGCATCGCGGAGGACATGCGCAAGGCGAGCGGGCAGCGGCAGCGGCAGGCCGCGGCGAAGGCGTCGCCGCGCGTCACGCTGGTGACGTCGATGGTGCTCGTCCCGGGTGCGCTGGTGTTCATCTTCGTCGGCATGTGGCTGGGCCTGGACGTCGACCTCGGCACGATCTTCGGGGACTCCTGATGCGGACCGAGGGGCGGGACTTCCTGCAGCGGGTGGTCGCGGCGGCGCTGCTCGTCCGGCTGGGGGCCATCGCCGTCGCGCTCGTGGGCCTGACGGGCCACGAGCTGCACGGGAACGTCCTCGTCTGCATCCTCGTGCTCTCGTTCACGAGCTTCGTGCAGCTCTACTCACCGGCCGTCGAGGCGTTCGTCGCGCGGCACCCGCTCACCGTGATCCTCGACATCCTCCTGGCACTGGGCACGGTGGCCGTCGTCGGGGTGGAGAGCCCCCTGGTCCTCGCGACGTTCTCGACCGCCCTCGTCGTCGGGCTCATCTTCGACCGGCGGGTCGCGGTCGCCGGCGCCGTCGTCCTGGTGGCCGGCTACGGGCTGGTCCTGGCCACCGACCCCCACACCACGTCCGGGTTCATGACGACGCTGGGTGTGCCGACCCTGTACGTCGCGCTCGTGGCCGTGGGCGGCGTCGTGCGCCAGGCCCACGAGCGGGACACCGTGGCGCACCAGCTGCTGGCCGAGACCAAGCGTGCCGCGGCGGCCGCCGACGAGCGCGCACGCCTCGCGCGCGAGATGCACGACTCCCTCGGCAAGACGCTGCACGGCGTCGCGCTCGCGGCGCAGACCCTGCCGTCGTGGGTGGACAGCGACCCCGACGCGGCCCGCGAGCACGCGCGCCTGCTCGCGGACGGTGCCCACCGGGCGGCGGCTGAGGCGCGGGGCCTGTTGACGCGGATGCGGGCGGACCAGCCCGACCGCCCCCTGGCCCAGGTCCTCGCGGAGCTGTGCGCCACCTGGCAGGGCGAGTGCGGGACCCCGTGCCACTTCCGTGCGGACCGGGCTGTCGACCTGTCGACCGCGGCGCGGTACGAGGTGCTCGCCGTCGTCGCCGAGGCGCTCGAGAACGTCCGCCGTCACGCGCGCGCGAGCACCGTGGGTGTCGTGCTGGCGGCGCTGCCCGACGGGCGCGTGCAGGTGGAGGTCCGGGACGACGGCGTGGGCTTCTCGCCCTCGCCGGACGGCGCGGGACCTCGCGGCCACTACGGCCTGGTCGGGATGCGGGAGCGTGCGCAGAGCGTCGGTGCCGAGCTGACGGTCGCGTCCGCCCCGGGGGAGGGGACGTCCGTGGTCATCGAGGTGGACCCCGAGAAGGAGGTCGAAGGTGTCGCATGAGCCGACGTCGCCCACGGCGGTGACGCTGTCGGATCGGGACCCGGACCGGGCGCCGGACCGCGTGAGCGTGGTCGTCGTCGACGACAACGCGGTCATCCGCATGGGTCTGCGCAGCATCGTGGACGCGTCGACGACGATGCGCTGGGTCGGGGAGGCCGCCGACGGCGTCGAGGCGGTCCAGGTCGTCCGCGAGAAGGTGCCCGACGTGGTGCTGCTCGACGTCCGGATGCCCCGACGGGACGGGGTGCAGGTGGCCTCCGAGGTGCGTGCCTGGTCCCGCGTCCTCATGCTGACGTACTCCGATGCGCCCGAGGTCGTGCGTGCGGCGCTCGACGCGGGGGCGAACGGGTACCTCGTGCACGGGCAGTTCACCGGCCCCGACCTCGAACGGGCCGTGCTCGCGGTGGCCTCGGGGGCGATGCTCCTGTCGGCTCCCGCCGCGGAGGCGCTGCGCAGGGTGCCGACGGCGGCCCCGCCGGGCCCGCGGTCGGACCTGGGGCTGTCGGAGCGACAGCAGGAGATCATGGAGCTCGTGGCGGCGGGTCGCACGAACGGGGCGATCGCGCAGGAGCTCTACCTGTCCGAGAAGACCGTGAAGAACCACGTCAACCACATCTTCGCGCGCCTCGGGGTCGCGACCCGCGCCGAGGCCGTGTCGGTCTGGCTGCACAGGCCGTGAGCCCCATGCCGGGACGGGCCGATGTTGGGTCCGAGGATGGGCCCCCGGGCCCGTCGGGACCGGTACGTCCCTCCGTAACGTTCTTCCTGTCAGCACGGCCCGCCCCGGCGGGCGCCGGAACCGCCGGACCACCCGGCCAGCGAAGGAGTTCACCATGACCCGCATGCTCGTCAACGCCAAGGTCCGCGCCATCAAGGCGCGTGAGGCCCTGCAGGCCCGTGCCGCCGGTGACGCCGGTCAGGGCACCCTGGAGTACCTCGGCATCGTCATCATCGCCGTCATCCTCGTCGGCGCCATCGTCTACGCCGTCGGCGAGTTCGACCTCGACGGCAAGATCGCCAAGGAGTTCGAGAGCATCGGCGAGCCGAACGCCGGCTGATCGACGTCGTGGCGCAGGGCGCGCGCCCCGGGGTGACCCCGGGGCGCGCGCCCGTGCGTCCCGACCCTTGCCGTCCTGTCCACCGAGCAGAGGAGTGCGCGTGAGCGACCACGTCCGACGTCGAGTTCCTCGCCGCGGGGACGACCGCGGCGGAGCCGCGGCGTTCCTGCTCGCCGCCGTCGTGATCGCGATGGCCGCGCTGCTGCTCGTCGGCGTCGAGCCGTTGCTGCGGGCGACCGAGGAGAAGGGGCGGGCGCAGACCGCAGCAGACGCCGCCGCGCTGGCGGGCGCCGTGGGCGCGCGTGACGCCGCGGTCGCGGAGCTGGCCGGCCTGACGTGGGCGTTCCGGCCCGCCGCCCTGACCGGCACGTCGGTGACGTGGCGGCTGTCGGCGGCGACCGCCGGCGGCGCAGGCGTCACGTCCGCCTCCCAGTACGCGGACCGCAACGGTGCCGCGGTCGAGGAGTACCTGCACTCGGCGACTCGGGACCGGGTGCGTACGACCGTGCGGCTCACCGAGGCCCCCGGCCCGGAGGGCGTGGTGATGCGGGCGGCCGCGGAGGCGCGCACCGGCGTCGAGCTGAGCTCGTGCGAGGCGTCCGCCGGCCGCGAGGTCGTCGGGTGGACGACGCCGCCCCCGCCCACGACGCCCCCGCCGCCGCCGCCCGGGCCCACGCCGACGCCGACCCCCACCCCGACGCCGACACCGACACCGACGTTCGTGCCGCAGCCGATCTACGGGCCCTGGGAGTTCCGCTTCCGCTGCACGGGTGCCGACGGTTTCAGCGTGACCGCGTCGAACGTCGCGCTGCTGGTCGCGCGGGCCGGTGACGAGTTCGACGCTCTGCGACCGCGTCTGGTTTCATGAGCGTCCCCACGACACGAGGAGGCAGCGTGCGGCTGCGACGATCTGGAGCGGCGCTGGCGGCGCTGACTCTCCTGGGGCTCGGCGCGGGCAGCGCGGCGGCGGGGACGACGGGTGACGACGTCGAGCTCGGCGTGGCGACCGTCGAGGCGCAGGAGGTCCCGGTGCACGCGTTCTTCGCCTACAACGCGCGCCAGGACGACACCAAGGCCGAGGTGCGCGGTGTCGTGCACGGGGTGCGGCGCGTCGAGGGCGGGACCGCGCTGTACTACTCCATCGGCTCGCCGGGACCGGACTCCGTGCGGGGGGCCGGGATGTTCCTCCAGGCGAAGGACCACGACGACATCCCCTACGCGTGGGACGTCAAGCTCGTGGACGCCACGAACCTGCGGGCCTACCGGCCGCTGCGCACGTCCGAGGGCCTCGCCACGTCGGTGAGCTCGGACCTGACGTCCGAGGGTGACCTCCACGTCGCCTTCGCCGTGTTCCCCGAGCTGCCCGACGACGTGACCGAGGTGCAGGTCGTCCTGGCGAACGGCACCAGCGCCGGTGCGGTGCCGGTCGAGGACGGCGCGCTCGAGCCCGTCGCGGACGAACCCGCACCACGGCCGGGCCAGGGCTGGCCCGCACTGCCCGACCCCGAGCTGCTCGCCACGGCCGACCCGGAGGAGCGCACCTTCGTGCTGACCCGTCGATCGAGCGACCTCGCCGGGGACGTGCAGGTCGAGGAGAGCCCCGAGCAGGTCGGGATCGTGCTCGACGCGAGCGTCCTGTTCGCGTTCGACTCCGCCGAGCTCGCGCCCGAGGCCCAGAGCAGGCTCGCGGAGGTCGCGGCGGACATCGCGGCCCGCGGGACCGGCGAGGTCGTCGTCACCGGGTACACCGACAGCGACGGCGACCGGTCGTACAACCAGACCCTGTCGGAGCAGCGCGCGCAGTCGGTCGTCGCCGCGCTGCAGCCGGCAGCGGGCGGGGCCGTCACGTTCTCGGCGGTCGGCGAGGGCGAGAGCGACCCCGTGGCGTCCAACGACACCGACGAGGGCAAGCAGGCCAACCGTCGCGTCACGATCGTCTACTCGGTGGAGGGTGACCGGTGAAGCGTCCCCTGGTGGCCGTCGCCGCCGCAGTCGTCCTCCTCCTGGGCGGTGGCATCGCGTTCGTCGCGTGCCAGGGTCCCGACGAGCCCGGCCCCGCGCCGACGTCGAGCAGCTCCGCCGGTCCGGACGACGACGGCGCCGGCGAGGGCTGGACGACCGAGGGGTTCGAGGCCGCCGTGCTCGAGGGGGACGTCGGCACGTCGGAGGTCCTGGCGTCCGTGGAGGGTGAGCTCAGCGACCCGCCGGACGTCATCCCGGTCCGGGTGGACGTGACGCAGGTCCTGGCCGACGAGAGCAGCACGCTCGTGCGCTTCACGCTCGCGCATCTCGGCGACGAGCCCTCGCGGCTGGGCCCCGTCTTCAGCACCACCTCCGTGCTGTCCCGGGAGATGCGCGACGTCGCGCTCATCGACCCCACGTCGGAGCAGCGGTACCTGCCGTACATCGGGGTCCGTGTCACGGACGAGAAGTCCTCGTTCTGCGTGTGCTCGGGCCAGCCGCGGACGTTCTCGTCGGCAGGGGCGTACCTCACGGCCACGTTCCCGCCGCTCGACCCGTCGACGCAGACCGTCACCTTCGAGGTCCCCTGGCTGCCGCTCATCGAGGACGTCCCGGTCGAGCGCCGGTGACCGCAGGCGCGGTGCGCCCGGGGGCCGACGCTCAGGGGACGGGCCCGCGGGCCCATGCCGGGGTCGCGGACGGGCCCGTGACCGAGCCAGCGGACCCATCGCTTCGTCCGTCGGCCCGGTTAGCGTCCCGGTGACGACGAGGAGAGTGCACATGAGGTGGATCTGGCGCACCCCTGCGCACCGGGACCGCGGGATCGGGTCGGCGGAGCTGCTGGGGATCGTGGGCGTGGCGGTGCTGCTCGTGGCCGGCGTGGTCGTCGGCGTGCGGGCGTACGGGCCCGAGCTCCAGGAGGCGTTCTGCCGGCTCACGGCCGTGGTCGAGGGCGGCTCGGACGCCGGGTGCGGCACGCAGGCGCCGCCGACCGCCGAGGAGCCGACGGACGACGACTTCCGCCCGCCCGTGTGCATGCTCCACGAGGAGAGCGAGAAGTACTCCAGCGAGGTGAAGGTCTGGTTCTTCACCTTCGGTCAGGAGTCCGGGTTCGTCGTGCAGGAGTTCGCCGACGGTTCGGTGCGCGTCACCGTGACCGACGGCGCCGGGATCGGTGCGTCGGGTGCCATCACGTCCAACACCTTCGACGCCGGCAAGCTCGGCGACGGCGACAACGCGGGCGTGGAGGTCGACCTCGGCGGCGGCGTGAAGTTCTCCTACGGCGACACCTGGGAGTTCGACTCCCAGGAGCAGTGGCAGGAGATGAAGGGAGCCCTGGACGACTACCTCGTCCAGGAGGCGATCATCCGCAACAACCCGGAGGGCGGGGTGTTCGCCGCGAAGGCGATGGGCTGGAAGGACCCGCCGAAGGACCCGAAGGTCGGCTTCTCGCGCGTCGAGCTCGAGGTCGGCCTCGAGGCGGGTCTCGGCCTGAGGGACCCCACCGGCACCCTCGACGAGAACGGCGACCCCGAGTTCTTCGACCCGAACGTCGGCATCGGCCTGTCCGCGTCGGCGGGTACCGCCGTCGTCATCGAGACCGACTACGAGACGGGTGAGCGCAGCTACACCTACGAGCTCACGGGTCAGGGATCCGTCGAGGGCAACGTCGTCGTGGGGTCGGTCGAGGCGCAGGGGATGACGCAGGGAGCCTTCACGGTGACGCGGGACAAGGACGGCAAGGTGACCGAGCTGGTGTTCAACTCGGTCCGCGAGGGCGGTGTCTCGGGCAGCCTCGGCAACGACTCGTTCGACGTCGGTGGCGGCGCGGGCAGGGAGGACTCGACCTCGACGGTCACGACCACGCGGCTGACCGTCGACGCGTCGAACCGGGCCCAGGTCGACCAGTGGCTCTCCGAGCGGAACGACTACGGTGTGGCGTTGGCGCTGCCGTTCTCGGCGATGGTCCCCGACCGTCCGTCCGACGACCCCTTCCTGCAGCACCTGTACGAGAACGCCACCACGAGCGTCATCCAGTACCACAACATCCGCGACAAGTGGGAGTTCGAGGCAGCCGTGAAGAAGGGCTGGGAGTTCGGCTTCAGCATCAGCGGCGAGGAGGCGACGGCGGACGCCGTGACCTCCGACTTCCTGGGCGCCCCCGGTCGCGACGGTGTGCGCCCGATGATCCCTGACACGGAGTGCGTCTCGTGACCGGCGCCCGCCCGGCGTCGCCGGCGGTCCGCGTGCTCGACCTGCTGCTGTGCTGGACCGGCGGTCTCGTCGGTTACCTCGTGGGGGAGTACGGCGCGGGCGCGGTGCTCGCCGCCACGATCGGGGACGGCGGTGTCGCGGCCGTCCCCTCGTGGACCTGGCTGCCGTGGCTCGCCGGGCCCGTGCTGTGCGGTCTGCTGGCCGGGTCCGTGCTGGCGCTGCTGCGCGTGCGCACCCCTTGGTGGACCTGGTTGCTCGCGGGCGGCTTCGTGCCGCTCGCGGCCTCCCCCGTCACCGGCCTCGTCACGGCGGGCGCCGTGGACCTCGGCGACCTGGCGCTCGCCGTCGCCGTGCAGGTGCTCGTGGCGTGCGTCGCGGCCGCGGCGGTCGGGGCGGTCGCCCGCGTCGTCGGCCGCCGTGCGCCCGCGCCGAGGCCCGCCCCGCCCGCGTCGTACTCGTCCTGACCGTCCACCCGATCGCGAGGTCCGCCATGTCGTCCCGTCGTTCGCACCGTGCCCTGCCCGCTCTCGTCGCGCTCGCCCTCGCCGCCGGGTGCTCGGGCGGCTCCACGCCGGAGGGCTGGGTCGAGGTCGCGGACCAGGGGATGCGGTTCGACGTGCCGCAGGACTGGGTCGAGACCGGCGAGCTCAACGAGCGCTGGACGCGGGCCTGGCAGGACGTCGAGGGCGATGCGGCGCAGGTGCAGCTCGCTGCCGCCCCCGACGTGGGCTTCTACGACGCGCTCGCCGCGCAGGGTGTCCTGATGTCGTCCGCGCAGATCGGCGGGCTGCCCGGGTACTCGGTCGTGAAGAACCACGACGAGGAGGAGCTCGGGCGCAGCTGGCGCGAGCTCACGCGCCTCGACTTCACGTACGAGCCCGAGGACGGCGTGCAGTACGAGGGCGTGCTGTGGACGGCGTCGCTCGACCGCCAGCACCCCGCGGTCGCACTCCAGGTCACCGGTGCCGAGCTCGATCCCGACGTCGTCGCGCACCTGCAGGAGAGCCTCGAGGTCGTCGCCACCGACGACCAGGGCTGAGCCTCACCCACGAGCGACGGCGCCCACGAGCGCCCGCGTCACCGCACGTCGTAGGTCGCGCTCTCGCGGGTCCCCGCGGGTGCGCTCACCACGAGCAGCGCGGCGCCACCGACCACGAGCCACAGCACGAGGTCGAGCAGGCGCGTCGTCGTGCCCGGCGCGGTGACGAGCTCCGCGGCGTACCCACGTCCCGCCCACGCGGCGGGGTACAACGCGTACCCGAGGGCGAGGCCGAGGCCGCAGCCCAGCCGGATCTGGCCGCGCGTGGCGCGCAGCAGCCACGGCCGGACCGTCCACCAGGGGACGACGACGAGCACGGCGGTCACGAGGAGGGTGCGCAGCGCCGGCGCTGCTCCCAGGTCCGTGGTCTGCTGCGCCGCCAGGGTCGCGAGGAACGCGCCGAGCTGGGCGGTGACCGCGGTCAGTACGGCCACCTGGGCGAGGAGTGCAGGGCGCATGGGACGGCGTCTCTCGTGTCGGGTGCGACGGGGCCTGTCCTGGCGCCCCGCGGGACCCCAGGCACGCTAGGCGGCGGACGGGCTCGCCCGATGGGTCCGCGAGCCCATGACGGGTGCCCACGGGGGCCCAGGAGCCCACCGCCCTGGTGGTGACGCGGTGGCGGCGGCCGCGCCCGGGCCGGACTGGGCCCGGGCATGAGCCTGTGGGCCCTGGGCAGCGTGCGTGCGGGTCCCTAGTGTGACCGTCGACGCACGAGGGCATGCCTGCGGGGTGCCGCCGCGCAGGTCGATCCCGGGCCCCGGGTGTCGAGGTCGGCGGTACGCCGGCAGGAACGGGAGGACGGACGGGTGGCTCTGCTGGTGCTGGCGGTGCCGTCGCTGGTGCTGGGGCTCGTGCTCGTCGTCAGTGGTGTCGCCCTGGTGCGACGTGCCTCGCGGACTCCGCACGAGCGGATCGCGGTCGAGGCGGTGGTCGTGGGGCGCACGTTCATGGTGGAGCCCTCGCGGATCACCGTCGACCACCCGGTACCCGGCGGGTGGCGTCGCGCGACGCTCGTCGAAGGGCTCCCGACGATGAGTGCGACCGGCCGGGTCGCTCAGCCGGGCGACCGGGTCGTCGTGTGGGTCGACCCGCGACGACCGCAGGACGTGCGGCTCTCGCCGGCGTACGACTCGGGCAGCCTGCTCGGGATCTGGCTGGTCGCCATCGGTGTCATGGCGGGGCTGTTCGGCCTCGTGATGGTGGTCGCGTGACCGGGGTCGGTGCAGCACGCGGGCGCGGCGGGTGCCCACGGAGAGGAGACGGGTGATGTCGAGGGTCGCGTTCGTCCCGGCGGTGGCCGGGGCCGGGGTCGCCGCCGTCGGCTACCTCCTGGTGACCGCGGTGGCGCTGCCGGCAGTGGCGTCGGGGCTGCTGCAGGTGCCGATCGTGGTGGCCGAGATCGCCGTGCTCGTCGCGACGTGCGCACCACTGCTTCTCGGTGGCGCCGTCTCGGCGGCCACCCTCCGCCGCCGCCGCGCGACGTCCGGGCGGTCGGACGCCCTGGTGACGGCCCTCGCGGGCGGCGTGGCTGCCGCCGTCGTCGTCTCGATGCTGGGTGCCGCCGCGAGCGCGGCCACGGGGCGTGCACCCGCGCTCGTGCCCGTCGTCGTCACGCTCCTCGTGTCGTGCACCGCCGCCGCCCTGGGTGCGCTGCTCGTCCCGCACCGCGGGGACGCGCACGTCCTGGCGGTGCGGAACCGCTCGCGGGGTGACGCCGGTCAGGGCAGCCTGGAGGCGCTGGGTGTCACCGCGGTCGCCGGGATCCTCGTCCTGGCGCTCGTGGTCGCCCTCGGCCCCGGCGGGCGCCTGCTCGGCGACGAGCTGCGCGTCCACCTGTGCCGGCTCGTCACGCTCGGGCAGGGCGCCTGCGGCTCGACGTCCGGGCCGACCGCCGAGAAGTCGGAGCCCACGCGCGCCTGCACCCTCGAGGACCTGCGGGACAACCGCACGACCGCGGTCAGCGTGACGTACGCCCAGAGCGAGACCGGCGACCTCATCCGCATCGAGCGGCTCCCGGGGGACCAGTACCGGGTGTCCCGCCAGGGGACCGCGATGTACGGGCTGCAGGACGGGTTCGGCGGGGGCGTGTCCTGGACCGTCGACGGGAAGACCTACGGGCTCGAGGCGCAGGCGGCGGGCGCCGGGACGGCGGGGGCAGGGTTCGGTGCCACCTGGGTCGTCGACGGTGCGGAGAAGGACGCCCTCGTCGACCACCTGAAGTCCGAGCGGGACTGGAACACGCTCGCGAGCTCGCTGGAGTCGGTCGGCGCATCGCGAGGTGTCTCGCTGCGCCCGCTGGTCGAGGCGGGTCACGCGCTCTACAACTGGGCGACCGACGCGTACCAGCCGCCCCCGCCGGACGAGACCTTCACGCACGTCGGTGTCCACGCGAGCGGGTCGGCCTCGGCGGCGGCCGTCGCGGCGTCGGCGTCCGGGAAGGTCGACCGGACGAACTTCGTCGGGGTGCGGGAGGACGTCGCGACCGGACGGACGACGCTGTACTACACGGCGAGCGTCGACGGGTCGCTCGGCGGGCAGGTCGTGGCCCCGACGAACGAGGCGTCGGCCTCGAGCAAGGGCGAGCTGATCATCGGCGTCAGCTACGACAGCGAGGGGAACATGCTCGACATCCACGCGCAGGGGGTCTCGACGTGGCAGAACGGCACCAAGGTGACGTCGTTGTTCGCTGAGCCGGGCACACCACCGCGCGTCGACGGGGACTCCGACGGGGTCCTGTACGAGGCGAGGCTGTCCATCACCGACGCCGAGTCCGCGCGCATCGCCACCGGCTTCCTCGTGGCCTCCGGCGTGGTGTCGAAGGACCCACGGGTGCAGTGGCACGGCGCCGAGCTCGCAGCGCGGACGTTCATGGACGCCGCCCGGCAACGCGGCGAGTTCACGCGGCAGCGGGCGCAGCTGGACGGGAGCACGTCCTCGGCCGGCCAGATCGGGCTGCAGGTGGCCGGGATCGGGCTGGGCGGTGCGTTCGAGAACAGCACCACGACCATCTCCACCAGTGACCCGGAGTACTGGAACGGACGCTCGTGGGCACCGTGGACGGGCTGTGCGGCGTGACGGGTAGGGTTTCCGGGTCACGCCGGCCCGGTGGTGGTCGGCTCAACGAGGAGGTGCCCGCCGTGAGGCGTCGGTCGCTCGTCCCGCTCACCTGCGGGGTGATGGCTCTGCTCGCCGCGTGCGGCGCGTCGTCCGAGGAGCCTGCCCAGCCCACGGCGTCCGGCGGGGCCCACGCCCCGACGGAGGCCTCCGACGTCGCACCGATCACACCCGAAGGTCGTCGTGTCGAGCTCGGTGACGTCGGCAGCGTGGTGGTGCCCGCCACGGCGACGGTCGAGCAGCGGCAGACCGGGACGCCTGCGGAGCAGCTCGTCGTCGTCTTCGACGACCCCGCACGGTCCGCGGTCGAGATCACGTGGGCGACGGAGGACCCGGCCGACGTCGACGAGGCATCGTGGGCGATGGAGCAGGCGGCCCGCGTGAACCCTGCGATCTCGGACTACGAGCGGACGCGCGTCACGTGGCCGGGCTCGCCGGTGTCGGTGCTGGCCACGTGGACCGAGGAGATGCCCGGGGACACCGGCGCGCAGGTCGAGGGGATCCGCCTGGCGGTGAAGGACGAGCAGGACAGGAGCGTCGCCCTCGTCGGGTTCGCCCCCACGCTCGCCGGGTCGGACGCCGAGTCGGTCGTGCTGAGTCTCCAGCTCGGCTGACCAGGTACCGGGGTGGGCGGCGCACCCGCCCGGAGGGGTCCTCCGCGCCGACTAGGCTGTGCGCGTGACGCAGACTTCCGACCCTGCCGCGCCCACCCAGCCCACCCAGCACCGGCCGGTCCTCGTCGTCGACTTCGGTGCGCAGTACGCGCAGCTCATCGCTCGGCGCGTGCGCGAGGCGAACGTGTACTCCGAGATCGTGCCCCACACGGCATCCGTGCAGGACATGCTCGCGAAGGACCCGGCGGCGATCATCCTGTCCGGCGGGCCGTCGTCGGTGTACGCCGACGGCGCACCGTTCGTGGGCCCCGAGCTGTTCGAGGCCGGCGTGCCGGTGCTCGGCATCTGCTACGGCTTCCAGGCCATGGCGCAGGCGCTCGGCGGGACGGTCGCGCAGACCGGTCAGCGCGAGTACGGGGGCACGGCCGTCGAGATCACCACGACCGGCACCGTGCTCGAGGGCAGCCCCGACGCGCAGACCGTGTGGATGAGCCACGGCGATGCCGTGCACGCCGCGCCCGAGGGTTTCGAGGTGCTCGCGACGAGCGCCGGCAGCCCCGTCGCGGCCTTCGAGGACCGTGAGCGTCGCCTGTACGGCGTGCAGTGGCACCCCGAGGTCAAGCACTCGCCGCTCGGCCAGGCCGCGATCGAGAACTTCCTCTACCGCGGCGCGGGCCTGGCGCCCGACTGGAACCCGGGCAACGTCATCGCCGAGCAGGTCGAGCGGATCCGCGCCCAGGTGGGCGACGCGCGCGTCATCTGCGGCCTGTCCGGCGGCGTCGACTCGTCCGTCGCGGCCGCGCTCGTGCAACGCGCCGTGGGGGACCAGCTCACGTGCGTGTTCGTCGACCACGGCCTGCTGCGCGCGGGCGAGGCCGAGCAGGTCGAGCAGGACTTCGTCGCCGCGACGGGCGTGCAGCTCAAGGTCGTCGACGCGCGCGAGCGCTTCCTCACCGCGCTCGCGGGCGTCACGGACCCGGAGACCAAGCGCAAGATCATCGGCCGCGAGTTCATCCGCGTCTTCGAGGACGCGGCGCGCCAGGTCGTCGAGGACGCCGGTGCGCACGGCGAGGCCGTGGAGTTCCTCGTCCAGGGCACGCTGTACCCCGACGTCGTCGAGTCCGGCGGCGGTGAGGGCGCGGCGAACATCAAGTCGCACCACAACGTGGGCGGCCTGCCGGACGACCTGCAGTTCGAGCTGGTCGAGCCGCTGCGCACGCTCTTCAAGGACGAGGTCCGGGCGGTCGGTCTCGAGCTCGGCGTGCCCGAGGTCATCGTCTGGCGCCAGCCGTTCCCGGGGCCCGGCCTGGGCATCCGCATCGTCGGCGAGGTGACCGCCGAGCGGCTGGACACGCTGCGCGCGGCCGACGCGATCGCGCGCGAGGAGCTGACGCGCGCCGGGCTCGACCGGGAGATCTGGCAGTGCCCCGTGGTGCTGCTCGGCGACGTGCGGTCGGTCGGCGTGCAGGGTGACGGGCGCACGTACGGGCACCCGATCGTGCTGCGCCCCGTGTCGTCCGAGGACGCCATGACGGCCGACTGGACGCGTCTGCCGTACGACGTGCTCGCGACCATCTCCACGCGCATCACCAACGAGGTCCCCGAGGTCAACCGCGTCGTGCTCGACGTGACGAGCAAGCCGCCGGGCACGATCGAGTGGGAGTGAGCGGGGCGGCGCCGTGACACCGTCGCTCGTCGTGCCGCTCGTGTTCGCGGCGTTCGTCCTGCTCGTGGCCGTCGGGCTGCTGGTCGGCGGCGTGCAGCTGCTGCGCCGCGCGGCCCGGACGCCGCGGACGCGGGTGCCCGTCGAGGCCGTCGTGGTGCACCGCACGTCGCACCGGCGGCCGGCGAGCGTGACGTTCGACCACGCGGTGCCCGGCGGTTGGATGCGGACCACACGCGTCGAAGGGCTGCCCGTGACCGTCCCGGGGGGTCGGGTCGCGCAGCCGGGCGACCACATCACGGTGTGGGCGCACCCGCAGAACCCGGCCGACGTGCGTCTGGGGGCCGGGTCCACACCCGCGGGGCCGTTCGGGGTGATGCTCGTGCTCATGGGCGTGGGCGCGACCGGGCTCGCGCTGTGGTTCGTGACGATGACGGTCATGATGCTGCGCTGACCGTGCGTGCTGCGCCGGGGTGCCGGTGCCCGTGGGGGACAATCGACGGTGTCGACGAGAGGACGGACGTGAGCAGCGATCCGACGAGCACCGGGCCGACGAGCGCCGGGGTGCCGAGCACGGAACCGGTCGGCGCCGACCCGACGGGCGGCCCGGCGGCCGGCCCACCCGACCCGGCCGCGTGGGCCCGCAAGGCCCGGGGTGCGCTGACCCGCTACCGCGTCATGGCGTGGATCACGGGCACGATGCTGCTCCTGCTGTGCGTCGAGATGGTCGCCAAGTACGTGCTGCACACCGGCGGTTACGACGCCGAGGGTGAGCCGATCGGCCTGCTCGGCTCGTGGGTCGCGTTCGCGCACGGCTGGATCTACGTGCTCTACCTCGTCGCCGTCTTCGACCTGTGGGCGACGCTGCGCTGGCGGCTGGGGCGGCTGGCCTCGATGGCGGCCGCGGGCGTCGTTCCGGTGATGTCGTTCATCCTCGAGCGGCGTGTGCACCGTGACGCGCAGGCGCGCATCGACGCAGCCGCGCCGCAGGCCTGAGACGGGCGGCCTGCCTGTGCGGATCGTCCACGTCTCCGACTGCTTCGCGCCCCGTACGGGCGGCATCGAGACGCAGGTGGGGGACCTCGCGCGGCACCAGGTGCGTGCCGGTCATGAGGTGCACGTCCTCACGGCGACCCTCGGCGAGGGCGGGGAGCGCGGGGGTGTGGTCGACCTCGAGGACGGCGTGCACGTGCACCGGCTCGGCACGCGGCTGCCGTTCGACCTGCCGGTGAACCCGCTCGCCGGGCCGCGCCTGGTCCGGCACGCGCTGCGCGAGGTCGGCCCCGACGTGGTGCACGTGCACGCCGGCGTCCTCTCGCCGTTCGCGTTCGACGGCGTGCGCGTCGCGACCGCGGAACGGCTGCCGACCGCGATCACGTGGCACTGCATGCTCGACGGCACCGTGGGGGTCGCCGGCCCGGTCGTGCGGCGCACCCGGTGGCGGCGCGTGCCGGCGGCGCTCAGCGCGGTGAGCGGCGCTGCCGCGCAACGCGTGCGCGAGGTGTTCGACCGCCGCGTCGACGTGGTGCCCAACGGCATCGACGTCGGGGTGTGGGCCCCGAGGGTCGCGCCCGCGCCCGACCCGTCGGCGCCGCTGCACCTCGTCGCCACGATGCGCCTGGCCCCGCGCAAGCGCGCGGTCCCGCTCGTCGACCTCGTCGCGGACGCCGTGCGTCGCCTGCCGCCGGGTGCTCTGCGGCTCACGCTCGTGGGGGACGGGCCGGCCCGGGAGCCGGTGCGGTCACGCGTCGCCGCCGCCGGGCTGCAGGACGTCGTCGACCTGCGCGGACGGCTGCCGCGCGAGGAGGTGCGCGCGCTGTACGCCCACGCGGACGTGTTCCTCGCCCCCGCCCGGCTGGAGTCGTTCGGCATCGCGGCGCTCGAGGCGCGCACCGCCGGGCTCGTGGTGCTCGCGCACGCCGGCACGGGTGTGGGGGAGTTCGTCACCGACGGCGTCGACGGCTACCTCGTCGCGGACGACGCGGGCATGAGCGACGCCGTGGTGCGCCTCGCGCAGGACCGCGGGCTCCTGGCCACGATGCGCCGCCGCGCCGTGTCCGTGCCGCCGCCGTTCGACTGGGCGCACGTGATGGCAGCCGCGGACGCGCAGTACGCGCGTGCCGCGCAGCTGGTGACCTCCGCCACGCCCGCCTGACCGGGCTCGCGCAGGACAGGCTGCTGGGCCGGGCCCAAGGTCCCCGGTATCCTCGGTGGTTCACCCCTGCGGGTGAGCGAGGCGACACGCCCACGGGACCTGGGTCCCACCGGATCGGCCCGACCTGCGACGACGCTGTTCACGTGAGCACGACAGCTCACCGGGCCGGTCCTCCGGTCTAGTGGAGGAAAGTCCGTACCGATCGGGGAGATCGAGATGTCGAACGCAGCGGTCCAGTCCAAGCCGGCCCACCTCAAGGTGCTGGCGATCATCGTCCTCGCCTTCGGCGGCCTCTTCGCCGTCTCGGGCGCCGCCACCTGGATGCTGGTGGCCGGGAACCTCGCAGCCGAGAAGGTCACCGTCGCGGACGACGCGGCCGCCTTCGCCGGTGAGCTCGTCGACACGCCGTGGGAGGCGTGGGCGCAGGCCGACATCATCAACAAGCACGCCCTCGAGGGCTCCGGCGGCAAGACCTACGCCGAGCTCGACCGCGAGGACCCGGCCCGTGCCACCGTGATGAACGGCTCGTTCCTCCGGGCGTCGCTGTTCACGTCGGTCCTCGCGTTCGGTGTGTCCCTCCTGGTCTTCGGCCTCGGCGTGGTGTGCATCGTCGCCGGTGAGGCCCTGCGCCGGATCGCCGTCCGCCTCGACGCGCCGGTGGCCGCCAAGCCGGTCGTCCAGAACGCCTGACCGACGCACCGCACACGCACGAGAGGGTCGGTACCCGTCACGGGTGCCGACCCTCACGTGCGTCCCGGCGACCCGCCCGCTCCGGGCGGGTCGCCGGGGTGTCGCGTCAGCGGTCGGCTGTGCGACCGCGGCGCAGGCTCTGGACGAGCGGCCCGAGGATGAGCCCCAGACCCGCCGCGATGAGCAGCACGATCGAGGCGAGCTGCACGTCGATGGTGTAGCCGGCACCCACCAGCAGGACCCCGAGGCCCACGATGGCGACGATCAGGCCCCACACCACGGAGCCCAGCCGGACCGTCGGGCGCTCCCGCGGGGTGACCCCGTCGGTGCTCCTCACGGTGGTGTCGTCCAGGTCGTCGGTGCTCATGCTGCGTCCTCCTCGATGATGCGGACCTCGCCGACGCCCGAGCTGATCTCGAGCACGAGGTTCGGCGAGCCGGCCTCGGCGTCGTCGTCCAGGTACGTCAGGTCGCCGAGGCCGACGCCGCTCTGCTCGTGCACGTCGTCGTCGAGCTCGACGCGCACGGACCCGAGGCCCGCGGTCACGTCGGCCTGCACCGCCGCCTCGCGCGGGACGACGACCGTCAGCTGGCCGGCGCCGATCGCGATCGGCACCCGCAGGACCTCGTCGTCGAGCGGGACGCCGGTGAGGTCGATGCGTGACGTGCCCGCGCCCAGGTCCCACCCGGCCGCGGCGACGGTGCGGCTCGTCGCCGTGACGTCCTGCGCGCGGCCCTCGCTCTCCCAGCCGCGCAGACCGTCGGACCACTCCGTCTGGTGCACCAGCGCGGTCGGGACCCACACGAGCAGGCCCGCCACCGCGAGGAAGCCGACGAACCCGCTGCTGCGCCCGCGCAGACCCAGCGTCACGATGCCCAGGCCCGCCACGACGAGCGCGATGCCGCCGGCGGTGATCCACAGCGGGCCGTCGTAGGCGCCGACCCGGTCGGCCAGCAGCAGCGCGCCGAGGCCCACGATGCTCAGTCCCACGACGGCGCCGACGGTCGCGGCGTCCGCGCTGCGCCGGGGTGGACGCGGCGGCGCGGGAGGCGCCGGGAGCACCGGTGCGCCGCCGAACGGCGGTGCGGGCGGTGCCGGCGGCCCGTACGAGGGCGGCGCCGGGGGGCCGTACGGCGCCGGAGCGTCGGCGACGCCGACGGACGACGTGGGCAGCGGCAGCGTGGCCGTCGGCCCACCGGCGGCCGGCGCGCTCGCGGCCGCCGTCGGCGTGCCCCACGCGGGGGCCGCCTGGCGCGCTGCGGCGTTGCGCTTCTGGGAGCTCACGACGAGCGCGACGACGCCGACGACGAACAACAGCCACAGCGTGCCACCCACGGCGCCGCTGCCGTCCCAGAACCACCACCAGCCGTCGCCGCGGGCGAGGCCGACGACGACGAACGCCAACGAGCCGAGCAGCGCGCCGTCCGCATCGCCCGCGCCGAGCCGCTCGAGCAGGATGCGGTTGTCGCGGGCGTCGGGCAGCAGCGCCCACGCCACGCCGTAGAGCAGGAGCCCGAGCCCGCCCAGCAGGAACGACACGGCCAGGACCCCGCGGACGATGAGCGGGTCGACGCCGATGCGAGCGGCCAGGCCGCCGGCGACGCCGCCGACCCAGCGCTCGTCGGAGCGGTACAGCCCCGTGCGGCGCACACCGGCCCAGAAGCCGTTCGGTGCGGGCGGGGGCGTGGTGCCCGGGTGCGGTCCGGGACCCGTGCCGGGCGTCGTGCCCGGGGTGCCGGCGTCGGGGCCGGCGGGAGTCTGCGTGTCCATGGCTCGATCCTCATGCGCACGCCTGCCCGGGACATCGGGGACCGTCCCTGACCCGACCCTGGCCGGTACCCCGGACCTCGGGTCGTGGTCCCTGATCCTCGCGTCGGGTGCCCCTGCGCGGGCCCGTGCCGTGTGACGATCTGTACGTGACCACAGCCCCGTACGGCACACCGGCGCGCGCCGCCGCGCCGCGCGCCCGGCTGCCGCTGCGCCGCCCGGAGCAGGGCCGCTGGTTCGCGGGCGTGGCCACCGGGCTCGCCGCGCACCTCGAGCTGCCGGTCGCGCTCGTGCGCGTCGGGTTCGCGCTGCTGGTCCCCGTGGCCGGGATCGGTGCCGCGCTGTACGTGTTCTGGTGGCTCGCCGTGCCTGTCGGCGACCCCGCCGCAGCTGCCGTCGGTGCCCGGCCCAGCGCGCTGCAGCGCCTCGCCCGCCGCCAGACGCTCGAGAACGACGGGCGCCGCGTGCCGTGGGCGGAGATCGCCCTGGGGGTCCTGCTCGTCGTGACCGCGGGCGTGCTCGTCGCGTCGCGCGCCGGGGCGCGGTTCGACGCGGGGTGGGCGCTGCCCGTGCTCGTCGTGCTGGTGGGCGTGGCGCTGGCGTGGAGCCAGCTCGACGCGCTCCAGCACGGCCGGCGGGACGGGCGACGCATCAGCGTGCTGCGGCTCATCGGCGGCGGCCTGCTCGCCGCGGCCGGCGTGCTCCTGCTCGCGGGGCAGGCCGTGGGGCGCGCGGTGGAGCCCGCGCTGCTCGTGCAGTCCGCGGTGGCGGCGCTCGCGGTGCTGCTGGGCGTCGGGCTCGTCATGGCGCCGTGGTGGGTGCGGCTCGCGCGGGAGCTCGGCGACGAGCGCGCGGCACGCGCGCGCGAGGCGGAGCGTGCCGACATCGCGGCGCACCTGCACGACTCGGTGCTGCAGACCCTCGCGCTCATCCGCGCGCGCGCCGACGAGCCGGCGGAGGTCGCGCGCATGGCGCGTGCGCAGGAGCGCGAGCTGCGCGAGTGGCTCTACGACGACCGGAACGAGCCCGGCACGTCGCTGGCCGCGGCGCTGCGGGCCGTCGTCGCCGAGGTGGAGGACTCCCGCTCCGGCCCGGGCGGCGAGCCCGTCGCCGTCGACGTCGTCGTCGTGGGGGACCGGGTGCCCGAGCCGGACACGCTCGCGCTGCTGCAGGCCACGCGCGAGGCGCTGGTCAACGCGGTCGTGCACGGGCGCCCGCCGGTGTCGCTGTACCTGGAGGTCGGGCCGTCGTCCGTCGAGGTGTTCGTGCGCGACCGCGGCGCGGGCTTCGACCTGGAGGACGTCGGGCCCGACCGCTTCGGGGTGCGGGAGTCGATCATGGGACGCGTGCGGCGCCGCGGCGGCACCGCACGTGTGACGAGCAGCCCCGAGCGGGGCACCGAGGTGCACCTGTGCATGCCCGTCGGTGGCGGCGGGTCCGGGCAGGGTGTGGACGAGGACGAGGAGCGCGACGCGTGAGCGAACCGGTCGACGTGGTGCTGGTCGACGACCACCACATGTTCCGTGCGGGCGTGAAGGCGTCCCTCGACGCGCGCATGCGCGTGGTGGGGGAGGCGGCGGGCGTCGACGAGGCCGTGCAGGTCGTCCACGACCTGCAGCCGCCCGTCGTGCTGCTCGACGTCCACCTGCCCGGTGGCGACGGCGGCGGCGGGGCGGAGGTGGTGCGTCGGTGCGTCGACGTGCCGAGCACGCGGTTCCTCGCGCTGTCGGTCTCCGACGCGGCCGAGGACGTGGTGGCGGTGATCCGCGTGGGGGCGCGCGGCTACGTCACCAAGGCGATCGACCCCACGGCGCTGTCCGACGCCGTGGTGCGCGTGGCCGGTGGTGACGCCGTGTTCTCGCCGCGCCTGGCGGGGTTCGTCCTCGACGCGTTCGGCGCGGCCGCGGGCGACGTCGCGACGGGCGACGACGAGCTCGACCGCCTGTCGGCGCGTGAGCGCGAGGTCATGCGGCTCATCGCGCGCGGCTTCACGTACCGCGAGGTCGCCGGTGAGCTGTTCATCTCGATCAAGACCGTCGAGACGCACGTGTCCGCGGTGCTGCGCAAGCTGCAGCTGTCGAACCGCAACGAGCTGACCCGGTGGGCGGCGGCGCGCCGCCTGCTGTGACGCGGTGAGGCCGGACCGCCCGGGCGCGGGCCGTCAGACGCTCGGGGCCGACGCGTCCAGCGACGCGACGACCGACGCGACGATCGCGTCCCACTCGTCGTCGGGGATCGCCGGCAGGTGGTGCGCCCACAGGGGCATGACGAGCCCGCGCAGCTGCGTCATCCCGTCGGGGCGCGCGAAGAAGAACAGGTGCAGGTGCCCGTTGCCGTCGCCCCACCGGTGCACGTGCACGCGCCCGACCCCCGGGACGGCCGCCAGTGCGCGCTCGACGCGCACGACCATGCGGCCGAGCTCGCCGGCGAGCTCGTCGTCGAGGTCGCCCAGGTCGACGTGCGCGCGGGGGCCGAGGATGAGCGTCGGGAGGCTCACGGGCCCGCGTGCGCTGAGCCGCCACGTCGCGTCGGTCCACACGTAACGGTCGTCGGGGGCGGCGCACCGCGAGCACGTGGCCGCGTCCTCGTCCTCCCGTGCGGGCTCGGGGACGGTCGGGTCGTCGAGTGGTCGCAGCCGCAGACCGTCGCGCTCGAACGGGAACGTCTCCCAGTCGGCGATGCTGCCGACGGCCGCCCGCCCGTCGGGGCCCGCCGCGGCGCGGGCGCGGGCGACGAGCGCGGGGACGTCGAGCGCACCACGGGGTGCGTCCTGGTGCCGGGTCATCCGCGACCTCCTCGCCTCGGGCGGACGCCGCGAGCGTAGCGGTCGACGCGGTGTGCCTGGACTCCGCCCGATGCGCCCGACCCTCATGTGACGATCTTCACGAGTGCACGACACGCCCCACGAGATGACGTCGCGTCAGGTCCCCTAGCATGCGGTGATGGACATCGTTCACGGCATCTTCCTCGTCCTCCACCTGCTCGGCTGGGCCATGGTCTTCGGCGGGGCCCTGGCCGGCATGAAGAGCAGCAAGCTCACCGACGGCGCGTTCCACGGCATCCTCACCGCACTCGTCACGGGCATCGTGCTCACGGGCCTGCTCGGCTCCGACGCGAACCACGTGAAGGTCACCGTCAAGCTCCTCGTCGCGGTCGTCGTGACGGTCCTCGTCGTCCTCGGCCGTCGGCGCCCGGAGAAGGTGACGACCGGCTACCTCGGCGGCATCGCGGGCCTCGTCGCCCTCAACGTCGCCCTCGCCATCCTCTGGTGACCTGAGACCCGCACCCGCCGCGCCGAGCGGAACACCGCTCACCGTCCGCGACCGCGAACGGTGAGCCGGGTTCCGCTCGCGCGTTCCGGTCCCACCGAGCGGAACCCGGCTCACCGTCACCGTGTCCGTCCGGTGAGTGAGGTTCCGGTGGGCGCGGGGGGCGTGGCGTCGCTAGCGTCACCCCCGTGACGATCGACTGGGCCGGCGAGCTCGACCTGCTGGTGACCCTGCTCGTGGTCGTCGGGCTGGTCGGCGTCGTCGTGCAGGTGCTGCCCGGCGCGTTCCTCGTGGGCGGTGCGGTCGCGGTGTGGGGCGGGCTCCAGGGCACGGGCGCCGGGTGGGTGGTCACCGTGCTGGCCGTCCTGCTGACCGTTGCGGGGCAGGTCGTGAAGTACCTCGTCGCAGGGCGGCACCTGCAACGTTCCGGCGTGCGCAACAGCACGCTCGTGTGGGGCGGCGTCGCGGGGATCGTCGGGTTCTTCGTCGTGCCCGTCGTCGGGCTGCCGCTGTTCTTCGTCGGCGCCGTGCTGCTCGTCGAGTGGCTGCGGGCCCGTGAGCTGCGCCCCGCATGGCAGGCGACGGTGCGTGCGCTGCAGGCCACGGGCCTGACCATCCTCGTCGAGCTCGCCGCGGCGATGCTCGTCGTGGGCGTGTGGGTCGTCGCGCTCGTCGCCCGCTGAGCCGCGATGTCGGTGGTGGCGCCTAGGCTGGGCGGTGCCATGACGCTGTTCGAGAGCCTCGCCCTGCCCGTCCCCGGTGCACGCCCCGCCAAGGCGCCCGACGCGCGCGCCGCTGTCGCGCGCTCGCACGCCGGGGAGTCCTCCGGCCTGCCGCTGGTCGTCCCGCCGCGCGACGACGACGTCGACGCCGCGGCCGCCGACCACGCGAGGGGCGAGATCGCCCGGCGGGCCGCGGCGGCGGACGAGAAGCGCGCCGCCGCCCTGCTCGACGGGCTCAACCCCCAGCAGCGGGCCGCCGTGCTGCACGCGGGCGGGCCGCTGCTCATCGTCGCCGGCGCCGGCTCGGGCAAGACGCGCGTGCTCACGCACCGCATCGCGCACCTGCTCGCCACGCACCGCGCCCGCGCCGGCGAGATCCTCGCGATCACGTTCACCAACAAGGCCGCCGCGGAGATGCGCGAGCGCGTCGAGCAGCTCGTCGGCCCGTCGGCGCAGCGCATGTGGGTGTCGACGTTCCACTCGGCGTGCGTGCGGATCCTGCGGCGCGAGGCCGCGACGCTGGGCCTGCGCACGAGCTTCTCGATCTACGACCAGGCCGACTCCCAGCGACTGCTCACGCTCGTCGCGCGCGAGCTGGAGCTCGACCCGAAGCGCTACCCGGCCAAGGCGCTGGGCCACAAGATCTCGGCCCTCAAGGACGAGCTCGTCGACCCCGACGCGTTCGCCGCGAGCAACGGCGGCGGCAGGTCCGACGAGTTCGACACCGTGCTCGCGCAGGTCTACACGCGCTACCAGCAGCGGCTGCAGCAGGCCAACGCGCTCGACTTCGACGACCTCATCATGCGCACCGTGCACCTGCTGCAGGCGTTCCCGCAGGTCGCCGAGCACTACCGGCGGCGGTTCCGGCACGTCCTGGTGGACGAGTACCAGGACACCAACCACGCGCAGTACGTCCTGGTGCGCGAGCTCGCGGGCGTCGGCGAGGCGACCGAGGGCGGCGTGGGCCGCGGCGAGCTCACGGTCGTCGGCGACGCCGACCAGTCCATCTACGCGTTCCGCGGCGCCTCGATCCGCAACATCATGGAGTTCGAGGAGGACTACCCGGACGCCACGACGATCCTGCTCGAGCAGAACTACCGCTCCACGCAGACGATCCTCTCGGCCGCCAACGCGGTCATCAGCAAGAACTCGGGCCGGCAGGCCAAGCGGCTGTGGACGGACTCGGGCGCGGGCCCGCAGATCGTCGCGTACGTCGCCGACACCGAGCACGAGGAGGCGCGGTTCGTCGCGGAGGAGATCGACCGGCTCGGCGACAGCGAGTCCGTGCGCCCCGGTGACGTCGCGGTCTTCTACCGCGCCAACGCGCAGTCCCGCGCGCTGGAGGAGGTGCTGGTCCGCGTCGGCCTGCCGTACAAGGTCGTCGGCGGCACGCGCTTCTACGAGCGCAAGGAGATCAAGGACGCGATCGCCTACCTGCGCGCCGTGGCCAACCCTGACGACGACGTCAGCACGCGTCGCATCCTCAACGAGCCCAAGCGCGGCCTGGGGGAGCGGTCCGAGGCGATGGTCGCCGCGTTCGCCGAGCGGGAGCGGGTCTCGTTCGGCGCCGCGCTGGCGCGCCTCGACGAGGTGCCCGGCCTGGGCTCGCGCGCGCTGACCGGGCTGCGGGCGTTCGCGTCCATGCTCGACGAGCTGCGCGACCTCGCCGTGTCCGGCGCCGGCCCCGCCCAGGTGCTGGGCGCCGCGCTCGACCGCAGCGGCTACCTCGCGACGCTGCGCAGCAGCGACGACCCGCAGGACGGCTCGCGCGTCGACAACCTCGCCGAGCTGCACGCGGTCGCCGCCGAGTTCGAGGAGTCCGACCCCGAGGGCGACCTCACCGACTTCCTCGAGCGCGTGTCGCTCGTCGCGGACTCCGACCAGATCCCCGTCCCCGACGGCGCCGACGACGAGGCGACCGTCGCCGCTGCTCGCGACGCCGGCGTCGTCACGCTCATGACGCTGCACACCGCCAAGGGCCTCGAGTTCCCCGTCGTCTTCCTCACCGGCATGGAGGACGGGACGTTCCCGCACATGCGCTCGCTCGCCGACCCCGACCAGCTGGCCGAGGAGCGCCGCCTGGCGTACGTCGGGCTGACGCGCGCTCGGCAGCGCCTGTACGTGTCACGCGCCGCGGTGCGCACCGCGTGGGGCGTGCCCAACGAGTTCCCGCCCAGCCGGTTCCTCGACGACATCCCCGACGAGCTCGTCGACTGGCGGCGCCGGGAGTCCTCGACCTCGCGGCTTCGCGGCAGCTGGGGCTCGGGGTTCGGCTCCGGGGGCGGGCGCTCGGGCTCGTCGTGGGGCGAGCGCGGCGGATCGGGGTCGAGCAGCGGTCCCGTGACGCGCGAGAAGCGCGAGCCGCTTCCCCGCACCGGCGCGTCGTTCGGCTCGGCGACCCCGCGCGGGGACGTCCCGGACCTGTCGGTCGGCGACAAGGTGACCCACGACGCCTACGGGCTCGGCACGGTGGTCGCGCTCGAGGGCGCCGGGCAGAACGCCGTCGCCAAGATCGACTTCGGGACCAACGGCGAGAAGCGGTTGCTGCTGCGGTACTCCCCGGTCACCAAGCTCTGACCGCAGGCCGCACGCGCACCACCAGCCCGCGCTCAGGGGGCGCGCAGGAGGCGCGGGGCGGCGAGGTCGGAGTTGTCCACGACGACGTCCGCGCGGGCGGCCGGGGCGCACGCGGCGAGGTAGAGCCGCTGGCCCTCGCGATACCTGGCGTTCGCCGGGTCGTCCGGGTCCGGCGGGCAGCCGTCGCGCACGGCCATGCGGGCGTACGTCTGCGCGAACGGCACCTCGAGCCACACCGCCAGGTCCCACACGCTCCTGAGCTCGTCGCGCTGCAGGAAGATCCCGTCGAGGACGAGCACGGTCGCGTCGTCGACGACGTGCCACGGCGTCCCAGGATCGGTGTCGGTCGTGTGGTCGTGCACAGCCGTGCGCACCCGCCGCGGGCCGACGTGGTCCGGTCCGAGGGGGTCGAGCAGGACGGTGCGCAGCGCGTCGAGGTCGTAGGAGTCGCGGAAGAACCCCTCCGGGCTCGTGCGTCCGCGCCGGTAGCGGACTTCGCGCGAGTGGTGGAAGCCGTCGACGGACGCCCGCAGCACGGCTCGGCCCGAGGCACGCAGGACCACCGCGAGCTCGTCGGCGAACGTCGTCTTGCCCGCGCCGTCGGTGCCGTCGACGCCGACGCGCACCGGTCGCCCCAGCGTCGCGGCGTCGGGCACGGCGGACGCGACACGCTCCAGCACCCGTGTGCGCTCGTCGGTCACCTGCGGGACGGTAGTGGGTCCCGCATCCCGCGCGACAGGCGGACACAGGGTGAGCGCGGCCACAGTCTCTCGATGTCGAGGGACCTCCGTCCCGGCGATACCATCGACCGGGCGATGCGGCCGCACGGGGCCGCTGCACGCACCTCGACGAGAGGAAACCGGACCAGGTGGACCTGTTCGAGTACCAGGCACGTGACATCTTCGAGAAGCACGGCGTGCCCGTGCTCGGCGGCATCGTCGCCACGACGCCCGAGGAGGCGCGCGCAGCTGCCGAGCAGCTGCTCCCCGCCGAGGGCGGCGTCGTCGTCGTGAAGGCGCAGGTGAAGACGGGTGGCCGCGGCAAGGCGGGCGGCGTCAAGATCGCCCGCTCCGCCGACGAGGCGGCCGAGAGGGCCGGAGAGATCCTCGGGATGGACATCAAGGGGCACACCGTCCACCGCGTGATGATCGCGGCCGGCGCGCGGATCGCCCAGGAGTTCTACTTCTCCCTGCTGCTGGACCGCGCCGAGCGTCGCTACCTGGCGATGTGCTCGGTCGAGGGCGGCATGGAGATCGAGCAGCTCGCGGTCGAGCGCCCGGAGGCGCTCGCCAAGGTCGCGGTCGACCCGCGCACGGGCATCGACCAGGCGAAGGCCGACGAGATCGTCGCCGCCGCGGGCTTCGCGCCCGAGATCGCCGGCGAGGTCGCCGCTGTCCTGCAGAAGCTGTGGCTCGTCTACCGGGACGAGGACGCGACGCTCGTCGAGGTCAACCCGCTCGTGCTCACCGAGGAGGGCGACGTCGTCGCGCTCGACGGCAAGGTGACGCTCGACGCGAACGCCGACTTCCGCCACGAGGACCACGCGGCCCTGGAGGACAAGGCAGCGGCCGACCCGCTCGAGGCGCGCGCCAAGGAGAAGGACCTCAACTACGTCAAGCTCGACGGCGAGGTCGGCATCATCGGCAACGGCGCGGGCCTCGTCATGAGCACGCTCGACGTCGTCGCGTACGCCGGTGAGGCGCACGGCGGCGTGAAGCCCGCCAACTTCCTCGACATCGGCGGCGGCGCGTCGGCCGAGGTCATGGCCGCGGGTCTCGACATCATCCTCACGAACCCGCAGGTCAAGTCCGTGTTCGTCAACGTCTTCGGCGGCATCACGGCGTGCGACGCCGTCGCCAACGGCATCGTCGCGGCGCTCGAGATCCTCGGCGACGAGGCGTCCAAGCCGCTCGTCGTGCGCCTGGACGGCAACAACGTCGTCGAGGGCCGCCGGATCCTCGCGGCTGCCGGCCACCCGCTGGTGACGCTCGCCGACACGATGGACGGCGGCGCCGACGAGGCCGCCCGCCTGGCGCACGCCGCCGCCTGAGAACCCGACCCGACGCAGAGAGAAGCGACTCCACCATGGCGATCTTCCTGACCGAGACCTCCAAGGTCATCGTCCAGGGCATGACGGGTTCCGAGGGCCAGAAGCACACGACCCGCATGCTCGCGTCCGGCACGAACGTCGTCGGCGGCGTGAACCCCCGCAAGGCCGGGACGTCCGTCACGTTCGGTGACGTCGAGGTGCCCGTGTTCGGCTCCGTGGCCGAGGCCATCGAGAAGACCGGCGCCGACGTGTCCGTCATCTTCGTGCCGCCGGCGCACACCAAGGCAGCCGTGATCGAGGCCGTCGACGCGGGCATCCCGCTGGCCGTCATCATCACCGAGGGCGTCCCGGTGGCCGACACCGCCGAGTTCTTCGCGTACGCGCAGGCCAAGGGCGTGCGGCTCATCGGTCCCAACTGCCCCGGCCTCATCAGCCCCGGCAAGTCCAACGTCGGCATCATCCCGGCGGACATCACGGGCCCCGGCAAGGTCGGCCTCGTGTCGAAGTCGGGCACGCTGACCTACCAGATGATGTACGAGCTGCGGGACTTCGGGTTCTCCACGGCTATCGGCATCGGCGGCGACCCGATCATCGGCACGACGCACATCGACGCCCTCGAGGCCTTCGAGAAGGACCCCGAGACCGAGGTCATCGTGATGATCGGCGAGATCGGCGGCGACGCCGAGGAGCGCGCCGCGGCGTACATCCAGGCGCACGTCACGAAGCCGGTCGTCGGCTACGTCGCGGGCTTCACCGCGCCCGAGGGCAAGACGATGGGCCACGCCGGCGCCATCGTCTCCGGCTCGTCGGGCACCGCGCAGGCCAAGAAGGAGGCCCTCGAGGCCGCCGGCGTCAAGGTCGGCAAGACGCCGTCCGAGACCGCCGCGCTCGCGCGGGCGATCCTCAGCGCCTGACGCACCACCCGCACCAGCGACCCGCGGCCCCGGTCCCCCGGACCGGGGCCGCGGTGCGTCCGGGGCCGGATCGACGATCGCGGGGGCGTGGGTGCGACCGGATCGCTCTCTCGCCGGGGCCAGCGGCTCTGGTCGGGCGTGAGCGAGCAGTCCGGTCCGCGGGTGGTGACGGGACGGCGCCGGTGGGGTGCGGGGGACGACGTGGTGGGGTCGCGACGCGCCGGGCCGGGGTCCGGTGGGGGACGTGGCGCAGCGGCCACCATGGGCGGGTGCCCCCGTCCTCCGGTCCCGTGCCCGTCGCGGGACGCGCGCGTCGCGTCCTGCAGGACGACCCGCAGCCCACGTTCTTCACGTCGGCCATCGACGGGGCGCCGCGCTGGACCATCGGCGTGCTCGCCGCGGTCCAGGCCGCGGCCCTGTCGTTGCTGACCCTCGCGGTGCCGGCGGTCGCGGTGTTCGTCGCGACCTCGTCCGACCCCGCCAACGCCGAGGTCGCCTGGACACGGGCGGTCGTCGTCGCGACCAACCTCTGGCTCCTCGCTCACGGCGTGCCCGCCGAGCTCGGCGGCGCGACCGTGTCGGTGGTGCCCCTGGGACTGACGGGGCTCGCGGTGTTCACGTGCTACGCGTCCGCGCGCCGCTCCGGGTACGCCACGCGCGGCGGCGCCGTCGCTGCCGTCGCGGGCTACGTGGCGCTCACCGCCCTCGCCGCGCTGGTCGTCGGGACGAGCGTCGGGGGCGTGCTGCGGGCCGTGCTCGGCGGGCTCGTGGTCGCGGTGCTCGGCCTCGGGGGCGGGTTGCTGCGCCGCCCCGAGGCGCCCCCGTGGGCCCAGATCGTGGCGCCGCTGCGGCAGCGGGTGCCGGACGCCGTGACGGTGGGACTGCGCGGCGGCCTGGCGGCGGCTGCCGCGCTGCTCGCCCTCGGGTCGCTCCTGACGACCCTGTGGGTCCTCGCCGGTCATGCGACGGTCGTCGACGTCGCGCGCGGCCTCGCGCTCGACGCCGTCGGCGGCGTGGTCCTCGCGTTCGCCGAGCTCGCCTTCGTGCCCAACCTCGTCGTGTGGGCGGTGGCGTGGCTCGTCGGCCCCGGGTTCGTGGTCGGGGAGGGCACGCACTTCGCACCCGGTGAGGTGGTGGCCGGGCCGATGCCCGCGCTGCCGCTGCTCGGCGCGCTGCCGGGGGTGTCCGGCGGGGTCGTGCTCGTGGCGCCGCTGCTGACCGTCGGGGTCGGTGTGCTGGCCGGGCTCGCGGTGCGCCGGTGGCTCGTCCCGGCGCGGCCGCGCGACGTGCTGCTGGCCGCCGGCGTCGTGGCGGTCACGGCCGGGGTGCTCGTCGCGCTCCTCGTCGCCGCGTCCGGCGGTGCGGCCGGACCGGGGCGCATGGCGCACGTCGGCGCGAACCCGTGGTGGGTCGGCGTGCTGTGCGCCCTGGGCTGCGGACTCGGGGCGGCCGGTGCGAGCGTGCCGTTCGACCCGACGGTGCGCGCCGCGCTGCGCGCGCGGCGCGAGCGCCGTCGTGGCGACACCCGGGACGCCGCACCTCCGGCCTGAGCGGGCGTCCCACGTCGTCAGGACCCGGTGGGCACCCCGGCCCGGGAGAAGAACTCCTCGATCCGCGCGCGCGTGTCCTTCTCCAGCTGCGTGGTGCAGGTGCGTCTCGCCTGGGCGGTGAGCGCCTCGGAGGTGCACTCGGCGTAGGCGCGCGACGCGTCGAGATACAGCAGCGGGTACGTGCTCAGGCCCACCCAGGCGAGCGCGGACATGACGAGCACGACGGGCAGCACGAGCACGGAGCCGCGGGCGCGGGCGCGCACGGCGCGCACGACCGCCAGGATCGCGAGCACCAGGGCGGCGACGGCGGCGACCGGTGCCGCGACCATGGCGGGCCAGGGCAGCGACACGACCAGCACGGACAGGAGCAGGAGGCCCGCGGTCCAGGCCGAGGTGCGGGTCGCACGTGCCACGCCGGCAGGGTCCGGCTGGGGCAGCGGACGCGGCGCCGAGAGGCCGGTGGCCGGCGGGTACGGAGCCGGAGGCTGTGCCGGTGCCCCTGGCGCCCCGGCTGCGCTCGTCGGCCCAGGGGTGGGGTGCGGGGGCGCCGTGGGTGACGGGCGCTCCGGTGACCGGCCGGCCGGCTGCGCGTCGTGCGGCGGTGCGTCGTGCGGCGGTGCTCCCTGCGGCCGCGTGTCCTGCGGCTGCGCGTCCTCCGGCGGTGCCCACGGGTTGCCCATGCGTGCCATTCTCCCGCACGTCCGGGTGTGGACGGCCGCGGGTCCGGTGGAGTGGGGGGAGTAGGTTGGCGGGCCGTGACGTCCTCCGCGCAGCCCGACCCCGCCCCGCCCGCGCCCCCCGTGGTGCAGGCCCACCGCCTCGTGGTCCTGGTGTCCGGCACTGGCTCGAACCTCGCTGCGCTGCTCGCCGCGCACACGGACCCGGCGTACGGCGCGCGCGTGGTGGGTGTCGTGTCCGACCGTCCCGGGGTCGGCGCGCTCGACCTCGCGCGCGAGGCCGGCGTCCCCACCGCCGTCGTCGCGCTGCGCGACTTCCCCGACCGGGCGACGTGGGACCGCGCGCTGACCGAGGCGGTCAGGGTCTTCTCACCCGACACCGTGGTCCTGGCGGGCTTCATGAAGCTCGTCGGCGCGGCGTTCCTCGGCGCGTTCGGCGGGCGGACGGTCAACACGCACCCGGCGCTGCTGCCGTCGTTCCCCGGTGCGCACGGTGTGCGGGACGCGCTCGCCTACGGTGTCAAGGTCTCGGGCTGCTCGGTGATCGTCGTGGACGAGGGCGTCGACGCCGGTCCGATCATCGCGCAGGACGTCGTCGCGGTGCTCGACGACGACACCGAGGAGACGCTGCACGAGCGCATCAAGGTCGTCGAGCGTCGGTTGCTCGTCGACGTCGTCGGGCGGATCGCGCGCGGGGGCCTGCGCGTCGAGGGGCGCCGGGCGGTCGTCGGCTGACCCGCCGCAGGAGGCTGCCGGTCGGGGTGGGGCGCAGCGGGTGTCGCCGCTAGACTCGGCCACGGTCGTGACTGGCGAAGGTGGAGCAACCACCGGGGAGCGGCCGAGCACCACCCACTGACGTGCACCGCCCGCCTGGGTGCCTGGGTCCCCACCGAGGTCCGCTCGGACCACCGACCCAGGAAGGTGTGACATGTCGCACGGCCTGACCCCCCTCGAGCCCGTCACCGACCCGACCGCCGCGGCCACCCGTCGCGCGGTCCGCCGCGCGCTGCTCTCGGTGTACGACAAGACGGGCCTGGTCGAGCTCGCCACGGCGCTGCACGCCGCGGGCGTCGAGCTCGTCTCCACCGGCTCCACCGCCGCGACGGTCGCCGCCGCGGGCATCCCCGTCACCCGCGTCGAGGACGTCACCGGCTTCCCCGAGTGCCTCGACGGGCGCGTCAAGACGCTGCACCCGCGCGTGCACGCCGGGATCCTCGCCGACACGCGTCGGCCCGAGCACGTCGCGCAGCTCGTCGAGCTGGAGGTCGCCCCGTTCGAGCTGGTCGTGGTCAACCTCTACCCGTTCACGCAGACGGTCGCGTCCGGTGCGAGCGTCGACGAGTGCGTCGAGCAGATCGACATCGGCGGCCCGTCGATGGTCCGCGCCGCCGCCAAGAACCACCCGAGCGTCGCCGTCGTCGTCGACCCGGCGCGGTACGCCGACACCGTCGCGGCCGTCACGGCCGGCGGCTTCACGCTCGCCGAGCGCACGCGCCTGGCTGCCGAGGCGTTCGTCCACACCGCGTCGTACGACGTCGCGGTCGCGTCCTGGATGGGCAACGTCGCGACGACGACCGACGAGGTCGACGGTGTCGCGACCGGGTTCCCGGCCTGGATCGGCGCGACGTGGGAGCGGTCGGACGTGCTGCGCTACGGCGAGAACCCGCACCAGCGCGCAGCGCTCTACACGGTCGGCCACGGCCCCGCCGGGCTGGCGCAGGCGCGTCAGCTGCACGGCAAGGCCATGAGCTACAACAACTACGTCGACGCGGACGCCGCGTGGCGCGCGGCACACGACCACGGTGACGCTGCGACCGTGGCGATCGTCAAGCACGCCAACCCCTGCGGCATCGCGGTCGGCACCGACGTCGCCGACGCGCACGCCAGGGCCCACGCGTGCGACCCCGTCTCCGCGTTCGGCGGCGTCATCGCGACCAACCAGCAGGTGACGCTCGCCGCGGCCGAGCAGATCGCGCCGGTCTTCACGGAGGTCGTGGTCGCCCCCGGCTTCGACGACGACGCGCTCGCGCTGCTCACGCAGAAGAAGAACATCCGCCTCCTCGTGGTCGACGCCGCGCCCGCGGCGCAGGTCGAGACCCGCCCGGTCTCGGGAGGGCTGCTCGTCCAGGTGGTCGACCGGATCGACGCGCCCGGCGACGACCCGGCCGCGTGGACCCTCGCCGCCGGCGAGCCCGCCGACGAGGCGACGCTCGCCGACCTCGCGTTCGCGTGGCGCGCGGTGCGGGCCGTGAAGTCGAACGCGATCCTGCTCGCCGACGGCGGTGCGTCGGTCGGGGTCGGCATGGGTCAGGTCAACCGCGTCGACTCGTGCCGTCTCGCGGTCGAGCGCGCGAACGCCGGGGGTGCCGAGCGGGCCCGCGGCGCCGTCGCGGCGTCGGACGCGTTCTTCCCCTTCGCGGACGGCCTGCAGGTGCTGCTCGACGCGGGTGTGCGCGCCGTCGTCCAGCCGGGCGGCTCGGTGCGCGACGAGGAGGTCGTCGCGGCCGCCGCAGCCGCCGGCGTGACGCTCTACCTCACGGGCACCCGCCACTTCGCCCACTGACGCGGGCGTGGATCGACGTCTCGCGTGCGTGGGGTGAGGCGTCGATCCAGCCCGTGTCAGGTCGCCGGAGACGTGCGCAGGAGGGTGCGCAGGTCGTCGGGGAGCCCGGCGGGCAGCACGAGGTGGGGAAGGTGGTCGCGCGCGAACAGGCGGCGGGCCGCGCCGACGTCGCGTGGTCGGTCGACCACGAGGGTGCCGGTGACCACGTCGCCGCGTGTCCACAGCGTCGTCCAGCCGTCGCCCGCCGGGTCGCCGAGCACGGTCACCGCGTCGTCGCTCGCCGGCAGGCCGAACATCGTGAGGTCGTGCCCGAGCTGCGTCGAGAAGACGTACGGCGTGGCCTCCGGCCCGTCGACCGGCACCCCCAGCAGGTGCCGGACCAGCACGTCGGGACCGTGCAGCGCCTCGTCCCAGTGGCCCCCGGGCACCCAGCCGTGACGCGCGGAACGCCGCACGGCGACGTCGCCCACCGCCAGCAGCCCGGGGAACGGGCCGTCCGGCCCCAGCACGCGGTACGCCTCGTCCACCGGGACGGCGTCGCCACGCAGCGGCAGGGCGCCGCCGAGCCACCCGGTCGCCGGCCGGGCGCCCACCGCGACGAGCACGGCGTCGGCCGACAGCCGCTCGCCGTCGTCGAGCGTGACCACCGAGCCGTCGGCCCCCGCGCCGTCGACCGCCGTGACGGTCGCGCCGGTGCGCAGGACCACGCCGGCGGCCGCGTACCAGGGGGTCGTCATCACGCCGACGGACTCCCCGAGGGCGCTCGCGAGCGGTGCCGCACGTGACTCCAGCACGGTGACGTGGTGCCCCGCCGCGGCGCTCACGCCCGCGACCTCGGCGCCCACCCAGCCCGCCCCGACCACCACGAGCCGGCGACGACCTCCGGCGAGCGCCGCACGCAGCCCGTCCGCGTCGGCCGCCGTGTGCAGGGTCGCCGCCCGCCAACCGGGCACCGTCGTCGCGTGCGCGCCGGTGGCCAGCACGACGCACGACGCCGCGAGGTGTCCGTCGTCGGTCACGACGACCGCGCCGCCGCCCGCGCGGACCCGCAGCCCGCGGGCGGGCCGGTCCAGGTGCACCTCGTCGGCCAGAGCGTGCAGGTCGTGGCCGAGCTCGTCCGCGAGCCACGCCGGAGACGTGCGGTCGAGGAGGTGCTTCGACAGCGGGGGCCGGTCGTACGGCGCGACGCCCTCGGCCCCCAGCACCCGCACGGGCCCGTCGAAGCCGTGGTCGCGCAGCGCGGCGACCGTGCGCAGCGCCGCCAGGCCCCCACCCACCACGAGCACGTCGACCGGAGGGGTGAGGACGTGGGACGGTTCGGTCACGGGTTCACCGTAACGAAACCCGCGCGGCGGTACGCTGGGGCGGCCGCGCAGGCCCGTGGGCGACGTCCACGGGTGCTCGCGGGTCGTGACGGGCGGCACGCGCCCGGCCGGACGGAGGGAGCGCACGCCGATGTCGACGCCTGCGCGGACACCGGCGGCAGGTCTGCCGCACCCCGCCTGGCCCACGCGTCCCACGCCGCCGACCGTGCCCGGCCACGTCGACCGCGGCGCGCCGTCGACGCGACCGCCGTCGCGGTCCGCGACCGGGCGCCCCGCCACCGAGCAGCCCGCGCGACCGCCCGTGCAGCACCCGCCGGCGCAGCACGCGCCGGCCGTGGCACCGGCCGCTGCGGCTCCGGTGGTCCCGCCGCAGGAGCAGGCGCTCGACCCGCGTACCATCGCGCGTGCGTCGCTCGCGGCGCGCCGCAACCGTTCGCTGTGGTGCACGACCTCCGGCATCGTCGTCGCCGTCGCCGTGTCGTTCCTCGTCAGCGCTGTCGCCGGCACCTACGTGCTGGCACTGCTCCTGCTCGTCTCCGCCGTGGTCCGCGGTGTGCGGCCCGCTCCGGGGCCCGTGGCGGTGTCGGTGCGGTCCAAGCCGCTCGACGTCGTGGTCCTCGCGGTCAACGGTGTGGTGCTCGCGGTCCTCGCCTCGGTGCTGCCGCCCGGCTGACGGCTCCCTGCGCGCCCGGCCGCGCACGCGCCCGGCTCGAGGGCGTCCCTGGTGCGACGAGGCCCCGGGGAGCCGTGCTCCCCGGGGCCTCGTGAACCATGCGCGTCAGCGCTCGACGACCACCACGTCGTCCTCGGCGACGTAGAGCTCGTCCTCGGCGAACAGCGAGTCCTCCACGGGCTCGGCCGCGAACGCCCGGTAGACGAGCGCCGCGATCGCCGCGCCGAACAGCGGCGCGACCCAGAACAGCCACACCTGCTGCAGCGCCCACGAGTCGGAGAAGATCGCTGCGGCGAGCGAGCGCGCGGGGTTGATCGACGCGTTGGTGACGGGCATGGCCAGCAGGAGGACGACCGTGAGCGTCAGACCGACGGCGAACGGCACGTGCTGCTTGTTCGCGCGGCGGTCCGTCGCGCCGAGGATGACGCCGACGAACACGGCCGTGCCGATGACCTCGACGAGGAGCGCGGCGACGAGGCCGAACTCGGCGCCACCCTGGGAGAGGCGCGCGAGCGGCGAGTGCTCGCCGAACCCGTTGGCGGTGCCGCTGAAGAACGCACGGACGCTCCCGTCCTCGCCCTGGCTCACGAGCCCGGGCAGGCCCGAGGGCACCGTGAGGAACAGCACGGCCGCGGCGAGCGCGCCTCCGACGACCTGCGCGAGCCAGTAGGGCAGCAGGTCGGCGAACGGGGTGCGCCCGGCGAGGCAGGCGCCGAAGGTCACGGCGGGGTTGAAGTGGCCGCCCGAGACGTGGCCGACCGCGACGATGCCGGCGAGCACGGCCACGCCAAACCCGAGGGCGACACCCAGGCCGCCACCGACGTTGCTGAACGCCGAGTAGAGCGCGATGCCGACGCCGACGAGCACGAGGAAGAACGTGCCGAAGGCCTCGGCACCCAGGCGCGCGGCGAGACCGGGCCCTGCGGTGACGACGGTGCCCGCGGGCAGGACGAACGTGTCCTCGTCGTCCTGGTCCGCAGCCGGCGCCGCGGGGGCGGCCGCTGCTGGCGCGGCGACGGATTCCTCGACGACGACCTCCTCGGGGGTCTCGGTGGGTGTCGCGACGTCCGGCGTCGTGTCCTCGGGCGTCGCGGCACCCTCGGGGGTCTGGTTCTGCTGGGACATGTCGGTCCTGTCGTTGTCAGGTGGGCGTGCCACCGGTCGGTGCCCGCGTCGTCGTCAGGCCCGGAGGGTGGGCGCACGCGACGACAACGGGGCGAACTACGCAGGGCACAGCATGCCAGTCGAGGCTGTGCGGGGGCAGGGGGACGGGTCGCGGCACCCTCGGTCGTGGACGGGTCGTCCCAGGTCTCTTGATGTCGAGTAACCTGGGGGACACACCCACGGCACAGGAGGCAGGCCCCCGCATGGCGAAGATCAAGGTCGTCGGCCCGGTCGTCGAGCTCGACGGCGACGAGATGACGCGCATCATCTGGCAGTTCATCAAGGACCGCCTGATCCACCCGTACCTCGACGTCGACCTGCGCTACTACGACCTGTCGATCCAGAACCGCGACGCCACCGACGACCAGGTGACGATCGACGCGGCGCACGCCATCAAGGAGCACGGCGTCGGCGTCAAGTGCGCGACGATCACGCCCGACGAGGCGCGCGTCGAGGAGTTCGGCCTGAAGAAGATGTGGGTCTCGCCCAACGGCACGATCCGCAACATCCTCGGCGGCGTCGTCTTCCGCGAGCCGATCATCATCTCGAACATCCCGCGCTTGGTCCCGGGCTGGAACAAGCCGATCATCATCGGCCGTCACGCCCACGGCGACCAGTACAAGGCGACCAACTTCAAGGTCCCGGGTGCCGGCACGCTGACGCTGACCTACACCCCGGCGGACGGCTCGGAGCCGATCCACCAGGAGGTCGTGACGTACCCCGAGGCCGGGGGCGTCGCCATGGGCATGTACAACTTCAACGAGTCGATCCGCGACTTCGCGCGCGCCTCGTTCGCGTACGGCCTGCAGCGTGGGTACCCCGTGTACCTGTCGACGAAGAACACGATCCTCAAGGCGTACGACGGTGCCTTCAAGGACATCTTCCAGGAGGTGTTCGACGCCGAGTTCAAGGAGCAGTTCGACGCCGCCGGCCTGACGTACGAGCACCGCCTCATCGACGACATGGTGGCCGCCGCCATGAAGTGGGAGGGCGGCTACGTCTGGGCGTGCAAGAACTACGACGGCGACGTGCAGTCCGACACCGTCGCGCAGGGCTTCGGCTCGCTGGGCCTCATGACGTCCGTCCTCATGACGCCGGACGGCAGGACCGTCGAGGCGGAGGCCGCGCACGGCACCGTGACGCGCCACTACCGCCAGCACCAGGCGGGCAAGCCGACGTCGACCAACCCGATCGCGTCGATCTTCGCGTGGACCGGTGGCCTCAAGCACCGCGGCAAGCTCGACGGCACGCCCGAGGTCACGCAGTTCGCCGAGACCCTCGAGGACGTCGTCATCACGACCGTCGAGAGCGGCAAGATGACCAAGGACCTCGCGCTGCTCGTCGGCAAGGACCAGCCGTGGCTCACCACGGAGGAGTTCCTCGCCGCGCTCGACGAGAACCTGGCCGCGCGCCTGGGCTGACGTCCGGCCGCCGCACCACGACGGCGCCCTCCCCGCTCGGGGTGGGCGCCGTCGTGCGTCACCGGGTCACGAGCACTCGTACACGGTGTGCATCGCGTCGGCGCGCAGCCCCAGGAGCCACTGGCCGGCCGGCCCCTCGAGGGCGAGCACGTGTCGCCCTTCAAGGCGTTCCCGTTCTTCGGCCAGGCGCTGCTGGGAGAGGCCGGCGAGAGCCTGCACCTGGGCGCCGGCATCGCGTTCCACCTGCTCAACGGCATCGCCTTCGGCATCGCCTACGTCGTGTGGTTCGGACGGCGCCCCGTGTGGGTCGGCATCGCCTACGCGCTGGGGCTCGAGGCGTTCATGCTCGCGCTCTACCCGGGCTGGCTCGACATCAAGGCGCTCGAGGAGTTCACGCAGATGTCGGTCCTCGGGCACGTCGTGTACGGCGCGACGCTGGCCCTGACCGCCCGGTGGCTGCTGGTGCGCGGGGACGCGCGGGCAGGGGCATCGCCCACGTGACGGGCGCGCTCGAGCGAATCGTGCGGTGGGCCGACGCGCAGTGGATCCACGTCCCGCGGTGGGTGGTGGCGCGGGTGCCCGGCCTGCAGGGGATCGCCGGTGACGGGCACGTCGTCGTCACCGTGCCGTTGCTCGCCGCCGTGCTCCCCGGGCTCGCGCTGCTGTCCGGGCTCGTCATCGGCCTGGGGCGCCTGGGGTACGACGACGTCTACACCGAGTCGGTGGTGCTGCTGGCGGCGATGGTGGGCGTGGGGTTCCTCTCCGGGCAGCTGGGTGCGCTCACGGCGGTCGCGTTCTGCGTCGGGGACCTGGTCTCGGCGGACCGCTACGCGGGCAGCGTCACCTCCTCGTCCTTCTGGTTCAGCGGTCCCCTCGGCACCGGTCCGCTGGCCGAGGTCGCGCACGGGCTGCTGCCCCGGCTCGTGACGTACCTCCTGCTGCTGGCCGGCGTCGTCGTGCTGCCTCGCGCGGCGCGCGTGGTCGTCGCCACGATCGGCCGGGGGCGGCGCATCCCCCCGCTGGTCGCGTGGCCCGTGGTCAGCGGGCTGCTCGCGGTCGTCGCCTGGCTCGGGACGGACGCGTGGGTCGCGGCGGCGCCGACGCTCGTGCGCCCCCTGTTCACGTGGTCGTCGAACGGCGGCCAGCCGACGGTGCAGGCGGTCGCGACGCTGCAGGAGACGGGCGGTGTCGTCGTGGCGGCGGCCGTCATCGGGACCGTGGTGCGCCAGCTCTGGCTCGGGGCCGCGATGCTCCCGGGGCCGGTGCAGGACCGGCTGCTGGCCGCCGAGGCGGGCGGCCCGGAGGCGCCGGTGCCCGGCCCGGCACGCGCCGACACCGACGTGCGGGTCCGCCGGTCGGCCCTCGGTTCGTGGGCCGGCCGTCGCATGGTTGCCGCCGTCGCTACCTCGGCGCTCGCGACGCTCACGATGGCCGGCATCCTCGAGCAGCTCTGGCTCTGGTTGGCGGCGTTCGCGCTCCTGCTGTGGATCCGGCTGGTGCGCACGTCACCGCGGCCCCCCGGGTGGCTCGAAGCCTGGCGGCGAGTCGTGGCCGTGGCGCCGGCGTGGGCGCGACTGATCGTCATGTGGCTCGTCTCGCGCGTCGTGGTCGAGGGCGTCTCGAACGACGTCATCGGCAGCTACACCGGCCTGGGGGTGTTCGTCCTCGGCTCGCTCCTGGTGGTGTTCCTGGTGTTCCCGGGTGACCCGCAGCCGCGCGAGGACGCGCCGCACGGCGCCGTTCCGGCCGGGGGTGTCCGGTGAGCCGGCGACGTGTGCTGCGCGCGCTGCAGCTCGTCGTCGGGGTGTGGACGACGCTCGCGGTGGTCGGCCTCTTCACCGCCGGTCCGGCCGCCGCCGACAACTGCTCGGTGTTCACCGACTGCTTCGGCGTCGCGAACTCCGCGCTCGAGGCCGCGTTCGGGCTCGCCCTGCTCGCCGTGCTGTCCATGGTCCTCGACTTCGTGCCCGGCGTCGGCACGGTCAAGGGCATCGTCGAGGCCGGCACCGGACGGGACCTGCTCACGGGCCAGGAGCTCGAGCCGTGGGAGCGGGCGCTGGGCGTGCTGCCCCTCGTCGGTGGGTTGGCAGCGGTCGCGGGCCTCAGCAGGATCGGACGCGCCGGCAGGGGTGCCCGGATGCCGGGGGAGGGCACCCGGTACCCGTACTCCGACCCCAAGGTCCAGCAGTACCGCCGGCCCACCATGACACCCTCGCAGCGCGCCAGGCTGTCGGAGCGCATCGGCGAGGACGGCGGGCTCACGTACGTCCGCGACGTCGCCGGAAACCGGAAGGTGACCATCCTCCGGCCGACCTCGGCCGCCGACGTGCGCCCGCTGGTCGAGCGGATGAAGGCCGGCGTCCCGTGGGACCACGCCGTCGCCTACAACGGACGCAACGTCACGAACATCGTCTACTTCGACGGGCGGAACCTGCATGTCATCGAGGCCAAGGGCGGGGACGGTGTCTACGGCGATCGCGCGTCGACTCTGAGGCCGGGGACACGTATCCGCCAGGACGACCCCGACTACCCCCGTGACGTGGCCGCCGACATGCGACGATCGCGGCTGTCCGACGGTCGCCGAGAGATCAGTTCGCTCATTCGGCAGGCCTACAAGGACGGCATCGTGCGCTACGTCGGCGTGCGTACGGGCCCGCGCGGTGAGCTCCTCGCGGGCAACCCCGAGACCGTTGTCGAGCACGTCTTCAAGGAGCCTCCGCCATGACGCGTCCCTACCCTCACCGGCCCGACGTCGAGCTCGCCGAGGACAGCTACCCGGAGGACCGGCAGTTCGTCGAGGAGGCGTACGCCGATCTGCCCCGCCGATCGACTCTCGACAACGGGGCGGTGTCGGTGACGTTCGACGTGCTGTGGGACGCATTGGCATGGGGCTGGCTCATCGAGCGGCCGGTGCCGGAGCTCAGGGCGCTCATCACTCCCGCAGCAGACCTGGTACGGCTCGCACTGGGATCGCCGGCTGCCGCCGAGGCCAAGCTCTACGACACGCACGTCTGGGTGGCGACGGCCCTCCTGGCGGGCGACGACGAGGTGGCGGCCCGCGCCGGCGCGCTGGGTGGTGCGCCGGCTCAGGACGCGGAATGGTTCATGGCGGGGCTGGCTGCGCTCGCGCGAGGGGACGACGAGGCTGCGCGCGAGTGTGCCGCACGGTTGCGGGCAGCAGTGGTGCGGCCGACCACTGCGCCGGACGTCGCGCTGGCTCTCGAGCATCTCGGCGAGCTCGCCGACGCGGTCGTGGACCGCGATCAGGGGGCCTTCGAGGCAGCCTTGGTCGGTCGTGCCGACGCGGTGGCGCGGGCGCACCGGACGGCGGCGGGGCGGCGCAGTCCGACCGGGGTCCTCGACCCGGTGGCGATCGGCATGGCAGAGGTGGCGACGCGGCGTGGTCTGACGGTTCCGCTCGGGGTGGCTGTGGTGCCGGTGGAGCTGTTGTCGGTCCCTGCGCGGGGCGCCGTCTGATGGGGTACACGCTGGAAATGCGCGCAGGGTCGGTGGATGACGTGGTTGCCGAGCTGCGTTCGCCGACGGTGACGGCCGCGGATCTCGCGGGCCGGGTCGGTGGGACGGACCTGCTGGACGAGGTGATCGACCGGTGGTCGGAGTACGCGCAGGCGGCGGCGCAGGCCGCAGCCTCGGGCGGCGGGGCGCTGGATGCGGGCATGGCGGCCTATCTGGTGGCCGTGGTGCAGGTGCGGACGCACTGGTACGGGGCGCTGGGGCACTCGTCGTCGGGTGGTGAGGACTTCCGCGCGTTCCTGGCGGGGCCTGCGTCGGACGTGCTGGGGCGGGACCTGGTGCGGCACCTGCTCAACCGTGAGCTGGCCGGGATGTCGTCGCCGGTGTACCCGTGGGTCGGCTGGGTCTCGAACGCCGAGCTCCGCGCGGCGGTCGCGCGAGGCCTGCCCGATGTGCCGGAGGGCCTCGGGCCGGACGACGAGGAGGCGCTGTCGCGCCTGGTCGCGGCGGTCGCGCGCGCGGCATCGGGCGGGCTCGACCTCCTCGGCGTGTACGCCTGAGGGGACGCCGTTCCCGGGGTGCCTCGGGTAGGTTCGACGCAGGCGTCGACGTCGATGCGTCGCGCCGCCTGTCGGTCGACCGAAGGAGCCCGTCCGTGTCCGTCACCACGCCCGCCGTCGTCACCGTCACCGGCGCTGCCGGCCAGATCGGCTACGCCCTCGCGTTCCGCATCGCGTCCGGCCAGCTCCTCGGCCCCGACACCCCGGTGCGGCTGCGGATGCTGGAGATCCCGCCGGCCGTGAAGGCCGCCGAGGGCGTCGCGATGGAGCTCGACGACTGCGCGTTCCCGCTGCTCGACGGCATCGACATCACCGACGACGCGACCGCGGCGTTCGACGGCGTGAACGTCGCACTGCTGGTGGGGGCCCGGCCGCGGACCAAGGGCATGGAGCGCGGTGACCTGCTGAGCGCCAACGGCGGCATCTTCGGGCCGCAGGGCGCGGCGATCAACGCCGGCGCCGCGGACGACGTGCGCGTGCTGGTCGTCGGCAACCCGGCCAACACCAACGCGTACATCGCGTCGGCGCACGCGCCCGACGTCCCCGCGGACCGGTTCACGGCGATGACGCGGCTCGACCACAACCGTGCCCTCGCGCAGCTGCGGCACCGCACGGGCGCGGCGATCGACGACATCGCGCGCCTGGCGATCTGGGGCAACCACTCCGCGACGCAGTACCCCGACCTCACGCACGCGACGATCGGCGGGCGCCCGGCGCTCGAGGTGGTCGGCGACGACGCGTGGGTGCGCGACGGCTTCATCCCGACCGTCGCCAAGCGCGGTGCGGCGATCATCGAGGCGCGCGGCGCGTCGTCGGCGGCGTCGGCGGCGAACGCGGCGATCGACCACGTGCACACGTGGGTCCACGGCACGCCCGAGGGCGACTGGACGTCGGCCGGCGTGGTGTCCGACGGGTCGTACGGCGTGCCCGAGGGACTCATCTCGTCGTTCCCGGTGACGGCGTCGGGCGGCGCGTACACGATCGTCCCCGGCCTCGAGGTCGACGGGTTCTCGCGCGAGCGCATCGACGCGTCCGTGGCGGAGCTGGTCGAGGAGCGCGAGGCGGTGCGGGCGCTCGGGCTCGTCTGAGCGGACGCACCCCGATCACCTGACGCGGGCCGACCGCGGGCTGCGCGCCCGTGGGTCGGTCCGTGAGCCGACGCACGACGTCCCGCGACGTCCGCGAGGACCTGCGGTGCGTCGTGTCGACGTCGTGCCCGCACCCGGGCAGGACGCGCACGGTTCTGCCGGAATGGCCCGGACATGACCGAAAGGCTTGCTGCAACAGCCTGCAACGCGTTACGTTCGGCGGACAGCCACCGACGACGGCACGACGACGTGCCGCGACGAAGGAGTCCGCGATGGTCGGCGACGCCATGACCCGTCCCCCTGCCCGTCTGTCCCCGGGGCGCGACCGCCCCGCCCGCACCCGGCGTCCCGCCCGCACGGCCGCCGCCGCGCTGGCCGCCGCGGCCGTCGCGCTCTCCGGAGCGGTCGTCGCGACCGCGCCGTCCGCCGCCGCAGCCGGTTCCGTGACGCTCGTCGGCTCCCTGCAGGACGCGCTCGGGTGCGCGGCCGCGTGGGACCCGGCGTGCGCCGCCACGGCGCTCGCGCCGACGGACGTCCCCGGGCGGTTCTCCGCGACCTTCACCGTGCCCGGCGGCACGCACGAGTGGAAGGTGGCGCTCGACGGCACGTGGGACGCGGCCTACGGCGCCGACGGCACCGACGCGAACACCCCCCTCGTGCTGGCGGGCCCGGCCGACCTGACGTTCACCTACGACGACACGACGCACCGCACGTCCGTCGTCGTCGCGGACCTGCCCGGTGGCTACACCGACGCGGACGCGGACCTCGTCGCCGAGCCCGCGCGCGACCCCGGTGCCGGTGAGCAGTTCTACTTCGTCCTCACCGACCGCTTCGCCAACGGGGACCCGACCAACGACACCGGCGGCCTGGAGGGCGACCGTCTCGTGACGGGCCTCGACCCGACCGACAAGGGCTTCTACCACGGCGGCGACCTCGCGGGCCTGCGTGAGCGGCTCGACTACGTCGAGGGTCTGGGCACCACGGCGATCTGGCTGACCCCGTCGTTCCTCAACCGGCCCGTGCAGGGCGAGGGTGCGGACGCGTCCGCCGGCTACCACGGGTACTGGATCACCGACTTCACGCGCATCGACCCGCACCTGGGCACCAACGCCGAGCTCGAGGCGCTCATCGCCGACGCGCACGCGCGCGGCATCAAGGTCTACTTCGACATCATCACCAACCACACGGCCGACGTCGTCGACTACGCCGAGGGCCGGTACACCTACGTCGACCAGGCCACGTCGCCGTACCGCGACGCCGCGGGCGACGCGTTCGACCCCGCCGGCTTCGCCGGCACCGACGACTTCCCCGAGCTCGACCCCGCGACGTCGTTCCCGTACACGCCGGTGATCGACCCGGCGGACGCCGACGTCAAGGTCCCCGCCTGGCTCAACGACCCCACGTTCTACCACAACCGCGGCGACTCGACGTGGCAGGGGGAGTCCGTCACGTACGGCGACTTCGTGGGCCTCGACGACCTCATGACCGAGCACCCCGACGTCGTGCAGGGCTTCGTCGACGTCTACGAGGCGTGGGTCGACCTGGGCGTCGACGGCTTCCGCATCGACACCGTCAAGCACGTGAACCGCGAGTTCTGGGACGTGTTCACCACCGCCGTCGCGCAGCACGCGGCGTCGGTCGGCAACCCCGACTTCTTCATGTTCGGCGAGGTGTACGACTCCGACGCGCGCCTCACCGCACCGTACGTGCGCGAGACCGACATGAACGCCGTCCTCGACTTCTCGTTCCAGTCGGCAGCGTCGAGCTGGGCGCGCGGCGCGTCCGCGGCGGGGCTGGCGGCCCTGTTCGCGAGCGACGACCTCTACACGACGCCGACGAGCAGCGCGCACGCGCTGCCGACGTTCCTCGGCAACCACGACATGGGCCGCATCGGGCACATGGTGAAGGACGCGTCGGACCCGCAGGCGCGCTCGGGCGTCGCCCACGCCCTGATGTACCTCACGCGCGGCCAGCCGGTCGTCTACTACGGCGACGAGCAGGGCTTCGTCGGCGCCGGGCCGCAGGGCGGCGGCGACAAGGACGCGCGGCAGTCGCTGTTCGCGACGGAGGTCGACGAGTACGCCGACCAGGCCCTGCTCGACGGCACGCCCGCCGGGTCCGTCGACCGGTACGACACGGACGCCCCGCTGTACGCGCACGTCGCGGCCCTGGCCGAGCTGCGCGCGTCGACCCCGGCGCTCACGGACGGCGCCCAGATCGAGCGGTACGCCGACGGCGGCGTGTACGCGTTCTCGCGCGTCGGCGACGACGACGTCGAGCACCTCGTCGCGGTCAACAACGCCGGGTCGCCGACGACCGTGACGCTGGACGCGTTGACACCGGGCGCCACGTTCACGCCGCTGCTCGCGACGTCCGGCACGGACACCGTGGCCGGCGCGGCCGCGACGGCGGGCGCCGACGGCGCGCTCACGCTGACCGTGCCCGCGTACGGCGCCGTCGTGCTGCGGGCCGACGCCACGGTCGCGACGGGCGCCGACGCGGTCGTGCTGAGCGCCCCCGGCGCGGGCGCGGCGCTGTCCGGCCTGGCGCCGGTGGCCGCCGACGTCGCGGACGACGTGCTCGCGACGACGTCGTTCGCCTACCGCGTGGTCGGCGCCGACGTGTGGACGCCGCTGGGCACGGCCGAGAGCACGAGCCCGCGCGTCTTCCACGACGTGCGCGACCTGGCACCCGGCACCCTCGTGGAGTACCGCGCGGTGCGCGAGGACACCGCCGGGCACCGCACCGCCGCGTCCACCTTCGGCAGCGTCGGCGTCGCGGTCGACGGCGTCGAGGCCCCCGGACCCGTGGGCCCCGGGGGTGACCTCGTCACCGTGCCGGGCTCGCACAACGCCGCGATGGGCTGTCCCGGCGACTGGCAGCCGGGCTGCGAGGCCGCGCGGCTGGCCACGACGAACGGGTGGGTGTACTCCGGCACGTTCACGCTGCCGCCCGGCTCCTACGAGTACAAGGTCGCCGTCGGCGGCACGTGGGACGAGAACTACGGCGCCGGCGGCGCCCCGGGTGGGGCGAACATCGCGTACACCGTCGACGGCGACGCCCCGCAGCAGGTGACGTTCGTCTACGACGCGACGACGCACCAGGTGACGTCCTCGGCACAGGGCGCACTGGTGACGCTGCCGGGGTCGTACCAGGCGGAGGCGGGCTGCGCGGGGGACTGGGACCCCGCGTGCCTCGCGACGGCGCTGGTCGACGGCGACGACGACGGCTCCGCGTCGCTCACGGTGCCCGCCCTGCCGGCCGGGTCGTACGAGGTGAAGGTCGCCCACGGGCTGTCGTGGGCCGAGAACTACGGGGCCGGCGGCGCACGTGACGGTGCGAACATCGCGTTCACCGCTCCCGGCGGCAAGCCGGTGACGTTCACGTACGACCTGACCACGCACGTGCTGACGGTGCAGGTCACCGACCCGCCGCTGCCCGGCACGGGGCAGCTCGCGGCGCACTGGCTCGACGCGCGCACGATCGCCTGGCCGGCGTCGCTGGTCCCGGGCGGGACCGACGCGGCCGACCTGCGCTTCGCGCTGCACGGGTCGACGGACGCCGCGCTCGAGGTCGTGGACGGTGCCGTCACGGGCGGCGAGGAGGTCGCGCTCACGCTCGTGCCCCGCGGCCTGACCGCCGCGCAGCGGTCGCGGTTCCCGGCGCTCGCCGACCACCTCGCGCTGCGCGTCGACGCCGAGCGCAAGGACGTCGAGCGTCTGCTCACCGGGCAGCTGCTCGTGCGGCAGGCCGCCGCCGACGGCGCCGGGCAGGCCGTCACGGGCGTGCAGGTCCCGGGCGTGCTCGACGACCTGTACGCCGAGGCCGCGGCCCGTCGGGTCCTCGGCGCGACCTGGCGCACGGGTGTGCCGTCGCTCGCGCTCTGGGCGCCCACGGCTCAGGACGTCGACCTGCTCGTCTGGCCCGCCGACCGCCGCGGGAAGGTCGACACGTCCGCCTCGCCCGTCCGCGCCGCCGCGACCCGGCAGGCCGACGGTGCCTGGACCGTGAAGGGGGCGAAGGGCTGGGCGGACGCCGCGTACCTCTGGGAGGTCACGGTCTACGCGCCCACGACGGGGAAGGTCGAGGTCAACCGCGTCACGGACCCGTCGGCCGTCGCCCTGACGCTCGACAGCACGCACGGCGTGCTCGTCGACCTCGCCGACCCGCGGTACCGCCCGCGGGAGTGGGAGCGGACGAAGCAGCCCGTGGTGCGGCCGGTCGACCAGACGATCTACGAGCTGCACGTGCGCGACTTCTCGGTCTCCGACGCCACCGTGCCGGAGCGGCTGCGCGGCACGTACGGCGCGTTCGCGGTGCGCCGCAGCGACGGCCGCGACCACCTGCGCGACCTCGCCGACGCGGGCCTGACGACCGTGCACCTGCTGCCGACCTTCGACATCGCGTCGATCGAGGAGGACCGCGCCGCGCAGGCCGTCCCGGACTGCGACCTCGCGGCGCTGCCGCCGGACTCGCCGGAGCAGCAGGGGTGCGTGCGGGCCGCCGCGGGCGGCGACGCGTTCAACTGGGGCTACGACCCGTGGCACTGGACCGCGCCCGAGGGCTCCTACGCCGTCGACGCGCACGGCGGCGCGCGGATCACGGAGTTCCGCTCAATGGTCGGCGCGCTGCACGCCGACGGGCTGCAGGTCGTGCTCGACCAGGTGTTCAACCACACCGCCGCCAGCGGGCAGGACGCGAAGAGCGTGCTCGACCGCGTGGTCCCCGGCTACTACCACCGGCTGACCCTCACCGGTCAGGTCGAGACCTCGACGTGCTGCCAGAACGTGGCGACCGAGCACGCGATGGCCGAGAAGATGATGGTCGACTCGGTCGTCACCTGGGCGCGGGACCACAAGGTCGACGGTTTCCGGTTCGATCTCATGGGGCACCACTCGCGGCAGACGATGGAGCGTGTGCGTGCCGCGCTGGACCGGCTCACGCCGCGCAAGGACGGCGTCGACGGCCGCCAGGTGTACCTCTACGGCGAGGGCTGGAACTTCGGCGAGGTCGCCGACGACAGGTTGTTCGAGCAGGCCACGCAGGGGCAGCTCGGGGGCACGGGCATCGGCACGTTCTCCGACCGGCTGCGCGACGCCGTGCGCGGCGGTGGGCCCTTCGACGACGACCCGCGCCTGCAGGGCTTCGGCTCGGGGGCGTTCACCGACCCCAACGGCGCGGACGTCAACGGCACCCCTGACGAGCAGCTCGCCCGCGTGCGGCACCAGGCCGACCTCGTGCGTCTCGGCATGGCCGGCAACCTGCGGTCCTACGAGCTGCTCGCGAGCGACGGCACCGTGCGGCGCGGCGACCAGCTCGACTACAACGGGCAGCCCGCGGGCTACGCCGACTCCCCGGAGGAGGTGGTGACGTACGTCGACGCGCACGACAACGAGACGCTGTTCGACAGCCTCACGCTCAAGCTGCCGGTCGACACGTCCATGGCCGACCGCGTCCGCATGAACACCGTGTCGCTGGCGACGGTGACCCTCGCGCAGACGCCGTCGTTCTGGCACGCGGGCGCCGACCTGCTGCGCAGCAAGTCGCTGGACCGCAACTCCTACGACTCGGGGGACTGGTTCAACGTCCTCGACTGGTCCGGGAGCACCAACGGCTTCGGCCGCGGGCTGCCGCCCGCGCCGGACAACGAGGCGAAGTGGCCGTACCAGCAGCCGTTGCTCGCGGACCCGGCGCTCGCGCCGACGCCCGCCGACATCGCCGCAGCGAGTGCGGCGGCCGCCGACCTGCTCGAGCTGCGCTCGTCGACCGAGCTCTTCCGGCTCGGCGACGCGGGTCTGGTCCGGCAGAAGGTCACGTTCCCCGGGGCGGGCCCGGACGCGCTGCCGGGCGTGGTCGCGATGCACGTCGACGACCGTCCCGGCCGGGACGGCCTGCGGCAGCGCACCGACGTCGACAGGGCGCTCGACGGGCTGCTCGTCGTCGTCAACGCGTCCGACGAGCCGGCCACCCTCACGGTGGACAAGCTCGCCGGCCGGCGCTACGCGCTGTCGCCGGTGCAGGCGCGCGGGACGGACCCCGTGGTGCGGGCCACCACGTGGGACACGGCGTCCGGCACGGTCGTCGTCCCGGCGCGCACCGCGGCCGTGCTCGTCGAGCAGGCCGGCCGGCACCGCCCCGCGCCCGGCAGGAGCCTCGTGTGCGGGCTTCTCGGCACGTTCCTGCCGCGCCTCTGCGGCTGACTCGGCTGCCCGCCCGCCCGTCCGGTGCCTTCATCCCTCGAAGCCACCGGACGGGCGAACGCGGTACCGCCGGGTGTCACCCCCACGAGTGGCGCAACCGTTCTCCCTCGTGAGGGTCAGGACACGGATTGGTCACGACCCTTGCCGCCGTCAAGCCTTCAGGTCTTGAATGCAAAGCATCAGCCGAACTCGGGCGCCGGCAGCGACGCGGGCCCCGGGGTGGCGGGACGACGGACGTCTCGACCAGGTCGAGCGGCGAACTAGAGGGAGCGGACAACGATGTCACTGGCGTGGAAGAAGAGCGCGATCGCGATGGTCGCCGCAGGCATGCTGCTCGGCTCGCTCGCGGCGTGCAGCAGCGAGCGCGAGCCCACCACGGAGGGCACCGGCGACGCCGGCAGCTCCGAGGACACCGTCGTCGGCATCGCGATGCCGACGAAGGCGCTCGAGCGGTGGAACCGCGACGGTGCGCACCTCGAGGGCCTGCTGCAGGACGCCGGCTTCGAGACGAGCCTGCAGTTCGCCGACAACAAGGTCGACCAGCAGATCACGCAGCTCGAGAACATGATCAACCAGGGCGCGGACATCCTCGTCATCGCCTCGATCGACGGCACGGCGCTCGCGCCGACCCTCGAGCAGGCCGCCGAGCAGGGCATCACCGTCATCGCGTACGACCGCCTCATCAACGACACCCCGAACGTCGACTACTACGCGACGTTCGACAACTACGGCGTCGGCAAGATGCAGGGCGAGTTCATCGTCGAGCAGCTCGACCTCGCCGGCGGTGCCGGCCCGTTCAACCTCGAGCCGTTCGCCGGCTCGCCCGACGACAACAACGCGAAGTTCTTCTTCGCCGGTGCCTGGGACGTCCTCAAGGAGTACGTGGACAGCGGCCAGCTCGTCGTCCCGTCCGGCAAGGCCCCCGCGTCCAACGACGACTGGCAGTCCATCGGCGTCCAGGGCTGGAGCTCCGACACGGCCCAGTCCGAGATGGAGAACCGCCTCAACTCGTTCTACGCGGGCGGCACCAAGGTCGACGTCGTCCTGTCGCCCAACGACTCGCTGGCCCTCGGCATCGCCCAGGCGCTCGCGGGCAACGGCTACGCGCCCGGCCCGGACTACCCGATCCTCACGGGGCAGGACGCCGACAAGGCCAACGTCCTCAACATGATCGAGGGCAAGCAGTCCATGTCCGTCTGGAAGGACACCCGCACGCTGGGTGACCGCACCGCCACGATGATCGAGCAGATCGTCGCCGGTGACGAGGTCGAGGTGAACGACGAGGAGACCTACGACAACGGCGAGAAGGTCGTCCCGACCTACCTCCTGCCGCCGCAGGTCATCACGCCGGACACGGTGCAGACCCTCGTGGACTCGGGCTTCTACACGGCCGCCGACCTCGGCCTGTGAGACCCCGCCGGCCGCGCGACCTCCGGGTCGCGCGGCCGGCCAGCCCGTCCCTCCGGCGCACGCCGGGACCACCCAGCGAGGACACATGGACACCGAGCACATCCTCGAGATGCGCGGCATCACCAAGACCTTCCCCGGCGTCAAGGCGCTCTCGGACGTCACGCTCGCGGTGCGCCGCGGCGAGATCCACGCGATCTGCGGGGAGAACGGCGCCGGCAAGTCGACGCTCATGAAGGTCCTGTCCGGCATCTACCCCCACGGCTCGTACGACGGCGACATCGTCCTCGACGGGCAGGTGCAGGAGTTCCGCGGCATCCGCGACTCCGAGCGCCAGGGGATCGTCATCATCCACCAGGAGCTCGCGCTCTCGCCCTACCTGTCGATCGCGGAGAACATCTTCCTCGGCAACGAGCGGGCGGCCCGCGGCGTCGTCGACTGGAACCGCACCAACGCGGAGGCGGCGCGCCTGCTCGACCGCGTGGGGCTCGTGGAGCGTCCCGACACGCGCGTCAGCGACATCGGCGTCGGCAAGCAGCAGCTCGTCGAGATCGCCAAGGCGCTGTCGAAGGAGGTGCGGCTGCTCATCCTCGACGAGCCGACCGCCGCACTCAACGACGAGGACAGCGCGCACCTGCTCGGTCTCATCCGCGGGCTGCGGGACGAGGGCATCACCTCGATCATCATCAGCCACAAGCTCAACGAGATCGAGGCGATCGCCGACACCACGACGATCATCCGGGACGGTCAGACCATCGAGTCGCTCGACATGCACGGCGACGAGCCGGTCACCGAGGAGCGCATCATCCGCGGCATGGTCGGGCGCCCGCTCGACCACCGGTTCCCCGAGCACACCCCCGCCATCGGCGAGGAGGTGCTGCGCATCGAGGACTGGACGGTCCACCACCCCGTCGACCAGTCGCGCAAGGTCGTCGACGGTGCGAGCCTCACCGTGCGGCGCGGCGAGATCGTCGGCCTCGCAGGCCTCATGGGCGCCGGCCGCACCGAGCTCGCGATGAGCGTCTTCGGCAGGTCGTACGGCACCCGCATCTCGGGGCGCCTGTACAAGGACGGCACCGAGATCACGGTCGGCAACGTGCGCGAGGCCATCGCGCACGGCATCGTCTACGCGACCGAGGACCGCAAGCGCTTCGGGCTCAACCTCATCGACACCGTGCAGCACAACGTGTCGGCCGCGGCGCTGTCCTCCCTGGCCCGCGGCGGCGTCGTCGACCGCGAGGAGGAGTCGAAGGTCGCCGAGCGGTACCGCAAGGAGCTCAACATCCGCACGCCCACGATCACGGCGCTGGTGGGCAAGCTCTCGGGCGGAAACCAGCAGAAGGTCGTGCTGGCCAAGTGGCTCTACGCCGACCCGGACGTGCTGATCCTCGACGAGCCGACGCGCGGCATCGACGTCGGCGCGAAGTACGAGATCTACACGATCATCAACAGGCTGGCCGACGCGGGCAAGGGGGTGCTCGTCATCTCCTCCGAGCTGCCCGAGCTGCTCGGCGTCTGCGACCGCATCTACGCGCTCAGCCAGGGACGCGTCACGGGCGAGGTGGCCCGGGCCGACGCCACCCAGGAGCACCTCATGCACTACATGACGATGGACAAGGACGGGATCGCCCGATGAGCACCAGCACCGACGTCAACGTCCCCTCGCCGGGGCCCGGCACCCCCCGTGTGCCGCTGGTCCAGCGGTTGCAGGGCCTGGGCGGCAACGCGCGCCAGTACGGCATCTTCGGCGCCCTCGTCGTCATCGTCCTGCTCTTCCAGGTGCTCACCGACGGCAAGCTGCTGCTCGCCAACAACGTCGCGGCCCTGTTCCAGCAGAACGCCTACGTCATGATCCTCGCGATCGGCATGGTCATGGTGATCGTCGCCGGGCACATCGACCTGTCCGTGGGGTCGGTGGTCGCGTTCGTCGGCGGCGTCGTCGCGGTGACGATGCGCGACTTCGACGTCCCGTGGCTCGTGGCCGTGCTCATCGGCCTGGCGCTGGGGGCGCTGGTCGGGGCGTGGCAGGGGTTCTGGGTCGCGTACGTGGGGATCCCGGCGTTCATCGTGACGCTCGCGGGCATGCTCGTGTTCCGCGGCCTGGCGCTCGTCGTCGTCGGGGAGACCCTCGCCGGCCTGCCGTCGGCCTTCATCAAGATCTCGAAGGGCTCGCTGCCCAACGTGCTCGGGTTCGTCAACAACATGGACGTGGTCACTCTCGTCATCGGCGCCCTCGCCGTGGCGGCCATCGCCCTGACGCAGGTGCGGGCGCGCGCGGCGCTGCGCAGGCACGACCTGCACGTCGAGGCGTTCGGCGTGTTCCTCACGAAGATCGCGATGGTCGCGGTCGGCATCGGCGTCCTCACCGTCATCCTGTCGCTGTCGGCCGGCGGGACCCCGATCGTGCTGGTGATCGTCGGCGTCCTCGTCGTCGCGTACTCGTTCCTCATGGGCCGCACCGTCTTCGGCCGGCACATCTACGCGATCGGCGGCAACCGGGCCGCGGCCGGGCTCTCGGGCGTCAACACCCGCAAGGTCGACTTCTGGATCTTCGTCAACATCGGGTTCCTCGCGGGTATCGCGGCCGTCGTCACGACCGCCCGCGCGGGCGCCGCCATCGCGGCTGCCGGTGCCAACTACGAGCTCGACGCGATCGCCGCGTGCTTCATCGGTGGGGCAGCCGTCACCGGCGGCATCGGGCGGATCTCCGGGGCCATCGTCGGCGCGCTCATCATGGGCGTGCTCAACATGGGCCTGTCGATCCTCTCGGTCGACCCGTCGTGGCAGCAGGCGATCAAGGGCATGGTGCTGCTGCTGGCCGTGGCGTTCGACCTGCTGAACAAGCGGCGCGCCGGCACGCAGTAGGGCAGCGGCGAGAGGTGCGGCGCGTGTGCGCCGGGGGGGCCTCACCGTGAGCCGCCGTCGGTCGGCCGCAGGTTCCCAGACGGCGCTGCGGGAGGCGAACAAGTCGCTGGTGGTCGGGGCGGTCCAGCGGTACGGCGGGCTCACGCAGGTCGAGCTCGCCGCCGCGACGGGGTTGTCGCAGGCGACGGTGTCGACGATCGTCCGTGAGCTGCTCGCGGCCGGGCTCGTCGACACCGCCGTCACCACGCGCAGCGGGCGGCGGGCCCAGCTCGTCACGCTCGCGCGGCGCGTGGGGCTCGCGGTCGGGGTGCAGGTCGGGCACCGGCACCTGCGGGTCGCCCTGGGGGACTTCGCGCACGAGGTGGTGGCGGAGCAGGTCCTGCCGCTGCCGTACGAGCACCCGTCGGACACGACCCTGGACCGTGCGGCGCTGCTCGTCATGGACCTGCTGGAGCGGGTGGGGGCGGACCTCGACGGCGTCGTCGGCATCGGTGTGGGCGTCCCCGCGCCCGTCGACGCGGACACGGGCATGGTCTCCGTGCCCGGCGTCATGCGCGGCTGGGAGGGTGAGCACCTGGGCCAGGTGCTCACCAAGCGGCTCGGGCGGCCCGTGCACGTGGACAACGACGCGAACCTCGGGGCGCTCGCGGAGGCGACGCTGGGGGCGGCGCGCGGCTACCGGGACGCGGTGTACGTGCGCGCGTCGTACGGGACGGGTGCGGGCATCGTGCTCGGCGGGCAGGTGCACCGGGGGTTCGCGGGGACGGCCGGGGAGATCGGGCACGTGCAGGTGGACCCGACGGGTCACATCTGCCGGTGCGGGTCGCGCGGTTGCCTGGACACGGTGGTGGGGGCGGCGGCGCTGGTGGAGCCGCTGCGTGCGACGCACGGCTCGCTGAGCCTGCGCGACGTCATCGGGCGTACGCGTGCGGGGGACCCGGGGTTCGCGCGTGTGGTGGCCGACGCAGGCGCGCTGATCGGCACGGTCGTCGCAGGGCTCGGCACCGCGGTGAACCCGCAGTGCGTGGTCGTCGGCGGCGAGCTGTCCGAGACGGGCGAGGCCCTGCTGCGGCCGCTGCGCGACGCGGTGCAGCGGCGGGTGCTGCTCAACCAGATCGCGCCGCTCGAGGTGGTGCCGGCGGCGCTGGGGCAGCGGGCCGAGGTGATGGGCGCGCTCGTGCTCGCGCTGCGCGAGGCGGACGTGCCCGTGCGTGCCGAGGACGACGTCGAGCTCGACGCCGAGCCCGTTCCCGGCCCGCCGGGGCAGGGTGAGACGTCTTGACCGGGAAGGAGCAGGGGGATTCACTGCACGTGACACTCGACGGGGAGCAGGTGGGTCGAGCATGACGGACGCGACACGGGTGCCGTTGCTGTCGATGCGGGGCATCAGCAAGCGGTTCGGCGGGGTCGAGGCCCTCGTGGGCGTCGACCTCGACGTGCACCCGCACGAGGTGGTCGCGCTGGTCGGCGACAACGGCGCGGGCAAGTCGACGCTGGCCAAGATGGTCGCGGGCGTGCTGACCCCCGACACGGGCCTGGTGGAGATCGACGGTGCCCCGGTGAGCATCCCCACGCCCGCGGCCGCGCACGCGCTGGGCGTCGCGACGGTCTTCCAGGACCTCGCGCTGTGCGACAACCTCGACGTGACGTCGAACCTCTTCCTGGGGCGTGAGCTGCGCGACGCGCGCGGCGTGCGTGACGACGAGCGCATGGAGCAGCAGGCCCGCCAGATCCTGCGGGACCTGACGAGCCGGATCCCGTCGGTCCGGGTCCCGCTGTCGCAGCTGTCGGCGGGGCAGCGGCAGTCGGTCGCGATCGCCCGCACCCTCATCGGCTCGCCCCGGCTCGTCGTGCTCGACGAGCCGACGGCAGCACTGTCGGTGGCGCAGACCGCGGAGGTGCTCATGCACATCGAGGGCCTGCGTGACCTGGGGCTGGGGGTGATCCTCATCAGCCACAACATGACGGACGTGCGCGCGGTGGCGGACCGGGTCGAGGTGCTGCGCCACGGGCGCAACAACGGCTCGTTCGACGCCCGCTCGACCGCGTACGAGCAGATCCTGGGCGCCATCACGGGCGCCGTGCGGGTGGGGGACCCGCCACGCCGGGTGCCCGCGGCGTCGTGACGTCCGGCCACCGAGGAGGTACGCCCACGGGGTGTGCCTCCTGTTCCGCATGCCCTCGTGCGGGTGATTCGTCCGTCCCCCGTGCGAGCGACGGGTCGATATCGTGATGAGTTCGTAACCAAACGTCAGTCGTTCGGGTTTGACTTCGGGTGCCGAACGAAAGCATGGTGGGGGTACTGCACCGGGACGACGACGACCCCCGTCTCGTTCGACGCAGCCCGGATCCCTTCGGTCCACCCCGCGGCGAAGCAGCCGCGCCGGACACCGATGGATTCGGGACCGGAACCTCTCGACGACGAGAAGGAGCGCACACGATGCGACGCAAGATCACCATGGCGGCCACGGCCGGCGCCCTCGCGCTCGGCCTCGCGGCCTGCGGCGGCGGCGGTGCGGGCAGCACCGACAGCACCGAGGGCGCCGGCGGTGGCGCCGAGGCGAGCGACATCACCATCGGTGTCGCCATGCCCACGGAGACCTCCGAGCGCTGGATCGCCGACGGCAACGCCGTCAAGGAGGGCCTCGAGGAGCTCGGCTACAAGGTCGACCTGCAGTACGCGGGCGACGACATCCCGACGCAGACGCAGCAGATCGACCAGATGATCACCAGCGGCGCCGACGTCCTGATCATCGCCTCGATCGACGGCACGGCCCTCACCAGCCAGCTCGAGAACGCCGCCGCGCAGAACATCCCGGTCATCGCGTACGACCGCCTCATCCGCGACTCCGAGAACGTCGACTTCTACGTCACGTTCGACAACTTCGCGGTCGGCGTCGCCCAGGGCACCGCGCTGCTGCGCGGCATGGGTCTGCTCGACGAGGCCGGCACCGAGGTCGCCGGCGTCACGGGCCCGTTCAACATCGAGCTGTTCGCCGGCTCGCCCGACGACAACAACGCCGGGTTCTTCTTCGACGGCGCCATGTCCGTCCTCCAGCCGTTCATCACCGACGGCACGCTCGTCGTGAAGTCCGGCCAGACCGACTTCGACACGGTCGCCACGCTGCGCTGGTCGCAGGAGGCGGCGCAGAAGCGCATGGAGGACCTGCTCACGTCGACCTACTCCGACGGCTCGAAGCTCGACGGCGTCCTCGCGCCGTACGACGGCATCTCGCGCGGCATCATCACCGCCCTGCAGGGCGTCGGCATGGGCCCGACCATCGAGGCCGGCCTGCCGATCGTCACCGGCCAGGACGCCGAGGTCGCCTCCGTGAAGCTCATCGCCGACGGCGTGCAGTCCTCGACGATCTTCAAGGACACCCGCAAGCTCGCGGCCCAGTCCATCGAGGCCGCGCAGGCGTTCATCGACGGCGAGGAGCCCGAGGCGAACGACACCGAGACGTACGACAACGGCAAGAAGGTCGTCCCGTCCTACCTGCTCGACGTCGACCCGGTCTTCGCCGACGACATCACGCCCCTGCTCGTCGACTCGGGCTACTGGACCGAGGACGAGGTCAAGTCCGGCGTCGCCAAGTGACCCAGGTCTGACGGCGCGGCCCGGTCCGCCCACGAGGCGGCCGGGCCGCGCCCTGCCCCACCACCCGAAACCACTGAACGGAGGGGTCATGGACCACAGCGACATCCTCGAGATGCGGTCCATCACCAAGACCTTCCCGGGAGTCAAGGCGCTGCAGGACGTCAGCCTGACCGTGCAGCGCGGCGAGATCCACGCCATCTGCGGTGAGAACGGCGCCGGCAAGTCGACCCTCATGAAGGTCCTGTCCGGCGTGTACCCGCACGGCACCTACGACGGCGCGATCGTCTTCGAGGGCGAGGAGGTCGAGTTCGGCTCGATCAACGACTCCGAGGGCCGCGGCATCGTCATCATCCACCAGGAGCTCGCGCTGGTGCCGTACCTGTCGGTCGCGGAGAACATCTTCCTCGGCAACGAGGTGCGGGGCACCGCGTCGCTCATCGACTGGAACAAGGCCAACGCCGAGGCCGCCAAGCTCCTGGCACGCGTCGGGCTCGACGAGAACCCGACGACGCCGGTCTCGCAGCTCGGCGTGGGCAAGCAGCAGCTCATCGAGATCGCCAAGGCGCTGTCCAAGCAGGTCCGCCTGCTGATCCTCGACGAGCCGACCGCCGCGCTCAACGACAACGACTCCGAGCACCTGCTCGGTCTCCTGCGCCACCTCAAGGGCCAGGGCATCACGTCGATCATCATCAGCCACAAGCTCAACGAGATCGCCGAGATCGCCGACCGCACGACCATCATCCGCGACGGCCGCACGATCGAGACGATCGACATGTCCGAGCCGACGTCGACGCAGGACCGCATCATCCGCGGCATGGTCGGCCGCGACCTCGAGCACCGGTACCCCGAGCGCACGCCGCAGATCGGGGACGAGGTGCTGCGCGTCGAGGACTGGACCGTGCACCACCCCACGCAGTCCGACCGGGTCGTCATCGACGGTGCGTCGTTCAACGTGCGGGCCGGCGAGGTCGTCGGGATCGCCGGGCTCATGGGTGCCGGCCGTACCGAGCTCGCGATGAGCATCTTCGGGCGCTCCTACGGCCGCGGCATCAGCGGCCGCATCTACAAGGACGGTCAGGAGATCCAGGTCCGCGACGTCGACGAGGCGATCCGGCACGGGCTGGCCTACGCCACCGAGGACCGCAAGCGGTACGGGCTCAACCTCATCGAGGACATCCGCCGCAACATCTCCGCCGCCGGCATGCGCCGCCTGGCCCGCCGCGGCTGGGTCAACGGCAACGAGGAGATCAAGGTCGCGGAGGAGTACCGCGCGTCCCTCAACATCAAGGCACCGACGGTCATGGCGCTCACCGGCAAGCTGTCCGGCGGCAACCAGCAGAAGGTCGTCCTCGCCAAGTGGCTCTACACCGAGCCCGACGTGCTCATCCTCGACGAGCCGACGCGCGGCATCGACGTCGGCGCGAAGTACGAGATCTACACGATCATCAACAGGATGGTCGCGGCGGGGAAGGCGGTCGTCGTCATCTCCTCCGAGCTGCCCGAGCTGCTCGGCATCTGCGACCGCGTCTACACCCTCGCGTTCGGGCGCATCACCGGTGAGCTGCCCGTCGCCGAGGCCACCCAGGAGCGGCTGATGGAGCTCATGACCATCGAGCGCGAGACAGCAAAGGACCTTGCATCATGACGGCCATCGCCGGCTTCCGCGACATGGTGACGCGGAACCTCCGCCAGAGCGGCATCTTCGTCGCGTTCGTGCTCATCGTCGTGCTGTTCTCCCTGCTCAACTCGAACTTCCTGAGCCCGGGGAACCTCACCAACATCGTCCTGCAGTACTCGTACATCCTCATCCTCGCCATCGGCATGGTCATGGTGATCGTGCTCGGCCAGATCGACCTGTCCGTCGGCTCGGTCGTCGCGCTCACCGGCGCGGTCGCGGGCGTGCTGGTCATCCGCAACGGCGCACCGTGGTGGGTCGGCGTCCTGGCTGCGCTCGCGGTCGGCCTGCTGGTCGGCATGTGGCAGGGCTTCTGGGTCGCGTACGTCGGGATCCCCGGCTTCATCGTCACGCTCGCCGGCATGCTGCTGTTCCGCGGCATGACCTACCGCGTGCTCGACAACGTCTCGCTGTCGCCGTTCGGCGGCACGTACTACGACGTCGCCAACGGGTTCTCCACCAACGGCTGGTTCGGCGGGTACGGCATCGACGTGTTCACGCTCGTGATCTTCGGGGTCGCGGTGGTTGGCTACGGCGTGAGCCAGTGGCGCACGCGCCGCGGTCGGATCGCGTACCAGCAGGTCGTCGAGTCGATGCCGATGTTCGTCGCCAAGCTGGTCGTCATCGCCGTGGTCGTCATGTGGTTCGGCTACCAGCTCGCGCAGTACCGCGGCCTGCCGAACATCCTCATCCTGCTCGCGGTGCTGATCATGGCCTACTCGGTCGTCACGCAGCGCTCCGTGTTCGGCCGTCACATCTACGCGATCGGCGGCAACCTCAACGCCGCGCAGCTCTCGGGCGTGAAGGTCCGCAAGGTCACCTTCTGGACCTTCGTCAACATGGGCCTGCTCGCCGGTGTCGCGGGCGTCGTCTACTCGTCGCGCATGAACGGCGCGCAGCCGGGCGCGGGCAACATGTTCGAGCTCGACGCGATCGCGGCGGCCTTCATCGGCGGCGCGTCGACGACCGGTGGCGTGGGCCGCGTGACCGGCGCCATGACCGGTGCGCTGATCATGGCCGTCATGAGCAACGGCATGCAGCTCATGGGTGTCCCGCAGTCGATCCAGCAGATGGTCAAGGGTCTCGTGCTCCTGCTCGCCGTCGCGTTCGACGTCTGGAACAAGCGCCGCGCCGAGGCGCGCTGACGCACCCGCGGGCCCGCGCCGCCACCGGCGGTGCGGGCCCGCGGTGTCGTCCGGCCGGGGGATGCCGGGCGGCCGCCGGGGGGACAGGGCCCCGCCCGGCACTAGGCTCGCCGACGTGAGGGGACCGATGACCGGATCGCAGTCGTCCCTGCGGGGCGCGAACCGCGCGCTCGTCGTCGAGACCGTCAAGCGCTACGGCGGGCTGACGCAGGTCGAGCTGACCGCCGCCACGGGCCTGTCGCCCGCGACGGTCAGCTCGATCGTCAAGGAGCTGCTGGCTGCGGGCGTCGTCGACACCACGAACACCGTCCGCTCGGGGCGTCGCGCGCAGCTCGTCACCATCGCCCGCACGACGGGCCTGGCCGCGGGCGTCGACGTGGGCCGGCGCCACCTGCGGGTCGCGCTGGCCGACGTGACGCGCGAGATCGTCGCCGAGCAGAGCCTGCCGCTGCCGGCCGAGCACCGTGCCGACACGACGCTCGACCGCGCGGCGCTGCTCGTCGTCGACCTGCTCGAGCGCGTCGGCGCGACGCTCGACGACCTCGTGGGTCTCGGCGTCGGGCTGCCTGCGCCCGTCGAGCCCGGCACCGGCCTGGTCACCGTGCGCGGCATCCTGCGCGGCTGGGACGAGGTGCCGGTCGTGCACGTGCTCGCCAAGCGCCTGGCCAAGCCGGTGCTCGTCGACAACGAGGCCAACCTCGGCGCGCTCGCCGAGAGCCGGTTCGGCGCGGCGCGCGGGTACCAGGACGTCGTGTACGTGTCGGTGGGTGCGGGCACAGGTGCCGGGATCGTGCTCGCCGGGCGCCTGCACCGCGGGTTCGGCGGGACCGCCGGTGAGGTCGGCCACGTGCAGGTCGACCCGCAGGGGCGGATCTGCCGGTGCGGCTCGCGCGGGTGCCTCGACACGGTCGTGGGCTACCCGGCGCTCGTCGAGCCGCTCGCGGCGAGCCACGGCTCCCTCACGCTGCGCGACGTGGTGCAGCGCGCGACCGAGGGTGACCCGGGGTGCCGCCAGGTCGTGGCCGACGCCGGCGCGGTGATCGGCGGCGTCGTCGCCGGCATGGCGATGGTCGTCAACCCGCAGTGCGTGGTGGTCGGCGGCGAGCTCGCGGCGACCGGCGAGGTGCTGCTGGCGCCGATGCGCGAGGCGATCGGGCGGCGCGTGCCGCTCAACCAGGTGGCGGCGCTCGACGTCGTGACCGGCGAGCTGGGGGTCCGGGCGTCGGTGCTCGGGGCGCTCGCGATGGTGCTCGAGGCCACGGACCAGGCGGCGGCCACGGGGGCCGCGGAGCTCGGCGACCTGGCGGACTACGGCGACGGAGGCGGGTCATGACGGGGATCGGCGGGAGCGGGGGAGACGGGGGCGGTGGCGACGTGCGCGACGAGCGGGTGGTCCCGCCGGCGCCCGCGCCGCGCACCCCGGTGCTCGCGGTGCGGCGGGTGTCCAAGAGGTTCGGGCCGGTCGAGGCGCTCGTCGACGTCGACCTGGTCGTGCACCCGCACGAGGTCGTCGCGCTCGTGGGCGACAACGGTGCGGGCAAGTCCACGCTCGCCAAGGTGGTGTCCGGCGTCCTGCACCCCGACGCCGGGCTGCTCGAGCTCGACGGCGAGCCCGTGACCATCGCGTCACCGTCGGACGCGCACCAGGCCGGCATCGCCACGGTCTTCCAGGACTACGCGCTGTGCGAGAACCTCGACGTCACGGCCAACCTCTTCCTGGGGCGCGAGGTGCGCCGTCACACCCTCATGCGCGACGGCGAGATGGAACGGGTCGCGCGGCAGATCCTGCGGGACCTCACGAGCCGCATCCCGTCGGTGCGCACGCCCATCAGCCACCTGTCCGCGGGGCAGCGGCAGACCGTCGCCATCGCGCGCACGCTCATCGGGTCGCCCCGGCTGGTGGTGCTCGACGAGCCGACGGCCGCGCTGTCGGTCGCGCACACCGCCGAGGTGCTCACGCACATCGAGCGCCTGCGCGAGCTCGGGCTCGGCGTCGTCCTCATCAGCCACAACCTCAACGACGTGCGCGCGGTCTCCGACCGTGTCGAGGTGCTGCGGCACGGCCGCAACAACGGGTCGTTCCGCACGCGGGACGTCTCGCAGGAGGAGCTGCTCGCGGCGATCACGGGCGCGACGCAGACGCACCCCGAGCGGGCCTGAGGCGGCCCCGGTCGTCGCCGGACGCAGGGCCGCCGGGACACGCTGCCGCCGCCCGGCTCGCACGGAGCCGGGCGGCGGTGGGGGCGGCGCCGCCGCGGGGGCGTGCGCCGTCGGCACCCGGGGAGGTGGGTGCCGGGAGCGCCCGGGGAGGTGGGCGCCCACGTCGGTGGCCGAGCGTCAGCCCGCGGCGTTGCGCAGCCCGAGCCCGCCGAGGACGAAGCCCGTGCCGATGCCGACGAGCGTGAGGGCGACGCCGAAGGCGATGACGGACGTGATGAGCGACGCACGCAGGAACGTGCCGGTCGCGACGGCGGGTCGCTGCGGGTCGTCGCGGTCCATCTCGGCGTAGGTGAGGCCGCCGGTCATCTCGGCGACGTCGACGCGGATCGTCTCGGCCTGGGCCCACGCGGCCCACGGCGTGACGACCGGCTGTCCGGCGAGGAACGGGGCGTTCTCGGAGACCGTGATCTCCTCCTGGGCCAGGCCCTGGGCGATGCCGCCCCAGGTGGCCACGCCGGCCAGAGCCATGAGCAGACCCAGCACGGTCAGGAGGGTCCCGAGAAGACGGGTGCGGGACGCCGCGCGGGGTGCGGGCGCGACGGCAGCGGGTGCGGTGCTGGAAGCGACATCGGCGGTCATGGGGTTCCCCTCGGGTCGGACGGCACCGGGGCCTGGACGGCCCCGGTCGTCACCACCGTGGTGGGTGAATTCTCAAGGAGATACCCGGCGAAACGATTTATGTGGCCCGAGTCACGGCGAACCGGATGTTCGTGACGAGTCCGGCGCGGGGCGTCGACCCCGCGCCGGGCGTCCCGTCAGCCGACCGTGCAGGGCGCGCCGTCGAGCGTGAACGACGACGGCGCCGTGTTGGTGCCCGAGTGGGCGCCGTTGAAGCCGATCTGCACCGCACCGCCCGGGGCGAGCCGCCCGTTCCACGGGGCGTTGGCGACCGTGACCTGGGCGCCCGACTGGGTGACCTCGCTGCTCCAGTACTGGGTGACCCGCTGCCCGGAGGGGAACGCGAAGCGCAGCGTCCAGCCGTCGAGCGCCGCGGTGCCGGTGTTGACCACCTCGAGCTGGGCCGTGAACCCGGTGTTCCACTGGTTCACGGTGTACGTCACGCGGCACGCACCCGACGGAGCGGGCGTCGTGGGGCTCGGCGTGGGGCTCGGTGTGGGCGTGGCAGACGGTGTGGGCGTGGCCGACGGTGTGGGTGTGGGCGTCGGGGTGGGTGTGGGCGTCGGCGACGGTGTGGGCGACGGTGTCGGTGTCGGTGTGGGTGTGGGCGAGGGGGTCGGCGTGGGCGTCGTCGAGCTGGGCTGGTCCAGCCCGAAGAACGCGATCGCCGCCGCGGCGTCCACGGGGATGTTGTGGGTCGTGCCCTGCAGGCGGTTGGTCTCGAGCGTCGCCCGGGTGCCCGTGCTGCCGTAGCGGGCGCGCGTGCGGTTGCCGATCGTCTCGCTCGACGTCGGCGTCTCCGACAGGCCGAGCACGTTCGTCCACTGCTTCGTGGCCTCGAGGTGGTTCTGGAAGTTGAGCGTCTCGTCGTTCGTCCCGTGCCACAGCTGCACCCGCGGCCGCGGGCCGGTGTACCCCGGGTACGCCGACCGCACGGCGTTGCCCCACTGCTCGCCGGACTGGATGCGACGGCCCTGGGCGCACTCGCTGTTCCAGCCGGCCTGCGCGGTCGTCCCCGGCTTGCTGCCGTTGGTGACGAAGCAGGTCGCCGGCACCCCGGCGAAGGCCGAGCCGCCCGCGAACACGTCGGGGTACGTGGCCATCAGCAGCTGCGTCATCATCGCGCCGGACGAGACGCCGGTGGCGAAGACCCTGCCGCGGTCGGTGGTGTAGCGCTGCTGCACGTACTGCACCATCTGCGCGATGCTCTGCGGGTCGCTGCCCCCGTCGTGCACGATCGCGTTGACCGAGGAGACGTCGAAGCAGTTGCCCGGGCGGTTCGTGCTCGGGTAGATCGCGATGAATCCGTACTGCGAGGCGAGCTCGTCGAACTGGTGCCCGGTGAACATCGCCTGCGCGCTGCCCGTGCAGTAGTGCGACACGACGAGGATCCCGGGCTGGGACTGCAGGCGGTCGGGCACGAACAGGTGCATGCGCAGGCCGCCGGGGTTGCTGCCGAAGTTCTGCACCTCGACGAGCGAGGCCGCCTGGGCGGGCGGCGCCGTCGCGAGCTGCGCGGCACCCGCCAGCGCGAGCGCGAGCAGCGCTGCCAGCGCGCCGGCACGCGCGGTCGTGCGGCGGCTCCCGCCGGTTCGGGACAGTCTCATCGGCCGTGACCTCCTCGCCCGCCGGACGCGGCGGTGCGCCGGCACTCCTCGACGCGGCAGGGAACGTTTGCCGGTCGTGGGACGAGCATGGCGCCCGGGGACGCGCGGACACACCCGTCGAAACGCTTCGGGCGCTCGCCGTCCACCCGTGCCGGCGACGCGGTGCCCGAGGTCAGCGGGTCAGCGGTCAGCGGGTCAGCGGGTCAGCGGAAGACGATCGTGCGCCGGCCGTCCATCAGCACGCGGTGCTCGGCGTGCCAGCGCACCGCCCGCGCCAGCGCCCGCCGCTCGACGTCCTGGCCCAGCGCGACGAGGTCCTCGACCGCGTGCGCGTGGTCGACGCGCTCGACGTCCTGCTCGATGATCGGTCCCTCGTCGAGGTCACCGGTCACGTAGTGCGCCGTCGCGCCGATGAGCTTGACGCCCCGGTCGTGCGCCTGCGCGTAGGGGCGGGCGCCCTTGAACGACGGCAGGAACGAGTGGTGGATGTTGATGACCCGCCCCTCCAACCGCCGGCACAGCTCGTCCGAGAGGATCTGCATGTACCGCGCGAGCACGACGAGCTCCACGTCGAGCTCCTCGACCAGCTCGAGCAGACGCGCCTCCGCGGCCGCCTTGGTGGCCGCCGTCACGGGGACGTGGTGGAACGGGATGTCGTAGAAGTCCGCCATCGGCCGCAGCACGTCGTGGTTCGACACGACGGCCACGAGGTCCACGGGCAGGTTCTCCGAGCGCTGCCGGAACGCGAGGTCGTTGAGGCAGTGCGCGGCGGTCGAGACCATGACGAGCGTGCGCAGCGGACGCCCGACGACGTCGAGCCGCCAGGTCATCTCGAATCGCACCGCCAGCGCCTGGAGGTCCTCCCGCAACGCGTCCGCCCCGGCGTCCGTCGTCACCTGCACCCGCATGAAGAACAGCCCCGACAGCGGGTCGCCGAACTGCTGCGACTCGGTGATGTTGCCGCCGTGCTGCGCGAGCAGCCCGGCGACGGCCGCCACGATGCCGGGGCGGTCGGGGCAGGACAGGGTGAGGACCAGGTGCGTCGGGTCGACGGGCGATGTGGGGGACACGAGGTCCGAGGGTAGTGCGCGGGCGCCGCGGGCTGACACCATGGCGCCCATGACCGCCCTCGACATCCGCCCCGTGACCGTCGACGACGCGGGTGAGCTGCTCACGCTGCGCCGCGCCGCGTTCGTCACCGAGGCGCAGCAGTACGGCGACCCGAACATCCCGCCGCTGACGCAGACCCTCAAGGAGCTCAAGGCCGACCTGGGCGCGGACGGCGTCATCACGCTCGGCGCGTGGTGGGGACACCGTCTCGTCGGCTCGATCCGCGTCCTCGTCGAGGGCACCAAGGCGACGCTGGGCCGCTTCGCCGTCGCGCCGGACCTGCAGGGCAAGGGCATCGGCACGGAGCTGCTCTCGGCGATCCTGCCCACGCTGCCCGACGGCATCGAGGAGGTCTGGGTGTTCACCGGCCGCGACTCGCTGCAGAACATCGCCCTCTACAACAAGGCCGGCTACGAGCACCAGCACGACCAGACGGCCGGCGACCTCACGTACGCGTACCTGCGCAAGCTCCTCGGCGAGGGCGAGGCCGTCCAGGCCTGAGCCGCTCTGCCCGGCTCGCCCGCCCCGCGACGCAACCTTTGCGGCGTCTCGCGCGTGAGAAGGGTGTGGGGACGACGACGGACGCAGCGCGTGGTCCTCGACGCGGGGGCAAGGACGCGGACGAGCGCGTCCCGCTCGTGCCGCCCCTCCGTGGCGACCGGGACCAGGAGTTCGTCGCGTTCGTGGCGGACTCCGGTCCGGCGCTCGCACGGACCGCCTGGCTGCTGTGCGGTGACGTGCACCAGGCGGACGAGCTCGTGCAGCAGGCGCTCGTGCGCACGTGGCTGGCGTGGGACCGTGCACGCGAGCGTGAGCCGCTGGCGTACGCACGACGGGTGCTCGCGAACCAGCGGGTCTCGACGTGGCGACGGCGCAGCCGGGAGGTCCTCGCGGCGGCCGAGCACCTGCCGGAGCGCGCCGTGGAGGGCGGGCAGTCGCTGCACGACGACCGCGACCAGCTCGCCCGGGCGCTCGCGACGCTGACGCCCCGTCAGCGACGCGTGGTGGTGCTCCGGCATCTCGAGGGGCTGTCCGAGCAGGAGGTCGCCGACGACCTGGGCATCTCCGTGGGAACGGTGAAGTCGACGGCCTCGCGCGCGCTGCGGCAGCTGCGGGAGACGATGGACCGGTCCACGCACGGGTCCGCGGGTCCCGGTGCGGGAGGTGCGCGATGACGACGACCGACGAGAGCTGGGCGGCCGAGCTGCGGCAGCGGCTCGACCTGCTCGTCCCCCCTGCCGAGGTCGATGCGGAGCGGGCCGTGGAGCGGGCGCGCCGCCGCCGGGCGGCGCGGCGCGGCGGCGGAGCCGCCCTCGTCCTCGTGGCGGTGCTCGGCACGGCGTGGGGGGTCGCGTCCGGTGTCGTCACCCCCGACGTCCCGCCCGCGGGCGTCGGCGGGCCGACGGCCGGGCCGAGCGACGCGCGGACGCCGACGCCCGCCCTGACACGCTCGCCCGACGCCGCCGGCGGCGTGGCCCGCGCCGTGCCGGCCGAGGCCGTGGTCGCCGAGGACGGCACCGTCACCGGCGTGCCCGGTGACCCGTGGGAGGGCGACGCGCCCTACTGGTACGTCCGGGTCGAGCTGCGCACCGGCGAGGACGTCGAGGAGCAGGAGTGGTGGGCGAGCCGGGAGCGTCCCGGTCTGCTGCTGCTGGACGGGGTGACGGCGCGTGCCATCGGTCGAGGGCCGGCCGACGGCGTCGGCGGCGCCGTCGTGCTGGACGGCGTGCGGTACGAGCGGGTGTCGGACCCCCGTGCGCTGCCCACCGACCCCGCGCAGCTGCTGCGGGCCGTCGTCGACGCGGTGCCGCCCGACCCGTCCCCGCGCGCCGGGACGGTGCCCGACCCGCCGGCGCTCACCGACGCCGTCTTCGACGAGGTGCTCGGCGCACTGCACCATCGCGGCGGGCTGCTGCCTCGCGAGCTGCGCGACGCCTACTGGGAGGCGGCAGCCCTGCTGCCCGGCGCGTCGGTGGGGCCCGGCGAGGACGAGCTCGGGCGCGTGGGGGAGGTGCTGCGCGTCCCCGCGGCCGACGGCACCGAGAACCGGCTGGTGCGCGACCCGGCGACCGGGCTCCTGCTCGAGAGCAGGTCGGCCCACGACGACGAGGTCACGCGGTTCCTCGAGCAGCGCACCGCCGCCGACGTCCCCGTCGCGCCGTCGCTCGAACCGCTGGGCTGCACGTCCTGGGCGGAGTGCGTGCGCTGACCCGTACCACCCTCGGACGACCCGGACGCCCCGCGACGCAACCTTCGCGGGGCGTCCGGCGTGTAAGGGTGGTGAGAACGACGACGTCGCCACCGGCGACCCAGGAGGACACGATGCCCGGCGGCGACGGAGCGACGGAGCCGCTGGCCACGGTCCTGCCCCACGGTCGCACCCGGGACGAGGAGTTCACGGCGTTCATGACGGCCGCTGCGCCGTCGCTCGCCCGCACCGCGTGGCTGCTCTGCGGCGACGCGCACCAGGCCGACGAGCTCGTGCAGCAGGCGCTCGTGCGGACCTACCTCGCCTGGGACAGGGCGCGCGAGCGTGAGCCGCTGGCGTACGCGCGGCGCGTGCTGGCCAACCAGCGCATCTCGACGTGGCGGCGCCGGCGGCGCGAGGTGCTGTCGGGCGGGGTCCCCGATCGCGGTGTCGCCGACGGGCAGGACGCCCGGGCCGACCGGGACCAGCTCGCGCGTGCGCTCGCGCTGCTCACGCCCCGGCAGCGCCGGGTCGTGGTGCTGCGCCACATCGAGGGATTGACCGAGAAGGAGGTCGCCGCCGACCTCGGCGTCTCGGTCGGGACGGTGAAGTCGACCGCGTCGCGTGCGCTGCGGCAGCTGCGCGACGCCCTGGGGGACAACGACGACGAGACGACGCCCGCGGGCGTCTCGCGGGACGGAGGCCGGTCGTGACACGGACGGACGAGCAGTACGCGCAGGTCCTGCGGGAGCGGGCCGAGGCGGCGGTGCCGAGCGTCGACGTCGACCTCGACCGCGTCGTGCCACGGGCACGGCGCCGGCGCGCGGCGGTCCGCGGCGGGCTGGCGACGGGCACGCTCGTGCTGGTCGTCGGGGCCGCGTGGGGCGCGACGGCCGTCCTGGGCGTCGGGACGCCCCAGGGCATCGCGCCCGCCGGGCCGACGTCGCACGACGAGGCGGTCACGCCGGACGGCACCGCGCCCGCCGGGGCGTCGCCGACGGCGGCGGACTCGCCGGCGCGCCCGACCGTGCCGGCCGTCGCGGTGGTCGCCGACGACGGCACGGTGACGGGTGTGCCGGGGGACCCGTGGGGCGGGGACGAGCGCTACTGGTACGTCCTCACCGAGCAGTCGTGGGGGCAAGGCGCCGAGCGCATGGAGACCTGGAGCAGCCGCGAGCGCCCCGGTCTGATGGTCTACGGCGGCGACCTCGGCGACGTCGCCGCCAAGGGGCCCGTCGTGGTCATGGGCAGCTGGGGCGTCGCGGGGCAGCGGTACGAGATGCTCACCGACCCGCGGGTGCTGCCCACGGACGCCGCCGGGCTCGCGCGGGCTGCCAGGGTCGCCCTCGAGGAGGGCCGTGGCACGGGCTCGGACGACGACAAGGTCTTCGAGGTCCTGCGCACCTCGCTGTCGGAGGCCGGACTGTGGACCCCGGAGCTTCGGGAGGCGCTCTGGGGGGCGGTCGCGACGCTGCCCGGGACGCAGGCCTCGGTCGGGGAGGACGCCCTCGGCCGGACCGGCGACGTGCTGCGGTACACGGACTCGGCGGGGGCGGTGACCCAGCTCGTGCGCGACCCGGTCACCGGTCTGCTCCTCGAGGAGGTGCACCCCGGGGAGGGGCACTACGTGCGCTACCTCGAGCAGCGGGCGGTGGGCGAGGTGCCGCTCGAACCGACGCTCGAGATCGCGGGCTGCGGGGCGTGGAAGTCCTGCTGAGCGGGCGGTCGAGCCGCCGGCGCCCGGCCCTCGGGGCCGGGCGCCGACCGGCGCGTCGCGCCGCAGCCGGTCGTGCACCGCAAGCCGGCCGAGGAGCCCGGCCGCGAGCACCGCGGCAGCACCAGCGGCCTGCAGCGTCGTGAGGTGCTCGCCGCCGAGCGCGAGCCCGACGGCGACGCCGGTGACCGGGTCGAGGCGCAGCGTGGCAGCGTGAGCGCCCCGACCTCGACGTGCGGCCGCAGGAGGCTCGCCGGCAGGTGGCGGAGGGCCGTGAACCACGAGCCCACCACCGCCTGACGGTTGCTAGGCTGTGCGGGTCGCGACTGGCGCAGCAGGTGGGGCACCACCGGGGAGCGACGCAGCAGCTGGACCAACGGGTCGGACGCCTGGGCCCACGGTCACCCCACACCCGCGTGTGTGCGGTGCGCCGTTCGCGACCCGCACAGCTGACTGCGACAGGAGCCCCTGCATGAGCGACAACGTGCTCGACCAGAACCTCTCCGAGCTCGACCCGGAGATCGCCGCGGTCCTCGACCGCGAGCTGGCCCGCCAGCAGCACACCCTCGAGATGATCGCGTCCGAGAACTTCGTGCCGCTCGCCGTCCTGCAGGCGCAGGGCTCGGTGCTGACCAACAAGTACGCCGAGGGCTACCCGGGCCGCCGCTACTACGGCGGCTGCGAGGAGGTCGACGTCGCGGAGACCATCGCGATCGAGCGGGCCAAGGCCCTGTTCGGCGCGGAGTTCGCGAACGTCCAGCCGCACTCCGGTGCCACCGCGAACGCGGCGGTGCTGCACGCCATCGCGCGCCCCGGCGACACGATCCTCGGCCTGGCGCTGGACCAGGGCGGCCACCTCACGCACGGCATGAAGATCAACTTCTCCGGTCGGCTCTACGACATCGTCGCCTACGGCGTGGACCCCGAGACGTCCCTCGTGGACATGGCCGAGGTCCGCCGCCTGGCCCTCGAGCACCGGCCCAAGGTCATCATCGCCGGCTGGTCGGCGTACCCCCGTCAGCTCGACTTCGCGAAGTTCCGCGAGATCGCCGACGAGGTCGGCGCGTACCTGTGGGTCGACATGGCGCACTTCGCCGGCCTCGTCGCCGCAGGCGTGCACCCGAGCCCCGTCCCGCACGCGCACGTGGTGTCGTCCACCGTGCACAAGACGATCGGCGGCCCCCGCTCGGGCTTCATCCTCACCAACGACGCCGACCTCGCGAAGAAGATCAACTCGGCGGTCTTCCCCGGCCAGCAGGGCGGCCCGCTCATGCACGTCATCGCCGCCAAGGCCACGGCGTTCAAGGTCGCCGGCACCCCGGAGTTCCGCGACCGCCAGGAGCGCACCCTGCGCGGTGCGCGGATCGTCGCCGAGCGCCTGAGCCGGCAGGACGCGAAGGACGCGGGTGTCGCGGTGCGCTCCGGCGGCACCGACGTGCACCTCGTGCTGGTCGACCTGCGCGAGTCGCCCCTGGACGGCAAGCAGGCCGAGGACCTCCTGCACTCCGCCGGCATCACGGTGAACCGCAACGCGGTGCCCAACGACCCGCGCCCGCCGATGACCACGTCGGGCCTGCGCATCGGCACCCCGGCGCTCGCCACTCGCGGCTTCGGCGACGAGGAGTTCACCGAGGTCGCGGACATCATCGCCGAGGCGCTCATCGGTGGTGTCGACGCCGATGTCGAGGCGCTGCGCGCCCGGGTCAAGGTGCTCACCGAGCGCTTCCCGCTGTACCCCGGCCTCCGGCAGTACTGAGCGGAGACGTCCATGACCGCGCAGAAGCTCGACGGCAAGGCCACCGCGGCCGCCATCAAGGCCGAGCTCACCACCCGTGTCGCGGCGCTCGCCGCGCGCGGTGTGGTGCCCGGCCTCGGCACGCTCCTCGTCGGGGACGACCCGGCCTCGCACTCGTACGTCGCGGGCAAGCACCGCGACTGCGCGGAGGTCGGCATCGCCTCCATCCGCGAGGAGCTGCCCGCCGACGCCACCCAGGCCGACATCGAGGCCGCGGTGCGGCGGCTCAACGACGACCCGGCGTGCACCGGGTACATCGTGCAGCTCCCGCTCCCGCGCGGGATCGACACCAACCGCGTGCTCGAGCTCGTCGACCCCGACAAGGACGCCGACGGCCTGCACCCGACCAACCTCGGCCGCCTCGTGCTGCGCGTCAACGAGGAGGTCACCTCGCCGTTGCCGTGCACGCCCGCGGGCATCGTCGAGCTCCTCGAGCGGCACGGCGTGCCGCTCGAGGGTGCCGACGTGGTCGTCGTCGGGCGTGGCGTGACGGTCGGTCGCTCGATCGGCCTGCTGCTCACGCGGCGCGCCGTCAACGCGACGGTGACGCTCACGCACACCGGTACCGCGGACCTCGCCGAGCACACCCGCAACGCCGACGTCGTCATCGCGGCCGCCGGCGTGCCCGGCGTCGTCACGGCGGACATCGTCAAGCCGGGTGCCGTGGTCGTCGACGTCGGCGTCTCGCGCGAGATCGACCCGCAGACCGGCAAGGGCCGGATCGTCGGCGACGTGCACCCCGGCGTCTGGGAGGTCGCCTCGTGGGTCTCGCCCAACCCCGGCGGGGTCGGACCGATGACCCGCGCGATGCTCCTCGCCAACGTCGTCGCCACCGCGGAGCGCCACGCGGGCTGACCCCCGCGCGCCACGCCCGCACAGCTCGTCCCGAGGGCCCCGGTCCGCCATCCGGCGGCCGGGGCCCTCGCACGCCCCACCCCTCGCCGCCGACCGGAACCTGACTCACCGGACGGTGGGTGTAGCGGTGACCCACGTTCCGGTAGGCGGTGAGTTGTCGGGGTGGGGGGAGTCGGTACCGGCGACCACCGACGAGAGGAGCCCACGATGGGCATGGTCCGCACGCACCTGTGGTTCGCCAAGGACGGCCACGAGGCCGCGCAGTTCTACGTCTCGGTCGTGCCGCGGTCGCGCATCACGCGCGTCGTCGAGGCGGCCGACGGGATCCCGGACGTCGCGCCGGGCACCCCGTTCGTCATCGAGCTCGAGCTGGACGGGCACCCCGTGACGATCCTCACGGCAGGCCCGGCGTTCACGCTCGACGAGGCGTTCTCCTTCTACCTGGGCGTCGACACCCAGGAGGAGGTCGACCACTACTGGGAGGCGCTCGTCGCCGGTGGCGGCGAGCACAGCCAGTGCGGCTGGCTGAAGGACAGGTTCGGCGTGTCCTGGCAGGTCGTGCCGCGGGCGCTGGACGAGATCCTGTCGCGTCCCGACGCCGACGGCGTCCAGCGCGCGACGGCGGCGATGCTGCAGATGCGCAAGCTCGAGATCGCCCCGCTCGAGGCCGCGTACGCGGGGGAGTGAGCCCCCGCAGCGGGACGTCGGTGCGTGACGAGCGCGACGTCCCGCCGCGCCCCGGGGTGTCGGTGCCATGGGGCAGGATGACGGCGTGCTCACCGTCGCCAGCGTCAACGTCAACGGGATCCGGGCGGCCTTCCGCCGCGGCATGGGGGAGTGGCTCGACGTCCGCAAGCCGGACGTGCTGCTGCTGCAGGAGGTGCGCGGGTCGGACGAGATCCTCGCCGACCACCTGCCACCGGACGGCTGGCACCTCGCCCACGAGGCCGGGAACGCCAAGGGCCGCGCGGGCGTCGCGATCGCGTCGCGGCTGCCGATGAGCGCCGTGCGGGTCGGGCTCGGCACCGGTGTGACGGGCGATGCCGGGCGGTGGGTCGAGGCCGACCTGGAGGTTCCGGCGGAGGACGGACGCCCCGCCACGACCCTGACCGTCGTCTCGGCGTACCTGCACTCGGGCACCGTCGGCACGCCCTCGATGGACGAGAAGTACGCCTTTCTCGCGCACGTCACGGACCGTCTCGCGGCGATCGCCGCTGCCGGTGGACGCGCCGTCGTCGCGGGCGACCTGAACATCGCCCACCGCGAGGTCGACATCAAGAACTGGAAGGGCAACCTGACGAAGGCCGGCTTCCTGCCGGAGGAGCGTGCCTACCTGGACCGCTGGTTCGACGAGCTCGGCTGGCGCGACCTCGGGCGCGACCTCGCCGGACCCGGACCCGGGCCGTACACGTGGTGGTCCTGGCGCGGCAAGGCGTTCGACAACGACGCCGGCTGGCGCATCGACTACCAGCTCGCGACGCCCGCGCTCGCAGCTCTCGCCCGCACCGCGACCGTCGACCGCGCGGCGACGTACGACGCCCGGTTCAGCGACCACGCCCCCCTCGTCGTCGAGTACGACCTCTGACCGATCGCCCGGGCCCGACATCGGCCGGGTCGCGCCCGACATCGGCCGGGTCGCGTCCGGGTCAGACGCCGCCGCGGAGGGCCGAGATCGGCTCGATCGAGGCGGCCTTGAGCGACGGGTAGAGGCCCGCGAGCAGCCCGATGAGCCCGCCGGACAGCGCGGCCACGCCGACCATGCGCAGGTCGAGGATCGGTGTCCACTGCTGCGCGGCCGACACGATCGTGACGACCGCCACCCCGAGCGCCGCCCCGACGAGGCCGCCCAGCAGCCCGACCACCACCGACTCGACCATGAACTGCGCGCCGATCTGCCGACGAGTCGCGCCGAGGGCACGACGCAGACCGATCTCGCCGACACGCTCGAGCACCGACAGCAGGGTGACGTTCGCGATGCCGACACCGCCGATGAGCAGCGCGACGCCGCCGAGGGCGAGGAAGATCGCGTTGATGTCCGCCTGGACGTTCTCGCGGACCGACGAGCCCGCGGACGGCACCTTGACCGTGATCGTCTCCGGCGAGTTCGGTGCGAGCGCCGTCGGCAGCTGCGACCCGACGACGGGCCCGGCGCCGACGGCCAGATGCAGGTGCAGCTCCTCGGGGGTGGTCAGTCCGAGCTCGGCGCGGGCCGTGCCGTTGGGCAGGATCACCGCGGAGGACAGGTCGGTCCTGCGGACGAACCCGTCGACGACGCCCACGACCTGGTAGGCCCGGTCGCCGATGAAGATCGACGGTTGGCGGTCCACGCGCACGACCCCCAGCCGACGTGCGGCGTCGGCGCCGAGCACGACGACACGGTCGGCGCGCGTGTCGTGACCGGCGTCGAAGTACCGCCCCTGCACGACGCGTCCGCCGAGCGACTCCAGGGCGTGGGCGCTCGTCGCGACCACGGACGGGCTGGTGACCCGGGCGGCCGACGGGTCGTGCACGGGCACCGCGGTGACGTCGAGGCCAGTGGTGTCGAGCTCGGAGACGAGGGCGGCCGCCTCGACGCCGTTGAGCCGCTCGGCGCGCTCGGGCGCGTCCCAGGGCAGGGAGCCGAGGGCGCGCTCGCCGTTCATGCCCGACGACGTCGCGGGCTCGGCCACGCCTTGGGTGGCCGCGACCGCGTCGAACTGCTTGTTGATCTGGCCCGCCGCCGTCTGCGCGAGGCCCACGGTGACCACGACGGAGGCGATACCGAGAACCGTGCCGAGGATGGTGAGCACGAGTCGCCCGGGGCGTGCGCCGATGCCGGCGGCCGCCTCGGCGAGCAGGTCGCTCACGCCGAACCGGTCGACGCGCGGCACGTGGCGCGAGACGGTGGTCATGCGATCTCCCGCAGGTACCCGTCGGCGATCCGGACGCGCCGTTGGGCGCGTGCCGAGACATCGTCCTCGTGCGTGATCACCAGGAGCGTGAGACCACCGGCGTGCAGCTCGTCGAACAGCTCGAGCACGGCGGCCGAGCTCTCCGAGTCGAGGTTGCCCGTCGGCTCGTCCGCCAGCAGCACGCGAGGCTGCGAGACGACCGCGCGTGCGATGGCGGTGCGCTGGCGCTCACCGCCGGACAGGACCGTGGGCCGGAAGTCGAGCCGGTGGCTGAGGCCGACGCGGGCGAGCGCCTCGACCGCGCGGTCCCGCCGCTCCGCACGCGGCACGCCGCTGTAGATGGTCGCGAGCAGGACGTTCTCCAGCACGGTGCGGTGCGGCAGCAGGTGGAACGCCTGGAAGACGAACCCGATGTGCTGTGCGCGCAACGCGGCGCGCTCGCGCTCCCCGGCGCGGGCCGTGGGGATGCCGTCGAGCAGGTACTCCCCGTCGGAGGGTCGGTCGAGCAGCCCCAGCAGGTTGAGCAGCGTGGACTTGCCGGACCCGGACGGGCCGACGACGGACAGGTACTCGCCCGCGCGGACCTGCAGGTCCGCCGGGTGGAGGGCGTGCACCGGCGGCTCGCCGGGGAACTGACGAGCGGCCCCCCGCAGCTCCACGACCGGCGGGACCTGCTCGGACCCGCCCGGTGCGCCCCCCTGCGGCGCGTCGAGCAGGTCGAGGACGGTCACTCCTCCTCCTTCGTGGCGTCCGCGTCCGCGTCCGGATCCTCGGCGGTGTCCTCGCCCTCGTCGGTGTCCGCGGAGACGCCGACGACCACCAGGTCGCCCTCCTCCAGCGGTGCCTTCGAGGCCTTGATCTCGACGTAGCCGCCGGCGGCCAGGCCCGTCGTGACCTCGACGAGACGGCTCTCGCCGTCCTGCAGGAGCTCCACGCGACTCTCCCCGCCCGGACCTGCCGTCAGGGCGGCCAGCGGTACGGCGAGCACCGCGCCGTCCGTGGAGCTCACGGGGACCCGGACGCGCACGTTGCTGCCCTGCAGCGACGCCAGCTGCTCGGCCGTGAGCTCGCCGACGGTGAAGACGACCTGACGACGCTCGCCCGTGGGGGCCTTCGCGTCACCGTCGCCGCCGTCGCCTCCGCCGTCGCCCGCGGCGGCAGCGGCGTCCGGCACCGTGACCTCGGCGACCGTGACGGGCACCTCGGCACCGTCGACGGTGATGCTGCCCGCGGTACCGGGTTGCATGAGCTCGGCGTCGGCGCGCGACGCGGAGGCCGTGATCTGCACCGTGGCTCCCGAGACGCTCATGAACTTGCCCTGCACGACGCCACCGCGCTGCACCGAGACCGCGTCGACGCGTCGCGGCAGCGACGGCAGGTACACGACCTCCGTCGCCGGCAGCGGGGTCAGAGCCGCCTCCTGCGCCTCGCCGAGTGCCTGGCGGGCGGCGGTGAGCCGGTCCCGGGCCGCACGGACGGCCTCACGCTCGGCCGTCGTGTCGGGGGCGGCGTCGGCGGCCGCGCGGGCCGCGCGGGCGGAGGCGAGCGCCGCCTCGGCCTCGACGCGCGCCGGCGGCGTGCAGTCGACGGACGCCGGGTTCTCCGGGTCGACGGGCTGGGCGCACTGCTCGTCGAGGTACGCCAGACGCGCCTCGGCGACGCGGACCTGGCCGTCGAGCTCGGTGACGGACGAGCCGTTGCCGGCGCGGGCGGCCGCGGCGACCGCGGACTCCGCCGAGCGGACCTCCGACTGCGCGGAGGTGAGGTTCTCCTGGGCGGCCTTGACCGCGTCCTTCACCTCGTCGCCGCCGGTCGGCGCCTCGTACCCGACCTTCTGGTAGAGCGCGCGGACGCCCGCCGCGGCGGCCGCGTCGTACGTGGCGCCGGCGGGGTCGCCCCCGTCGAGACCCACGGCGCGCAGCGCGGCCTTCAGCTGCTGCACGTCGGGACCGGAGACCCCGGCGCGCAGCGTGCGGTACGTCGGCAGGTCACCCGGCAGCGCGATCACAGGACGCCCGACGACCTCGAGGACGACCGACGCCGCGTCGACGGTGGCACCGACCTCCTTGACCTGGCCGGTCACGACGGCCGCACCGCCGAGGTCGCCGGTCTCGATGGTCAGTGCCACGGGGTCGTCGTAGCCGACGTCCCCGCGGAGCACGACCTCGTTCCCGATGACCCGGCTCTCGACCGGCACCGAGATCGGGCCGGCGGTCGGGGGGGCGGCGTTCGCCGCGGCCTGCCCCGGTGAGACGATCAGCCGCGACAGCAGCAGGCCGAGGGTCAGGCACAGGACCGCGACGACGGCCATGGCGACGATCGTCCGGCGTCCGCCGCTGACGTGGGTGGAGATGTTCACGGTGTCGTCCTCGGTCGCGACGCCGGCCTCACTTCTCCGACTCGTACTTCGCGGCGATGGCCTCGAGGCGCTCGCCGTACTTGTCCCACATCTGCTGCTCGATCGCGGCGTAGGCGTCGTTCTGCGCCTTGGTGAAGCCCGAGGACTCCTTGCACGCGTAGTCCGCGGCGGCGAGCTCGAGCTCCTTCTCCTTCAGCTCGGCCATCGCCGCCGGGTCCGGCTCGAACGACGCCTCGGGGTCGACCTCGCCCTCGACGTCGCCCTCGGCGTCCGGTGCTGCCGCCTCGTAGAGGGCGTTGAGCTCGTCGTAGATCGCCTGCTGCGGCTCGTCGGGGCTCGAGAAGTCGAAGCCGGCGTCCGCGATGCACTCCACCCACTTGTCCTGCGCAGCGCTGACCTTCGGGTCGTCGAGGACGGCCTCCCACTCGGTGCTCATCTCGTCGGAGAGCGCGGTGAACTCGGGGTCCTCCCAGATGCCGCCCTGCTGCTCGTAGACCTCGTGCGACGCCTTGCCCGAGCAGCCGTTCTCCTCCCAGTTGTACTCGATCTCGGCCTCCGGGTCGGCCTCGGGGTCGACCTCGGGCGGCGTGCCGTAGAGCGCCTCGTAGAAGGCGGTCTGCTCGCTCTCGGACATCGTCGCGAGGTAGTCGGCGTTGGGGTCCACGTACTCCTCGCCGCCACCGTAGATCTCGTCGCTCGTGGTCGCGCCGTACCCGTACTGCTCCGCGTACTCCTTCGAGTCCCACTCGGGCAGGCCCTCCGGCTCCTCCATGCTCACCGGCTCGGCGGGGGTGTACTCGAAGCCCTGCTCGGCCATGCAGGCGGCGATGATCTCCTCCATCTCGCGCTGCTGGCGCTCGTAGTCCTCGTCCTCGAACGAGCCGCCCAGCTTCTCGTAGAACGCGGTCATCGGCCCGCCGTCCTCGGCCGACGCGGAGGAGGTGCCGCCGGTGCACCCCGCCAGGGCGAGCGCCACGACAGTGGCGGCGGCGAGGGAGGGGAGGGCGGGGGTGCGACGCATCAGCATGCCTTTCGAGGGGACCGTTGACGGGAGTCAGGGCGCTGTCGACGGGGACGAAAGTGACCATATCGAAGCGCGGGGCGCGCCGGGTCCGACCGCGGGATGACGTTCGGCGGCCCCGAGGAGGACGTCGGCGCAGGGTTGGGGTACCGGGGTCGGACCTTCGGCGCGGGATGCGGGTCGGCGCCGCGGCCGGTCAGTACCGGATCGCGTCGATGACCTTGACCCGGACCGCGACGGTGGCCGGGATGGCACCGGCGAGCGCCCCGACACCGGTCGCGCACGCCATGCCGACGAGCGCGGCGGACACGGGGAACGGCGGCATGTCCTGGATGCCGCCGCCGAACAGCACGTCGACCGGGATGTTCTTGATGACGGCCACCGCGAGCACGACGCCCGCGAGCCCGGCCACGACCGTGGCGACGACCGACTCCATGAGGACGCCGAAGAAGATGCGCCCCGACGTGGCACCGAACGACCGGCGGATCCCGATCTCCCGGATGCGGTGCCGGACGGTGACGAGCGCGATGTTCACCAGGCCGAGGCCTCCGAGCAGCAGCGCGAAGGCGCCGATGCCCAGCGCCACCCACCGCGCGGCGCCGTCGAGCGTGCCGAACCCGTCGCTCCGGTTGTCCCAGACCTGCACCTCCCAGCCGGGCAGGACCGCGGCGACGTCGCGCTGGAGGCGCGGCGCCAGGTCGTCGGCCGCCTCCGGCGGGACCCAGACCTTGAGGGCCGGCACGGGCTGGCCCCAGCCGCTGCTCTCGGGCGTGTACCAGCGGACGAGCTGCTCGTACAGCACGAAGGTCGAGGGCATCTCCCCCTCCCAGCGGGTGGGGGTGACGCCGACGATCGTGGCTCGCACGGGGGTGTCGTCGCCGAGCAGCACGGTGGGACGTGACGTCAGGTCCTGGACGCCCAGGGCCTCGAGGAAGGCCTCGTTGACGACGAGCAGCGGTGCGTACGCCTCGACGTCGGCGTCGGTGAACCAGCGCCCCTCGTCGACGGAGACGCGCTGCATCGTCCCTAGGTCGGGGTCGACGGCGCGCACCTCGACGGACTGCGTGCCGCCGGGGAAGCGGAACGGCGCGGACGTGCTCCAGTCGCGCGTGGCCCACGTGATGCCGTAACGCTGGAGCGCGATGTCGTAGGTCGCGTCGAGGTCGGCGGGCGGCGTGGTGTCCTGACCCATCGGCCAGGCGTCGATCTGGAGCGTCACCTGGCGCCCGACGTCCCGCTCGAAGGACTCCTTGTAGCCCTGGCTGAGCATCTCGACGGCGGCCGTGACCGCGGTGATCGCCATGACGGCGGCGGCGACGCCGACGAGCGCGAGCAGGACGCGCAGCTTGTGCAGGCGCAGCTCGTCCCACGCCTCGACGACCGCTCCGACCAGCCCGGTCACGGCTCGACCTGCGCGGGGACGGGGCGGGCGAGCTCGGGCACGCCGTCGACCCGCCCGGTGGGCAGCGCGCGTGCACCGGGAAGCGTCGGGACGTCGCCCACCCACTCGTGGCCGGCGCCGCCGAGGTCGACGGGCACGAGCACGCCCTCGGCGAGCCGGTAGTGGCGCTGCGCGCGGGCGGCGACGGCGAGGTCGTGGGTGATGGTGACGAGGGCCGCTCCCGTCATCGACGCGATCTCGTCGAGCAGGCTCATGACCTCCTGCCCGGTCTCGACGTCGAGCGCGCCGGTCGGCTCGTCCGCGAGGATCACGCGCGGTCCGCGGACGAGGGCGCGCGCGATCGCGACGCGCTGCTGCTCGCCGCCGGACAGCTTCTCCGGCATGGTCTCGAGCCGGTCGCCGAGGCCGACGCGGTCCAGCATGTCGGCTGCGAGGGTGCGCCGGCGCCAGAACTGCCAGCCGGAGGCGTACATGAGCGGCGCCGCGACGTTCTCGAGCGCCGTCCGCCCCGGCAGCAGGTTGAACTGCTGGAACACGAACCCGAAGTCACGGCCGCGCCGCCGGGTGCGCTCGCGCGCGGACAGCCGCCCGATCGGGGTGCCCTCGAGCAGGTACTCGCCGTCGGTCGGGGCGTCCAGCAGGCCGAGGATGTTGAGGAGCGTGGACTTGCCGGTGCCCGAGCGGCCGACGACGGCGACGTGCTCGCCCGTGTCGACGCTCAGCGTCACGCCGCGCAGGATCTCCAGCAGCCGGTCGTCGGGCAGCCGGACCGACCGGGTGACCCCGGTGAGCTCGAGCAGGCTCATCCCTCGCACACCGCCGGGTCGTCGAGCATCGGGTCGTCGCACTCGGCACCCGGGTCGTCGCTCTTCACGGGCACGAACTGCATCACCAGGTCACCGACGGCGAGCCCCTCGGTGATCTGCACGACCTCGCCGTCCGTCAGCCCGAGCCCGACCTCGCGCTGCTCGGGCTCGGCGCCCTCCTCCGCGACCACCCACACGTTGCCGCGCTGGACGGTGCCCTGGACGGCGGAGACGGGGACCACCACGGCGTCCTCCGCGGTGCCGTTGACGATCTCCAGGTCGGCGCCGAGCCCGGGGAACGCGGTCACCTCGCCCGGGAGGGAGCACGTGACGGTCCCGGACGGGGTCGTGGTGGTGTCCGGCAGGTTCGGGTCCGGGGGGCTCGCCGGCGGCGCGGCCGCGCCGATCCGCAGGCCGCTGCAGGTGAACGGTGCAGGCCCGCCCTTGAGCGTCACGGTGGCCTCGGCCGGTGCCCCGACCAGCCGGTACTGCTGGTCGGGCGTGAGGGTGCCGGAGACCGACAGCGTCCCGGGGGCCACGGTGCCGACCGTGTCGCCCACGGACACCACCTGGTCCTTGAGCGTGGGCAGGGCGAGCGTGCCGGCGACGGGGCTGGTGACCTGCTGGACCACGACCTTGGGCTTGCGCTCGGTGACCGTCACCTCGCCGGTCTCGGGGTCGGTCCTCGTGACCGGGTCCTGCGGCGTCTCCTGGCGTACCTCGAGGATGGGCGTGCCGACCGCGACGGCCTGGCCGTCGGCCGCGAGCAGCTTGGAGACGGTGCCCGCGAGCGTCGCGCGCACCGCGACGGCCGGGTCGGCGACGACCGAGGCCCGTACGGTGACGGCGTTGGTGATCGTCGCCGTCGAGGCCGTGACCGTCGGCTCGACCACCTGCCCCGTCGGCACGGCTCCCGTCGCCTCGGTGCTCACGTCCGCGCCGGCGAACGCGATGCGCACCAGCGCGACCGCGATGACCGCCCAGACGAGGATGCGCAGGGCGGGGAAGACGTAGCGACGGACCACTGCGTGTGTGCTCCTCGTGCGGGGACGGGCTGCGACGAGGTGGCGCGGGTGCGGCCCCTCGCGGGGAACGCTAGCGGGGGCCGCCGACGTGCACGTCAGACCATGGTCGGACGTGCGCTCATCCCGCGGGAGGGCCTGCGACCGCGACCGTGAGGGCGGGCGGCGCCAGGTGCTGCCCGGCGAACGCGGCCGCGACCGCTCCGGCGACGCGCGCGACGTCGCCGGCACGGACCAGCGCGATCGCTGACCCTCCGAACCCCCCGCCCGTCATGCGGGCGCCGAGCGCGCCGGCCCGTCGAGCTGCGTCGACCGCGACGTCGAGCTCGCGGCAGGACACCTCGTAGTCGTCCCGCAGCGAGGTGTGCGACGCGTCCATGAGCGGTGCGACGGCGCGCACGTCCCCGGCGTCGAGCGCGTCGACGAACGCCGTGACACGCGCGATCTCGGTGACGACGTGCCGGACGCGGCGCGCGAGCACGTCCCCGTCGGGGCCGCCGGTCAGCGCGTCGAGCGCTGCGGGCCCGTCGACGACGTCCCGCAGCGACGCCACGCCGAGACGCCGGGCGGCCTCGTCGCACGCGGCCCGGCGCTGCGCGTACTCGCCGCCGACGTGCGCGTGCTCGGCGCGCGTGTCGACCACGAGCAGCGCGAGCCCGTGCGCGGCGAGGTCGAGGGGCACGTGGCGCACGCGCCCGTCGCGGCAGTCGAGCAGCAGGGCGTGGCCCGCGCGGGCGCGCAGCGACGCGGCCTGGTCCATGCCACCGGTGGGGGCGCCGGCCATCTCGTTCTCGGCGCGCACGCACAGGGTCGCGAGCACCGCCCGGCCCGCGTCGTCCGTCGGTGCGCCCGCGGGGTCGACCTCGCCGGCGAGCCCCAGGCCGTGCAGCGCGTCGAGCGCGACGGCCACGGACGCCTCGAGCGCGGCCGACGAGGACAGCCCGGCGCCGAACGGCACGCACGAGTCGATCGCGACGTCGAACCCGCCGACGTCGTGCCCGGCCTCGCGCAGCGCCCACGCGACGCCGACGACGTACGAGGCCCACCCGCTCACGGTCCCCGGCGCCGCGTCCGCGAGGCGCACCTCGCGCACGCCCGTCGGCTCCTGCGCGGACACCAGGCGCACGAGGTCGTCGTCGCGCCGCGCGACGGCGGCGTACGTGCGGTGCGGCAGCGCGATGGGCAGCGCGAGCCCGTCGTTGTAGTCGGTGTGCTCGCCGATGAGGTTGACGCGTCCCGGCGCCGACCGCACGCCCTGCGGCGCGGTGCCGAACGTCCGCGCGAACAGGTCGCGCGCACGTGCGTCGCCCTCGGCGCGGTCCCAGACGTCGGACCAGGCGGGTGTCGTCACGGGGTGCTCCGGGTCGGGTGCTCGACGGGGGTGGGGGTGGCGGGGCGGGTGCTCACGCGATCTCCTGCAGCCGGTGCGCGATGCGCTCGGGCGTCGTGTCGCTGACCCACGAGGCCATCGCGGACTCGACGCCCGCCAGGTACTTCAGGCGCCCGGGTGCGCGCAGCACCGAGAAGACCTGCAGGTGCAGGCGCGACAGCTCGCGGCCCTCGCGCACGGGCGCCTGGTGCCAGGCGCTGATGTACGGCAGCGGGACCGGGCCGTCGTCGCCGACGAAGAACCGGTCGAGGCGGTCCAGCAGCGTCAGGTAGGTGGTCGCCAGGTCGGCCCGCTCGGCGTTCGTCAGGGCCGGGAGGTCCGGCACGTCGCGTCGCGGCGCCAGGTGCACCTCGACGGGCCAGCGCGCGGCGTACGGCACGTACGCGACCCAGTGCTCCGACTCCAGCACGACGCGCTCGCGGTGCCGCAGCTCGGCGTCGAGGACGTCGCGCAGCAGCACGCGGCCGGTCGCGTCGTGGTGCGCGCGCGCCTGGCGCAGCATCGTCCGCGTGCGCGGCGTGACGTAGGGGAACGCGTAGATCTGCCCGTGGGGGTGGTGCAGCGTGACGCCGATCTCCTTGCCGCGGTTCTCGAAGCAGAAGACCTGCTCGACCCCGGGCAGCTCGCTGAGCGCGCGCGTGCGGTCGGCCCACGCCTCGACGACCGTCCGCATGCGCCGCGGCCCGACGGTCGCGAGGGACGCCGTGGGGTCGGACGAGAAGCAGATGACCTCGCACCGACCGCCGGCGGGCCGACGCTGCCACAGCGGCTCGCCCGCGACGAGCTCGGTCGCGTCGTCGGCGCCCGGCACCGTCAGCAGCGACGGGAAGCGGTTCTCGAAGACCACGACGTCGTAGTCGGTGTCCGGGATCTCGCCGTCCTGGTAGGCGGCGCCCGGCGCCGCAGGGGCGAGCGGGTTGGCGTCGGCCGGCGGCAGGAACGTGCGGTTCATGCGGTGCGCGGCCATGGGGATCCACTCGCCCGTGAGCGGGTCGAGCCGCAGCTCCGGGCCGGTCACCGGGTGGGCGGCGCCGTCGGCGCCCATGACGGGCGCGAACCGGTCGGGCAGCGGGCGCGGGTCGTCGAGGCGGCGGGTGGCGGCGCCGGAGACGTACGGCTCGGAGTCGTCGTAGTAGACGAGCTCGCGGCCGTCGGCGAGGCGGGTGGACGTGCGGCGGACGCGGGCGGCGTCGGGCTCGGCGGTCGCCGGGCTGCTCAGGGGGGTGCTCACTGCGGGTCTCCAGGGGCGGGGGAGGCGAGGACGAGCCGCCCGGCCGCGGCGGCGAGGTGGCGTCGGGCGTCGGCGTCGAGGTCGTCGTCGACGACGACGGTGTCCACGTCGTCCCACGCGCAGATGCGGGCGAGCCCGACGACGCCCCACTTGGTGTGGTCGGCCAGGACGGTGCCGGCGGCGGCGCAGCGCAGCAGGGCGCGGTCGGTCGCGGCCTCGGCGAGGTTGGGGGTGGTCGGCCCGTCCGCGTCGAGGCCGTGCACACCGAGGAAGGTGCGGTCGACGCGCAGGTCGCGCAGGGTGGCGTCGGCGACCGGGCCGACGAGCGCGTCGGACGGTGTGCGCGAGCCGCCGGTGAGGACGACGTCGACGTCCTCGACGCCGTGGAGGGCGTCCGCGACGCGCAGGCCGTTGGTGACGACGGTGAGCGGGCGCAGCGCCGGCTCGGCGGCGATCATCGTCGCGAGGAGCCACGTGGTGGTGCCCGCGGACACGGCGAGGGACTGGCCGGGCTCGACGTCCGCGAGGGCGGCGCGCGCGACCGCGGTCTTCTCGACCGACGACCAGGTGCGCTTGGCCTCGAACCCCGGCTCGTCGGTCGAGCGGGCCGGCAGGTCGGGGGCCACGGCGCCACCGTGGACGCGCCGCACGAGCCCGGCGCGCGCGAGCTCGGCGATGTCGCGTCGCACCGTCATGTCGGAGACGTCGAGCGCGACGACGAGGTCCGCGACGCGTGCGGCGCCGTGCGCGCGGACCGTCGCGAGGATCCGCTCCTGCCTCTGGGACGCGAGCATGGCGACAGTATCCACCACGATCGAACAGGAATCAACATCGCGGCGCACTGTGCGCATGCAGTACGACGGGCGTGGTGCTCGAGGCACCACGCCCGTCGTGTCACTGCTGCCGGCCGGGGGCCGGGCGGGTCAGACCGTCAGGAGCAGATGCCCCACGGGATCCAGCCGTTGTTCGACGAGCCCTTGTACCAGGTGACGCCGAACGAGTTGCCACCGGCCGGGGTGAACGTGTTGCCCGAGCGGGCGGCGTTCCAGGAGCTCTGGATCGACTGCCCGGAGTTCGGGTGCACGGTCACCGACCAGTTCGACTTGCCCGTCACGGTGTAGGTGACGTTGAACCGGTCGCTCCAGTCGTTGGTGCGCGTCCAGGAGACGGTGCAGCCGTTGTTGACGTAGCTGCCGCTGTCGTAGCCGCCGGTCGCACCGCCGCCGTTGTCGCCACCGCCGTTGTCGCCACCACCGTTGTCGCCGCCACCGTCACCGGGGTCGGCCTGGCCGGAGCCGGCGTTGAGGGCGTCGAGCACGTAGTTGTACGCGGCCTTCTTGTTGCCCGAGCCGTCGAACAGCAGCGGGGTGCCGGACGAGCGCCACGACTCGGTGTCACGCACGCCCCACACCGTGATGCCGGTGCAGCGGGCCACGCCGAGGCAGGCCTGCGTCACGCCGCGGAACTGCTCGGCCTGCGAGGTGCCGGAGCCCTCGATGTCCAGCTCGGTGATCTGCACGTCCACGCCGAGGTCGGCGAAGTTCTGCAGCGTCACGTGGTAGTTCGACGGGACCGGGTTGCCCGAGTTGAAGTGCGCCTGGAAGCCGACGCAGTCGATCGGGACACCGCGGGACTTGAAGTCCTTGACCATGTTGTACACGGCCTGGGTCTTCGCGTGGCTCCAGTTGTCGGTGTTGTAGTCGTTGTAGCAGAGCTTGGCCTGCGGGTCCGCCGAACGCGCGGCGCGGAACGCGGCCTCGATCCAGTCGTTGCCGGTGCCCTGCAGGTTCGAGTTACGACGCGCGCCGGACGAACCGTCGGCGAAGGCCTCGTTCACGACGTCCCAGGCGTAGATCTTGCCCTTGTAGTAGCCGGCGACCTGGGTGATGTGGTTGAGCATCGAGTTGCGCAGCGTCTGGCCGGACTGGTTCTGCATCCAGCCGGGCTGCTGGGAGTGCCACGCCAGCGCGTGACCCCGGATCCGCATGCCGTTCTGCTGGGCGTAGTTGACCATCGTGTTGCCCGAGTTCCAGTTGAACTGGCCCTGGTTGGGCTGCATCGCGTCGACCTTCATCTCGTTCTCGGCCGTGAGCATGTTGAACTCACGGCTGAGGATCGGCGCGATGCCACCGTTGGTGTAGTAGAAGTTCGCCGCAGCGGCACCGAAGTACCGGCCCGTGCGAGCCGCCGCCGCCTTCAGCGTGGTGCCGGCCGGCGCGTTCGTCGGCTGGGCGGTCGGCTGCTGGGTCGGCTGCTGCGTGGGGTTCTGCGTCGGCTGCTGCGTGGGCGTCGGCGTCTGCGTCGGCTGGCCGCCACCGGACACGCCACCGGGCGTGGCACGCACGGTGCCGCTCGTCTGGTTCAGCGCGTCGAGCGAGTAGTTGTACGCCTGCTTCTTGTTGCCCGACCCGTCGAACAGCAGCGGGGTGCCGCCGGAGCGCCACGACTCGCTGTCGCGCACGCCCCACACGGTGATGCCCGTGCAGCGCGCGACCGACAGGCACGCCTGGTGCACGCCGCGGAACTGCTCGGCCTGGCTCGTGCCGGAGCCCTCGATGTCGAGCTCGGTGATCTGCACGTCGACGCCCAGCGCGGCGAAGCTGCCGAGCGTGGTGTGGTAGTTCGACGGGACCGGGTTGCCCGAGTTGAAGTGCGCCTGGAAGCCGACGCAGTCGATCGGGACACCACGCGACTTGAAGTCGCGCACCATGTTGTACACGGCCTGCGTCTTGGCGTGCGACCAGTTGTCCGTGTTGTAGTCGTTGTAGCACAGGATCGCGCCGGGGTCGGCGGCGCGAGCGGCGCGGAACGCGGCCTCGATCCAGTCGTTGCCGGTGCGCTGCAGGTTGGAGTCGCGGCGTGCGCCGGACGAGCCGTCGGCGAAGGCCTCGTTCACGACGTCCCAGGCGTAGATCTTGCCCTTGTAGTAGCCGGCGACCTGGGTGATGTGGTTGAGCATCGAGTTGCGCAGCGTGGTGCCGGACTGGTTCTGCATCCAGCCGGGCTGCTGGGAGTGCCACGCCAGGGCGTGCCCGCGGACCCGCTTGTTGTTCTGCAGCGCCCAGTTGACGATCGTGTTGCCCGAGTTCCAGTTGAACTGGCCCTGGTTGGGCTGCATCGCGTCGACCTTCATCTCGTTCTCCGCCGTGATCATGTTGAACTCACGGTTGAGGATGGGCGAGATGCCGCCGTTGGTCAGGTAGAAGTTCGCGGCTGCGGCGCCGTAGTAGCGGTTGGACTCGGCAGCGGCGGCCTGCAGCGTGCTGCCGGCGGCCTGCGCCGACGTTGCCAGCGGCACGGCCATACCCACGGCCAGCGTGGCCGCGGCGACGGCGCTGACAGCGCGCGCACGGCGGCGCGTGTGTCGCGTGATCGTCATCGATCCTCCTCAGGGACGGGTTGCCGGGGGAGCCGGCAGGACACCGTTGCCGGTAAGGAGGTGTAACGTCAATCCAGGATGACCGTTCCGCGGTGTTTCGAGCAACTCGTAAACGTTTCACGCCGTTGGGGTGCCATGCGAACGTTCACTGTATCGGTAAATCACCCGGTGAGAAGTGATGCGTGTCACACCTGCGCGGACGCGCTCCCACAGTCGGACGTACGACCTGACGAAACTGTCGGGGGCTGCTCGGGGGTCGGGATCAGCGGGCCACGGGCGTGAGGTCGAGTGCCCGTCCCGCCAGGTTCCGTGGACGCGCGGCCAGCGACCTGGCGACTCCCTGCAGCGCCAGGGCACCCGGTGAGTCGGGGGCGGACAGCACCACGGGCGTCCCCCCGTCACCCGCCTCACGCAGCCGTACGTCCAGCGGCACCTGCCCGAGCAGCGGCACGCCGGCCCCCGTCAGCCGCGCGAGCTCGTCCGCCACGCGCTGCCCACCACCCGACCCGAACAGCTCGAGCCGCGACCCGTCCGGCTGGTCCAGCCACGCCATGTTCTCGACCACGCCCACGACCCGCTGCCGCGTCTGCACCGCCACGGCACCGGCGCGCTGCGCGACCTCGGCTGCGGCCTGCTGCGGCGTGGTGACGACGACGATCTCCGAGCCCGGCAGGAGCTGGGCGACCGAGATCGCGATGTCGCCCGTCCCGGGCGGCAGATCGAGCAGCAGCACGTCCAGGTCCCCCCAGAACACGTCGGCGAGGAACTGCTGCAGGGCGCGGTGGAGCATCGGTCCACGCCACACCACGGGCTGCCCGACGGGCACGAACATGCCGATCGACACCACCTTGACGCCGTGCGCCACCGGCGGCAGCAGCATGTCGTCGACCTTGGTAGGGGGTCGGTCCACGCCCAGCATGCGGGGGATCGAGAAGCCGTAGATGTCCGCGTCGACGACGCCGACGCGCAGACCGTCCGCTGCCATCGCGACCGCGAGGTTGGCGGTCACCGACGACTTCCCGACGCCGCCCTTGCCGGACGCGACCGCGATCACCTTCGTGAGCGAGCCCGGCTGCGCGAACGGGATCGTCGGCTCGGCGTCCGTCCCGCGTAGCATCGTGCGCAGGGCTGCGCGCTGCTCGGCCGACATGACTCCCAGGTCGACGCGCACGCCCACGACGCCCTCGAGGGGCGCGACCGCCGCCGTCACGTCGCGTGTCAGCGTGTCCTTGAGCGGGCAGCCGGGGGTCGTGAGGTCCAGGCCGACGGCGACGAACGCGCCACCGTCGCGCTGCTCCAGGTCGACCGAGCGCACCATGCCGAGGTCCGTGATCGGCCGGTGGATCTCCGGGTCCTGGACGCCGGCGAGCGCCGTGCGGACGGCGTCGATCAGGGGGTCGGTGGCGGCGGGGTCGGCGGGAGGCACGTGACCATCGTAGGTGCGGCGTCGACGGACCCGGACGGGCCGAGGGTCCGTGGCGCCGGCGTCAGGGCTGGGCCTCGAGCCAGGCGTCGACCTCGGCGCGGTGCGCGTCGAGGAACTCCTGCTGGGCGGCGTCGCTCAGCTCCCTCCAGCGAGCGAGGTAGTCCGTCCCGACCTGGCACTCCAGGTCGGCCAGAGCGACGCGCATCTCGAGGTCGCCGGCCTCGGTCGCCGCCGCCGGGTCCTGCACGTGGTCGTCGTCGAGCGGGACCCCGAACGACGTGTCTGCGACGGCCCGGTACGCCGCGTGCGGCGAGGCGTACTCGTACCCCTCGTCCGCCATGCAACGGGACCACTCGGCGTCGAGCGCGTCGAACCGGCCGTCGTCCGGCAGTGCCCCGAGGAACTCCCACGACTCCTCCTCGAACGCAGCGGACGGGTCGTCCGCCCCACCTGTCTGCGCGAGGTTCAGGCAGCCGCCCTCGGTGTCGTAGGTCGTGGAGCCCTCCCCGTCCTGCACCTCGTTGACCCTGCGGCCGTTGAGCGCCTCCCAGTAGGCGTCCTGCTCGGCCTGGGACCACTCCGAGAACCCGGGGATAGCGCTCGACTCGGCCGTGTACTGCCCGGGCTCCGGCGGGGCATCCGTGATGCCGTAGCCGTACTCCTCGGCGAACTCCCGCGACCCCCGGACCGGCACGTCCGGGTCGGGCCGCACGACGTCCTCCGGGTCGACCACCGCCATGGCGTACTCGAACCCCTGCTCCGCCATGCAGGCGGCGATCGCCTCCTCCTGCGCACGTACCTGCGCCTGGACGTCCTCGACGTACGACGGGGACGTCGGGTCGGGCTGGGTACCGACCAGCTCGGCGAGGGGTCCGGTCTGCCCGTAGCCGCCGGGGACCAGGGCGACGACGTCGCTCGTGACTGCGGCGGCGGACGGCGACGCGTCGGGGTCGGCCGGGGAGGTGCAGGCGGCGCACAGCAGGACGAGGCACGCGGTGAGCGGGGGCAGGAGGCGACGGGGGGTCACGTCCGCGAGGCTAGCCGTCCGACCTGCCGCGCGCCGCGGGTTCGCCGGGTCGCTCGTCACCGTCCGCCTCCGTCTGGAGCTCCTCGAGCAGGTTCCGCAGCTCCGAACGCACGAAGTCACGCGTCGCGACCTCGGACAGGGCGATGCGCAGCGACGCCATCTCGCGTGCGAGGAACTCGGTGTCCGCGAGGTTCCGCTCGGCGCGCTGCCGGTCCTGCTCGGCGGCGACGCGGTCGCGGTCCGCCTGCCGGTTCTGCGCGAGCAGGATGAGAGGGGCCGCGTACGACGCCTGCAACGACAGCATGAGCGTGAGCGCGGTGAAGCCGCTCGACGCCTTGTCGAACCGCAGCCCGACCGGCCCCCAGGAGTTCCACGCGAGCCACACGACGCAGAAGATCGTGAGCCACACGATGAACCGCGGTGTGCCGAGGAACCGGGCGATCCGCTCCGACACCTGGCCGGAGCGGTCCGACCCCACCTGCACGCGGGGCAGCAGCGAGCGCGCGCGGGTGCGCGGCTGGTCGAGGCGCTCAGCCACGGCCCACCTCGTCGCGCGTCACGACGGGCGTCGGCCGTGTCGGGGGGCCGACGTGCACGTCGTCCGTCTCGCGCCAGTCGTCGGGCAGCAGGTGGTCGAGCACGTCGTCGACCGACACCGCCCCCAGCAGGCGGCGCTGCTCGTCGACGACCGGCAGCACCAGCAGGTTGTACGTCGCGAGCTGGCGCGTGACCGTCAGCAGCGGCGCGTCGACCGCGACCGGCTCGAGGTCGCTGTCGACGATCTGCCCGATGGACTCGTGCGGCGGCTCGCGCAGCATCCGCTGCAGGTGCACGAGCCCGATGTAGCGGCCCGTGGGCGTCTCGAGCGGCGGGCGCGCGACGAACACGACGGACGCGAGCGCCGGGTTGAGGTCCTGGCGGCGGACGTGCGCGAGCGCCGCCGCGATCGACGTCTCCGGGCCGAGGATCACCGGCTCGGTCGTCATGAGACCACCGGCGGTGTTGTCCTCGTACGCCAGCAGGCGCCGCACGTCCTTGGCCTCCTCGGGCTCCATGAGCGCGAGGAGCTCGGCAGCCTGCTCGTCGGGCAGGCCGCCCAGCAGGTCGGCCGCGTCGTCCGGCTGCATGGCCTCGAGCACGTCGGCCGCGCGCTTGCGCTCCAGCGCCCCGAGGATCGCGACCTGGTCGTCCTCCGGGAGCTCCTCGAGGACGTCGGCCAGCCGCTCGTCGTCGAGCGCGGACGCGACCTCGAGGCGCCGCGTCACCCCCAGGTCGTGCAGGACGTCCGCGAGGTCGGCGGGCTTGAGGTCCTCGTACTGGGCCAGCAGCAGCTGCGCGCCCTGCGCGGCCGACGGCCGGGCGAGCCCCACGACGTCCTCGACGGGCACGAGCAGGGTCTCGCCACGGCGGCGCAGCAGCCCGCCGCGGTGCTCGGTGCGGCGCACGAAGACCTTGGTGACGAGCCAGTCGCCGTTGCGCTGCAGCTCCATCGCGACGTCCTCGACGCGCGCCGAGCCGGACCCGTCCGCGAGCTCGACCGTGCGGTCCAGGAGCTCACCGACCACGAGGGTCTCGGAGACCCGCTGCTCGAAGCGGCGCATGTTCACCAGGCCCGTCGAGATGACCTGCCCGGCGTCGACGGCCGTCACCCGTGTCAGCGGCAGGAACACCCGTCGCCGCCCGGGTACCTCGACCACCAGGCCGACCGCGCGCGGCGCGCCCTTGAGGCGCACGAGCACGACGACGTCGCGCACCCGGCCGACCTCGTCGCCGATCGGGTCGAAGACGGTGGTGCCGGCGAGGCGCGCGACGAACACCCGGGTCCCGACGCTGCTCACGGCCGTCAGCCTAGACGCCGGTCCGACGCCCAGCCTGGCGGCGCCCCGGCGCGTGGGGGAGGATCGGGGCATGTCGTTCTCGTCGTCCTCGCGGATCCCGACGACGCCGACCCTGCCCACGGGCGAGACCGTCGCCACCTACGGCACCTACCTGGAGGCGCAGAAGGCGGTCGAGCTCCTCGCCGAGAAGGAGTTCCCCGTGCGCGCCGTGACGATCGTCGGCACGGACCTGCGCATGGTCGAGCGCGTGCTGCGTCGGCTGTCGTACCCCAGCGCGGCGCTCGGAGGCTTCCTCTCCGGCGTGTGGTTCGGTCTGTTCGTCGGCCTGATCCTCACGCTGTTCTCGTCGGGCGGACCCGGCGTCATGCTGCCCACGGCGCTCTTCGGTGGCGCGTTCGGGCTGCTGTTCTCCGTCATCGGGTACTCGTTGACGCGGGGGCGACGGGACTTCGCGTCGTCCAGCCAGATCGTCGCGACGTCCTACTCGGTGCTGTGCGCGCCCGAGCACGCGCACCGGGCCCGCACCCTCCTCGCCGACACCGGGGGAGTGGTCTCCGGGTGGCCCGAGCCCGTGCGCCCGCCGGCCCCGCCCGTCGGCGCACCGCCGTCGGACCCGTCGGTCGTCCACCCGGCACCGGACGGGACGACGCAGCCGGACCCGCGGCCCGGCCCGCCACCGACGGCCTGACGGCCGGCCTCACGCCTCGCGCAGCGCCGCCATCCACGCCTCGACCGCGTCGGGGTCGCGCGGCAGGGCAGCCGAGAGGTTCTCGTTGCCGTCGGCCGTGACGAGCACGTCGTCCTCGATGCGCACACCGATGCCGCGGTACTCCGCCGGGACCAGCAGGTCGTCGGACTTGAAGTACAGGCCCGGCTCGATCGTGAACACCATGCCGGGCTCCAGGACCCCGTCGAGGTACAGCTCGGCGCGTGCCTGCGCGCAGTCGTGCACGTCCAGCCCCAGGTGGTGGGACGTGCCGTGCACCATCCACCGGCGGTGGTGCTGGTTCTCCGGGTCCAGCGACTCCTCGGCGGAGACGGGCAGCAGGCCCCACTCCTCGAGCCGCGCCGCGAGCACGCGCATCGCGGCGTCGTGCACGTCGCGGAACCGCGCGCCGGGCACCGCCGCGGCGAAGCCCGCGTCGGCGGCGTCGAGCACGGCCCGGTAGACGCGGCGCTGCACGTCGGTGAACCGGCCGTCGACGGGCAGCGTGCGGGTGAGGTCGGCCGTGTACAGCGAGTCGACCTCGACGCCCGCGTCGACGAGCACGAGCTCGCCCGGTCGCACCCGACCGTCGTTGTCCGTCCAGTGCAGCGTCGTGGCGTGCTCGCCCGCCGCCGCGATCGTCGTGTAGCCGACGTCGTTGCCGACCTCCCGCGCGTGGCCGAGGAACGTGCCCTCGACGACGCGTTCGCCCCGCGGGTGCGCGACCGCACGCGGCAGCGCTCGCACGATCTTCTCGAAGCCCTCGATCGTCACGGCGACCGCGTGGCGCATCTGCTCGACCTCGTACGCGTCCTTGAGCAGCCGCAGCTCCGCGAGCGCCTCGGCGAGGCGCGCGTCCGCCTCGCCGGTCTCGTCCTCGCCGCGCAGCCGCGCGACGACCTCCTCGACCGCGGCGTCCGCGCCGGGCACGACGAGCACCTGGACGCCCCCCTCGCCGGCGTCCTTCGCCAGCGCGTCGCGCAGCTCCGCGACGTGCGCGGTCGCGATGCCGGTGGTCGTCGCGACGTCCTCGAGCGTCGGGCGCGCACCCACCCAGAACTCGCCGTAGCGCGTGTCCGCGAAGAACTCCGGGGTGTCGCGGCCCGCCAGGGGGTTCATGTAGAGGACCGCGCGGTGCGCGCTGCCGTCGTCGCCCGTGCCGTCCGGCACCGGGTGCAGCACGAGCACCGCGTCCGGCTCCTGCTCGGTCCCCAGGCCCGTGAGGTGCGCGAACGCCGCGTGCGGGCGGAACCGGAAGTCGGTGTCGTTGGAGCGGACCTTGAACGCCCCGGCGGGCACGACGAGCCGCGCACCGGGGAACTGCCCGGACAGCGCGCTGCGGCGCACCGCCGTGAGGTCGGCGACGGGGGCGCGCACGGCCGTCGACGGCGGGCGCTCGCCCCAGCCCGACGTCACGAACTCGATGAAGCGCCGCGACTGCGGACGGTGCGACCGGTTCGAGCCGCGCTCCTCGAGGCGCTGCTCGTGGTCGGCCGGGGTCACGGTCTCGGACGTGAGGTTCTCGGGGCGCTCGTCGGTGCTCACGTCCCCACTATCGCACCGCCGTGCAGGCCGCAGCGGACACGGTGGCCCGAGGTCCCGGGTGCGACCGGATAGCGTGGGCGGGTGCGCATCGACCTCCACACGCACTCGCGCGCGTCGGACGGCACGCAGGCCCCCGCGGTGCTCGTCGCCGCGGCACGTGACGCGGGCCTCGACGTCGTCGCCCTCACCGACCACGACACCACCGCCGGGTGGGACGAGGCCGCCGCCGCCGCGCTCGACGTCGGCATCGCGCTCGTGCGCGGCACGGAGGTCTCGGCGCGCTCGCGCGGCGTCAGCGTGCACCTGCTCAGCTACCTGCAGGACCCCGAGCACCCCGCGCTGGCCGGCGAGCTGGCGCGTGCGGCGGAGTCGCGCGTGACGCGCGCCCGCAGCATCGTCGAGCTCCTCGCGCGCGACGTGCCGATCACGTGGCAGGACGTGCTCGACCAGGCGCGCGACGCTGTCGTCGTCGGACGCCCGCACATCGCCGACGCGCTCGTCGCGCGCGGCGTCGTGCCCGACCGGGACGCGGCCTTCGCGCACCTGCTGCGTTCCGACGGGCCGTACCACGTCGACCACTACGCGCCTGCGGCGCCCGTGGCCGTCGCGGCGATCCGCGCGTCCGGGGGTGTGCCGGTCTTCGCGCACCCCGCCGCGGACGCTCGCGGCCGCATCGTTCCGGACGACGTCTTCGACGAGCTCGCCGAGGCCGGGCTCGCGGGTCTCGAGGTGCACCACCGCGACCACTCGCCCGCGCAGCGCGAGCGGCTGCTCGCGATCGCGGAGCGGCTCGGCCTGATCGTCACGGGCTCGAGCGACTACCACGGTGCGGGCAAGCTCAACCGGCTGGGGGAGAACCTCACCGACCCGCAGGTGCTCGAGGAGATCGTCCGGCAGGGCGCGACGGAGGTGGTGGGCGCGTGAGCAGCGTGCTCGACGTGCAGCTGTTCATCTCGGTGTTCGTGACGCTGTTCGTCATCATGGACCCGCCGGGCACGGTGCCGCTGTTCCTCGCGCTGACCGGCTCGATGACCCGCCAGCAGCGCAAGCGCGCCGCCCGGCAGGCGATCCTCGTGGCGTTCGGCGTCATCGTCGGCTTCGCGCTGTTCGGGCAGTCGCTGCTCAACTACCTGCACGTCTCGGTGCAGGCGCTGCAGGCGGCCGGCGGCCTGCTGCTGCTCCTCGTGGCGATGGAGCTGCTGACGGGGAAGATGGACAGCAACGAGGGCCTGGAAGGCACGCAGGGCAACGTCGCGCTCGTGCCGCTCGGCACGCCGCTGCTGGCCGGCCCCGGCGCGATCGTGGCGACCATGGTGTTCGTGCAGCAGTCGAGCGAGGTGACGGACTGGGTCGCCCTCGGCCTCGGCGTCGTGCTCGTCCATCTGTGCCTGTGGCTGTCGATGCGGTTCGCCGGTGCGATCCACCGGGTGCTGAAGGACTCCGGCACGATGCTCGTCAGCCGTATCGCGGGACTGCTGCTCGCGGCGATCGCCGTGCAGCTGCTCGCGGACGCCGTGCTGACGTTCGCCCGCGAGGTCTGACGGACCCGTCCGACGCGCAAGCCCGACCAGGTGTGGTCACCGGTGTGACCACACCTGAACGATCGGGGCACAGGTGTGACCACTCCTGAGGTGCCCGGTCGCCGGTGACCGTCACGGGCCGGCCGCGACGACGGAACGCCCCGCACCGTGCGGCGCGGGGCGTTCCGGGTCGGACGTCGTGCGGCTGCTCAGGCGTCGGCGGGCGCGGTGCCGGTGTCCGCCGCAGCACCCGCGGCGCCGCCGCTGCCGCCGCGCGAGCGGCGACGCCGCCGACGGCGCGGCGCACCGGTCGACTCGCCGGTCGACCCGTCGTCACCGGCGGACGCCTGCTCGGAGCGCTGCGGGGACTGCGGCGCGGCCTCGCCCAGCTCCGTGCGGGCAGCCTCACCGCTCGAGCGGCCACGGCCGCCACGGCGTCGGCGACGGCCCTCGCCGTCGCTCTCGGTGCGCTGCTCGCCGTCGCGCTCGCGCGCCGGGCCGCCCGAGCGGCCACGGCCGCCGTCGCCCCGGGCGCCGTCACCGCGGCCGGCGCGGTCGCCGGACCGCGCGGGACGGGCGCCACCCCCGCGCTTGCCGGTCTCGCCCAGGTCCTCGAGCACCTCGGCGTCGAGACCGGCGCGCGTCTGCTGCGACTTCGGCAGGCGACCGGTGACGCCCTCGGGGACGTCGAGGTCCTCCCGGACGTGCGGCGACGACGAGTACGTCTCGACCGGCTCGGGGATGCCCAGGCCGAGCGCCTTGTCGATGAGCCCCCAGCGCGGGATGTCGTCCCAGTCGACGAACGTCACCGCGGTGCCCTTGTTGCCCGCGCGGCCGGTACGGCCGGTGCGGTGCAGGTACGTCTTCTCGTCCTCGGGGCACTGGTAGTTCACGACGTGCGTGACGTCCTCCACGTCGATGCCGCGCGCGGCGACGTCGGTCGCGACCAGCACGTCGACCTTGCCGTGCCGGAACGCGCGCAGCGCCTGCTCGCGCGCACCCTGGCCCAGGTCACCGTGGATCGCGCCGGCGGCGAACCCGCGCTCCACCAGCTCGTCGGCCACCTTGGCGGCGGTGCGCTTGGTGCGCGCGAAGACGATCGTCAGGCCGCGGCCGCGGGCCTGCAGGATCCGGGCGAGGAGCTCGACCTTGTCCAGCGCGTGCGCACGGTAGGCGACCTGCTTGATGTTCTTGACCGTCTGGCCCTCGTCGTCCGGCGCGGACGCGCGGATGTGCGTGGGCTGCGACATGTAGCGGCGCGCCATCGCGACGACGGCACCGGGCATGGTCGCCGAGAACAGCATCGTGTGGCGGTTCGGCGGGGTCGCCGCGAGCAGCTTCTCGACGTCGGGCAGGAAGCCCAGGTCGAGCATCTCGTCGGCCTCGTCCAGGACGACCTCGGTGGCGTGCTTGAGGCGCAGGTGGCGCTGGTTGAGCAGGTCGATCATGCGACCCGGCGTGCCGACGACCACGTCGGCGCCACGCTGCAGCGCCTCGACCTGCGGCTCGTACGCGCGCCCGCCGTACACCTGGACGATGCGGACCTTGCGACCCGTCGAGGCCATGGCGAGGTCCCCGGCGACCTGGACGGCGAGCTCACGTGTCGGGACGACGACCAGCGCCTGCGGCTCGCCCGGCGCGGGCAGCCGGTCGTAGCCGTCCTCGCCGGGGGCGATCACGCGGTGCAGCAGCGGGACGCCGAACCCGAGGGTCTTGCCGGTGCCGGTCTTGGCCTGGCCGATGATGTCGTGGCCGGACAGCGCGACCGGCAACGTCATCGCCTGGATGGGGAACGGCTGGGTGATCCCGGCCGCGGCGAGCGCGGCGACGATCTCGGGGCGGACGTCGAAGTCGGCGAACGAGGCGTCCACGGCTTGCACCGAGGCGGCGCGGCGCGAGCCCGTCGGGGACTCGGTGGGGACGGCGTCCGCAGCGGTGCGGATCCCGGTCTCGGGGGTGTCGATGGTGTCGGTCGTGGGGGTGTCGACGGTCTGGTCCGTGGTCACGTGCGGCTCTTCACTGCCAGGGTGACGGCTCACGGTGCCCACCCGGGCTGCGGCGGCGCGTCGTGCGCTCGTCCGACCCGGGCGACAGCGGGGCTGCGCCACGCGGGTTGGCCGGCAGCCGATCGTAGACGTCACCCCCCACGGCGCAACCTGCCGGCGCGCCGCGGGCGTCGTGCCCGGCGGGCGGCGGACGGGTGCGCGTCGTGCGAGGAGGGCCGCGGCGGGGAGCCGGGCCGGGAAACCGAGACGAACGGGCAACCGATGTACGGGATGTACCCCGGCAGTCTATCGGACACCCGCGCGGTCACCCGGGCGGCGGCGGGCGGCGCACCCCGCGGCGCTACGATCGCCGGATGACCACCAGCGCCGGGAGCTCCCGTCCTCCGTACCCCGAGCACACCGGCCCGGGACGCACCGACGACCGCACGGCCAACCGCAGCGGCAAGGACGCGGACGCGGTGCGCGCGCTCGAGGTCGCCGACGCCGTCGAGGTGCTCGGGCTCGTCGCGAGCGTCGAGCACCAGGCCTTCGCCCGACTCGCCGAGGACAGCCGCCAGGCACCCGGGCTCGAGCAGTCGCTCGCCCTGAGCCGCCTCGCCGCGTGCTGCACGGAGCGGCGCGACCGCGTGCTCGCGCGCATCGAGGAGCTCGGCGGCGACCCCGCCACGGCGCTGGCGCGATTCGACGGCCTGCTCACGGAGTTCGACGTCCGCACGCCGTCGAGCACGTGGGCCGAGCGCCTGCTCAAGGCGTACGTCGGCTACGGCGTCGCCGACGACTTCTGCCGCCTCGTCGCGCGCGGCCTGGACGAGGAGTCCGCACGGCTCGTCGCCGACGTGCTCGACGACGCGTCGCGCACCGAGCTCGCGGTCGGCGAGCTCGACCGCGCGTGCGCGGGCGACGACGTGCTGTCGTCGCGGCTCGCGCTGTGGGGCCGGCGGCTCGTCGGCGAGGCCCTCGGGGTCGTGCAGCGCGTCGCGCAGCGGCCGGAGGTCGCACGCGTGCTGGCCCGGGCCGGTGCGTCGGACAGCACCGACGGCGAGGCGTCGCACGTCGCGGCGCGCGAGAGCGTCGCCCAGGCACCCGCGACGGTCTTCAACGAGCTGACCGCCGAGCACACGCGCCGCATGTCACGGCTGCACCTCACGGCCTGACGCCCGGTGCCCGGCACGTGCCGGGCACCGGGCGTACCGTCACACCTGGCCGAAGCCCACGCGGCCCTTCGTCTCGGCGCCGATCTCGACGTAGCCGAGGGCGGCGGCGGGCACGACGACGCGACGCCCGCGGGTGTCCGTCAGGTCGAGCGTCGACGTCCTGCCCTCGACGGCCGCCTGCACGGCCGCGACGACCTCGTCCGCCGGCTGGTCGGACTCGAGCGTCAGCTCGCGCGGGTGGTGCTGCACGCCGATCGTGATCTCCACGGGCTCTCCTCATCGGACGGGGCCCGACGCACGACGTCGGGCTGGTCGTCCCGATCCTAGGCGTCCCCGTACGGGTAGTCGGGCCGCACGAGGCCGGCGAGGCCGCGCCACTGCAGGCTCGTGACGAGCTCGACGACGCGGTCGACGCCCGTCCCGCCGCCGTGCCGCAGCCAGTACGTGGCCGCGCCCTGCGCGGTCGCCACGAGCGCCGCGGCCAGCACGTCGGCGTCGCCGCGGTCCCGGCCCGTCACGGTGACGAGCACCTCGGCGATCCGGCGCGTGACCTCCGCGTCCGCGCGCTCGACGCGCCCGCGCACCTGGCTGTCCCGCGTGACGTCGGACTCGAAGAGCAGCGTGGAGGACTCGCCCGCCACCTGCACGAAGCCGAGGTACGCCTCGACGACCGCGGCCACGACCGCCCGGCCCTCGCCCCGGGCCAGCGGACCCGCCTCGATGGGTGCGACCGCACGCTCGACGGTCGCCAGGAGCTGCGCTCCCTGCTCGTCGACGACCGCGAGGTACAGGTCGAGCTTGGACGGGAAGTGCCGGTACAGCACGGGCTTGCTGACCTCGGCGCGCTCCGCGATGTCGTCCATCGAGACGTGGTGGAAGCCCTCGGTGGCGAACAGGTCGAGCGCGACCGCCAGGAGCTGCGACCTGCGCTCCGCGCGCGCCATCCGAGGCCCGCGGGAGCGCGTGCCGGGGGCGTCGTGGTCGTCGGTCATCCGGGAATCGTAGCGACGCCGTGTTGCGGGAAGACGTCACGTCCGTCGGACGGAGCAGCGTCCCGCGCGCCTGGCGTGGCGTGGTCCGCAGGCCCGGGGCGGCACGGCGCGCGCCGTGCCGCCGATGTCGGTGGCACGTGATGGGATCCCTGCGTGACGACGGCACCGACGACCCGGCTCGTGGCGGCGCCCCTCGTCGAGCGCGCGGCGCTCGGCGACGCGGCGCGCCCCGTCCTCGACGACCTCCAGCGGGAGGTCGTCGACCGCGTCGCCGCCGGGGCGGACCCGGTGCTGCTCGTCACGGGGGCCCCCGGGACGGGCCGCACGACCGTCGCGCTCGAGGCCGCGGCCGCCGCCGTCGGTGCCGGGCTCGCGCCCGACGACGTGCTCGTGCTGGCCGCGAGCCGTCGTGCTGCCGCCGACCTGCGGGACCGGCTCGCCGTCCGCCTGGGACGCACCGCAGGCCGACCGCTGGTGCAGACGGCACCGGCGGTCGCGTTCGCCGTGCTGCGGGCGCGCGCCGGTGCGCTGGGCGAGCCCGCACCGGTGCTGGTCTCCGGGCCGGAGCAGGACGTGGCGCTCGCCGAGCTGCTCGCGGGGCACGCCTCCGGCGAGGTGCCCGGCCCCGCGTGGCCGGCGTCGGTGCCCGAGGCGGCCCTCGGCGCGCGAGCGTTCCGCGACGAGCTGCGCGACCTGCTGATGCGAGCGGCCGAGCGTGGTCTGACGCCCGCGGACCTCGCGGCGCTGGGGCGTCGCGAGCACCGCCCGGCCTGGGTCGCCGCCGCCCGCGTGTACGAGGAGTACCTCGACGTCATGGCGCTCGCGGCGGGGACGCCCGACGCGGGTGAACGGCTCGACCCGGCCGTCGTGGTGGACGCCGCCGTCGCCGCGCTGCGCGCGTGGGACGAGGAGGTGCCGGGCGTGCCCTGCCCGCGCCGGCGCCTCGTCGTGGTCGACGACCACCAGGAGAGCACGACCGCGACCGCGCGGCTGCTGCGGGCGTTCGCGGACGGCGGTGCGCACCTGCTGCTGCTCGGCGACCCCGACGTCGCGGTCCAGACGTTCCGCGGTGCGCAGCCGACGCTGCTCGCCGCCGCTGCCGCGCCCACCGGTCCCGGCGCGTCGGGCGCCGCGCACGTCGTGCTGCGGACCGTGTGGCGGCAGACCGGACCGCTGCGCGAGGTGACCGCGCGGATCACGGAGCGCGTGCCCACGTCGGGTACGGTGGTCCACCGCCGGGCGTCCGTGCCGCCCGAGCGCGCGGACGGCCCGGCCCCCCGGGTCGCCGTGCTGCCGAGCGCCGCGCAGGAGGCGGCGTGGGTCGCGTACCGGCTGCGTCGCGCGCACCTGCAGGGCGGCGTGCCGTGGCAGGAGATGGCGGTGCTCGCACGCACGGGCAGCCGCGCGACGGCGCTGCGTCGCGCCCTCGCGCAGGCCGGGGTGCCCGTCCGCGTCGTCGGCAGCGACGTGCCGCTGCGCGACGAACCGGCGGTGCGCCCGCTGCTCGACGCGGTACGCGTCGCGCTCGCCCCCGACGAGCTCGACGCGGAGGTCGCAGCGCGGTTGGCGTGCTCGCCGCTGGGTGGTCTCGACGCCGTCGGCCTGCGGCGGGTGCGCCGTGCGCTGCGCGCCGAGGAGCTCGCGGGTGGCGGTGGGCGGTCGAGCGACGCGCTGCTCGTCGAGGCCCTGGCCGAGCCTGGGCGTACCGCGACCCTCGAGCCGCACGTGGGGCGTCCCGTGCAGCGTCTCGCCACGCTCCTTCAGGCGGGCCGCGACGCCGCGGCGGTGCCCGGTGCCGACGTGCAGGCCGTGCTCTGGGCGGTGTGGGACCGTGCCGGGCTCGCCGAGCCGTGGCGGCGGTCAGCGCTCGCGGGCGGGGCCGGCGGCGAGCGGGCCGACCGTGACCTCGACGCGGTGCTCGCGCTGTTCCGTGCTGCCGAGACGTTCGTCGAGCGCATGCCGCAGGCGGCACCCCGTGCCTTCGTCGACTGGGTGATGGCGCAGGACCTCCCCGCGGACTCGCTGGCGCCTGCCTCGCGGGCTGCGGGCGTCAGCGTGCTGACGCCCGCCGGCGCGGCGGGCGGCTCGTGGGAGGTCGTCGCGGTGGTCGGCGTCCAGGAGGGAGTCTGGCCCGACCTGCGACTGCGCGACTCGCTGCTGGGCGCGCAGACCCTGGTCGACCTGCTGGCGGGCCGGGCGACCGCCGGCGGTCCGGGTGAGGAGCACGCGCGTGCCGCGCGCGCCGCGGTGCTGGCCGACGAGCTGCGCGCCTTCGCGCTCGCGTGCTCTCGGGCGCGCACGCTGCTCCTGGTCACGGCGGTCGACGACCAGGACGCGACGCCCTCGCCGTTCCTCGACCTCGTGCAGCCGGGCGCCGACGACGACGGCCCTGACCCGCGGCGGACGAGCGCGCCGGCGCCCCTGGACCTGCGCGGTCTCGTGGCGCGGCTGCGCGGGGTGCTCGAGCGCGCGGCGCTCGAGGGGCGGACGGACGAGCGGGCCGCGCGCACGCTCGCGCGGCTGGCCGCGCACGGCGTCCCGGGAGCCGATCCGGCCTCCTGGTTCGGCCTGCCCGAGCCCTCGAGCGACGACCCCCTGTGGCCCGCCGAGGTCAAGGTGCCCGTCTCGCCGTCGCGCCTCGAGACCGCCCAGCGCTGCACCTTGCGCTGGGCGCTCGAGGCCGCGGGCGGCACGCCCGCGTCGTCCGCGCAGCAGTCGCTCGGCACGCTGGTCCATGCGATCGCGCAGGACCACCCGACGGCGGACCTGCCGACCCTGCGGGCCGAGCTCGACCGGCGGGGGGCCGAGCTCGCGCTGGGCGACGGCTGGCCCGCCGTCGCAGCACGGCGCAAGGCCGACGCGATGCTGGAGCGACTCGCGGCGTACCTGCGAGGAGCGGGCGAGCCGCTGCTCGTCGAGGCGCCGTTCGCGGTCGAGACGGACCGGGCGGTCGTGCGCGGGTCGATCGACCGCGTCGAGCGTGCGCTCGTCGAGGGCGACGGCGCGAGCGGTGCCGTCGAGGTCGTGGACCTCAAGACCGGGTCCCGCGTGCCGAGCGTCGCGCAGGCCGCCGAGCACGCGCAGCTGGGCGCGTACCAGCTGGCGGTCGACGCAGGCGCCGTGCCCGGTCTCGCGCCGGGTACGCACAGCGTCGGAGCGCGGCTCGTGCACCTCGCGCACGGCTCCGGGGGCCCGACCCAGCGGCGTCAGGAGGGGCTCGGCCCCGAGGAGACGGGACCGAGCTGGGCGCGCGAGCTCGTCGACGAGGTCGCGGACCGCATGGCCGCCGCGAGCTTCGAGGCACGCGGCAACGAGCTGTGCGACAGGTGTCCCGTACGGCGGGCGTGCCCGCTGCGCGGCGAGGGCGGGCAGGTGGTCGCGTGAGCGTCGCCACCGGGGCGCGCGCCGCCGCACTGTCCGCGGTGCGGATCGCGCAGCTGGTCGGCCAGCACCCGCCCACCGACGAGCAGCGCGCCGTCATCGAGGCGCCGCTGCGCCCGTCGCTCGTCGTCGCCGGTGCGGGCTCGGGCAAGACCGAGACCATGGCGGCGCGCGTGGTCTGGCTCGTCGCGAACGGCCTGGTCGCGCCCGACCAGGTGCTGGGCCTGACGTTCACGCGCAAGGCGGCCGGCGAGCTGTCCGAGCGTGTGCGGCGGCGGCTGCGCGGGCTGGTGCGGGCCGCAGCGGCCGAGGGCGTCGAGCTGCCGACCGACGCCGCGGTCGTCGACGAGCTCGCCAGGCCCCACGTCTCGACCTACCACGCGTACGCGGCGTCGCTCGTCTCCGACCATGCGCTGCGGCTCGGGGTCGAGCCCGGGGCCCGGTTGCTCGGTGAGGCGGCGCAGTGGCAGCTCGCGTCGCAGGTCGTCGAGTCGTGGGCCGGGGACCTCGAGACCGCGGCCGCGACGTCGACGGTCGTCGAGGCGGTGCTCGCGCTGTCCGGCGCCCTCGACGAGCACCTGCTCGACCCGTCCCTGGCGCGCCAGGGGATCGAGAGCCTCGTGGCGTCCCTGCTGGCGACGCCCGCAGGGACGCCGCCGCGCGCTCCCTACGCCGAGGTCCGCAAGCTCGTCGCGTCGCTCGGCGAGCGTGCGCGCGTGCTCGACCTCGTCGCCGACTACCGCGCGCGCAAGCGCACCGCCGACAGCCTCGACTTCGGGGACCAGGTCGCCCTCGCCGCACGTATCGCCCGGGACGTGCCCGAGGTCGGCGCCGCCGAGCGCGAACGGTTCCGCGTCGTGCTGCTCGACGAGTACCAGGACACGTCGTACGCCCAGCTCGTGCTGCTGCAGGCGCTGTTCACGGCGGGCCACCCGGTGACGGCCGTCGGCGACCCGCACCAGTCCATCTACGGCTGGCGCGGCGCGAGTCCCGGCGGCCTGGCCCGCTTTCCCGGCGCGTTCCCGGTCGTCGAGAAGGGGCCCGACGGGAGGGAGCGGCGCCGACCCGCCGACGTCGTGCCGCTGTCGACGTCGTGGCGCAACGACATCGCGATCCTCGACGCCGCCAACGCCGTCGCCGCGCCGCTGCGCACGGGCGGCGCACGCGTCGACGTGCCGCGCCTGGCCCCGCGCCCCGGTGCGGGGGACGGCCTGGTCCAGGCGCTCGTCGCGCAGACCGTCGAGGACGAGGCCGACGCGGTCGCGGCATGGGTGGCCCGTTGGTGGCGGCCCGCGCACCACCCGGCCGGCGCGCGCACCGCGGCCGTGCTGTGCCGCAAGCGCTCGCAGTTCGAGCCGCTACGGCGTGCGCTGCGGGCCGCAGGCCTGCCGGTCGAGGTCGTCGGCCTCGGAGGGCTGCTCGCGACGCCCGAGGTCGTCGACCTCGTCGCGGTGCTGCAGGCCGCGCACGACCCGACCCGGGGCGACGCCGTCGTGCGCCTGCTGACGGGCGCGCGCACGCGCCTGGGCGCGTCAGACCTGCACGCGCTGGGGGAGTGGGCGCGGCAGGGCGCGCGTCCCACGGGGCGCCCCGGCGGTGCACCGGGCGTCGAGGCGGACGTCGTCGACGAGCGCAGCCTCGTCGACGCGCTCGACGCCCCGCCGCCCCCCGGCTGGCGCAGCCCCTCCGGGCGCACGGTGACCCCCGAGGGTCGGCGCCGGCTCCTCGACCTCGCCGCGGTGCTCCGGGCCGTGCGCGCGCACCAGGGGCTCTCGCTCCCGGAGCTGGTGGGCGAGGCCGAGCGGCTGTTCGGCCTCGACATCGAGGTGCAGGCGCGTGCCGACGTCACGCCGGGCCGCGCCCGCGCGCACCTCGACGCTCTCGCCGACGTCGCCGCGGAGTTCGCGCGCGGGGCCGACCGACCGACGCTCGGCGCGTTCCTCGCCTGGTTGGAGGCCGCCGACGCGCGCGAGGACGGACTCGAGCTCCCGGTGACCGAGCCGGACCCCGACGCCGTGCAGGTGACCACCGTGCACGCGGCCAAGGGCCTGGAGTGGGACGCCGTCGTCGTCGCCGGGATGGTCGACGGCGGGCTGCCTGCCACCGCGATGCTCGGCAAGGACGGACCCAAGGACTCCGCGTGGCTCACCGGCCTCGGCGTGCTGCCGTACCCGCTGCGCGGCGACGCGGACGACCTGCCGCGGCTCGAGTGCGCCGGTGCGGAGTCGCCCAAGGAGCTCGCGGAGCGTCTCGAACGGTTCCGCCTCGACGCGGGGGACCACGAGGTCGCCGAGGAACGCCGCCTCGCGTACGTCGCGCTCACCCGCGCCCGCGAGGCGCTGCTGCTCACCGCCGCGTACTGGGGGGACGCGAAGGCCCCACGCCAGGCCTCCCCGTTCCTCACCGACCTGATGGACGCCGGCCTCGCGGAGGTCGTCGGCCGGGCCGAGGAGCCGGACCCGAAGGCCTCCAACCCGCGTGCCGCGCTGACGCCGACCGCGCAGTGGCCGGCGGACCCGTTCGCGCGCGACGGCGCCGCGCCGCGACGCGACGCCGTGACGGCTGCCGCGGTGGCCGTGACCGCCGCGATGGCCGAGCTCGCCGCGAGCGGGACGGGCCCTGACGAGGGTGAGATCGGGACCGACCCCCACGACACCGGCGCGGGTGCGACCGGGAGCGCCTCCCACGACACCGGCGCGGGTGCGACCGGCGCCGCGGCGTCGGACCGTCCGCCGACGCCGGGCTCGCCGGTCGGTGACCGCGAGGACTGGGACGCCCTCGCGGACCGGCTGCTCGCCGAGCAGGCCGCCCGTCGACGAGGCGACGGGCGCGTGGCGCTGCCCGCGCACCTGTCGGCGTCGTCCCTCGTGCGGCTCGCCGCCCAGCCCGAGCAGTTCGCGCTCCACCTGCGCCGCCCGGTCCCGCGCGAGCCCTCTCCGCAGGCACGCCGCGGCACCGCGTTCCACGCGTGGGTCGAGGCATGGTACGGCCGGGCGGCGCTCGTGGACGTCGACGACCTGCCCGGCGCCGACGACGACGTCCTGCCCGACGACCCGGGCCAGGTGGAGCTGCGCGCCGCCTTCCTGCGCACGCCGTGGGCACACCGCGCACCGGTGGCCGTCGAGGTCGACGTCGAGACCACCGTCGGCGGCTACGTCCTGCGCTCACGCATCGACGCCGTCTTCTCCGACCCCGACCGCCCCGGCGTGCCCGGGGCCGTCGTCGTCGTCGACTGGAAGACCGGTGCCCCGCCGCGTGACCCCGCCGAGCGGGCGTCGCGCGACCTGCAGCTCGCGGTCTACCGCCTCGCGTGGGCGCGGCTGAGCGGCACCGACCCCGACCTCGTGCGCGCGGCCTTCTGCTACGTCGCATCGGGCGCGACCGTCGTCCCCGAGCACCTGCCGGGGGAGGAGGAGGTCGCCCGGCTCCTCGCGGCTGCCGCGCCGACGTCCGCGCAGGACACGGCGGCGGCAGGTGACGCGCCCTAGCTGTACTGCCCCGCGGCCTCGTCGACCAGGGTGTGCTCCTCGAGGTCGCGCAGCATCTGCACGGCGTCGTCGACGACGTCCTGGCGCTGCGCGCGCACGCCGTGCAGCAGCCAGCGGGCCAGCGCCAGCTCGCCCGCGAGCAGGGCGCGGTCCGCCAGGTGCGGGTCGGTGAGCTCGGTACGGCGCAGCAGGTACGCCTCGAGGATCGCGTCGACCGCGTCCTGCGGCGCCGCGACGAGCAGCCACGACAGGTCATCGGCCGGGTCCGCGACCATGGTCGAGCCCCAGTCGAGGACACCGGCGACGGCACCGTCGGCCACGAGCACGTGGTTGCTCGACAGGTCGCCGTGGACGACGGTCGGGCGGAACCGCCACATCGCCACGTCCTCCAGCAGCTCCTCCCAGCGGCGCAGCAGCGCGGGCGGCACCAGGCCCGTGCGGGCTGCCTCGTCGACCTCCGCCTGGCGGCGCTCGCGGTAACCGGCGGCGTCGTACACCGGCAGCCCGGCGTTCTCCACCACCGACGTCGGGAGCTCGTGGACCGCCGCCACGGCACGCCCGACGGCCGCGGCGAGCCCCGGCCCGGGGCGCAGCGTCTCGAGCTGCAGCGGGCGGCCCGGGATCTCGCGGTGCACGCTCGCGCGCCCACCCTCGGGCAGGTGCGCGAAGCCGGCGGGCCGCGGCACCGCGAACGGCAGCCGACCGTCGTCCGTGAACGGCCCGAGCGTCTCGAGGAGCGCGACCTCGGCCTCCATGGCCGCCCCCGCCGCCGGGTGCTGGGGCGCGCGCACGACCCAGCGCTGCCGCACGGAGTCGATCACCACGGCGACGTCGACGTCCGTGCCGGGGTGGATGGGCCGCCGCACGTCGTACGCGTCGAGGCCGGGCACGGCGACGGTCGCGAGGGCGGCGAGAGCGAGCGGCGAACGGTTCACGACGGTCAGCGTAGGGCCGCCGCCGGTGCGGCACGGCGAGGACGCGCGGGGTGTCGCGTCCGGTTCGTCCGGCGTGCCGCGGGGCCCCCGCCCGTTCGCCGCGGCCGACCCGTAGCGTGGCGGGCGTGACCCGCCACGTCCTGACCGGCCTGCCGCTCGCCCGCTCGACCGTGCCTCGTGCCGCCCACCTCCGCGACGTCGCGGGCGCCCTCGCCACCGCGCTCGCGGACCCGGCGACGCGCGTGCTGGCGGTACGCGACGGCAGCCTGCTCCTCGACGGCGCGGACCGTGTGCGGTGGCTCGACCCGGCGTCCGCCCGCGCCCTGCTCGCGGTGACGGCCGGGAGCGACGCCGCGACGCGGGCCGAGGACGGCACGTGGCTGCTGCTCGGCGCGCACGACGACGGCGCTGTCGTCCTCGCGCTGCGACTGCCGGACCGCCACCCGCTGACGACCGGCGGCGAGCCGGCCGACGTGCTGGTGCATCTGGCCGACGGCCCGGTGGTACGTGAGGGCTGGGGCACGCTGCGCGCCGTCGGCGCGTCGCTCGACGCGCACGACGCCGGGTTGGCCACGGCGGCCGTCGCGCTCGACGCGTGGCACGACCGGCACCCGCGGTGCCCCCGGTGCGGCGCGCCGACGCGGGTCGCGCAGGCGGGCTGGTCCCGGGTGTGCGACGTCGACGGCTCGGAGCACTACCCGCGGACGGACCCCGCGGTCATCATGGCCGTGGTCGACGCCCACGACCGGATCCTGCTGGGTCACGCCGCTGCGTGGGCGCCGAGGCGCTTCTCGACCCTCGCCGGCTTCGTGGAGGCGGGCGAGTCCGCCGAGCAGGCGGTGCGGCGCGAGGTCCTCGAGGAGACCGGTGTGGAGGTGGACGAGGTCGAGTACGTCGGCAGCCAGCCGTGGCCGTTCCCGGCCTCGCTCATGCTCGGGTTCCGGGCGCGCGCGACGACCACGCACGTGCAGGTCGACGGCGTGGAGATGGCCGACGCGCGCTGGTTCACGCGCGACGAGCTCACCGCGGCCGTCGCGGCGGGTGAGGTGCTGCTGCCCGGCGGCGCGTCGATCGCGCGCGCGCTCGTCGAGCAGTGGTGGGGGCGCAGCGACTGACTCCCCGCGCCCGGCACGCCACGCGGGCGTGGCGGGCGGGCGGGCGGGGTGCGACGCCTCAGGCGGTCACGGCACCGAGCCGCTCGCGGACCTCGGCCAGGGACGGGTTGGTCGCGGCGGACCCGTCGGGGAAGACGACGGTCGGAACGGTCTGGTTGCCGCCGTTGACGGACTCGACGAACTGCGCGGCGTCGGGCTGCTGCTCGATGTCGACGACGTCGTACGCGATGCCGGCCGAGTCGAGCTGCTTGCGCAGCCGGTGGCAGTACCCGCACCACGTCGTGGAGTACATCGTCACGGTGCCCGGTGCCGGGGTGGTCGTCATGGTCCCTCGCAGTCTCTGCCGTTCGGCCGTCGCCGGCCGTGGTCGCGGCGCGTCGGCGCGTCGCAGGTCGTCGTCGTCAACGTGCGTCGGGTCGTGCATGTTCCTCCACAGGCCGACGGCGTGCGGGCCCGGGTGTCGGTGCGGGCTGGGACACTGGTCGACGATGTCCGCCGACTCCCTTCTCGACGCGCTCGACCCCGAGCAGCGCGCGGTCGCGACCGCGCTCACGGGTCCCGTCTGCGTGCTCGCCGGCGCGGGCACCGGCAAGACACGTGCCATCACGCACCGCATCGCGTACGGCGTGCGCACGGGCGTGTACCGGCCGGCGTCCGTGCTCGCCGTGACGTTCACGGCGCGCGCCGCCGGCGAGATGCGGGTGCGGCTGCGTGACCTGGGCGCGGGCGGCGTGCAGGCCCGCACGTTCCACGCCGCGGCGTTGCGCCAGCTCGGGCACTTCTGGCCGCGGGTCGTCGGCGGCGCACCGCCGCGACTCGTCGAGGCCAAGGCGACGCTCGTCGCCGAGGCCGGGCGACGCGTAGGTGTCTCGGTGGACCGGGTGAGCGTGCGCGACCTCGCGGCCGAGATCGAGTGGGCCAAGGTCTCGCTCGTCACCGCCGAGGACTACGAGCGCGCAGCCGCGGCGGTACGCCGTCCGACGCCTGCCGGTCAGGACGCGCAGGCGGTCGCCCGCCTGCTCACGGCGTACGAGGACGTGAAGACCGAGCGGGGCGTCATCGACTTCGAGGACGTGCTGCTGCTGCTGGCGGCGATGCTCGCGCAGCGCGGCGAGGTCGCGGACGAGGTACGTGCGCAGTACCGGCACTTCGTGGTGGACGAGTACCAGGACGTGAGCCCGCTGCAGCAGTACCTCCTCGAGCAGTGGCTCGGCGGGCGGCACGACGTCTGCGTCGTGGGTGACCCGAGCCAGACGATCTACTCGTTCGCCGGCGCCTCGCCCCACCACCTGCTGACGTTCACCACGCGGCACCCGCGCGCGCAGGTCGTGCGCCTGGTGCGCGACTACCGCTCGACGCCCCAGGTCGTCGGGCTGGCCAACCGTGTCCTGCACGCGACCCGCCGTCCCGGCGACCCGGCCCCGCTGCACCTGGTGGCCCAGCAGCCGGACGGCCCGCAGGTGAGGTTCACGGCGTACGACGACGACGACGCGGAGGCCGCCGGCATCGCCGCACGCGCGGCGCGTCTCGTCGCGGCCGGTGTGCCGGCGAGCGAGATCGCCGTGCTGTACCGCACCAACGTGCAGTCCGAGGCGTTCGAGCAGGCCCTCGCGGCGGCGGGCGTCGGCTACCAGGTGCGCGGCGGTGAGCGGTTCTTCGCGCGGCGCGACGTGCGCGACGCCCTCGTGCTGCTGCGTGGGGGGGCGCGCTCGGCGGACCCCGACGTGCCGCTGGGGCAGACCGTCCGCGACATCCTCACCTCCGTGGGATGGGCGCCGCAGCCACCGGCGGCACGCGGGGCGGCGCGCGAGCGCTGGGACGCGATGCAGGCACTCGTGGGCCTGGCCGACGACCTCGTCGCGGCGCGCGGTGGTGCCACGCTCACCGACCTCGTGGCCGAGCTCGACGACCGGGCGTCGGCGCAGCACGCGCCGACCGTCGACGGTGTCACGCTCGCGTCGCTGCACGCCGCCAAGGGGCTGGAGTGGGACGCGGTCTTCCTCGCGGGCCTGTCCGACGGTCTCCTGCCGATCTCGCTCGCGCAGACCGAGGCCGCCGTCGCGGAGGAGCGGCGGCTGCTCTATGTCGGCGTCACGCGCGCCCGGCGGCACCTGGAGCTGTCCTACGCCGCGGCGCGGACGCCCGGCTCGCGGGCCGCCCGCGCGCGCTCGCGGTTCCTCACCGGGCTGTGGCCCGGCGAGGAGGGTGGACGCGGGGCGGTGCGGCGCGGCTCGGCGCCCGCGGACCCGGCGGTGCTCGAGCGACTGCGGCAGTGGCGTGCGCGCGTCGCCGACGAGCGTGGCGTGGCGGCGTTCCGTGTGCTTCCCGACGTCGCGCTGGAGGCCGTCGCCGCCGCCATGCCGACGCAGCCGGCGGACCTGCGGTACGTGCAGGGCCTGGGGCCCACACGTCTGCGCGAGTACGGCGACGACCTGCTGCGTGTCGTCGCGGACGAGGGCGCACCGGGCTCCCGGGAAGCCGTCAGGACGAACTTGGAATAATTGGTTGTGACGTCGTGACGCCCGGTCCTAGGGTGGTCACGTCCTTGTTCGCGGGGTGCTGCCGAAGAGGCGGGACCCGTCCCTGGAGAGGAGGTGCCGGAAAGTGAAGCTGATGTCGAACTCGACCGTGTGCTGGCGTCACCAGTACACGCACGTCCTCGTGCCCACCGGCATCGAGTTCCAGGGGATCGCTCTGCCCATCGCCGGGCTGAAGCGCCGTCCGCGTCCCGCGACGTCCGGAACCGATCTCCGACCAAGGACCCCGTAGCACCAGCCTCACCAGGCAGGCCGCGGAGTCCGACACGGATCCGCGGCCTCTCTCATTTCTCCGGTCTCCCGACCGGGGGCGAGCGGCCCGATCCGGCACCCACAGCTCACCCTCGCAAGGACACCAGGAGGACATCGTGCGGCTCACGACGCTGCTCGACCACGTGAACCAGGGCGGATCCGGCCCCTGGCCCACCAGCAGCACCGCGACGACGAACGACCAGTTCGACCGGATGGTCGCGGACCTCATCCCGTGCCGGTCCTACGACAGCGAGCTGTGGTTCGCCGAGCGCCAGGCCGACGTCGAGCGGGCCAAGGCACTGTGCCGGGAGTGCCCGCTCATCGAGGGCTGCCTCGCCGGCGCCGTGGAGCGGGCCGAGCCCTGGGGTGTCTGGGGCGGTCAGGTCTTCGTCGGCGGTGTGGTCGTGGCCACCAAGCGTGGCCGTGGCCGGCCCCGGAAGGACGCGAGCGCGGCCTGACGTCAGGTGCGGTCCGCCCCCTGTTGGAGGGCGGCGGGCGGACCGCTCCGACGACTGCCTGCCGACCGTTCGTCGGCACACCCCGGACGCCGGGGGAGTGCGACACCCGCAGCCGGGATGCGCGGACCAGCGTCGTTCGCGCGGCACGAGACCCGGCAGCGCGAGCTCCACCGTCACCCCGCACAGGCTGGGGGTCGTGCCCGCCAGCAGCGCCAGGACCTGCGCGGACGCCACGGCCGCGCACGCCGAGGCGAGCACGCCGACCTCGCCCGGGGCGAGGCGGTCGTCGTCGTGCCGCGTGAGCGCGCCCAGCACCGTCGGCCACGCGGCGTCCGCGTCGGTGCGGTGCAGGTCGAGGCACCGCAGGCACGGGTCGACGCCGGGCCGCACGAACGGGCCGACCGACGCGTCCGCGGCGCGCACCACCACGGACACGTGCGGCACGTGCTCGCCCATGAGCCGGGTCGCGCGCACGGGGTCGGCGGCGTCGCGCTCCACCAGCACGACGACGTCGGCGGGGCGGTCGTCGTCGGTGCGCACCCCGGGGGCCGCGTCGCGCAGCAGCCGCCGTGATGCCACGGCGCGCGGCGTGCCGACGTCCGACCAACGGTGGGCACCCGCGGTGACGTCGCGCGAGCGGACCGGGGTGTCGTCGTCGAGCAGCAGCGTTCCCACGCCCGCGGCGGCCAGCTGGCGCGCGACCCCGAGCCCTGTCGGACCGAGACCCACCACGCCGACGACCGCGTCAGCACGTGCCAGGACGACCGCATCGCCCGCCGCGTCCGGGTGCAGCAGCGACCACGCGGCTGCGTCCGCCGCCGCAGGCCCGTGCACAGCCGTCGTCACGTCCGGCCGCGCCCGGGTCAGCCCGGCACGGGAGAGCTCGTCGACCGTGGCCGCCACCGTGACCGGGTCGAGGCCGGCGGCGCGGGCACGCGCGGGGAGCCGCGTGAGGTCCGTCGTGTCGTCGACCTGCGCCCACAGGTGCACCTCGGCGGGCGCGAGGCCCACGAGCCGCACCGCCCACCGGGGGTCGGTGCCGACCTGCACCTCGTCGTCGCCGCGCGGCAGCACGCGCAGGCCGGGTCGCAGCAGCACGGGAGCGGCGGGGGGTCGGTCCATCGCGCCACGATGGCACCGCGGCCGGCCGGACGTCGGGCCTCGTCCACAGGCACGTCCGGGTGCGTCGTACGCGCCGGCGCAGACGACGAGGGCACCGTCGCCGCGCGACGGTGCCCTCGTGACGTGCGCGACCGGGCCGCGGGCCCAGACCGGTGTCAGGCCTTGCCGAGGATCCGGTTCAGCTTGGTGCCGCAGACCGGGCAGACGGCCTTGGCCATCCGGCGGCCGGACTCGGAGACGACGACCTCGCCCTCCGTCTCCCGCTTCTCCTTGCACTTCACACAGTAGAACTCGCCCGCCCAGGTGTCGGCCATGTGGTCCCTCCTCGTGCTCCTCACCGGGCGGTGGCATCGCGCCCGGGGCAGGGACCATGACGGCCTCCGTGCGCTCACACAGTAGTGCGCACGGCCCGCACGCACGCACGATCACGGGCCGCGTCGTCGCGCGTGCGGGGGACGGGCGGGGTGTCGTCCTCGCCGCCGACGGCGCGGCGCGCTAGCGTCGGTGAGGTGCCGACTTCGCGCGAGGCGACGCCGCGCGGTCCCGCACGCGCCGGTGAGGCGGCGCTCCGCGCGCTCGCGCCGAGCGACGACACCGCGCCCGTCGTGGAGGTGCGCAGGTCGCGTCGCCGCGCGCGCACGGTGAGCGCGTGGCGCGAGGGCGGCCGCACCATCGTGGCGATCCCCGCCCGGTTCACGCGCGCGCAGGAGCGCGAGTGGGTGGCGCGCATGGTCGAGCGCCTCGCCGCCCAGGAGCGTCGCCGCCGCCCGTCGGACGCCCAGCTCGTCGCTCGGGCGACCGAGCTGTCGCGGCGGTACCTCGGGGGACGTGCCGTGCCGACGAGCGTGCGGTGGTCGTCCAACCAGGGGCGCCGGTGGGGGTCGTGCACGCCCTCCGACGGCACCATCCGCATCTCCGACCGCCTGCAGGGCATGCCGCGCTGGGTCCTCGACTACGTCCTCCTGCACGAGCTGGCGCACCTGCTGCAGCCCGGGCACGGCGACGCGTTCTGGGCCGAGCTGGCCGCCTACCCGCACACGCAGCGCGCGCGGGGCTTCCTCGAGGGCTGCGCGTTCACGCGCGACGGCGCCGAGGCCGGCGACGTGCCCGACGAGCCTGCGGCGGACGATGCCGACGAGCCCGTCGGCGGGGCCTGAGCCCTGCCGACGGACCGTCGGTCACGCGGCGGGTGGGCCGCTCGTGTCGTCGCCGGACGGGCCGTCGGCGTCGGCGTCGGCGTCGGCGAGGATCTGCGCGAGGGCCCGGTCCAGGTCGGCCGTCTCGTCCACGGCGGCCGCGCGCCGCGCGTCGTAGCCGCCCGGGTCGTCGAGGTCCTCGGGCGTGGGGACGAGGTCCGGGTGCGCCCAGACCGCGTCGCGCCCGGCGACGTCGCGCGTGGCCGTCAGGTGCGCCCACACGGTGGCGGCGTCCCGCAGGCGTCGCGGGCGCAGCTCCAGCCCGACCAGGCTCGCGAAGGTCTGCTCGGCCGGCCCACCGGCTGCCCGGCGGCGGCGCACCATCTCGCGCAGCGGCACGGCGTGCGGCAGGTGGGGTGTCGCCGCGGTCGTCGCGACCTCGTCGACCCAGCCCTCCACGAGCGCGAGCGCGTGCTCGAGTCGGGCCAGCGCGGCCTGCTGCGCCGGGGTCGTCTGAGGGGCGAACACGCCGCCGGACAACGCCTCCTGCAGCGCCGTGGGGTCCGTCGGGTCGATCGAGGCGACGGCCTCCTCGAGGTGCTCGACGTCGATCGCGATGCCGCGCGCGTACTCCGCGACGGTGTCGAGCAGGTGGGTCCGCAGCCACGGCACGTGCGCGAAGAGGCGGCTCGCCGCGGCCTCGCGCAGCGCCAGGTACAGCCGCACCTCGTCCAGCGGCGTGTCGAGGCCCTCGGCGAACGCGTCGACGTTGGTGGCGACGAGCGCCGGCGCGGGCGCCTCGAGCAGCGGCAGGCCGATGTCGGTGGTGCCGAAGACCTCGCGGGCGAGGGTGCCGGCGGCCTGCCCGACCTGCAGGCCGAAGACCGCGGAGCCCAGACCGCGCATCAGCTGGGCCGGGTCGCCCTGCACGCCGGGCGGTGGTCCGCCGGGCAGCGACGCCCCCATCTCGGTGATCGCCGGACCGAGGGCCTCGGCGAGCGCCGCGGACAGGGACGCGGCGACCGGCTCGGTGAGCGTGCGCCACGTCGACAGGGTCGCCTCCACCCACTCGGCGCGGCTCCACGCGTGCGTCGCGCCCGGGGCGGGCGGCAGGTCCGTCGCCGCGTCGAGCCACAGCTCGGCCACGGACAGCGCGTCGCGCACGTCCTTGACGCGTCCTGGGGACAGCGACGGGTCGCCGCCGACCGCCGCCTGCTGCCGCGCCAGGTCGTGCGCCATCTGCCAGTTCACGGGCTGGTCGCCCGACGACGCGAGCATCCGCTGCATCTGCTCGAGCGCCTGCCGCAGCAGGGCGGGATCGGTGGGCAGCCCGGACGCCGCGGCCATGGCCGACGGGTCGAGGCCCATCTCGCGCATCTCGCGGATCGCGTCGTCCGCCGCCGGGCCCAGCATGGCGCGGAGCATCTGCTCCCACTGCGGTGGCCCGCCGGGGCCGTCGGGGGGTGGGACGTCGGGACTCATGCGGGCCTCCAGGGTGGCCGGGGGAGCACCACGGTAACCACGTGACGAGGTGCTCCGACCGGCGCGGGGGGCAGGTTCGCTGTCGGCGCACACGCCTGCTGCCTCGCGAGTCCGGGCGCGTGAGGGATGATCGTCCCCGTGCTCGACGAGAAGCCCACCGACGACGCCTCCCAGGACCCGGCCCACGACGTCGACGACGTGCCCGCCGACGCGTCCCCGGGGCCGGCCGCGGAGGGGGCGGACGAGACCGTCGACGTCGCGGAGGACGGTGTCGACGACGACGCGCCGGTCGCGCCTGCGCCGGGGGACGCCGTGGACCCTGTCGCCCACCCCGCCGCGGACCCTGTCGCCCACCCGGCCGCGGACCCTGCCGCCCAGCCCGAGGACGACCCGCTGCCGCGGCCGACCCCGCGCGCCGTGATCCAGTCGGTCGGCATGCTCGCCGCCGCGGTGCTCGTCGGCATCCTGGCGGTCGTGCCCGCTCCGTACGCCGTGAACGGGCCCGGCCCGACGACCGACGTGCTCGGCGAGGTCGGCGGCAGCCCGCTCATCGAGGTCGACGGTGCGACCACGTACCCGTCGACCGGTGAGCTGCGGCTGACGACGATCTCCGGCGTCGGCGGCCCCGGTTACCCGGCGTACCTCGTCAACGTGCTGCGGGGCTGGGTCTCGCGCGCGTCCGTGGTGCGTCCCGTCGAGGAGGTCTACCCGCAGGACGCGACGCGCGAGGAGATCGAGGAGTCCAACGCGGGGCTCATGGTGTCCTCGCAGGAGAACGCAGCGGTCGCGGCACTCGTCGAGCTCGGGTACGAGGTGCCGGCGACGCTGGTCGTGGCCGGCACGGTCGAGGGCACGGACGCCGTCGACAAGCTCGAGGAGGGCGACGTCCTCACGGCGATGGACGGTGAGCCGCTCGCGGACTACCAGTCGCTGGTCGCGCGGCTCGCCGAGATCGAGCCGGGCACGACGATCTCCCTGACGGTCCGGCGGCACGCGCAGGACGTCGAGGTGGCCGTGGTGACGGGCGAGCGCGAGGACGGCGGGGCGCAGATCGGGGTGTTCGTCGACCCGTCGTTCGACATGCCGGTGGACGTCAGCATCAACATCGAGGGTGTCGGCGGGCCGAGCGCCGGGACGATGTTCGCGCTCGGGCTCGTCGACCTGCTGACCCCCGAGGACGAGGCGGCGGGCGAGGTCATCGCCGGCACCGGGACGATCGACGTGACGGGTGCCGTCGGCCCGATCGGGGGGATCCGCCAGAAGCTCGCCGGGGCGGTGCGTGACGGGGCGGCCTGGTTCCTGGCCCCGGACGGCAACTGCGACGAGGTCGTGGGGCACGTGCCGCGCGGTCTGCGCGTCGTCCGCGTCGCCACGCTCCACGACGCGCGCGAGGCGATGGAGGCGATCGGCGCCGGCGAGACCGACGAGCTGCCGACCTGCACGGCGGGCTGACGGGGCGTCACTCGAGCGTCGCGCGCACCGCCTCGACGAGGCCGGGCACGAGGTCCGGGCCCTGACCGACCGCGTCGTCGTCGTCGTGCGCGCGGGTGCGCACGGCGCACCACGAAGGACCGTCGCGCAGCACCGCGACGGCGAGCCGCACGTCCTGGCGCTGCGGGTGGGCGAGCAGGGCCGCGAGAGCGGCGTCCGGGTCGGCCGGCAGGTCCTCCTCGGCCCCCGGGGGCAGGACGACGCGCTCGACCGTGACCGCGGCACCGTCGACCGTGGGCGGCCACGTCAGCCCTCCGAGCAGGTGCTCGAGGTCCTCGGCGGCGGGCAGCCCCTCCTGCTCGACGGACGTCAGGTGCTGGTCGTCGGCGCGTGCGGCGGCGAGGACCTCGGGGGCGAGCTGGTCGGCGAGACCCGGCTCGGTCGTCAGCGCCGTCCGGGTCCGCACGAGCGCGAAGACCCGCACGGGGGCGTCCCAGCCGGCGGCGGCGACGTGGTGCTCGATCTCCCGGACGGCGTCGGCGAGGGCGCGTCGCGCGCGGGTCTGGGTGTCGTCGGGCTGCGGTGACGGTGCGGGGGGCGTGCTCACGCGCTCATCGTCGCACCCTGTGGGAACCTGGGACCCGTCGTGCCCGTTCGTGTGGACGAAGGGCGCGTGTCGCGCCCGCCGTCGGCTCAAAGATCGAGGACCGCACCGCTGTGACCTTCGCCTCCCCGCCCCGCCCCCGACCTGTCGCGCCGCGCCGCCGCGGCCCTCTGGTCCCGACCGTCGTCACGCTCGTCGTACTCGTCGTCCTGCTGCTCGTGCTCGCACAGGTCTGGACCGAGGTCCTCTGGTACTCGCAGCTGGGGTTCACCGAGGTGCTGCGCACCGAGTGGGTCACGCGCGGCGTCCTGTTCGTCCTGGGCTTCGCCGTCATGGCCGCGAGCGTGGGCTTCTCGCTCAGCTACGGCTACCGCGCGCGGCCGGTGTACGCGCCCTCGACGCAGGAGCAGGCCAACCTCGACCAGTACCGCGAGGCCATCGAGCCGCTGCGCCGGCTCGTGCTGGTGGTCGGCCCTGTCGTGCTCGGGCTCTTCGCGGGTGGCGCGGCCTCCCAGCAGTGGAGCACCGTGCAGCTGTGGCTCAAGGGTGGAGACGTCGGGGTGAGCGACCCGCAGTGGGGCATCGACCTGGGGTTCTACCTCTTCACGCTGCCCGGTCTGCGGTTCGTCGTGTCGTTCCTCATGGCGGTGCTGGTGCTCTCGAGCGTCGCGGCCGTCGCGACGCACTACCTCTACGGCGGCCTGCGCATCGGCGGGGGCGAGGGAGCGCCGCGCACCACGCGCGCGGCGCGCGTCCACCTGTCGGTGCTCGGTGCGCTGGTCCTGCTGCTCGTCGGCGCGAGCTACTGGCTGGACCGCTACTCGATCCTCACCAAGCAGCAGACGGGCGAGCAGCGCTGGCAGGGGGCCGGGTTCACGGACGTGCACGCGGTGATCCCGTCGAAGGCGATCCTGGCCGTCGCCGCGGTCGTCGTGGCCGGTGCGTTCGTCGCGACGGCGTTCACGGGCAACTGGCGCCTGCCGGCGATCGGCGTGGGGCTGATGGTGGTGGCGGCGGTCGTCGTCGGCGGCGTGTACCCGGCGGTCGTGCAGCGCTTCCAGGTGCAGCCGAACCAGCAGGACGCGGAGTCGGAGTACATCCAACGCAACATCGACGCGACGCTCGCGGCGTACGGGCTCGACGACATCGACATCGCCGACTACGACGCGAACGTCACGGCCGAGCCGGGCGCGCTGCGGGAGAACGCGGAGACCACCGCGTCCATCCGCCTGCTGGACCCGAACATCGTGTCGCCGTCGTTCAAGCAGCTGCAGCAGATCCGCGGGTTCTACGACTTCCCCGACTCGCTGTCCGTCGACCGGTACACGATCGACGGCGAGAGCCGCGACACGGTGATCGCGGTGCGTGAGCTCGACCTCAACGGCCTCAACGCGGGGCAGCGCAACTGGACCAACGACACGACGGTGTACACGCACGGGTTCGGGGTCGTCGCCGCGTACGGCAACACGCGCGGTGCACGCGGCGCACCCGCGTTCTGGGAGGGCGGGATCCCCTCGCAGGGCGAGCTGGGGGAGTACGAGCCGCGCATCTACTTCGGCCAGAAGTCCCCCGAGTACTCGATCGTCGGGGGCCGGCCGGGAACCGATGGCTGGGAGTTCGACTACCCGGACGACGAGACGGGCACCGGGTCCGTGCCCTTCCGCTTCCCCACGGAGGAGGACTCCGCGGGCCCGGCGGTGGGGTCGCTGTGGAACAAGGTGCTGTTCGCGCTGAAGTTCGGCGACGAGCAGATCCTCTTCTCCGACCGCGTGACCGAGACCTCGCAGATCCTCTACGACCGCAACCCGCGCGACCGCGTCGCGAAGGTCGCGCCGTACCTCGACCTCGACGGACGCGTGTACCCCGCGGTCGTCGACGGCCGCGTGAAGTGGATCATCGACGGGTACACCACGTCCGACCAGTACCCCTACGCCGCGGTGCGCTCCCTCGAGGACGCCACCACGGACTCGCTGACCGAGCGCAGCAGCACCGTGCAGGCGCTGCTGCCCAAGCAGGTCAACTACATCCGCAACTCCGTGAAGGCCACGGTGGACGCGTACGACGGGTCGGTCGACCTGTACGCGTGGGACACCGAGGACCCGGTCCTCGACGCGTGGACCAAGGTGTTCCCGACCTCGCTGAAGCCGATGTCCGAGATCTCGGGCGACCTGATGAGCCACATCCGGTACCCGGAGGACCTCTTCAAGGTGCAGCGTGCTCTGCTCGGGCAGTACCACGTGACGAACGCGGCGGGCTTCTTCTCCGGGAACGACTTCTGGCAGAGCCCGGCCGACCCGACCGCGACCAACGCGGACGTCGCGCAGCCGCCCTACTACCTGACGCTGCAGATGCCGGGCGAGGACAAGGCGACGTTCTCGCTGATGTCGACCTTCATCCCGGGCGGTGCCAACGCGCGCAACGTGCTCACCGGGTACCTCGCGGTGGACGCGGAAGCCGGCAACACGCCGGGCAAGGTCTCCGAGACGTACGGCAGGATCCGGCTTCTCGAGCTGCCGCGTGACTCCACCGTCCCCGGGCCGGGGCAGGCGAGCGCGAACTTCACCGCCGACCCGACGGTGTCGAACGAGCTGAACATCCTGCAGCGCGGTGACTCGATCGTGCGGCGTGGCAACCTGCTGACGCTGCCCGTCGGCGGCGGTCTGCTGTACGTCCAGCCGGTGTACGTGCAGGCGGCGAGCGGGACGACGTTCCCGCTGCTGCAGCGTGTGCTCGTCTCGTTCGGTGACGAGATCGGCTTCGCCCAGACGCTCGACGAGGCGCTGGACCAGGTCTTCGGCGGCGACTCCGGTGCGGACGCGGGTGACGCCGGCGCCGAACCGGTGCCCCCGGTCGACACGGAGGAGCCGGTGGAGCCCGGCGACGAGCCGACCGGCGACCCGACGGCGGAGCCGACCGCGGACGCCACGACGGCGCCGACGGCCGACCCGGACGCGCGGGCGGCCCTCGACGAGGCGCTGCAGCGGGCGCAGCAGGCCATCCGCGCGGGTCAGGACGCGCTGGCCGACGGGGACTTCGCCGCCTACGGCGAGGCGCAGGACCGCCTGGACGCCGCGATCGCCGACGCGATCGCCGCGGAGGGACGCCTGCAGGACTGACCAGCCGGACCGACGCCCGCCGCTCCCGCCACCGCGCGCGGGACGGCGGGCGTCGCCGTGTCCGCGCCCGCCGGGCGGTCGAAGGTGTGAGGTGCACGTCCTGCCGTCCTCGGCAAGGGCTCGTACTGTCGCGATGCCGGTGCGGTGGGCGAGTCTTGCCCGGTGACGTCCGACACGCGCGTGCTCGCGCAGTACCTCGCCGCCGCGCTCGTGTGGGGCTCGAGCTTCCTGTTCATGAAGGTCGCGCTCGAGGGGCTGTCGTCCCCGCAGGTGGCGCTGTCGCGGCTGCTGCTGGGTGCGTCCACGCTGGTCGTCGTCATGCTGGTGGCCCGGCGGCCGTGGCCGCGGGACCGGCGCACGTGGGGCCACCTGACGGTGCTCGGCGTGCTGCTGTGCGTCGTGCCGTACCTGCTGTTCGCCTGGTCGGGGCAGTACCTGGCGTCGGGGCTGTCGAGCATCTTCAACGCCACGACGCCGCTCATGACGGCAGCCGCCGTCGCGGTGCTGCTGCCCGTCGAGCGGCTGGCGCCCGTGCAGCGGCTGGGGCTCGCCGTCGGAGCGGTCGGCGTCGTGGTCGTCGTCGGGCCGTGGGCGTACGTCGCCGAGGCGGCCACGGCGGCGCCGCTGCCCGCCGTTCTCGCGTGCCTCGGCGCGACCGCCTGCTACGGCCTGGGCACGACGTACCAGCGCCGGTTCGTCGTGCCGCTGCGGCTGCCGCCCGAGACGGTCGCCGCGGGCCAGGTGAGCGCCGGCGCGGTCCTGCTCACGCTCACGTCACCGCTCGTCGCGACGGGACCGGTGCAGCTCACGTGGCCCGTCGTGCTGTCGATGCTGGGGCTCGGTGCGCTCGGAACCGGGCTGGCGTACGCGTGGATGGCGCGCATCATCGACGCCTGGGGGCCGCAGCGGGCGTCCACCGTCACGTACCTGACGCCGCTCGTCGGCGTGCTGCTCGGCATCGTCGTGCTGGGGGAGCAGCTGCACTGGTACGAGCCGGTCGGCGGGCTGCTCGTCGTCCTCGGGGTCGTCGTCGCACAGCGCACCGGACCCCGGCCGGGGGCCGCGGTGCCGGTCACGGACACTGCCACCACCAGTACCGTGACGACCGTCACCGCCCCTGACCAGGGAACCGATTTGGACGCTCGGCCCAGGTGACATAGAGTGGAGACACCGACGCGGGGTGGAGCAGCTCGGTAGCTCGCTGGGCTCATAACCCAGAGGTCGCAGGTTCAAATCCTGCCCCCGCTACAAGATGACGAAGGCCCGGACCTGATGGTCCGGGCCTTCGTCGTGCGTGGCCCGGGGACCGCCTCAGCGCACCGCGTCGGCCTTCTCGAGTCACGACGGCCTCGTCGTCGCGGTCCCGTCGCCGTGGTCCAGCATGGAGCCATGGAGCTCGACGACATGCAGGCCAGGGCCCGGGCGGTGCGCGCGCAGTACGCCGCGCTCGAGCAGGAGCGGTACGGGCGTGAGTGGACGCCCGAGGAGATCATGCTGGGCTTCCTCGGGGACGTCGGAGACCTCGCGAAGCTCGTCCAGGGCAAGGCCGGTGTTCGGCCGCGCGCCGGCCTCGACGACGCGCTGGCCCACGAGCTCGCCGACTGCCTGTGGTCCGTCCTCACGCTTGCCGACTGCTACGGCGTCGACCTCGCGGCCGCCTTCGACCGCACCATGGACGACCTCACCGCGCACCTCGAGGGGCTGGGCCACGCCTGGCCGACGGACTAACCTGGCCGCGGTGGCTCGCCACCGACTGCGCTCCCACGTGACGGATCACGTGAATCATCGCGGAGAGGCCTGGGCGTCCCAGGACATGTCCGGATGGGGTGCGGCGCCCCGTGCGCCGACTTCATGCCGCCGGTGCCGTGCGCCGGCCGAGGGAGAGGACATGTCGATGTCGTCGAAGGACGAGAAGAACCTCGCGCAGGTGCTCGACAAGATCGCCGAGCTGGCCGATCCGGACCGCTCGACGATGCAGCAGGTGCACGACGTCATCATGGCGGCCGCACCCGGGCTCAAGCCCCGCATCTGGTACGGCATGCCCGCGTACGCGCGGTCGGCGAGCACGCCCGCGCTCCTCACGCTGCGCAAGGACGAGCGGCTCAACCTCGCGATCACGGAGAAGGCGGCGTTCCGCGCGGCGGGCGGCGCGGACGGCGGGCTGATGCCGGCCGCGTGGTACTTCGAGACGGTGGACGCCGCGACGGAGAAGCGCATCACGGAGATCGTCCGGTCGGTCGTCGACTGAGACGTCCGCGGGGCTTGCGTCGAAGGATGCAAGTCCCGCGGTCCCGTCGTCGGGCGCTCGATGGCACCACCGCCCGGTTCCTAGGTTCGAGTCGACACCAGACCTCGACCTCCGGGAGCCGACATGACCGCGACCACCGAGCGGACGGCCACGGCCGTCCGCCTCGTCGACATCCACAGGACCTACCCCGGCCGCGAGCCCGTCCACGCGCTGCGCGGCGTGAGCCTCGACCTGCCGGCCGGGTCCGTGACGGCGGTCGTCGGCCAGTCCGGCTCGGGCAAGTCGACGCTGCTGAACTGTGCGGCCGGGCTGGACACCCCGAGCCGTGGGTCGGTCGTCGTCGGTGGGCGTGACCTGACGTCGCTGCGCCCGGACGACCTCACGCGGTTCCGCCGCGAGCACGTCGGGTTCGTCTTCCAGTCGTACAACCTCATCGGCCACCTCACGGCGCGCGAGAACGTCCGCCTGCCGCTCGCGCTCGCGGGCCGCCCGGTCGACGCGACGTGGGAGGCGACGCTGCTGGGGTTCCTCGGGGTGAGGGACCTCATGGACCGGCTGCCGGGGGAGCTGTCGGGCGGGCAGGCGCAGCGCGTCGCGATCGCCCGCGCGCTGGTCACCCGGCCCGCGGTGGTGTTCGCCGACGAGCCGACGGGCGCGCTGGACTCCCGCACGGGCGCCGCGGTGCTCGACGTGCTGCACCGCACGGCCCACGAGCTCGGGCAGACCGTCGTCGTCGTGACGCACGACGCCGGCGTCGCGGCCGCCGCGGAGCGCGTGGTGGTGATCGCCGACGGGCTCGTCGTCGACCGCCTCGAGCGCCCGACGGCCGAGCAGGTCACCGCTCGTCTCCTGACGACGGGGCGGTGAGCGCGATGTGGCAGCTCGCGTCCTCGGGCGTCCGCGCCCACCGCGGTGCCTACGCCGGTACCGCGGTCGTGCTGGCCGTCGCGTCGGCGGTCCTCGCCGTCACCGGTGTGCTCCTGGAGTCCGGCACGCGGCTGCAGTCGGCCGGTGACGCCGCCGGGTCGCTGCTCGTCGCCCTCGCGTCGTCGTACGCCGGCACGCTGCTCGTGGTCGTCGTCATGGTCGTCGCCGCAACCGTCAGCCTCGCGCTGCGCGGCCGCCGGCGGGAGCTCGCGCTGCTGCGGGCGGTCGGCGCCACACCTGCGCAGGTGCGCACCGCCGTGACGCTGGAGGTCGGGGTCGTCTCGCTCGTGGCCTCGCCCGCCGGGGCGCTGGCCGGCCTGCTCGGCGCGCGGCTGCTCGACCCCGTGCTCGTGCGCTCCGGGCTCGTCGAGCCGGGGTTCGACGCCACGTTGTCGCCGCTGCCCGTGCTCGGGGCCGTGGCGCTCGTCGTGCTGACCGCGGTGCCGGTCGGCCGGCTCGGGGCGAGGGAGGCCGCTCGCACCGCCCCGACGGCCGCGCTGCAGCTCAGCGCCGTCGAGGCCCGCCAGGTCGGTGCGGGTCGGCGCGTCTCGGCCCTCACCCTGACGGTCCTCGGCCTCGGTGCCGCGTTCTCCACGCTGTGGATGCCGGGGGCGACGGGCAGCGCGGCCGCAGCCGTGTCGGCGTTCGTCCTGGTGGGCGCGGCGGCGCTCGCCGGGCCGGTGCTGGTCGGCTGGGTCTTCGACCGCCTCGCGCGGACCGGTGCGTCCCGCGGCACCCCGGCGACGATGCTCGCCGTCCGCAACCTGCGCGGGTTCTCCCGCCGGCTGACGACCGTCGTCGTGCCGCTCGCGCTCGTCGTCGCTGCCGCGACCGCGCAGACCAGCGTCAACCGTGCCATCGCCACGGGCGCCGGGCAGCAGCTCGCCGCGGCGATCACCACGGACCTCGTCGTGACGCCCGCGTCGGACGCCGCGCCCGACCTCGCCGCCCAGGTCGCGGCGGCGCCGGGCGTCGCGTCGGCCGTGCCGCTGGCCACCGTGCCGGCCGACGTGCGGACCGACGGCGAGGCCTCGGGCGCCCTCGCCTGGGAGGCGACGGCCTTGCGTGTCGTCCCCGCAGGCACGACGGCGCTCGATCCCGACGTCGTGCGCGGCTCGCTCGCCGACCTCGAGGCGGTCGACACGGTCGCCGTCAGCACCGACACGGCGTTCCAGTCCGGTGCAGGCCCGGGGGAGAGCCTCACGCTGCGCCTCGGCGGCGACCTCGTCGACGCGACCGTCGTCGCGGTGTTCTCCCGTGGGCTCGGCGTCGGCGGGCTCATCACCGGCCCCGCCACGGCGGCGGCGCACGGGCTGCCCGTCGTCCCGGACACCCTGCTCGTCGACGTGGCGCCGGGCGCGGACACGCCGCAGGTCACCGCGGCGGTCGGTGCGCTGGGCGGCACGGCCGTCGACGCCGCGACGTACGCCGCGGCGGCGGTCGGGGCCGGCGGGGAGAACGAGATCGGCGTCGTGCTGCTCCTGCTGCTGCTGGGTGTCGTGGCCGTCGGTGCCGCGAGCACGCTGGCCATGACGACGGCCTCCCGCCGCGACGAGATGCGCCTGCTGCACCGCACCGGCACGACACGTCGCCAGCTCCTGGCGATGACGACCGTCGAGGCCGCGGTCACCGGGGTGACGGCCTGGGTGATCGGCACCCTGGCCGTGGTGCCCGCGGTCGTCGGGGTCAGCGCCGGTGTCGTCGACGGGCCGCCCGTGGTCGACGTGCCGTCGTACGCGGTCGTCAGCGCCGCCGCAGTCCTGTTCGCTCTCGTCGCGACGGCGCTCGCGGCGCGACGGACGACGCAGCTCGCGACCGCCGTCGCCTGACGGAGCCGGAGGGCCGCTGCGCAGGCGGCCCTCCGGCGGAGCTGCTGCCTCTCTGGGCCCTTCCTGGGTCCTTCCTGTCCGTCCGGCGACCTCACGGCCTAACGTGGCCGCGATCGCAGGGCGAGGGGGACCGGTGGCACGAGTGACGGTGCAGGACGTGCAGGCGTGGCTGAACGCCACCTACACGGGCGTCGACGGGTGGAACCCCGTCGCCGAGGACGGGTCCGCGGGGCCGGCGACGACGGCGGCGCTCATCCGTGCGCTGCAGGTGGAGCTCGGGATCACGGCGCTGTCGGACGCGTTCGGGCCGACGACGACCGCGCGGCTCGCCGCGCACGGCCCGGTCGGCGCCTCGTCGGCACCGCGGATGGTGACGCTCGTGCAGGGCGGGCTCGTGTGCAAGGGGTACGACCCCGGGGCCCTCGACGGCGTGTGGGGCGACGCGACGGCGACGACCGTCGCCACGGTGGGCGCCGACCTCGGTGTCGCCGACCGCGTGGCCGGCGGGGTACCGCCGAAGGTCGTCAAGAGCCTGCTCACGCTGGACAGGTACGTGTTCCGGCGCGTTGCCCGTCACCGGGGACGGGGACTACCCGACGTGGGCGCAGGCGCTCGTCACGACGGGTGACGTCGACCGCCCCGGCAACGCCGCGGACTGCGTCACCGAGATCACCCCGGGACGCGCGGCCACCCTGCTGGCCGCCGGGTACCGCACGGTCGCGCGCTACCTCACCAACGCCGACGTGCCCAACGCGCTGGACAAGCGCCTGCAGCCCGGCGAGGCCGCCACGATCGTCGGCTCCGGTCTGACGCTGGTCCCGCTCTACCAGGAGAACGGTGCGAGCCTGACGAGCTTCACGGAGGAGATCGGGCGTGCCCAGGGCGCTCGCGCGCACGCCGCGGCGATGGCGCAGGGCCTGCCGGCCGGCACGACGATCTACTTCGCGGTCGACTACGACGCGGTGCCCGCCGAGGTGCGCACCGCGGTCCTGCCGTCCTTCCGCGGCGTCGCGGCCGCACTGCGGGATGCCGGGCGTGCCTACGCGATCGGCGTGTACGGCTCGCGGGACGTGTGCACGGCCGTGACGCGGGACGTGCTCGCGCGGCACGCGTTCGTCGCCGGGATGTCGACCGGGTGGACCGGCAACCAGGGGTTCCCGATGCCGGGGAACTGGGCGCTGACGCAGGTGCAGACGATCACGGTCGGCGCGGGCGACGGCGCCGTGGAGATCGACAAGGACGTGGCCTCGGGGCGGGACCCGGGCGTCGCGCACCTGTCGGGCGCGGGCGCCGTCACGGACCGGACGCTCGCGCACCTCGGGGCGCTGCACGACGTGGCCGTCGCGCACGTCACCGCGCGGCGCGGCGCGGGGCTGGGACGCGTGCACGAAGCCGCCGCCCGTCTCGTGCTGCGCTACCTGCGCCTGCCCGCCGACTCGCCTTTCCTGCGGCAGCAGCTCGGGACGGCCGACGGTCCGTTCACCGCGGTCGCGGACGCGGCCCGCGTCACCGCGGGCTTCGCCGACCGGCTCGTGACCTTCCCCGACCCCGTGACGTTCGACGACGTGCCCGCTGCGCGCTGGGCGGCCGCCGCCGAGTCCGCGCTCGCCCGGCCGTGGGGCCTCGGACGCTCGCGCGTGCACGCCGGCGACGCCGTCGGGTGGGGCGGTGACCTCGTCGCGCTCGTCGCCACGTGGTGGGACGTCGCCGCGGAGAACCCCGACGCGGGACGGTGGGCCGGTGAGCAGCTCGGACGGATCGACGTACCGGGGCCGCTGGACAACGCGTCGGTGGTCGCGGCCACGGACGGGCTGCTGATCGGCTCGCGTGTGCGGCCCCGGACCGACCTGGTCGCGGCCGTGCGCGCGCACTGGACCGGTGGCCCTGCGGTCGCGGGTGCCGAGCGCCGGTACACGTCGCTGCTCGACCAGCGCTTCGCCGGCCGGCTCGCGACGGCCCAGGCGGCGGCACGCGACGCGCTGACGTCCCGCGCGTGGCGGGACGTGCGAGCGGCGCTCGCGCCCGCGGTCCCGTGGGACGAGCTGCAGCAGCCCGCGCGTCGGACGGTGCTCGACGAGATCGCCGACGCGTTCGTCCAGATGGTCGCACGACGCGCGGAGGGGGAGCGATGACGACGCACGCAGCCGGCGACGCGGTGGGCACGGGCCTGACGCGGCGGACCGTCCTGAGGATCGGGGCGGGCGTGGCCGCCGTCGCGGCGCTGCCGGTCGGTGCGGCGCGCGCGGCCGCGTCGGCACCGGGCACCATGCCCGCCGGGCCCGCCGGTGCGCTGCCGTCCGTGCCGCTGGAGGGGACGGGGCTCGACGTCGCGCTGCACGGCGGTGACCCGGCCACGGTGCTCACGCACGTGGCGCGGCGGTTCCACTACGAGGTGCGGACCGTCCGGGCCGCGGTGGGGCAGCGGACGGAGCCGGGCGCGTCGCCCCGCGCGCTCGCGCACGCCGACGGGACGGCCGTGCACCTCGACCCGGGGGCCTCGCCCGTCGGCGCGAGCGGCACCCTCGAGATGCACGAGGTGGCGGCGCTGCGCGCGGTGCTGGCGGACTGCGACGGGCTCGTCGCGTGGGGCGGCGATGATGCCGAGCCGTGCGAGGGGCACCTGCGGCTCGCCGTGGCCGCCGACGACCCGGCCGTCGCGCGGCTCGCGGACCGGCTGGCGGGCCGGCACGGCGCGGCCGCGGACCTGGCTGCCCGGGGCCCCGAGGCCCTCGCCCGCGCGGAACAGGTCCGCGTCGAGGGAGCCGTCGGCTCCTGACGCGCGGTGGCGCGCGTCAGGAGCGCAGGATCTTCTCCATCGGCCGGCCCTTGGCCAGCTCGTCCACGAGCTTGTCGAGGTAGCGGATCTGCCGCATGAGCGGGTCCTCGACCTCCTGCACGCGCACGCCGCAGACCGTGCCGGTGATGAGCGAGGCGTTCGGGTTCAGCTCCGCGGCGGCGAAGAACTCCTCGAACGTCGTGCCCGCCTCGAGGTGGGCGCGCAGCGCGGCGGCGTCGAAGCCCGTGAGCCAGGCGACGACCTCGTCGACCTCCGCCTGCGTGCGGCCCTTGCGCTCGGCCTTGGCGACGTAGAGCGGGTACACGTCGCCGAACGCCGTGCGGTAGATGCGGTGGCTCATACCTCCACGGTAGTCGCGGGCTCGTCGGCGCCCTGAGGGTGGCGGCGGGGGATCGCGAACGTCACGGCGATGCCCGGCAGGAGATGCCCGCACGGCACGCGCGCCGTCCCGCCCGCCCAGCAGCCGTGGGGCTGTGGGAGGGGCGAGCGCTCCGGCGTGTCACACCTCGCGGCGCAGGTGCTCCGGCGGCACCGCGTCGGTGAGCCACACCCCGTTGGCCGCGCGGTAGAAGGCAGCGCCGCCCGCGTGCATCGCCGCGGCGTCGACGAGCAGCACGACGGGCCGGCCGTGCCGGGAGCCGACGTCGGTCGCGGTCGCGCGGTCGGCGGACAGGTGCACGTGCTGCCGCGACATCGGTCGCAGCCCGTCGACGAGGATGCGGTCGAGGAACCTGGTCGCGGTGCCGTGGAACAGGGTCGCGGGCGGCACGACGGGCGCCAGGCCGAGGTCGACGCGCACGCTGTGACCCTGGGCCGCGCGCACCCGCCCGTCACGGAGCTCGAGCCGCTTCTTGCCGGGGACGTCCTCGGCGAGGTACCGCAGGTCCTCCGGGGTCGCGGTGTGGCCGTGCGCGGCGAGCGCCGCGAGCAGGACGTCGACGTCGACCCAGCCGGCGGCGTCGAGCGTGAGGCCCGCGGCGTCGGGCCGGTGCCGCAGGACGTACGAGAGGAACCGGCTGAGGTCGCTCACGACGACTCCCCGCGCAGCGCCGCGATCGCGTCGCTCACCAGGCCCTCGCGCTCGGGGCGCCACACGAGCGCGTACCGGACGGGCGGCAGGTCCGCGACCGGTACGGCGCGCAACCCGTCCGGTACCTGGACGCAGCCGTTGACGACGGTCGCGCCCAGGCCCAACGACGCGAGCTGCAGCAGCAGGTCCCAGCCGTCGACCTCCGCGGCGGGTGACCACGTGACCCGGGCGGCGTCGAGGGCGTGCTCGAGCGCGGTGCGGTGCGGTCGGCCCTCCGGGGGCACCACGAGCGCCAGCCCGTCGAGGTCGCGCAGGTGCACCTGCGCGCGTCCGGCGAGCGGGTGGTCGGTGGGGACGACGAGCACCTGCGGGTAGCGGGCGAGGGGAGCGGAGCGCAGGGAGCGCGGCGGTGGGTCGGCCGCGACGACGGCGACGTCGACCCGCCCGGACGTCAGGTCCGCGAGCGCGTCGTCACGCTGCGCCGTGACGACGCGGAACGGTCGCCCGGCGTCCGCGAGGCGGCGGAGCCCGTCGGCGACGACCCATCGCACGGCACCGCGTCCCGCCGCGACCGTCACGGTGGCGGCGCGGGCGTGCAGGTCGGCCAGCACGTCCTGCGCGCGGCGCTCGGCGTCGCGCGCGTGCAGGGCCAGCCGCTCACCGGCGGGCGTCAGGCGCAGGCCGCGCGCGTGCCGCTCGTAGAGGGGGACGCCGAGCGCGTCCTGCAGCTTGCGGACCTTGGTGTGCAGGGACGGCTGGGACAGGTGCAGGGCCTCGGCGGCGGCGGTGAAGCTGAGGTGGTCGGCGAAGACGCCGAAGGCGTGCACGGCGTCGGCCCGGAGCGGGTTCATGCGACAACCATAGGGCAGAACTATAGATGGAGCGTAACGTGATAGTTCCTATCAATCTCTGGTTCGCGCACGCTGGGGCCATGACACAGCTACCCGCACTCGGCATCGACATCGGACGCGTCATCATCGACGGTGGCCCCGGCGCCGACACCGCTTTCTTCGGCCGCGACGAGGCGGCCGTCCTCGCCACACCCGAGGTGCCCGGCGCGATCGACACCATCGCGCGCCTCACCGCGCTCGTCGACGGGCGCGTGTGGCTCGTCTCGAAGTGCGCCCTCCGCATCCAGGAGCGCACCCTGCGCTGGCTCGAGGCGCACGACGTCCACGGGCGCACAGGGATCCCCACGGACCACGTGCGGTTCTGCCGGCGTCGCGAGGAGAAGCGCGGCCACTGCCTCGACCTGGGTCTTACGCACTTCGTCGACGACCACCCGGAGGTGCACCGCGCCATCGCCGGCGCCGTGCGTCACCAGTACCGCTTCGGGTCCGCGGTCGCCGCCCCGCCGGCCGTCGCCACACCGACCTGGGCGGACGTCGAGCGGCTCGTGCGGACCACGCTGGAGCCCGCGCCCGTCAGGTGAGGCGCAGGGTGGTGACGCACGTCGGGCTGCCGGGCGTCGTGCTGAACGGGACGCTGCCGCGCCGCCCGTCGTGCTCGACCTCGATCTCGCCCTCGATGCCGCGCGGCAGCCAGAACCCGACGAACCCGTTGGTCCAGGTGGTCGTGCTCTCCTCGACGAGCACGGCGCCGTCGGCGTCGACGATCCTTACCTCGACGGGCGCGTCGACGAGCTCGCCCTGGCAGCCGGCGAGGCTGTGGAAGAAGCACTCGTGCGTGGTCTGCACGTACGGCGCGACCGACATGTAGAACTCGTCGCCCAGCGGGACCGTCACCTCGGACGTACCGTCGCCGACGAGGACCTCGTCCTCACGGACGGACGCGACGAGGTCCAGCGGGCGGGTGTCCGTCGAGGCGTCCAGCCGGTCGACGATCTCGCGGCCCGTCAGTCCGGCCAGGCCGAGGTCGGCGAGGACGTCGCCGGGATCCCCGTCGGTCGCGGAGCTCGGCTCGGCACCGGTTGTCGCGGCCGGGGACGTGGGCGCGGCGTCCGGCGTCGACGCGCCGCAGCCGACGAGCGCGAGCGACACGACGAGGGCGACGAGGACGGGCAGACGGCGCATGCCCGTCATCATCGTCCGCTCCTGCCGGTGCCGCCACGCCACCCACGGAGCGGGCACGCTCACGGCAGGCGCGGCCTGCGCAGCGCCTCGCCCGCCCGGGCCGGGTCGAGCTCGACGGGGCTGACGAGCACCGCCGGGCCGCGGTGCAGCACGCCGTCCGTCAGCGGCCGGCAGCGCACCCCGCCGCGCCCGCCGCGCAGTGCCGGGTGCGCGCCCGGTGCCAGCACCCGGTCCATCCACGCGCACGGGTTCGCGAACCGCCCGACGCGCAGCCGTACCGCGTCGCCCCCGGACTCCAGCACGACCTCCTCGCCGACCAGCGGGGTCAGGTGCGCGCCGCGCAGCACGACGTTGCGCCGCGCCGCCAACGGGTCGAACGGCGCGACGCCGAGCTCGGCGGCCACGGCCTCCAGCGCCTCGACGGCCATCAGCGTCACCGACGCGTCGAGGTGCACGGCCCTGCCGAAGAACCGGTCGCCGACGATCCCCTTGTCGGCCACGACCCGGGCGTGCTCCGCGTCGTGCGTCTCGACGTCCGCCGCGCCGTCCCGCGGGCGGCCGAAGTACGCGTGCTCGGGCGAGACCAACAGGTGCACGATCTCGACGTCGTAGCGGTGGGTCACGTGTCGAGTGTCGTGGAGGACCGGACCACGGCGCGAGACGATCGGGCCCGGGGCTTCCTGGCCGGGCACGCTCCTGCTTGCATGTGCGGGCGTGCTCGCCGGCCGGCGGGTGCACGGGACCGGGAGAGGACGACCGACGGTGAGCACCGAGCCCGTGCCGGGCACCGACGAGCCCGCGGTGCCCGTCCGCGACCTCGTCCCCTTCCGTACCGCCGTGCGGGTCTGGTGGCTGGTCTCGCTGCAGACGTTCGGCGGCCCCGCCGGCCAGATCGCCGTCATGCAGCGCACGCTCGTCGACGAGCACCGGTGGATCGGGCAGCGGCGGTTCCTGCACGCGCTGAACTACTGCATGCTCCTGCCCGGCCCGGAGGCCCAGCAGCTCGCCGTGTACACGGGGTGGCTGCTCAACGGGTTCCGCGGTGGGCTCGTCGCCGGGTCGCTGTTCGTGTTGCCGGGCGTCGTCGCGCTGCTGGCGCTCTCCGCCGTGTACGTGGCGTTCGGAGACACCACGGCGGTGACCGCGCTGTTCGCCGGGCTGGCGCCCGCCGTCCTCGCGATCGTCGTGCAGGCCGTCGTGCGTGTCGGCCGGCGGGCCCTGGCCGGGCCCGCGCTCGTGGCGCTCGCGGTCGCGTCGTTCGTCGCGCTGTCGGCGTTCGGCGTGCCGTTCCCGCTCGTCGTCCTCGGTGCGGGGGTGGTCGGCTGGCTGCTGCACCTCGGTGCGCCGCACCTCCTCGCCGCGCGCGGCGGGCACGACGCGGCCGACGACGAGCCGCCGCCGCTCATCGCCGACGACGCGCTGCACACGGCGGCACCGTCCGGACGCCGCACGGTGCTCACGCTCGTCGTCGGCGTGGTCGTCTGGCTGCTCCCGGTCGTGGTGGTCGTGCTGCTCACCGGCGCCGGGAGCACGCTCTCCCAGCAGGGCGTGTTCTTCTCCGGCACGGCGCTCGTCACGTTCGGCGGGGCGTACGCGGTGCTCGCGTACGTCGCGCAGCGTGCCGTCGAGACGTACGGCTGGCTCGCACCCGGCGAGATGGTGCGCGGGCTCGCGCTCGCCGAGACGACGCCCGGGCCGCTCATCATGGTCGTGCAGTTCGTCGCGTTCGTCGGTGCCTACCGCGCGCCGGGCGGGCTCGATCCCTGGGCTGCCGCGCTCGTCGCGGCGCTCCTCACGACGTGGGTGACCTTCGTGCCCAGCTTCCTGTTCATCTTCCTCGGCGCGCCGTACGTCGAGCGGCTGCGCGGCAACGCGCCGCTCAGCGCGGCGCTCACCGGCATCACCGCGGCCGTCGTGGGCGTCATCGCCAACCTGGCGGTCTACTTCGCGCTGCACACGCTGTTCGCGTCGAGCTCGCGCGTGTCGCTCGGTGTGCTGTCGCTCGAGGTGCCCGACCTCGCGTCCGTGCAGCCCGTGGCCGTCGTCATCGCGCTGGTCGCCGCCGTGCTGGTGTTCCGCCTGCGGTGGTCGGTGCTGCGCACGCTCGGTGTGTGCGCGGTGCTCGGCGCGCTCGCCGGGGTGCTCGGGCTGGTCGGCTGAGGGCGGACGAGCCCCGGCGGCCCTACTCTGTGCCGTGGCGTGCGCACCGGCGCTCGCGGTCGGCACGGACGAAGGTGGCACATGGCAGGCGGTCTGGCGGCGCTCCTGGACGACATCGCGACGCTCGCGAAGCTCGCGGCGGCGTCGGTCGACGACGTGGGCGCGGCGGCCGGCCGGGCGAGCGCGAAGGCCGCGGGGGTCGTGATCGACGACACCGCGGTGACGCCGCGCTACGTCGCCGGCGCCGCGGCCAGCCGCGAGCTGCCGATGATCTGGCGCATCGCGCGCGGCTCGCTGCGCAACAAGCTGCTGTTCATCCTCCCGGCCATCCTCCTGCTCAGCCAGTTCCTGCCGTGGCTGCTGACGCCGATCCTCATGGTCGGTGGCACGTACCTGGCGTTCGAGGGCGCGGAGAAGCTCTGGGAGGCGGTCAGCGGCAAGCACCACGAGAAGCCCGAGGTCACGGCGCCCGAGCAGGGCCCCGAGGCCGAGACCCGGATGGTGAGCGGCGCGATCCGGACGGACTTCATCCTCTCCGCCGAGATCATGGTCATCGCGCTCAACGAGGTGGCGGACGAGGTCCTGCTGTCGCGCGCGATCATCCTGGTGGTCGTCGCGCTGGCGATCACCGCCGTGGTCTACGGCGTCGTCGCGCTCATCGTGAAGATGGACGACGTCGGCGTGCGGCTGGCCGCCACCCGGCACGGGCTCGTCGCCGGCTTGGGCCGCGGCCTGGTCAACGCGATGCCCAAGGTGCTGGCCGTGCTGTCGACCGTCGGCATCGCGGCCATGCTCTGGGTCGGCGGGCACATCCTGCTCGTCGGGGTCGACGAGCTCGGCTGGCACGGCCTGTACGACCTCGTGCACCACCTCGAGGAGGCCGTGCACGGCGTCGCCGGCGTCGGCGGGTTCCTCGCGTGGCTCGTCAACACGCTCGCCTCGGCGCTCATCGGCCTGGTCGTGGGTGCGGTCGTCGTGGTCGTCATGCACCAGGTGCACAAGATGCGTCACCGCGGTGAGCACGACGCGCACGGTGCGGCGGGCGGGGCCGGCGACGCACCCGACGGCGGCACCACCCACGGCGGCACGGCGGCGGACTGAGCGCTGCGCACCGTTGCGACACCCGTCGGCGGTGTCCGCGCCGGACGGTGGCACACTGGACCCGACCGCCGAGGTGGGGAGACGGACGTGGCCAGGCAGCGCAAGGAACGGCTCGACGCGACCGCGTGGCTCGCGCGCTACTTCCTCGGGCCCGCGCAGGTCACCGACCCCCGCCGCCGCGGGCGCGCCGCGACCGAGGCCGAGGCCGAGCGCGACCGTGAGCTCCAGGGCGGGTTCGAGCGCGTGACCGACGCGTCGGGGCGCGTCTACCTCGTGCCCCGGGGCGACGAGCCGGCCTGACGTCCGGCGCGGCTACCGGCCCAGCGGCAGCGCGGCCTCCGTGAGCGGGTGCGGCGTGCCGAACCGGTGGGCCGTCACGCTCACGGCCTGCTCGCGCAGGAACGGCAGCAGCTCCACCCGGCCCGCCTCGGTGACGGGGTGGTCCCACACGGCGACGTCGGGGCGTCCACCGGTGGCCGCGACGACGGTCGCGGTCGAGCCGCCCACGAGGCGCACCCGACCCCCGTCGAGGGCACCGACCCGCGCGGCCCAGGCCGCGCCGTCCTCGACGTGCACGGGCCCGAGCGCCGCGACGGCGCGGGCACAGCGGTCCGGGAGCGCGGCGGGCACCGACACCACGACGCGTGCCCGCGCGCACGCCGCCGCCGCGACGACACGCAGCAGGTCGGCCACCGGCGCGTCGTCCGCCTGCCGGACCAGCACCGGGTCCGCCGCAGGGACGTGCCGCAGCACGTTGCGCTCGCACGCCAGCCCGCTGACGTCCCGCGCCGCGAACACGTCCCGCCACGCCGCCGCGTCGCTGCGCGCACCGCGCTCGACGCGGTCCGCGTCCGCGGGAGGCAGGTCCGCGCGGGCGGCCGCGACGAGCGCGGACGCGGCGGGTGCGGTGACGCTCGCGCCGGTCGTCGCGGGCGCCGACGTCCACGACCCGAGCCCGAGGAGGTAGCTCGGGCCGCCCGCCTTCGCACCCGGCCCGACCGCCGACCGCTTCCAGCCGCCGAAGGGCTGGCGCCGCACGACCGCGCCGGTGGTGCCGCGGTTGACGTAGAGGTTGCCGGCCTCGACGCGGTCGAGCCAGACCCCGACCTCGTCGGCGTCGAGGCTGTGCAGCCCCGACGTCAGGCCGTAGTCCACGTCGTTCACCAGGTCGATCGCCTCGTCGAGCGTCGCGGCCGTCATCACGCCCAGCACGGGCCCGAAGTACTCGGTGCGGTGCGTGCGCGACCCGCGCCGCACACCCGTCACGACGCCGGGCGTCCACAGGCGGCCCGCGTCGTCGAGGCGGCGCGGCGCCAGCGCCCAGCGCTGCCCCGGCTCGAGCTCGGTCAACCCGGTGAGCAGCTTGCCCGACGCGGGCTCGATGAGCGGCCCGACCTGCGCACGGGCGACCTGCGGCAGGCCCACGACCAGCGACGACACCGCGTCGAGCAGCTGCGAGCGGAACCGCCGCGACGTCGCGACCGACCCGACGAGCACCACGAGCGACGCGGCCGAGCACTTCTGCCCCGCGTGCCCGAACGCCGAGGCGACGACGTCCCGCACCGCGAGGTCGAGGTCGGCGCTCGGCGTCACGACGATCGCGTTCTTCCCGCTGGTCTCGGCGAGCAGCGGCAGGTCGGGCCGGAAGCGCCGGAACAGCTCGGCCGTCTCGTACGCGCCCGTCAGGACGACGCGGTCCACCGCCCGGTGCGCGACGAGGTCCCGCCCGAGCGTGCCCTCGTCGACCTGCACGAGGCGCAGCACGTCCCGGGGGACACCCGCCTCCCACAGCGCGTCGGCGAGCACCGCGCCGCAGCGCTCGGCCGGGCCGGCGGGCTTGAGGACGACGGCCGAGCCGGCCGCCAGCGCCGCGAGCGTCGAGCCCGCCGGGATCGCCACGGGAAAGTTCCACGGGGGAGTGACGAGCGTGAGCGCGTCGGGGACGAAGCGTGCGCCGTCGACGTGGTCCAGGCCGCGGGCGAGCTCGGCGTACCAGTGCGCGAAGTCGACGGCCTCGGACACCTCCGGGTCGCCCTGGTCGACGGTCTTGCCGGCCTCGGACGCCATGACCTCCAGCAGGTCGGCGCGGCGCGACTCGAGCACGTCGGCCGCGCGGTCGAGGACCGCGGCGCGCTCGGCGGCGGGGCGTGCGCCCCAGGCCGCTCCGGCGCGACGGGCGTCCTGCAGGACCTCGTCGAGCGTGGTGGCGTCCTCGATGCGAGCCGCGGCGATCCCGGCGGTGCCGAGGTCGGACGTCGGGACCCGGACCAGCACCTCGCGGACGGTCGCGCGGTGCTCGGGGACCGCCGGGTCGGAGTCGGGGGTGTTCGTGAAGGCGCCGGGCGCCGACGGCGGCACCGCGGCGTGCCGGTCCGCGACGCGGTGGCGCGTGGGTGCGGGCGCGTCGACGTCCGCGAGCGAGGCGAGGAAGCGCTCGCGCTCGCGGACGAACAGTGCCTCGTCGTCGGCGAGGTCGAACACCGCGGACATGAAGTTGTCGTCCGACGCGCCCTCCTCCAGCCGCCGCACGAGGTAGGCGATCGCGACGTCGAACTCCTGCGGCGCGACCACCGGTGTGTACAGCAGCAGGCTGCCCACGTCGCGACGCACGGCCTCCGCCTGCCCGGGCGCCATGCCCAGCAGCATCTCGATCTCGACGGCGTCCCGGACGCCGCGCTCACCTGCGAGCAGCCACGCGTGCGCGACGTCGAACAGGTTGTGCCCGGCCACCCCGAGCCGCACGTTCGCGACGCGCTCGGGGTGCAGCGCCCAGTCGAGGACCCGCTTGTAGTGCGCGTCCGTCTCGCGCTTGGAGCCCCACGTGGCCAGGGGCCGGCCGTGGAGCTCGGCCTCGACGCGCTCCATCGGCAGGTTCGCGCCCTTGACGAGCCGCACCTTGATCCCGGCGCCGCCGGCCGCGCGTCGTCGCGCCGCCCACTCCTGCAGGCGCTGCATCGCGGGCAGCGCGTCCGGCAGGTACGCCTGCAGCACGATCCCGGCCTCGAGGCCCGTCAGGCCCGGGCGGTCGAGCAGGCGCGTGAACACCTCGACCGTGAGGTCGAGGTCGCGGTACTCCTCCATGTCGAGGTTGACGAACTTCGGGGTGGGGGACGTGGCGGCCTGCTCGTACAGCGGCACGAGCCGCGCGACGACGTCCTCGACCGACTCCTCGAACGCCCACGGTGCGTGCGGTGCCACGACCGACGACACCTTGACCGACACGTAGTCGACGTCGTCCCGTGCCAGGAGCCGGCGGGTGCCGGCGAGCCGACGCTCGGCCTCCCGCGCGCCCAGCACGGCCTCGCCGAGCAGGTTCACGTTGAGGCGCGTGCCGTCGCGGCGCCGGCGTGCGATCGCCGCGCCCAGGTGGCGGTCGGTGGCGTCGACGACGAGGTGCCCGACCATCTGCCGCAGCACGCGCCGGGCGACCGGGACGACCACGCCGGGCAGCGCCGGGGCGATCGCGCCGCCGACCCGCACCGCCGCGCGGAGCACCGGCGGCAGGAACGTGGGTGGGTGGGCCGACAGCTCGCGCAGGCGGTGCGCCGCGACGCCCACGTCCTCGGGTCGCACGACCCCGTCGACGAACCCGACCGCGAACGCCAGCCCACCCGGTTCGCGCAGCAGCGCCGCCAGGTGCCGGGCCGCAGGGTCCACCGGCTGGTCGGCCGCGACCGCGAGCCAGCGCCGCACGAGCGCCACGACCGCGTCCGCGTGGGCGGTGTCGGTCATGGTCCCCCTCGTCGAGGTCGGTGGTGCGGCTGGTGCGCGTCGCACGCCAGTATCGGCACGGCCCGCACCCACCGCACCACGACGTCCCGGGCGTCAGGCGCCGGCGCAGTCGCGGCAGGTGCCGAGGAACTCGATGGAGTGCTGGACGTCGCTGAAGTCGTGGCTCGCGGCCAGGGCCTCGACGAGCTGCTCGAGCTCCGGGGCGGCGACGTCCACGGTGCGTCCGCACGTGCGGCACACGAGGTGGTGGTGGTGCTCGGAGCGGGGCTCGCAGCGCAGGTACGTGTGCTCGCCCGTGGGCTGCAGGATCACCTCGAGCTGGCCCTGCTCGACCATCGCGTTGAGCGTGCGGTAGACCGTGGCCAGCCCGATCTCCTGGCCCCGCTCCTGCAGCATCTGGTGGATCTGCTGCGCACTGCGGAACTCGTCGACGTCCTCGAGCAGCTCCGTGATGGCCACCCGCTGCCGGGTCACCCGTTGTCCGATCACCCCTGCACCTCCTCCTGGTTCTCAACCGGAACACCGTAGTTGAGAATTCCGGCCGGCTGTGCCGCCGGCGCCCCGTCAGCCGACGGGAGCGCGGGCCGGACGCGCCGCGGCACCGCCCAGCAGCACGGGCGCAGCTGCTGGGACACGCAGCAGCGCGAGCCCCAGCGCCCACGGCAGGACGAGCGCGAGCGCGGCGTCGAGGGCGCGTCCCTGCGGCGGCGTGCCCAGCAGCCACAGCACGACGGCGTGCGTCAGCACCACGAGCAGCGCGGTGGCGGCGAGCGCGACGACGGTGCGTCCGGCGGCCTCCGGGACGTGGCGCGCCGCGGCCTCGGCCAGCAGCACCAGGCCGGTGCTGACGAGGACGGCGACCACGACGCTGACCACGGGGGTGCCGAGGTCCGCCCGCTTGAGGTCGACGAGGCCGGCCAGGCCCGTCGCGACGGCGACGGCCCCGACCGCGACGAGCCCCAGGCCCACGGGGACCGTCGCGCGCTCGGGCAGGCGCGGGCGCCACCGCGCCAGCTCGTGCCCCGCGGCGACGAACACCAGGCACGGCAGCGCGAGCCCGATCGACAGCGGGACCCGGGTGAGCACGTCGCCCGCAACGTACCCGAGCGTGAGCCCGATTAGGGCGCCCACCCACCGCACCCACCACGGCCCCCGGTCGAGGACCCGGTACAGCACGACGGCGACGAACAGGGCGGTGACGAACCAGAACGCCGAGAACGGTCGCGTCGCGTAGGCGCCGCCGAGCAGCGCGCTGCGCGCCGCGCCGAGCGGCAGCCCCTCGCCACGCGCCAGCGCGATCACGACGACGACCGCCAGGATGATGACGAGCCACGCCACGTACGGCACGAGCAGCGTGCGCGCCCGCCGCCGCACCTCGTCCCCCAGCGGCCGCCCGGAGCGCCACAGGTAGCCCGAGAGCAGGAAGAACACCGGCACGTGCCACAGGTGGACGACCGTGCGGAACGGACCCTCGCTCCACACGTGACCCAGGACGATCGCGACGACCGCGACCACCCGGACGAGGTCGATGCCGACCGACCGTGTGGCGGTGCCCGGAATCGTCGCACTCGTGCTCATGCGGTGACTATCGCAGAGCCGGGCGACGTGGTGCACGCAGGGTCACGCGGCCGAGGGTCGGGGCGCTACCGGGAAGTCGCGGGGCCCGTCCGGTGCTTGGGTGGGAGTCCGATCGGAGCCGCACGGGCGGGGAGCCGCACGCCGTCGCGCAGCGCGCTGCTCGTCGGTGCTCCGGTCGGCCCGGCGACGTGTGCACACGACGACACGGTCACGCGGCGGCGCGCACCGCGGTGTCGTGGGATACCGACACGGTGCGTCCGACGTGCGCGTCCGTCTCGACGGCATCGGCGAGGACCTGGCCGACCTGGGTGCGTGACACCGTCAGCCCGCGCTGCTCGCCGGTGGTCGACGTGAACGCGGCCCCCGGCAGGTCGGTGTCGACGAGGTTGACGGGCTGGACCTCGACCCAGTCGAGCCCGCTGGTGTGCACGAGGGTCGCCTGCCGCTCGGTGTCGGCGATCTGCGGGGCCAGCAGCAGGGCGAAGACGAGCCGCGTCGTGAACGGCAGCAGCGAGCGGGTGGAGCCGACGCCGTAGGACGTCTGGACGACGAGCCGGCGCACGCCGTGCCGTCGCATCGCGTCGACGACGACGCGGGTGCCGCGCGAGCGGACGTCGGCGGGTGTGCCGACGGGCCCGCGCAGCCGGACGCGCACGGGGGTCTCGCTGATGCCGAGTGTGACGACCACCGCGTCCTGCCCGGCGACGAGCGCGTCGACGACGGCGGGGTCGGTGGCGTCGCCGCCGACGCCCCGCACGCCGGGCCCGGTGAGGGCGGACGCGTGGCGCGAGAGCGCGGTGACGGTGTGGCCGCGGGCGGTGAGCTCGGCGACCGCGGCGCGGCCGGACCCGCCGGTGGCACCGACGACGAGGACGTGCATGGGAGGACCTTCTGGTGCGGCGAGGCCGGTAGGCCTCGGGTGCTGCCAGCGAACCAGCGTCCACATGGACGGTCTATGCTCGGGAGTCGCTGCAGTATGACCGATCGTCCACGGCTGGAGGTGTCGATGACCGTCGTCGCGCCCGTCGCGCCGCCTGCCGGCCCCACGGACCTGGTCGGGGAGTCCCTGCACCGGCTGCGCGTCGCCGGCGTCTTCTACTGCCGGACCGAGGCCGCGGGGGTGTGGTCGGTCGACATGCCGGCGTTCGGTGACTGCCTCACCTTCCACGTCGTCACCGCCGGCGAGGTCCATGTCGCCGTGCCCGGCGCCGATCCCGTGCTGCTGCGTGCCGGTGACCTCGCGCTCGTGCCGCACGGCCGCGGCCACGTCCTGGCCAGCGACCTCGCCGCACCGTCCCTCGGCCGCGTCGACCTGCTGCCACAGGACTACCTCACCGAGACGTACTCGGTGCTGCGGCACGACGGCGACGGGCCGCGCGCGTCGCTGCTGTGCGGGGTGCTGAGCGTCGACGGGCCCGCAGCGCGCCCGCTGCTCGACCTGCTGCCCGCGGTCGTCGACGTGCCGGGGGAGTCGGCGCCGTGGGTGAGCCGCACGCTCGAGCTCATGACGGCCGAGCTCGCCCACCTGCGCCCCGGCGGCGAGGCCGTGCTGACGCGGCTCGCGGACGTCGTCGTCATCCAGGCCGTCCGCGCGTGGCTCGACGCGCAGGACCCGGCCACCGGGTGGCTCGGCGGCCTGCGCGACCCGTACGTCGGCGCCGCGCTCGCCGCGGTCCACCGCGACCCGGCGCACCCCTGGACGCTCGCGGCCCTCGCGCGGGTCTCGGCGATGTCCCGCTCGGCGTTCGCCGCCCGGTTCACGCAGGTCGTCGGCGTGCCCGTGATGCAGTACGTGACGTCGTGGCGCATGCGCGTCGCGACCGACCGCCTCGCGCGGGGCGACGCTCTCGCGCACGTCGCCACTGCGGTCGGTTACGAGTCGACGGCCGGGTTCAGCAGGACGTTCTCGCGTGTCACGGGCCGCTCGCCGGGCAGCGTGCGGCGCATCGCAGGGAGCCTGGGTCCGGGGGTGCCGGGCACGTGAGACGACCCGCGTGCCCGGCGTGCGGAGGTGCCGGGCCTGCGTCGACCCGACGGGTGCGTCACACGCGTGCCTCGAGCTGCGGCTCCTCGATCTTCCCCGTCAGCCCCGGGCTGCGAGACCGCAGCATCCGCCACCAGCGATGCCGACGCTGAACGCGAACCCTGCGACCCTGCGAAGAGAGCGAACGCCAAAGGCCACCCGCACTTGTCGCGGCGCCGAAATCCTACCGAAGACGACGACGCAGTACAGACTGAACCGCCACACCGCCCGTGACGCAGCGGCGCGAGCATCTCCCGCAACGGCCGGCGGGACTGCTGCAGGTTCGGTTGACACCTGACTTGTGGGGACGTCTGTCCCCGCTGGAAGGATGTGTCCCGTGCCCGCACCCCACCCCCAGGAGTTCCGCGACGACGCGGTCGCGCTGGCCCGCAAGGGCGACGCGCCGATCTCGAGGATCGCCAAGGACCTCGGGATCTCCGAGTCCTGTCTGCGCAACTGGATCAAGGCCGCAGACGTCGAGGCCGGCACCCGAGAGGGGGTGACCGCCAAGGAGTCCGAACAACTGCGCGAGCTGCGTAAGCGCAACCGGCTGCTGGAGCAGGAGAACGAGATCCTGCGCCGAGCGGCGGCGTACTTCGCCAAGGAGATCTCCCCAAAATGACCTACCCGCTGGTCCGTGACCTTGCCGGCGACGGTGTCCCCGTCGCGGTGACCTGCCGGGTTCTGAAGTTCTCCACGCAGGGCTACTACACCTGGTGCAAGAAGCCGGTCACTGACCGGGACCTAACCGACGCCTACCTGACCAACGCAGCGATCGACGCCCACCGCGAGGACCCGGAATTCGGGTACCGGCTCGTGGCCGACGAGCTGCGCGGGTCCGGTCACGAGGTCGGCGACCGGGCGGTGTCAATCCGTGGAAGCAACGAGGAGTCGTTCGAAGGCTTCGCGGGGTGTGAGGAACCCGAGTGCTGCGCGGGGTCGTTCGTTGAGTTCTTCGGCGATCGAGGTCAGGTAGGGCTGGTGGGTGGGGATCGTGGTGCCCTTGGGCAGGTACTCGCGGATCAGACCGTTGGTGTTCTCGTTCGTGCCGCGTTCCCATGGTGAGCGGGGGTGGGCGAAGTAGACCGGCAGGTCGGTGGCCAGGGTCAGGTGCCCGTGGCGGGCCATCTCGGTGCCCTGGTCCCAGGTCAGGGACTGGCGCATCATCGCGGGCAGTCCGGTGACGGTCTCGATGAGGGTGTCGGCCAGCGCGGTCGAGTCCTTGCCGTGCTGCAGTGCGAGCAGGACCGTGAACCGGGTGGTGCGCTCGACCAGGGTCGCCGCGGCGGTCCTGCCGTGCGCGCCGATGATCAGGTCACCTTCCCAGTGCCCGGGCACCCGCCGGTCGGCGATGTCCGGACGGGCCTCGATGCTGGTCATCCCCACGATCGGGGCACCACGTTCGCCCAGATCACGACGCGGACGACGGCGGGTGCGCTTGGTGCGCAGCATGATCCCGTGCCGGGCGAGCTCACCCTTGGGCAGGGCGTAGATGTACCGGTAGATCGCCTCGTGGGACACGACCTTGCCGTGCGCGGGCACCGAACCGTTCATCAGGCCCACGGTGTCGTCGTCGGCCTCGCGGCGCAAGCGTCCGGCGATCTGCCGGGGTGTGCGCGAGTGCTTCAGGTCCGCCAGGACCCGCGCGGACAACACCTCGTCGGCGGCGATCTTGCCGACCTGCGGACGCCGGCGACGGGCCGCGGCGGTGTTGTCGGCATGGACGAGCTGGTACCCGCGGGTCTTCAACGAGTTCCGAGCGACCTCCCGGGAGACGACCGAGGCGTCCCGACCGATCCGCCGCGCGATCGAGCGCAACGACTCCTTCGCGCGTAGCCCCGCCAGGATCTCGACCCTGTCATCGACCGTCACCATCCGCCGCACCCGAGCAACCCCCTGACCTGGACCGTTGCTACGACGCTATGACACCGCCCCCCACCCACCAGCCCTACCTGACCTCGATCGCCGAAGAACTCAACGAACGACCCCGCGCAGCACTCGGGTTCCTCACACCCCGCGAAGCCTTCGAACGACTCCTCGTTGCTTCCACGGATTGACACCGCCGTGTTCCTCGAACTGTGCTGACATGACCCTAGACAAGTCACATCATCGCAGTTCAGGAGCACTTTTCATGTCAACGGTGCGCCACCGTCGTGAAAGGCCGAGGCTAGTGTCAATTCTCAGGCGTCCGGTGACGGCCTGCCTCGTGGCGCTCGGCGTCGTCGCGTGCAGCATCCTGCCGTCGGCTCCCGACGCACCGACGGTCGGCGTCGGGATGGTCGACGAGACGTTGGTGGTCGTGCTGCCGGCGTGTCCGACGTCCGCGTGGACAAGGTGGCTGTCGTGCCGCGGTCCGACGACGGCTTCAACGAGGACGAGGCCCACTGGTGGACGGCTGAGGCCTATACGGGCGACGTCTCCGACGGTGTGCGCCTCGATCCGGCGTCCTGGCGGACTTCGACCGGTCCGCTGCCCGACACGACAAAGCCCTTCGGCATCGACATCTGGTACGACGATGCGCAGACCGGGGTCGTCGTGTATCAGGACGACATGGAGGTGTTCTCGAGGATCGGGACCGGTCTCTTCGTCGAAGGGGAGATCATGACGAGGGACGAGTTCGGGGAGCAACTCGGTCCGGCGAGTTGCTCGAGCTCGACGACGGACAGGTGAACCTTCGACGCGGTGGGGCTGCGCGCTGCGGGGCGGAGCTGACGACAGGCAAGGCGATGCGGTCGGTCCAGGAGCGTCCCCCGACGGACCAGACGAGCTCAGGCTGAGATATGGCAGCGAAGAACGCGGCCGGCGAACCCGCCGCCCTGGTCCGGGAGTGCATGATCGCCTTGAAGGCGCTCGGGTTCCGGGCGGTGAGCAAGCATACTGCGGTGCGCACCACCGGGTTTCCTTCTACCGTCATGCTGACGAGGTACAAGTACTCGAGCGCCGAAACTGGCCCGGAGTACGACTGGCTCATCTGGTTCGCGTGCCCGGGAGTTGAAGTTGTCGGCAAGGCGCTCCCACAGCATCTAGTCGGCGTGAGCCAGGGCTCCCAGAAGCAGCGCGGGTTCTACCGCATGCGGGACGCGGTGCAGGCGGCCGCGTTCATCGATGACTTCCACCAGTTCACCGTGCCATTTCTCAATGAGATCGACTCACCGGAGAAGCTCCTCCACCTGATCCTCGAGCGAGGCGTCAATCTCTCCGAGGGGCCGTTCGAGGACGAGTTCGCCCGCGCCCGTGCGGCGATCGACCTGATGGCTTCTTGCCCCCTCGGCCCGGACGGTGAGGCTCTTGCCGAGCGAGTGATTGCCGATGCCGTGAGGGCCGATCCGAGCATCCGCGTCGACGTCGACCGGTATCGCCGCGCGTAGACCTCTTATCATTTGCCGCAGGTCCTGGCGGCGCGGTCTACCCGCTCGGGCGAGGGGACACGGACCTGGGCTGCGCCCAGTCGCATCGTCCCGACGGTCATCTCTCCGTACGTGTGAACCCCAGAAATCGAGGTGGACGGCATGACGTCGCGCAGCGGCACGCGGGACGGGCGCACCACGCCGGCGCGATACTTCGCACTGTGCAACCCGGAGGGCTCCGACCGACTGGATGTGCCCGCTCTCCTGCGGCGCGCGGCAGACGTCATGGAGACCTTGGGTCCCGTCGACGTCGTGAGCGTCGTGCTGAGCCACGAGTTCGAACCCGACGGCAACCTGTATCCGTCCATCACGGTCGTGTACGACGACGAGGAGGACCCGTGATGCGGCGTCGCGGACGCTCGTGGCTCTTCGTCGCTCGGCCCGGGGGTGCGGCCCCATGACTCACGCTCGGGCCGGCGCGCGGCTCGCCCACGATGGTGCCCCGTCGGACCGGCGGACGCCGGTTCCTGGTCGATCGACCACGATGGAGCGCCGCCGATGACTACGGGTTCGGACGGCGGACGTCGTGGAACGAGGCATGGGCCGTCCACCCCGGGTCGGTGAGGGTGACGTTGTGGTCCGGCACCAGCGAGCTGGACGTGGCGGTCGTCGGCGACGCCCAGGCGTTCATCGAGAGCATCGGTGGATGGCGCGGGCTGTGACGCGGTCGGATGACGGGGTGAGCGCCAGGTCGGGCCGGTGAGGTCACGCAGCACGGACGCGATCGCCGCGCGGTCGTCGGGCTCGCGGCGACGTCTCAGCGCGCGAAGCGCAGGCCGCTCGCACGGCGAACCGGACGCTCGACGGCCCGGCGGACGGCCTCCGCGGACCCGACGACGCGCACGTGCTCCTGCGCGCGGGTGACCGCGGTGTACAGCAGCTCGCGCGTGAGCAGCGGCGACGACGCGGGCGGCAGCAGCACGGTGACGAACGTGAACTGGCTGCCCTGCGCGCGGTGCACCGTCATCGCGTGCACCGTCTCCACGGCAGGCAGCCGGTGCGGGCGCACGAGGCGCGGGGCGTGCGACTCCCCGAACGCCGCGACCACCCCACCGGCACCGTCGGAGACCAGGACGCCGATGTCGCCGTTCGACAGCCCGGTCGTGCGGTCGTTGACGGTGACGAGCAGGGGGCGACCGAGCGAGAGAGGCCCCGGCTGCAGGTCGCCGACCGTCTTCTCGACCCAGCGCTGCGCGAGCGCCGCCCAGCGTGCGACCCCGGCCGGCCCGCGGCGGTGCGCGAGCAGCAGGCGGTGCACCCCGAGCGCCTCCAGCGCTCCTGCCGTGTCGCCCGCGCGGGCCGCGGCGACGAGACGCGCGCCCGTCGCGCTGACGTCCCCCCGCAGCCCGGGCACCTCGTCCTCCGTCGGCACCTCGGCCGCGGGCTCGACCAGCGACGCGTGCGCCCCGCCGGCCCGCAGCAGCGCGAGCGTCGCGTCCGCGTCACCTCGGCGCACCGCGTCGGCGAGCTCCGCGAGCTCGTGCCCGAACCGGTGCGTGACGACCAGGCGCACGACGCCGCCGTGCAGGGCCGCGGCGTCGCGGGTGTCGTCGGCGCTCGTCGCAGTCCCCGGCACGTCGTCCGGCAGCAGCGCCGCGAGGCGTGCGGGCAGCGGACCGGACCGCGTGGGGCGAGCGACGAGGTCGCCGAGCACCGCCCCGACCTCGACGGACGCGAGCTGGTCCGGGTCGCCGACGAGCACGAGCCGCGCGTCCGGGCGCAGCGCGTCCAGCACGCGCGCCAGCAGCGGCAGGGACACCATTGACGCCTCGTCGAGCACCACGACGTCGTGGGGGAGCCGGTGTGCGTGGTCGTGTGCGAACCGCGTGCTCGACGGGCGCCACCCCAGCAGACGGTGGATCGTCGAGGCGGTCAGCGGCCGGGCCGCGCCCGGAGCCGCCACGGTCCCGCCCACGGCGGCGTCGTCGAGCCGGGCGAGCTCGGCGTTCACCGCCTCCTGCAGCCGGGTCGCGGCCTTGCCGGTCGGCGCGGCCAGCGCGATCCGCAGGCCCGGCCCGGCCACATCGCGCAGCACGGCGACGAGCCGCGCCACGGTCGTCGTCTTGCCGGTGCCCGGGCCGCCGGTGAGCACCGTGAGGCGCGACACCGCGGCCGTCGCGGCGGCCACGCGCTGCCGCGCGTCCTGCGCACGAGGGAACCGCGCGTGCACGGCCCGGCGCAGCGCGTCGTCGTCGACGTCGAGCAGCGACGTCAGGCGCGCGTCGACGTCGCGCCGCACGACCTGCTCGTCGCGCCAGTACCGGTCGAGGTACACGCGCCCGTCGACCCACCGCACCGGCCGGTCGGCCGGGCCGTCGACACCGTCGGCGACCATGCCGCTGCCGCGCACGGCGGCCGTCCACGCGGCCGTGTCGGGCCAGGGCAGCGTGCCGGCCGGCAGGGGCGCGTCGGGGTCGTCGGGGGAGCCCTCGGCGACCAGGGACGGTGCGTCGGCCAGGTCGACGCACACCGAGCCGGCGCGCACCGCCCGTACGGCGAGCGCGGCCGCCAGGTGGACCGTCGGGTCGTCCTCGCCCGTGAGGTCGCCCAGGCGCTCCGCGACGCGCACGTCGGCGGACGTCAGCACCCCGGCGTCGGCGAACGTCGTCAGCAGCGGACCCGCGCGCCACGGGCGGCGCGGGTCGCCGGTGTCCGGCCCCGGCGCCGCGGCGGCAGCGCGCGGCTGCGTCACCTCGCTCACGCCCGCACCCCCTGCCCGTCGAGCAGCGCCGACACCCCCACCACCAGCGAGGCCGGCGGCCGCCACGACACCACACCGCACGGCGAGCCGTCGACCACCGGCGTGTCCGGCCCGCACATGCCGCGCACGAACAGGTACACCCCGCCTCCGAGGTGACGGTCCGGGTCGTACCCCGGCAGCCGCCACCGCAGGAACCGGTGCAGCCCCACGGCGTACAGCAGCAGCTGCAGCGGGTAGTGGGCGTCGAGCATGGCCGTGCGCATCGCCTCGGGCCGGTAGTGCCACGCCGTGAGCGGGTCGTCCGGCGGGGCGAGTCGGTTGGTCTTGTAGTCGACGACGACGTACCGGGTGTCCCCGTCGACGTCGACGCGCAGCACGGCGTCGATGCTGCCCGTGAGGTAGCCGCGCAGCGCGGCGGGTCGCGTCCCGGGGTCCGCGTGGAGCCACCGCAGCCGGCCGGCGTAGGCCGCGAACGGGTCGTCGGGATCGAGGTGCGCGTCGAGCAGGTCCGCGACGTCCGCGAGCGTCGCCGGACGGCGGCCCGCGGGGTCGAGGTCGCCGCCGGCCAGCGGCAGCTCGAGGTCGAGCTCGGCGAGCCGGTCGTGCGGTGGCACCTGCGCGAGCGTCCGCCCGCCCAGCAGCGGCCCGGCGGGCGTGTGCATCGACGGCAGCAGCGCGTCGGCGAGCGCGTCCGGGTCGAGGCCCAGCCCGCCGCCGCCCCCCGCAGCCTCGGCGCACCGCGCCCGCAGCTCGCCGCGCAGGTCCGCCGCGGCGGTGTCGACGTTCTCCAGCACGTGGTGCACGAGCGTGCCGAACGCGGTGCCGCCCGGCAGGTCCGCCAGGGGCGAGCGCACCGCGCGCAACGCCGCGACCAGCGCGGGGTCGGGCGTGGTCGCCGCGAGCACCGCGAGGTCCGGTTCGTCACCGGCCCCGGCGTGCGGGGGCGGGGTCGGCGCCGGCCCGTCGGTCTCGTCCTGGATCCCCGGGTCCTCGGGCTCGTCGGTCACGCCGGGACGGTCGGGCACCGACGGGCCGGCCGGTCCCGCGTCGTGCGCCGCGGCGGTGATCCCCGAGTAGGACGTGCGGCGCCACGTGAGGTCCACCCCGCGGCCCAGACGCGCGACCTCCAACGGGCCCGGCTCGCCGCGCACGGGCTCCCAGCGCACCACCGGGGGAGCCGCGTCGACGGTCTCGTGCACCACCGTCCCGCCCGAGCCCGCGGCGAGCGCGTCGAACCCCGCCGCGGCCTGGTCGTCGCGCGGCACCGGCACGGTGTCCGGCGGCAGCCCGTCCGCGTCGCGCGCCCCCAGCACGAGCCGGCCCACCGCCCCCGACGCCGACACGGTGCTCGGCGCCCACCACAGCACCACCTGGCTGCTCGCCCGCGTGAGCGCGACGTACGCCAGGCGCAGGTCCTCGCCCGCCTCCTCGGCCTGGTGCCGGGCACGCGCCTCGTCGTACCCGGGGCTGCCGCGCCCGCCGACGTGCAGGCGGCGCGTGCCGTCGTCGTCGTGGTAGCGCAGCACGGACGGGTCGCGCGGCACCCACCGGTCCCACGCGAACGGCACCATGACGACCGGGAACTCCAGACCCTTCGCCGCGTGCACCGTCACCACCTGCACCGCCGCGGCGTCGGTCTCCAGGCGGCGGCTGCGCTCCTCGGCGTAGTCGACCGCGGCCTCGTCGATGCGCGCGCGCAGCCACTCCGTCAGCGCCGCGGCGCCCAGGCCGGCGTCCCGCGCGGCCGCGTGCAGGACCTCACCGACGTGCCGCACGTCGGTGAGCACGCGCTCCCCGTCGACGCGCGCCGCGAGCCGCTCGTGCAGGCCCGCTGCGGCCGTGGCCTGCAGCAGCGCGGCGACACCCTGCCCGGCCAGCACGTGCGACCAGGTGCGCATCCGGTCCGCGAGGTCCTCACGCTGCGCGTCCGACGCCCCCGCCAGCCGCGTCGCGTCCCACCCGACGAACGGTGTCAGCGCCGCAGCCGCGACCCGCGCCGTGTCACCCGTGGCGGCCAGCGCGCTGAGCAGCACCAGCCAGTCGCGCGCCGCCGCCGTGGTGAACACGCTCGACAGCCCGGAGACCACGGCCGGCACGCCCACGGCCGCCAGCGCCTCCCGCACGGCCAGCGCGTCGGCGTTGCGGCGCGCGAGCACCGCGACGTCACCCGGGAGCACGGGCCGCCACGCGTCGCCGTCCCGCAGCCGGCTGTGCGTCAGGGTCAGCACCACCCGCGCCGCGACGTCGCGGTGCACGACGGACCGCACGGTGTCGACCTTCGGTGCGGCGCTCCCGGCACCGACGGCCCGGCGTGTCACGCGGCGCACCAGCACCGGCGGTCCGCCGTCCAGCCGCCGCTCGGTGTGCGCGGCCTCGACGGGGTGCACGACGATCCGCGGGTCGCCCAGCGCGGCCCCGCCCATGAGGTGCGCGAGACCGTCGAGGACGGGCGCGTCGGTGCGCCAGCTGCGGCCCAGCGTCGCGGTGGTGGCGACGCCCCGCGCCTCGAGGTACGTGTGCACGTCGGCGCCGCGGAACGCGTAGATCGCCTGCTTGGGGTCGCCGATGAGCACGAGCGTGCGGTGCCCGTGGAACGCCGTGCGCAGGATCTGCCACTGCACCTGGTCGGTGTCCTGGAACTCGTCGACCATCACGACGCGGTACGGGGCGCGGACACGCTCGGCGGCGGCCGCACCCGTGGCCGGGTCGGTGAGCGCGTCACGCAGCAGCGTGAGCAGGTCGTCGTAGTCGACGACGTGCGCGGCCCGGCGCCGCCGCACGACCTCGTGCCGGACCGCACGCGCGAGGCGGTAGCGGTGGTCGGGTGCGGTGCCCGGCGGTGCGTCGTCGGGGGCGAGCAGCGCGGCGTGGTCGCTGACGGCGGCACGCGCGACCTCGCGCGCGTCGGCCACCGTGAGCACGGGCTGGTCCGCCCCCGCGTACGCCGCGAGGTACAGGTCGTCGACGACCTCGGCCTCCAGGTCCGCCACGTCCGGCACGAGGGTCGCGCCCGGCTCGACCACGCCGCCGCCCGTCGTCGTGCCGAGCGCGCGCAGCATCTGCTGGCAGAACCCGTGCGTCGTCGTGATCGTCGCCGCGTCCACCTGCGACAGCGCGACCGTCAGCCGGTCGCGGCGGCGCGCGAGCTCGGCGTCGTCGACGTCGGCCAGGTGCCGCACGAGCACGTCGTCGCTGGTCCGCGCCGCGGGGTCGCGCAGTGCGCGCTCGGTCGCGACGAGCCGCGCGCGCACCCGGTCCCGCAGCTCGCTGGTCGCCGTCCGGCCGAACGTCACCAGCAGCAGCTCGGGCAGGAGCGCGTGCCCCTCGGCGACGTACCGTGCCGCGAGCGCCGCGATCGTGAACGTCTTGCCCGTGCCCGCGCTGGCCTCCAGCACGGTGGTGCCCGCGGGCAGCGGGCCGCAGACCTCGAAGACCGCGGTCATGCCGGCCCCCGCCCCTCGCGCGTGAGCAGCGCGTCCCACACGGTCCGGGCGAGCGCACCGAGCAGCGTCGGCTCGTCCGGCCACGCGGCCCGGTCCGCCGGTGTGGGCTCGCCCGCGACGGCCGCCAGCGTGAACCCGTCGCCCCAGGCCAGCACGTGGTACTCGTCGGTGTGCTCGTAGCGGTCGCGCAGCGCCTGCTCCGCGTCGGCGAGCGCACCCGCCGGGTCGTCGTTGCCGTGCCTGCGGTGGGCGTACGTGCCGGCGGCGGCGACGGGCAGCGGCAGGGGCGCGCACAGCGCGCGGTCCCGCACCGTTACGAGCTCGGCCAGCAGCCGGCGCGCGTCGTCCGGCTCCGGGGGCGTGAGCCACGACGTGGCCGCCGTCGGGCGCGTCCCAGGGCCGCGGCCCACCGTGGCGGCACCGCGCACGGGGGGACCGTCGGGGTCGGCGGCGAGCGCCAGCAGGCGCACCCACGCCCGCAGCCGGTGCTTGGCGCCGAGCCGCGCGTACACGGCCCGCACGAGCACGTCACCGTGCACCCCGGGCACGGTGCCGGTCAGCGTGCGGTCACCGGGCAGCGGCACGGTGACGTCCACGGTGGTCGCCGGGGCGCCCAGCACGGGTGCCGCGGCCTCGGCGACGGCCGCGACGCGCGTGGCGACGTCGGCCAGCGCCGCGCCCCCGAGGTTGCCGGGCGGCACCCTGCCGCGTCGCCGCTCGGCGGCCGCCGCGCGCGTCAGGTCGACGCCGTCCAGCACCGCGGCGAGCAGCCGGTCGCCCGCCGCCCACCCGTCGAGCGGTGCCAGGGTCAGCGGCAGCCGGTCGTCGAGGTCGTCGACCTCGCCCGGCACGAGCACGCCCAGGCGGCGGCGCACGAACGCCCGCACGGGGTGCTCGAGCGCCGCGACCAGGTCGTCGAGGTCCACCACCGGATCGTCGAGCGGCGGGAGCGGTGCGGTGAGCAGCGGCGGGCGCGGGTGCCGTGGCCCGCGCGCGACGGTCGCCGCGTCGCGGTCGACGACGTCGAAGCTGAACGGCCCGGGCCGCCCCAGCGCGCCCGGGGCGAAGTTGCGCTCGTCGACGGTCTGCAGCGGGTGGTGCACGACGAGCGCCCCGCGCGACGTGCGGCCGTCCGCGAACGCCACGGCCTCGTCCACCGCGTCGAGCAGCTCGCCCACCGGTACGGCCGGCGGTCGGGGGGCACCCGTGCGCTCGTCGGCGCCGCTGTGCACGACGACGAGGTGGTCGCCCGCGGCCGTCACCGCGTCGAGGAACAGCTGCCGGTCCTCGGCACGCCGGTCACGCTCGCCGACCAGCGGGTCGCGCGCGAGCACGTCGTCACCGTCGGGGGCGCCCGCCCGCGGGAACGCGCCGTCGTCCAGGCCCAGCAGGCACACCACACGGTGGGGGACCGCGCGCATCGGCTCCAGCGAGCACACCGTGAGCGCGCCCGTGCGGAAGCCTGCGCGCGTCGGGCGGCCGCCCAGGCGCGGCTCGAGCAGCGCCACCACGTCGGGCAGCCGCAGCGGCACGTCGGCGCCCGCGGCGGACGCGCGCGCGTCCGCCAGCACCGCGCGCGCGCCGACCTCCTGCCACGCGTCGGTCGGGTCCGCGGCCGTCAGCAGCACGAGCGCGCGCTCGAGGGCGTCGAACCACGCGCTCGCGGGCCGGGCGCCGTCGAGCTCGTCGAGCAGTCCGGTCACCCGGTCGACGAGCTCGGCGAACCGGCCCGCGAGGTCCACGTCCGTGCTGTCCACGTCGTCCAGCGGCAGCGCGGAGCCCACGTACCGGTGGTCCTCCTCGGCCATCGCGACACCCAGCAGCAGGCGGTCGGTGCCCGTGCGCCAGGTGCCCTGCGGGACGCGGCCCAGCCCGTACCGGGCCCGCCGGTCCTGGTCCTCGCCCCACCGCACGCCGGACTCCAGCGCCCACGCGCGCAGCCGCTCGGCCGCCGCGTCGTCGAACCCGAAGCGCCGCCGGACCGCGGGCAGACCCGCCAGGTCGACGACCCCCGACGCGGTGACGCGCGAGCCCGCGAGGTCCAGCAGCGCGACGAGCACGCGCAGCAGCGGGTTGGTGCGCGCGGGCGCACGGTCGGCCACGCGCACGCGCAGCGTGCGGCCCGGGTGCACGGTGGCCCGGTCGGCCTCGTCCTCCGCCGGGGCCCCGAACGCCGCGGCGACCAGCGGCGCGAACGCCTCGACGTCCGGGCACAGCACGACGACGTCGCGCGGCTGCAGCGTCGGGTCGTCCGCGAGCAGCCCGAGCACGGCCTCGCGCAGCACCTCGACCTGCCGGCCACGGCCGTGGCACGCGTGCACCTGCACCGTCCGGTCGCCGGGCGCGGCGACGGCACGTGCCGCGGGGCGCTCGTCGGCGCGCAGGGCGGCCTGCAGCGCGCCGAGCACGGTCGGCGGCGGCGCGGGCGCGGGGTGGTGGGTGACGTCCGCTCCCGTCGCGGTGAGGCGCAGCGCGAGCTCGGTGGTGTCGCGCGCGGTCGAGGCGAGCAGCGGGTGCCGGGCGGGTGCCGGGACGTCGCGGCGGCGCGGCGCGACGGTGGGACCGCCGACGTCGGCGCGGCCGGCCGTCGCCGCCGTCCGCTCCCACAGCGCGCGCGACGGGTGGGGGAGCCACACGTGCACGTCGCGGTGCGCCGCGAGGGCGGTCAGCACCTCGACGTGGGCCTGCGGCAGCCGCGTCGGGCCCAGCACCGACAGCCGCGTGGGCAGGTCGACGAGGTCGGGGTCGGCGCGCAGCGCGCGCGTCGCCTCCGCCAGCAGCTCTGCCGGGCTCGGTGTGCCCACGGCCGCCCGCACGGCGCGCCACAGCGGTGCCTGCCACGCGACGTCCGTGGGCAGCGGGTCGCCCGCGCCGTCGTCGTCGCGCCCGGCGGCCCACTCCATGACGAGCGACGGCCGCTGCGCCGCGTACGCCGCGAACCCGGCCGCGAGGCGCTGCGCGAGCCGCAGCCGGCGCCCCGCCCGCACGTCGTCGCGCGCACCCGGGGGATCCTGCACGTGCCGGGCCAGCGGCTCCGCCCACGGCAGGCCCGCGGCGACGGCCTCGTCGACCGCCTGCAGCACGTGCCACACGAGGCGCTCGGGCTCCCACGGGTCGTCGTCGCGGGACGTCCCCGTCGCCGCGGCGACCGCGTCGCGCACCAGCCGCGTCGGCGAGCCCATGTCGATGCGCGCGCACACCCCCGCCTCGCCGGCCGACCCCGCACCCAGCCGGTGCGACAGCCGCTGCGCGACCCACCGCTCGACGCCGCGCGTCGGCACCGCGACGACCTCGCGCGCGAACGGGTCCGTGCCGGGGGGCACGTCCGCCAGCAGGTCGGCGAGCGCGTCGACGAGCACGTCGGTGCGCTCGGACGTGTGCACGCGGAGCCGCCCCGCACGAGGTCCGGCATCGCGGAGCGGCGCGGTCGTCACCCCCGGCACGCTAGCGAACCGCGCCCACACCGCGGCCGCTCATCCACACCCGCGTGGCACGCCGCGGCTCAGGCCCACGTCCCGCGCGCCCGCAGCACCTCGCGCAGCAGGTCCGCGCGGTCGGTGACCAGCCCGTCGACGCCCAGGTCGAGCAGACGGTGCATCTCGGCGGGGTCGTTGACGGTCCACACGTGCACGTGGCGCCCGGCGGCGTGGGCGGTGGCGACCGTGCCCGCGTCGACGACGCGCACGCGGCCCTGCGCGACCGGTACCTGCAGCGCGTCGACGTCCCGCAGCGCGCGGGCGGCGAGGCGGCCGCGGGCACGGGCGCGGTGCGCCGCGAGGAAACGGACGACTTCGCCCGTCGCCGCGGACGTCGCCACGGGGTGGCGCAGGCGCGCGATCGTCTCGCGCCGCCGCACGGCGGAGAACGACGTCACGCAGACCCGGTCGTGCGACGCCGTCCGCTCGATCGCCTCCGCCACGGGGACGATCGCGTGCTCGCTCTTCACGTCGACGTTGACGCGGAGGTCCGGCCACGTCCCCAGCACGTCCTCGAGGCGCGGCACGGGGTCGACGCCGCCGATGCGCGCGCGCCCGACGACTGCCCACGGCAGCTCCGAGACCAGGCCCTCGGCGTCGGTCGTGCGGTCGAGGGTGTCGTCGTGCAGGGCGACCGCGACGTGGTCGGACGTCGCGTGCGCATCGGTCTCGACGTACCGGAAGCCCAGGTCGACGGCGGCCCCGAAGGCCGTCAGCGAGTTCTCGCGCCCGTCGAGCGCGAACCCGCGGTGCGCGAGCGCGACCACACCCGTCGGGTCCTCGAAGTAGGGGTGGCGCGCGCGTGCTGGTGCACGGCCGGAGCCGTCGTCGACCTCGCGCGCAGCCGTCACGCTCACACTCTCGCCCGCCGCGGGCCGGACCACGACCGTGGACGCGCGGTTTTCACCCACCGTGCACCGTCGCGTCGCGACCCGGGCACCGCCGACGACTCCTTCACCCCGCCAACCGGAACCTGACTCACCGTTCGGGGTCCGGTGCGGTGACCCAGGTTCCGGTCGGCGAGGGGGACCTCGGGCCTGGTCCGGTTCGTCCGCCGGGCACTAGCGTTCACGCGCAGCCCCGCCCGTGCGGGGGACACCCGCGCACCTCGGGAGCGACCGTGGCCGACCCTCGTGGCTTCCTCACCATCCGTCACCGCGAGCTCCCGGCCGACCGGCCCGTCGCCGAGCGTCTGTGCGACTGGGACGAGGTGCACGCCCACCGGCCCGGCCACGACGACGACGTGGCGCTCGTGCGTCGCCAGGCGAGCCGCTGCATGGACTGCGGCATCCCCTTCTGCCACTCCGGCTGCCCGCTCGGCAACGAGATGCCCGCGTGGAACGACCTGGCGTGGCGCGGCGAGTGGGCCGCGGCGAGCGACCGCCTGCACGCGACGAACAACTTCCCCGAGGTCACCGGGCGTGTGTGCCCCGCACCGTGCGAGGCGGCGTGCGTGCTGGGGATCACCGACGAGCCGGTGACGATCCGGCACGTCGAGGTCGCGATCGCGGAGGAGGCGTTCGACCGTGGCTTGCTCACGCCGCACGTCCCGGAGCGGCTGACGGGCCACACGGTCGCGGTCGTCGGGTCGGGGCCTGCGGGCCTCGCCTGCGCGCAGCAGCTGACACGGGCCGGGCACACGGTGGTGGTGCACGAGCGCGCCGACCGCGTCGGCGGCCTGCTGCGCTACGGCATCCCGGAGTTCAAGCTCGAGAAGCGCGTGGTCGACCGCCGCGTGGAGCAGATGCGCGCCGAGGGCACGCGGTTCCGCACGGGCGTCGACGTGGGCGTCGACGTCACCGGCGCGCAGCTGCGGGCCCGCTACGACGCGGTCGTGCTGGCCACCGGGTCGACCGTGCCGCGGGACCTCGCCGTGCCCGGCCGTGCGCTGCGGGGCGTCGAGCAGGCGATGACGTACCTCCCGCAGGGCAACCGTGCGGCCGTGGGCGACGACGTGCCGGACCAGCTGCTGGCCACCGGTCTCGACGTGGTCGTCGTCGGCGGCGGCGACACCGGTGCCGACTGCCTGGGCACCGCGCTGCGGCAGGGAGCCCGCTCGGTGACGCAGCTCGAGATCATGCCGAGCCCGCCCGCGGAGCGTCCGGCGGACCAGCCGTGGCCCACGTACCCGCGGGTCCTGCGCACGTCGAGCGCGCACGCGGAGGGCGGTGAGCGTGTGTGGGCGACGAGCAGCGTGCGCTTCCTCGACGACGGTGACGGCGCGGTCGCCGGCGTGGAGGTCGAGGAGGTGCGGTCCGTCGACGGGCGGTTCGAGCCCGTGCCCGGCACGCGGCGCGTGCTGCCCGCCGGTCTGGTGCTGCTGGCGCTCGGCTTCACGGGTGCCGAGCCCGGCCCCTTGCTCGACTCCCTCGGTGTGACACGCACCGCGCGTGGTGCTGTCGGGCGGCACGACGACTTCTCCACCGACGTGCCGGGCGTGTTCGTCGCGGGCGACGCCGGCCGCGGGCAGTCGCTCGTGGTGTGGGCGATCGCCGAGGGGCGCGCCGCCGCGGCGAGCGTCGACGCCTACCTCACGGGTGCCTCCGCGCTGCCGTCGCCGGTGCGCGCGAGCTCGGCGCCGCTGGCGGTGCGTAGCCGGGTGTGAGCTCTGGCCCTCGGCCCTGCGGGCGCGGCACGCTGGGGGCATGACGTCCGACGCCCACCTCGCCGAGCTGCGCCTGCTGCGCACCGTGCGCGACCGCATGGACCGCGACTACGCGCAGCCGCTCGACGTCGAGGCGCTGGCCAGGGGCGTGCACATGTCCGCGGGGCACCTGAGCCGGCGGTTCCGTGCGGCGTTCGGGGAGTCGCCGTACTCCTACCTCATGACGCGGCGCATCGAGCGGGCGATGACGCTGCTGCGGCGCGGGGACCTGTCGGTCACCGAGGTGTGCTTCGCGGTCGGCTGCTCGTCGCTCGGGACGTTCAGCACGCGGTTCTCCGAGCTCGTCGGCATCCCGCCGTCCGAGTACCGCCGGGTCGCCGCGGGCGACGGTGCGGGCATCCCGGGCTGCGTCGCCAAGCAGGTCATGCGGCCGTTGCGGAACCGGTCAGGATCCGAGAAGCACGTCGACCCCGCGCGCTCCTAGCGTGGCCGGCATGGACCTTCTCATCCACTGCACGTTCCTTCCCACGGTCGACCCCGAGGAGTCGCTCGCGTTCTACCGTGACGTCCTCGGCTTCGAGGTGCGCAACGACGTCGGCTACGGCGACATGCGCTGGATCACCGTCGGACCGCCCGCGCAGCCCCGGACGTCGATCGTGCTGCACCCGCCCGCGGCGGACCCGGGCATCACCGACGACGAGCGCCGCACGATCGCCGCGCTCATGGCCAAGGGGTCGTACGCGTCCGTCGTGCTCGCGACGCCCGACGTCGACGCCGTGTTCGAGCAGGTGCAGGCCGGTGGTGCCGAGGTCGTCCAGGAGCCCATGGACCAGCCGTACGGCACGCGTGACTGCGCGTTCCGCGACCCCGCGGGCAACATGGTGCGCATCAACCGGCTCGGCTGACGGCCGCGGGGCCCGGGCCGGGCCGACGGGCCGGGTGTGCAGTCCGACCCCGGGCGGGTGATTCTGCCGCCCGAGAGCCCGGGTCGAACAGGTGTTCGATAGGCTCGCCCCATGCCCGACCGCCCGCTCCCGCCCCGACCCCCGGCCCGCGACGTCGCCAACAGCGAGGTCCCCGACGGCATCCCGACGCGCCCGCAGGGCAACGTCGCGGTCGTCGTGCGGCTCGTGTGGTCCGACGGCGGCGAGGAGTGGCGCGCCGCGCGCGCGATCCGCTGGACGCGGACGCACGTCATGGTGGCGTGGCGCGAGCACGACGACGACCCGCGCTCCGAGCGGCACACGTGGCTGCGCGCAGGGGACGTCGCGCGGTCGGTGAGCTGGTTCGTCCCGCCCGAGCGCACGCCGGTCTGACGAGCGGGCGCCCGGCCGCGTCATGCCCGCACGCGCCGCGCGACCGCCTTGCCCGCCTCGCAGAGCAGGAACACCACGACGGCGACCGCGAGCGTCAGCCCCCAGTCGCGCGGCCCGATCGGCGCGGAGTCGAACCAGGCGTGCATGAACGGCGCGTAGGTGAACACGAGCTGCAGCACCATGAGCGTGCCGATCGCGATCCACACCACGCGGTTGCCGGTGAGCACGCGCGGGGTGAGCGACGAGCCACCCAGGAACCGGCACGAGAACAGGAACGCCGTCTGGCCCAGGGCCAGCATCGTCACGGCCGACGTCTGGGCGAGCCCGTCGCCGGCGCCGAGCTGCTTCTCGACGAGGTACACGCCGAGCGTCGCGCCGCCGATGAGCAGCGAGGCCCACACGACGACGAGCAGGGACGGGCGGGACAGCACGGGCTCGCGCGGTGAGCGCGGCGGGCGGTCCATGATGCCGGGCTCGGCGGGCTCGTACGCCAGGGCCAGCGACAGCGTGACGGCGGTGACGAGGTTGACCCACAGGATCTGCACGGGCGTCAGCGGCAGCGTGAGCCCGAGCAGCACCGCGACGAGGATGACGAGGGACTGCGCGCCGTTGGTCGGCAGCAGGAACACCACCGACTTGCGGATGTTGTCGTAGATCCGCCGTCCCTCCTCGACGGCCCGCTCGATCGTCGCGAAGTTGTCGTCGGCCAGGACGATCTCCGCGGCCTCCTTGGTCGCCTCGGTGCCCTTGATGCCCATCGCGATGCCGACGTCCGCGCGCGTGAGCGCCGGGGCGTCGTTGACGCCGTCCCCCGTCATCGCGACGACCTCGCGGTGCGACTGCAGCGCGCGGACGATGCGGATCTTGTGCTCGGGGCTCGTGCGCGCGTAGACGTCGACGTCGCGGACGCGGGCGCGTAGCTGCTCGGCCGTCATCGCCTCCAGCTCGGGGCCCGTGAGCGCCTGCACGTCCTCGCCGGGACGCACGACGCCGAGCTCGCGCGCGATCGCGACGGCCGTGCCGGCGTGGTCGCCGGTGATCATCTTCACGGCGATGCCCGCACGGTGGCAGTCGGCGATCGCGGCGACGGCCTCGGGGCGCGGTGGGTCGACGATGCCGACCACCCCGAGGAACGTCAGGCCGGTGGCGTCGTCCAGGGTGAGGCCCGACGTGCCCCCGGCCGCCGGGCGCTCGGCCGCGGCCAGCACGCGCAGCCCCTGCCCGCCGAGCTCGTCGACCACCGACTCCCAGGACGCGCGCCGCAGCGCCACGGGTGTGCCGTCGGCGCCGCGCTGCGCCACCGCACGGTCCAGCAGCCGGTCCGGCGCGCCGACGACGTGCACGTGCAGCCCGTCGGGCAGCCGGTCGAGCGTCGCCGAGAGCTTGTTGACCGACTCGAACGGCACGGCGGCCACGCGCTGCGCGCCGTCGGTCGCGACGCCGGTCGTGAGGGCCAGCGTCCGCAGCGCCCCCTCGGTGGGCTGCCCGACGACGCCCCAGCGCCCCGCGTCGTCCGGCGCGACGCGCGCGTCGTTGCACAGCACGCTCGCGCGCACGAGCGCGTGCAGGTCGGGGTGCTCGCCCGGGCCGGTCGTCCGGCCGTCGAGCGTGACGCCACCGACGGGCTCGTAGCCCAGGACCTCGACGTCGTACACGTGCTCGGCCGTGACGACCGTGCGGGCGGTCATCTCGTTGCGCGTGAGCGTGCCGGTCTTGTCCGAGCAGATGGTCGTCACGGAGCCGAGCGCCTCGACCGCGGGCAGCTTGCGCGTGATGGCGTGCTGCCGCGCCATCTGCTGCACGCCGAGCGCGAGGGTGATCGTCACGAGCGCCGGCAACCCCTCCGGCACGGCCGCCACCGCGAACCCGATCGCGGCGGACACGAGGTCCGGCAGTGCGAAGTCGTGGATGACGCGCCCGATCACGAGCATCGCGAACGCCATGACGAGGATGCCGCGCGACAGCAGCGTCCCGAGGCGACCGAGCTGGCGCTTCAGCGGCGTCTCGAGGTGGTCGACGTCGGCGATGAGCGACTGGATCCGGCCGATCTCCGTGCGCCCGCCGGTCGCGGTGACCACGGCCAGCGCGGTGCCGGCGGCCACGATCGTGCCGGAGAACAGCATGCTCGCGCGGTCGCCGACCCCGGCGTCGGTGCCCACCGCCTCGACGTGCTTGGCCGCGGGCACCGACTCGCCGGTCAGCGCCGACTCGTCGACCTGCAGGCCCGTGGCCTCGACGAGCCGCGCGTCGGCAGGGACCTTGTCGCCCGACCGGACACGGACGACGTCGCCGGGCACGAGCGTGGCCGCGTCCACCTCGGTCCAGCTCCCGTCGCGGCGCACGGTCGCGGTCAGGGACAGCATCGTGCGGATGCCGTCGAGCGCACGCTCGGCCTGCCCCTCCTGCAGGAACCCGACGAGCGCGTTGACCAGCGCGACGACGAGGATCACGGTGAAGTCGACCCAGTCGCCCAGGAACGCCTTCAGCACGGCGGCGGCCAGCAGGATGTAGATCAGCACGTCGTCGAAGTGGCCGAGGAAGCGTACGAGGGCGGGCGGCCGGCCGGCGGTCGGCAGGCGGTTCGGGCCGACGGTGTCGAGACGCACGGCCGCCTCGCCGGACGTCAGCCCGGCGGAGCTCGTGGCGAGACGGTCGAGGACCTCGCGCGCGTCCTCGGCGTACGGGCGGTACTCGCCGAGGTCGGCCAGGTGGTCCGCGGCGGCGCTGCGTCGCGCCGGGTCGTGCGCCGTGCTCGTCATGCGTCACCTCGGCGGTCGGTGCCGGCGGCAGGTCGGGCGTCCCTCGCATCGTGGCACGACGAGCCACCGAGCGGTACGGCACGCACGGCACGGGGCCGCACCCCGCAGGGTGCGGCCCCGTGCCGTGCGTGGTTTCTCAGACGTACATCGGCGTGAGCGCCTCGTACTCCTCGACACCGCCGCCGTTCATGACGACCTCGATGATCCGCCGCCCCAGCGGGTCCAGGTCCTCGGTGAGGAACTGCTCGAGCTCGGCCCTGAAGAAGCCCGTGAGGATCTCGGCGCCCTCGTCGTAGGCCTCGATACCGACCTGGGACTGGTACTCCGGCTGCAGCAGCGTGGGCCGGATCTGCTGGCCGTCGAGCTTGATCTCCCGGGGCCGGTACCCGAACAGCGAGCACCGCGCGGGCGTGAGCTGCTCGGGCTGGATCCGTCCACCACCGCGGCGCGCCAGGTACTCGCGGGTCAGCCACTCGGCGGAGAAGCCGACCTTGTAGGCGCCGATGTGCTGGTTGGGTGTCAGCACGTACCGGGTCCGGTCGTTCTCGACGATCTGGCGCAGCAGCAGGTTCGCCGCCGCCACCTTGGTGCCGGTGGAGAACGGCCAGTACGACCCGACGCCCTCGGCGACCATGCCGCCGTGCTTGAGCGCCTTGCGGACGTCCTTGCTCTCGCCGATCGACGGGTTCTTGTCGCCGCGCGGCGCGATGAGCCGCCACACCCACGCCAGCGACGGCGGGATGAGGTGCATCATCCCCATGATCCCGTAGCTCGGCTTCTCCCGGGTGCACAACGGCATGCGGACGCCGAACGTGCGGACGTCGACCTCCTTGGGCTCGCAGATGACGTTCTTGACGAACGACCGCGGGATCACCACGCGCGGGTTGGGGCACCGCTTGCCGTTCGAGTCGAGGGTGTGCTCCCACGGCAGCGCGGTCGCGTCGGGGACGCCGTCGATCGACAGGAACAGCACGGGCTCGCGCGGCTGGATGACGGCGCGCTCGAACGCGGGGTCCTCGCCGTAGCTCGTCATGTTGTCGACGCGCACGAACCAGCCGGCCTCGGCGTCGGCGACGACGAGCTTGCCGTTGCCCTTCTGGACCGACGGGTGGCAGAGCGTCATGTCGTCCGTCACGGGCGCGAGGCTCGACGTCTCGCCGAGGGTGATGTGGTACGGCTCGTCACGGACGACGTTGGTGCCGACGAGGATGCGCCCGTCGTCCTCGCGCCGGATCTCCTGGCACATCTCGGACTTGCCGCCGCCCGACGCGCCCTCGTGCATGATCACGGTCTCGTTCTCGTACGGCGTGGTGACGCGGACGCTCGAGGCGTGCGCCGTCAGCCAGCCCTCCTGCTCGCCGATGTCGAGCAGCACCGAGAACACGCCCTTCTTGGCGCTCGGCCCCGGGTACAGGTTGTACGCCCACACCTCGTGCAGCTCGCGCGAGCGGTTGTGGACGACGACCTGCCGGCCGCCGAAGTGCGTGTGCCGGAACGGGGGAGCGACGTACAGGATCGAGCGCGGGGTGTACGGCCCGATCTCGTCGAAGGTCACCCAGCCCTGCAGGTCGACGAGCGTGAGTGCGAAGAACGCGCTGTTCAGCGGCACGATCGCGAGCGACGGGTAGCCGAACGTCGGGCCGCCCGCCTTGAAGGGCACGACGACGAGCTCCTGGTCCGCGAGCCACGCGAGGGTCTCGCTGCGCACGGGGTCGAACTCCGCACCGAACGTGTCGCGGTAGCGCGGCTTGTCCGTCGGCAGGTCGTCCGCGATGCGCATGCAGTCGGGGTCGCGCCGGCGCATGTAGTCCTCGGGGTAGTTCACGGCGACGCCGTTGCGGCACCGCGTGACCGTGGCCTCCGGGACCATCGTGCCGTCGACGTCGTACTCGACCGTGAAGGTCGGTCCGCCGTCGGGTCCGAGCGCGAGCCGGTAGAGCTCCTCGCGCGTCGTCGGCACCACCAGACGGGGACTGGCCTCCAGGGCTGCCCGCACCTCGGGTGCGAGGGACACGTCCGTCAGGGGACCGGTCGCCGTGACGCTCATGGCTGCTCCTTCGCCATAGGGACGGGCACGCTCGATGCGTCACCCGGCACGCAGCCTGCGCCGGTCACCCGGCTGCGGGCTGCTCTTTGCCAGGAGATTACGACCGGCGGTGACGAGGACCACGGGACCTTCGGGCCTCGGGCGCCCGGTCCGGGAGCACCCGTGGGCTGCTCAGGCGCGGGGCCCGGCGGGCGGCGGCGTGGCAGGCGCGACGGTGGCCGGGGGTCCGGCAGGAGCCGGGGGTGCGACGGGCGCCGTGGCCGTGACGGCACGGCGACGGCGGCGCCACAGCACCACCGGCCCGACGACGAGGGCGGCGACCACCAGCCACGGCAGGAGCACCCCGAGCACGACGAGCACCGTGCGGACGGTCGCCGTGAACGCGTGCCAGCCCGTCGCGAGACCGTCGAGGAACGTCGGCGGCTCGGTGTCGAGCCGCTCGGGCGTGTCGGTGGGGCCCCAGATCTCGACGTCCACCGTGGACAGGGCGACCCGGTCGGCCAGCCGCGCGCGCTCGGAGCGCAGCCGCTCGAGGTTCGCCTGCCGCTCGGTCAGGGCGCTCTCGGCCTCGATGAGCTCGCTGCTCGACGAGGCCCGGGCCAGCAGCGCCGTCATCCGCTCGACCGACAGCTCGGTCGCCGCGATGCGCGCGTCGAGGTCCTGCGCGGCACCGGTGACGTTCTGCGTCTCGACGAGGTAGTCCTGCACGTCGCCGATCTCGCCGAGTGCCTCGGGCAGGGTCGCCATCTCCGTCGAGGGCACGCGCACCGTGAGCGACGCGGAGCCGGGGTCGCCCTCGCCCCCGGACGCCCGCTCGTAGCGGGAGTCCACCCGGCCGTCGAGGCGCGTGACGAGCGTGACCACACGGCGCGCCGCGGCGACGGGGTCCTCGGACGTCATGGTCGCGTGGGCGGTCTGCACCACCTGCTGCCCGTCGCCCGGGGTGTCCGCGCGGGTGCCGCTCTCGTCCACCGCCGGCGCACCCCCGCCGTCGGCGGGCGCGCCCCCGGCGTCGTAGGCCCCCTCGGGCCCTGCGGCGGACTCGTCGGCGCCGCTGCCCGCGCTGCAGGCGGTGAGGGCCGCGAGCACGGCGAGCGAGGCCACCAGGGTGCGGATGCGCGTCGTCATGTCCGCACGCTAGGGGTGCGGCGCGGGCGCCGGGCGGGAACGGCGGGATCGTGACCGGCTCGTCACCGGATCGCGCTCGGGCCGATGCCGGGACCACCCGGACGGGTCCGCTGCGCGCGCCCGTCCGGGGGAGCCGTCGCCGCAGCGGGGTACCCGACCGCCGCCCACAGGTGCGTCGCGGCGAAGGCCCGCCACGGCGACCACGCCCGCCCGGCCGTCGCGACGTCGCGGACGTCCGGCACCCCCAGGGCGCGGCGCAGGACGAGGTCGCCCGCGGGGAACGCGTCGCGGTCCCCGAGCGCGCGCAGCGCCACGACGTCCGCGGTCCACGGGCCGATGCCGGGGATCGCCAGCAGCGCTGCGCGGACGTCGGCGGCAGGGGCGCCGGGCACGAGCCGCAGGCCCCCCGCGCAGGCGACGGCGAGCGCGTGGACCGCGCGGGCGCGTGCGTGCGGCACGCGCAGCACCGCCTGCAGGGCCACGGAGTCGGCCGCGGCGAGGTCCTCGGGGCGTGGGTACGCGAGCAACCCGCCGGGGCCGGGCCGGCCGTACGCGGAGGCGAGCCGCGCACCGGTCGTCCGCCCGGCGCCCAGCGAGACCTGCTGCGTCAGCACGACCTGGACCGCGGCCTCGAAGCCGTCGGGATGCCCCGGGACGCGCAGGTGGGGGCGGGCCGCGACGAGCGGGCCGAGGACGGGGTCGCCACCGAGGGCGGCGTGCACGGGTGCGAGGTCGTCGGCCAGCCCGAACCACCGCGTCGCGAGGTCGTCGAGCGCAGCGGGGGCGGCCGGCCCGTCGGCGTCGACGCGCACACCGGTCGCTGCCACGTGCGCCGTGACGTGCACGGGCCCGGCGCCGAGCTCGACGAGCCGGCTGACGGTGCCGGCGTCGACGTCGACCCGCTCGACGCCCGGCACCGACCGGGCCGCGAGGGAGGACAGCGCGGCGCGGTGGTCGAGGGCGGTGCGCACGTGGTCACGCTAGCCGTGACGGCCCCGACGACCCGACGGACACGAGGGTGCACCGCGCAGCCGGGAAACAGGACGGCAAAGCCCTGGTCGCGAACTGGTCGCATGTTCGAGATGCGCAGGTCACACGGCGGTGCCATGCTCGTCCTCATCAGCCGATCGCGGCATCACCGCGACCGGCCGCCCGCGGTTCCGACCACACGTCCCACCGCACCGTCGCAAGGGTCCGGCGAGAGCCGGATCGGCCCTCCGGGGCAAGAGGGTCCGCCACGCCTCGTGCCGGCGAGACGGCCCTCCCGTCCGGTCCCGCTCCCAGCGCCGGGAGCGGGACCGGTCATGTACCGGGGCTCACGGGCCGGCGGTGCGACGGCGACCGGTGACACGTACGCGCGTGTCGGTGGGCAGGAGGAGGATGGCGGACGTGGAGAGCGAGCAGCCCGCGGGGACCGACGAGCCGAGGCGCGCGGCGCCGCGGTACGCGCTCGTGGTGGCGCCGTTCGGACCCGTCGCCGTGGCGGCGGACGACGGTGCGGTCACCGACGTGCGGTTCCCGCACGCCGACGGCACACCGGCCACGCGCGGCCTGGGCGAGCCCGCCGCGCCCGACGCGGACCCGGTGCTGGCCGAGGCGGTGCGCCAGCTGCGTGCCTACCTCGCGGGCGAGCTACGCGACTTCGACCTGCCGCTGCGCCTGCGCGGCAGCCCGTTCCAGCAGCGTGTCTGGCAGGGCCTGCGCGCGGTGCCGTACGGCACGACGACGACCTACGGCGCGCTGGCCGCGGCCGTCGGGCTCGACCCTCGGACAACCGCACGTGCCGTGGGTGCGGCGAACGGCGCGAACCACGTGCCGATCGTCGTGCCCTGCCACCGCGTGCTCGGCGCGGACGGGACGCTCACCGGCTTCTCCGGCGGCCTGGAGCGCAAGCGTGAGCTCCTGGCGCTCGAGGCGCGCGTCGCGTCGGGCGCGGCCACGCTGTTCTGACGACGACCGGAGGACGCATGACCGTGATGGTGGCGCTGCTGCGCGGCGTGAACGTCGGGGGCAGCAGCACGGTGCCGATGGCGGACCTGCGCCGCGTCGTCGCCGACGCCGGCTACCGCGACGTCCGCACCTACGTGAACAGCGGCAACGTCGTCCTGACGACGGGCACTGCCGACACCGAGGAGGTCGCGGCCACGCTGCGCGCGGCGTTCGCCGACGCGTTCGCGGCCGCCCCGGACGTCGTCGTGCGCACGCGCGACGAGCTGCACGCGGTCGTGGACGCGAACCCCTTCCTCGACCGTGACGACGACCCCACGCACCACCACGTGGTGTTCCTCCCGGGCCGTGCGCCGGCGCGCCTGCCGGACGTCGAGGTGCAGGAGCCGGAGGCGCTCGCGGCCGTCGGGCGCGAGCTCTACCTCTGGCTGCCGAACGGTGCGGGCCGCAGCAGGCTCGCCGCCCGGATGGCCGGCCGCGCCGGCGGCGGAGGCACCGCGCGCAACTGGCGCACCGTCACGACGCTCGCGCGCATGGCCGACGAGCCCGCCTGAGCCCGGGAGCTGCCGGTGTGGCACTGCCGGTGAGCGTGGTGGCGACCGCGTGCGCGTGCGTCGCCCGGCGCCGCGCGGCACGCTGAGCGCATGTCGACCGACGAGCCTGTGCTCACCGACCCCGACCGTCACGTCCTCGGTGACCCCGACGCGCCCGTCACCGTGGTGCAGTACGGCGACCTCGAGTGCCCGTACTGCCGCGACGCCGAACCGGTGCTGCGTCGGCTCGTCGAGGAGTCCGACGGCCGCGTCCGCCTGGTCTGGCGGCACTTCCCGCTGTTCCAGCTCCACCCCCACGCGCTCGCGGCGGCGCTGGCCGTCGAGGCCGCAGGCGCGCACGGCAGGTTCTGGGAGATGCAGCGCCTGCTGTACGCGCACCAGGACGCGCTCACCGACGACGACCTGGCGCGCTACGCGCGCGAGCTCGGCCTGGATCCCGAGGAGGTCGTGGGCGAGCCCGCCGACCGCTTCGCGCGCGCCGTGCAGGCGGACTACGAGGGTGGCATCGAGCTCGACGTGCCCGGCACGCCGACGCTGCTGGTGGACGGCGTGCCGTACCGCGGCCGCATCGAGCTCGAGGCGCTGCGGGCCGTGGTCGACGCGGTGTGAGCCCCGACGGTGGGGGCCGGACCTGGTGTGACGACCGTCGCCCGACCTCGGGGCGGCGCGCGGGCACGGCCTGCGCCACGATGGACCCGTGACCGCGACGACCGCCGCACCTGTCCGCCCCGACGTCCCGCGCACGGCCCTGGTGACCGGCGCCGGCCGAGGCATCGGGCGGCACCTGGCCCTCGCGCTGGCCCGCGAGGGGTACGCCCTCGGCTTGGTGGCCCGCACGCGCGAGCGGCTCGAGGTGGTCGCCGACGAGGCGCGCGCGCTCGGCGCGCCCGTGACCGTCGCGGTCGCGGACCTCGTCGACGCCACGGAGGTCGCGGACGCCGTCGCGCGCGTCGAGGCGGGCCTGGCCTCGCAGGGCGGGATCGGGCTGCTGGTGAACAACGCCGGCGTCATCGAGCACGCCGAGGCGCCCTTCGCGCAGGACGACGTCGAGGACGTCTGGCGCGTGATCGAGACGAACGTGCGCGGTCCTCTGCTCGTCACGCACGCGGTGCTGCCCGGCATGCTCGCGCGCGGCGCCGGCCGCGTGCTCAACATGAACTCCGGCTCGGGCCACCGCGCGCTGACGACGTACACCGGGTACGCGGTGAGCAAGGGTGCGCTCGCGCGGTTCACCACGCAGCTGCACGCGCAGTACGCCGGGGCGGGCCTGCGCGTGCTGGACCTCGCGCCGGGCGTCGTGGCGACCGACATGACCGCGGGCATGCCGGTGCACGACGGACGCACCGAGTGGACGTCCCCGCAGGACGTCGCGCACCTCGTGCTGGGCTTCGCCGCGGGCGAGCTCGACGACCTGTCGGGGCGCTTCGTGCGGGCCGGCGTCGACACGGTCGCCTCGCTGCAGGAGCGGGTCGGCGCGATCGTCGCCACCGACGCGCGCACGCTGCGGCTCGCGACGTGGGGACCGGACGACCCGGTGGCCTGAGCGCTCGTGGGCGTCAGCCGGACGCGCGCGCGCCCGGCCCCCGCCACGGCAGCGGCGGCAGCGTCGGGGGCAGGCGCGGGGGCGTGCACAGCGGCAGCCGCTCACCGAGCCACCGCAGCAGGACGGACCCCGCGACGGCCGCGACCAGGGAGCCCGCGAGGACCCCGATCTTGGCGCGCTCGAGGTGCACCGGGTCGTCGAACGCGAGCTGCGCGATGAACAGCGAGATGGTGAAACCGATCCCCGCCAGGACCGCGCCGCTCATGAGGTGCCCCCAGCGCACGCGGCCGGGCAGGTCGCCGAGGTCCAGGCGGAGGGCGAGGGTCGCGGCACCGGTGATCCCCAGGGCGTTGCCGGCGACGAGGGCCACGGCCACGCCGATCGTCAGGCGCGAGGAGAACGCGTCGGCGAGCGTCTGCGGGTCGAGCCGGACGCCGGCGTTGGCGAGGCCGAACAGCGGCACGACGACGTAGGCGCTCCACGGGTGCAGCGCGCGCTGCAGCCGGTCACCGGTCGGCACCGCCGCGCGCCCGGCCACCTCGGTGAGGTGCTCGCGGTCGGCGCCACCTTCCGACAGGAAGCGGCGCGCGTGCACGGCCACCGCCCGGCGCCGCCGCTCGTGCGGCACGGCGGTCGGCACGAGCAGCCCCACGAGCACACCCGCGATCGTCGCGTGCACGCCGGAGGCGAGCACAGCGACCCACAGGGCGAGCCCCACGGCCACGTACGGAGCGAGCCGCCACACGCCGCGGCGTCGCAGCACGACGAGCAGCACGACGAGCACGCCCGCCGCACCGAGCGCCCGCACGTCGACGTCGTCCGTGTAGAACACCGCCATGGCGGCGATCGCGCCGATGTCGTCGACGATCGCCAGGGTCAGCAGGAACAGCCGCAGCCGGTCCGGGCAGCGCGGGCCGAACAGCGCGAGGACACCGACGAGGAACGCGGTGTCGGTCGACATGACCACGCCCCACCCGTGCGCTGCGTCGGTGCCCGCGTTGAACGCCAGGAAGACGAGCACGGGCACGAGCAGCCCGCCCACCGCACCCAGTGCGGGCACGGCTACCGCGCGGGGGTCGCGCAGCTCGCCGCGCGTGAGCTCGCGGTTGATCTCGAGCCCGACGACGGTGAAGAACACGGCCATCGCGAGGTCGTTGACCCAGTGCTGCAGGTCGAGCTCGAGGCCTGCGCCGCCCACGTACACGCCGGCCGGGGTGTGCCACAGGGCGGTGTAGGCGTCGCGCCACGGCGAGTTCGCCCAGGCGAGCGCGACGACGGTGGCGCCCAGCAGCACGACGGCGCTGCCGGCCTCGGTGGCGAGGAACCGCCGCAGGGCCGGCGCGGTGCCGGACAGGTGCTCGCGCTTGCGCAGGACGCGCTCGCGCAGCGCGGCGCGGACGCCCGGCCGGCTCAGCGCGTCCCCCGGGAGCGCACCGCACGCGTCGGCGGGGTCACGGGGTGGGGCGCCGGGCTCACAGCGCGGGGGAGGACATGTCGGCAGGGACGTGCGCGCCGTGCCCGGCGGTGCGCAGCGCGCCGCGCAGCCGCTGGGCCGCCGCGTCGAGGTCGGCGGCGGGCTCGTCCTGGCGGGCGTGCGCGAACGACAGGTTCGACTCGTCCCACGCCGGCAGCACGTGCAGGTGCAGGTGCGGGATCTCGAACCCCGCGACGAGCAGCGCGGCACGGGGTGCGCCCCACGCGGCACGCTGCGCGAGTCCGACCGTCTTCGCGACGGACGTGAGGTGCGCCAGCAGGTCGTCGGGCGCGTCGGTGAGCTGCTCGATCTCCTGGCGCGGCACGACGAGCGCGTGGCCCGTGGTGATGGGCGCGATGGTCAGCAGGGCGACGGCCTGGTCGTCGGCCCAGACGAAGCGGCCGGGGATCTCGCCGTCGATGATGCGGGTGAACAGCGTCGGCATGCGCACACGCTAGCGCGTCGTCACCCACAGGACGGCTGAAACGTTTATGCCGGTCAGATCGCTTGTCCCTGCGGCCTCCACCGCCTAGGAATCCTCTGTGCGTCTGCTACCCGTCACCCCCCGTCCGACGTCCACACGCGCGAGGGCCGTCGCGGCCGTCCTCACGCTCGGTCTGCTCAGCGCGTGCTCGGCCGGCACCGAGCCGCCCGTCACGCCGCCCGAGGTCGGCCCCACCCCCACGATGCTCGACAAGGCTCCCGTCGAGATGGTCCAGGCGGAGGCCCCCGAGTGCCTCAGCGACGGCATCGCCTACGCCACCGTCGGCGGTGGTGACGCGTCCGCGTCCGTCGCCTGGGCCGGCTCCGGCGACCGGGGCGTGCTGTACGCGCCGCAGGTCGACGGCGACGTGTGCCAGTGGGCCGACGAGCTCGTGCGGCTCGCCGGCGCCGGCTACCTCGTCGCCACCTACGACTGGGGCGCCGACGGCGAGGTCGGCTTCCGCGCCGCGCTCGACGTCCTCAAGGCGACCGGTGCCCAGCGCGTCGCGTTCGTCGGGGCGTCCGCCGGCGGCACGCTCGCCGCCGGGCTCGCCGACGACCTCGACGCCGTCGCGGTCGTCGCCCTCAGCCCGCCGGCGCAGCTCGGCGAGGTCGACGCGCGCGCCGAGGCCAACGAGTTCACCGGCCCGCTGCAGGTGTTCTCCTCGACCGACGACCCCCAGGTGCCCGCGACCGACAGCGCGCTCGTGCCCCGCAACGACATGACCTCGGTCGTCACCCAGGTCTCCGGCACGCTGCACGGCATCGAGTTCATGGGCCCCGACAGCTACCACGCCGACCACGTGCGCAACGTCATCGACGACGCGCTCGCGGCCGGGTTCGGCGCCTGACGTACCCGACCCCGCACGAGGGCCGCGCCGGGACACCCGGCGCGGCCCTCGTGCGCGCCGCAGGGGTCACAGGTAGCGCAGCGGGTCGAACTCCTCGAGCGGGATGATCCGCAGGCGCGGGAGCTGCACGTTGAACGCCGCGACGTCGGTCTCGAGGTCGAACGTCCTCAGCCCGCGTGCCGTCAGCCCCGCGAGCGACTGGCTCGTGAACTCGCGGAACGCGAGCAGGCCCACCTGGCGTCCCGCGTCGACGAGCTGCGCGACCTCGGGCGCGAAGTCGCCGTCGTGGCTGGCGAGCAGCACGTCGCCGTCACGGTCCGCGATGGCCTCGAGCGTGCGCTTGATGCCGATGTCGACGACCTTCTCGTACGACTCGCCGGACAGCGGGATCGGCACGAACCCGATCGCGGTCAGCGCCTGCACGAACGACATCGGCAGCGTGCCGTTCGACGCGTTGAGGAAGAACAGCGCCTTCACCGGCTGGCCCCACGCCTGCTGCGCGAACGTCAGCACGCGCTCCCAGCGCGGGCGCTGCTCCGGTGTGGGGCGCCCGCCGAGGATCGACGACCCGAGCGTCGCGTCGATGTTCTCCCCGTCGACCAGCAGGTACGTGGTGCCCGTCTCGCTCATCGTCCCAGCGTAGACGCGCGGGGCGGCGCGCCGGCAGGAGGCGCGGCGGGCCGGTCGCGCGGTGCCCGCCGGGCCGTGGTGACATGATCGGGCGCGGGTCGTCGAGCGGCGACGGAAAGGGGTTCCGGTGTCCGAGCACGACGTCCGGGCGTCCGTCGCCGCGTGGGAGGCGCTGTTCCGGGCGCAGGTCACGCTCGTGCGCCGGTTCGCCCGCCACGACGTGTGGGGGAGCCTGAGCCTGCGCGAGTACGACGTGCTCTACACGCTGTCGCGCGCGCCCGGGCGCGCGCAGCGCCTGCGCGAGCTCGCCGACTCCAGCCTGCTCACCCAGCCCAGCCTGTCGCGGCTCGTCGACCGGCTCGAGGCGGACGGGCTCGTGCGCCGCGGACCCGTCGAGGGCGACCGGCGTGGCAAGGCCGTGCACCTCACGGCCGAGGGCCTGCGGCTCCAGCGGGAGATCGGGCGGCGGCACGCGCGGTCGATCGACGCGCTGGTGGGTGGTGCGCTCGACGCCGAGGAGCTCGCGACCCTCGAGCGGCTGTGCGACCGGCTGCGGCTCGCCCAGGCGCACCTGCCCGATCCGGTGGGTCTCACGGACGGCACGTCGGGCGACGTCTGAGTGCTGCGTCACGGGGACCTCCGGCCCACGACACCGCCGCGACACGCGGGTGACGATGGTCCGGCGGAGGGCACCCGGCCCGCCGGGAGGGCGAGGAGGACCGATGCGCATCCTGCTGACGGTGGCGTCGCGGCACCAGGGCACGTGGGAGATCGGCGAGGTGATCGCGGCACGGCTGCGCGAGCGCGGCCACGTCGTCGACCAGTGCGCGCCCGAGGACGTGACCACGGTCGCCGACCACGACGCGGTCGTGCTCGGCTCCGCCGTCTACACGGCGCACTGGCTGCCCACCGCCCGCGACTTCGCCGACCGCCACGCGGACGAGCTGCGCGCGCGCCGCGTGTGGACGTTCTCGTCGGGCCTCGCCACGCAGCCGGCCAACTCGGCGAACTCGCCGCTCGAGGTCGCCGCGCTGCGCGAGCGCATCGGCTCGCGCGCGCACCGCAGCTTCCGGGGCCGGCTCGACCGCTCGGTGCTGTCGTTCACCGAGCGCGCGATCATCGCCGGCGGGCGTGCCCGCGAGGGCGACCACCGCGACATGGCCGCGGTCGCCGCCTGGGCCGACGAGATCGCGGACGCGCTGGCCTCGGACGCGCCGCCGGTGACGCAGGTGGCGCAGCGTCCTGTGGTGGCCGCGCGGCACGCCTGACACGCGGCACCCCGTGACCCTCGGGCGGCGCGCGCGTCGACCCGAGGGTCAGCCGACGCGGACCGGGCGCGGACGCGCACGCCGCAGGCCGCGCAGCTCCGCGGCGACCGCGACCATCGTCGGGCGTTGCGTGGCGTCCGTGCGCGTCATCGCCCGCAGCAGCGCGGCGACGTCCGGATCGAGGTCGTCCGCGATCTGCGGCCCGTGCAGCAGGCGCGCGAGCGAGGAGGTCAGCGGGTCGCCCGGGTACGCGCGCCGACCGGTCAGGCACTCGAGCAGCACGAGGCCGAGGGAGTAGACGTCGCTCGCGGGCCCCGACTGCTCGCCGAGCGCCTGCTCGGGACTCTGGTAGCTCGCGGTCGCGCGCCCGTCCGACGGGGCGGCGGTCTCGGAGGCCGCGATGCCGAAGTCCGCCAGCACCACCGGCAGCGTGGGGGCGTCGCGCCGGCCGGACGCGGGGATCGTGTCCGCCACGAGCACGTTCGACGGCTTCACGTCGCGGTGCACCACGCCCGCGCGGTGCGCGTGCGCCAGCCCCTGGGCGAGCTGGTACCCCACGTCGGCGGTCGTCGCGCAGTCCAGCGGACCGTCGGCGACGATCTCGCGCAGCGTGCGGCCCTCGACGAGCTCCATGACGAGGAAAGCCACGGGGCCGGTGCCGGGCACCACGTCCGCACCCACGTCGAGCAGTGCCACGAGCGAGGGGTGGGAGAGCTCGGCCAGGACGCGCGCCTCCTGCGCGTAGCGCCGGACCTGCTCGCTGTCGGCGTCCGCCAGCCGGAACAGCTTGATCGCGACCGGCCGGTCCAGGCGGGTGTCGACCGCACGGAGCACCTGCGCCGACCCGCCCTCACCGAGGCGTTCGCCGAGCACGTAGCGGCGCGCCAGCTCGGGCGCCGCGTGCCGTCCCGCACGCGTCACGGCTCGCTCCTCCGTCGGCTCGGTTGCTCACGGTCGTGGCGCGGGGTCGCGCCACGACGACGGTAGAGCGGGCACCTCGGCGTCGCACCCGGAGGCGACCGAACGGGTGAACGCTCGACGCGCACCAGGAGGTGACACCGTGTCGCGACAACGTCACGTCGCCACGGCCGCGGCCGGGAGGGCGGCACCGAGCGGCGGTGGGATGATCGGATGCGTGCCTACGCCTCCTGTGACCGCACCGTCCACCGACCCGTCGGCCGACGCGACCGGGCTCGCGCCGTACGACGCCGTGCTGCTCTTCTCCTTCGGCGGGCCCGACGGCCCCGACGACGTCCTGCCGTTCCTGCGCAACGTCACCGCCGGCAAGAACATCCCCGACGAGCGGCTCGCGGAGGTCGCCGAGCACTACCACCACTTCGGCGGGCGCAGCCCCATCAACGCGCAGAACCTCGCGCTGCGGCAGGCCCTCGAGGACGAGCTGCGGCGCCGCGGGCTCGACGTCCCGGTCGTGTGGGGCAACCGCAACTGGGCGCCGTACACGCGTGACGCGCTCGCCGAGGCGCGCGCGCGGGGGGCGCACCGTCTGGTGGCCCTCGTGACGTCGGCCTACTCCTCGTACTCCGGGTGCCGGCAGTACCGCGAGAACCTCTGGACGGCCCTCGATGAGGAGGGCGCGGACGGTGCGCCGCTCGTCGTCGACAAGGTGCGCTCGTACTTCAACCACCCCGGCTTCGTGCAGGCCAACGTCGACGCCGTCGTCGAGGCGTTCGGCGCGCTGCCCGCGGGCACGGCGTGGCCGCGCCTCGTGTTCGTCACGCACTCGATCCCCGACACGATGCAGGACGCGTCCCAGGTCGCCGGCGCGTCGTACCAGGACCAGCACCTCGACGTCGCGCGCACGGTGGCCGCGGCCGCGTCCGAGCGGCTCGGTCACGCGGTCGAGTGGGATCTCGCCTACTGCTCGAGGTCGGGTCCGCCGAGCCAGCCGTGGCTCGAGCCCGACGTGAACGACCACCTCGAGGCGCTCGCGGCCGCGGGTACGACGTCCGTGGTGCTGTCGCCGATCGGGTTCGTCTCGGACCACATGGAGGTCGCGTTCGACCTCGACACCGAGGCGCTGGAGACCGCGCGCGGACTGGGCATGACCGCCGTGCGCGCCGACTCGGTGGGAGTGCGCGAGCCGTTCGTCCGCGGTCTCGTCGACCTGCTCCTCGAGCGGGCGGCGATCGCGCGTGCGGACGACGCCGGCGCGCCGCGGCCCCCCGAGCAGACCGTCGGCGACCTGCCGGCGTTCCGGTCGGTCTGCGTCCCGGGGTGCTGCCGCATGCGCGACGGCGTCGACTCCGGCCGCCCCGCAGCCTGCTCGACCGACCCCTGGTCCTGACGCCCCACCCCACCTGCCGGACCCGACCCACCTGCCGACGGAGCCTTCGTGAGCACCCACCCCACCACGCCCGCACCTGACACCGAGGCGCTCAACGCCACCGTCCGCTACACGATGTGGTCGGTGTTCGCCGTCGACGGGCCCGTGCCGGCCGACGCGGACGCCCGCGCCGAGGTGGCCGCCGACGCACTGCGCGCGGTGGCGGCCGACGACGACCTCGTCGTGCGCGGCTGGTACGACGTCGCGGGTCTGCGCGCCGACGCCGATCTCATGGTGTGGTGGCACGCCGAGTCCGTCGAGCAGGTCCAGGGTGCCTACCACCGCCTGCGGGCCAGCGCGCTGGGCGAGGTCCTCACGCCCGTCTGGTCGGTGGTCGGGCTGCACCGGCCCGCGGAGTTCAACCGCGCGCACGTGCCCGCGTTCCTGGCGGGCGAGCCCGCGGGCGACTACCTGTGCGTCTACCCCTTCGTGCGCTCGTACGACTGGTACGTGCTCCCCGACGAGGACCGCCGGCGCATGCTGCACGAGCACGGCGCGGCTGCGCGCGACTACGTCGACGTGCGCGCCAACACCGTCGCGTCCTTCGCGCTCGGGGACTACGAGTGGGTGCTGGCGTTCGAGGCGACCGAGCTGCACCGCATCGTCGACCTCATGCGTGACCTGCGTGCGACGCAGGCGCGCCTGCACGTGCGCGAGGAGGTGCCGTTCTACACCGGCCCGCGCGTCGACCTGACGACGTGGGTGGACCGCCTCCCGCGCGCCTGAGCCTGCGGCGGTGCCATGATCGAGCATGCGCGACGACGAGCAGCCGACCTCGAGCACCGACGTCCCCGCGGGCGGTGACGCCGGCGGTGCCGTCCCCGACGCGCCGTGGCTCCACGGGACCTGGCGCGTCACCGGCGTCGACGGCACGCCGCCTGCCGACGGCCTGCACGGAGCGCCGTGGCTCACGTTCGAGGGCGACGGCGTCGTGTTCGGTCACGCCGGCGTCAACCGGGTGCGCGGCACGTGGCGGCTGGAGGGCGGGGACCTGACGTTCGGACCCGTCGTCGCGACGCTCATGGCCGGGCCGACGCAGGCCACCGCGACCGAGCGGGCGGTGCTGGGTGTCCTGCAGGACGGTGGCTCCGTGACGCCGGACGGCGACGCGTTCACGCTGCGGACGCGAGCCGGGCGCGCGCTCACCCTCGTGCGCGCCGCCGCGTGACGCACGTCAGGGGTAGAGCCCTCGGATGAGGTGCGCCTCCGCGACCCGCCGCACGCCGATGGTCATCGCCGCCTCGCGCAGCGTGACCGACTCCGCGCGCGCGAGCGCGGACACCGCCGCGTGGCTCGCGAGCATCCGCCGCTCGAGTCGCTCGGCGATCTCACCCTCGGTCCACCAGTAGGCCTGGTTCGCCTGCACCCACTCGAAGTAGCTGACGACGACGCCGCCGGCGTTGGCGAGGATGTCCGGCACGACCACGACGCCGCGCTCGGCGAGGACGCGGTCGCCCTCGCTCGTCGTCGGCCCGTTCGCGCCTTCGACGACCCAGCGCGCCTTGACGCGCTGTGCCGCCTCACCGTCGAGCACGCCCTCGACCGCGGCCGGCACCAGCACGTCGACGTCGAGCGCGAGCAGCTCGGCGTTGCTCACCGGGTCCGCGTCGGCGAAGCCCGTGACCGAGCCCGTGGCGGCGACGTGCTCGAGGAGCGCCGGCAGGTCGAGTCCGCCGTCGCGGCGCACGCCCCCGTGCTCGTCGCTGACCGCCACGACCCGCGTGCCGGACTCGTGCAGCAGCCGCGCGGCGTGCGAGCCGACCTTGCCGAACCCCTGCACCGCGGCGGTGACCTCGGCGAGCTCGACCCCGTCCTCGCGCAGCGCGGCGCCCGCGGCGTGCACCACACCCTGCGAGGTCGCCGTCGGGCGGCCGAGGGAGCCCCCGACGGCCAACGGCTTGCCCGTGGTCACCGCGGGGATGGTGAAGCCGCGGTTGACCGAGTAGGTGTCCATGACCCAGGCCATGGTCTGCTCGTTCGTGCCGATGTCGGGCGCCATGATGTCGCGCTCCGGGCCGATGATCGGCATGATCTCGCTCGTGTAGCGCCGCGTGACCCGCTCGAGCTCGGCGGACGAGTGCGCGTGCGGGTCGATCGTGACGCCGCCCTTGGCCCCGCCGTACGGCACGTCGACGACCGCGCACTTCCAGGTCATCCACATCGCGAGCGCGCGGACCTCGTCGAGGTCGACGCCGGGCGCGTAGCGCAGACCGCCCTTGCCGGGCCCGCGCGAGATGTTGTGCTGCACGCGGTAGCCGGTGAACACCTGCACGCGCCCGTCGTCACGGCGCAGGGGCACCGCGACGCGCAGCTCCCGCCGCGGGGTGGCGAGGACCTCGTGCAGATCGCTGTCGTAGCCGAGGATCTCGACGGCGCGCGCGAGCTGGGCCTGAGCGGTGGCCAGCGGAGCGGCGCCGGGCTCGAGGTGGGCGGGGGCGGGGGAGTCGTCGGCGACCATGCCCTTCACCCTGGCACGGGATCGCGCGTCCTACCCGTCCGCCGCGCAGGCGTCAGCACAACCGGATGTCGGTCACCCACCGGGTCACGTTGCCGCCGAGGTGACGGCTGTGCCGTGCGGGGACGAGCACGCACATGCCGAGAGACGCGTCCGAGTACACCGGTGCGACGAAGAGGTCGCTCGAACGGCAGTTGATGACGCGGGCGGACCACGGCGACGGGAACGCGAGGTAGTACGACGACAGGTGGGCGCACCAGGCGTCCGCGTCCTCGACGGTCGCCAGCGCGCGCACGGCCCCCCGGTCGTCGGGGAGGGGCAGCGCCCCGCCGCCGTCGAGGGCGACGACTCCGCCGTTCTCGGCCACGACCTCCGGCGCGCCACCCGGGGTGTCGTCCGCCGTCCGTCCGGTGGTGCCGCCCGCCGCGGCGGCGCTCGGCAGCGCGCTCGCGAGGAGTGCCATCGTCGCGACGACCGCCGTCGTCCGTCGGCGCGAGCGCAGTCGACGCTCGCTCTGGAGCCGGGCGCGCCGGGTCGGTGCAGGGGACGGGTCCAGGTCGGCGCGCATACTGCGGAGCACGGCTCTCCTCTCGGCGTCCGCCAACGTCGCGGGCGGGAGCGCCGCACTCCGTTGTGCGGCGCCGGCACCCACCCTGGCGTGGACGGCGCAGCCTGTCAACCGTGCCTGACACCGCGGTCAGAGCGAACTGTTTCGCTCCCGCAGCCGATATCAGCGGCTCACGCCGAGGCCCGCACCACCAGCTCGGGGGCGAAGATCAGCGGCTCCGCCGTGGGAGCGCCGTGGAGCTGGTCGAGGAGCCGCGCACCGGCCGCGCGCGCCATCGCGACCACCGGCTGGATGACGCTCGTCAACGGAGGCGTGGTCGACGCGGCGACCCCCAGGTTGTCGTACCCGACGACCGCCACGTCGTCCGGCACGTCGCGCCCGAGCTCTGCGAGGACCCCCAGGGCGCCGGTCGCCATGAGGTCGGAGGCGATGAAGATGCCGTCGACGTCCGGGAAGCGCGTGAGCAGGTCGCGCGCGGCGTGCGCGCCCGAGGTGATCGTGAAGTCGCCGTGCACCACGGCGGACTGGTCCAGACCGGAGGCATCCATCGCCTGCCGCCACCCGGCGAGGCGGTCGATCCCGGCGGACATGTCCTGGGGGCCGGCGATCGTCGCGATGCGGCGACAGCCGCGGTCGATGAGGTGCTGGGTCGCCAGTCGCCCGCCCTCGGTGTTGTCGGTGTCGACGTACTGCACGTCCTCGTCGGAGGCGGACAGCGGGCGCCCGACGAAGACGTTCGGAACCCGCGACGACAGCAGGGCGCGGTCGAGCTCGTCGTCCCGGTGGTGGGAGACGACGATCGCACCGTCGACGTGTCCGTTGCGCAGGTAGCGGATCGTGCGCTCCGACTCCCCGGGGCGCGCGATGACGAGCACCACCTGGATGTCGGAGTCGGCCAGCGACGTGCTCAGACCGTTGAGCGTGCCGGCGAAGAAGGGGTCGGACAGCACGCGCTCGTCGGGCTCGGGCACCACGAGCGCGATCGAGTCGGTGCGTCGCGTGACCAGCGAGCGGGCGGCGCGGTTGGGCGTGTACCCGAGGTCGGCGACAGCGGCCTCGACCGCGGACAGGGCCTCGGGCGACACGCGCAGACCGCCGTTGATGGCGCGTGACGCCGTCGAGCGCGAGACGCCGGCACGCTCGGCGACCTGCTCGAGTGTGGGCGCGGCGGGCCGCGACTGGTCCGTACGCGTCGAGAAGTTGTCGACCACCGTTGGTCATCCCCTCTGTGGCTGCTCTCGGGCAGCGTCATCGTTCACTGTGGCCACGGTCAGCTCACCGCACGAGCGTGAGGCTACCTGCGGGACGCGCGGTGGACCCGCGGTCGGGCGCCCGCGTGGCGGGCGCCCGACCAGGCACGACGGGCCGGTCAGCCCTTGACGGCGCCCGCCATGATGCCGGCGACGAGCTGGCGGCCGGCGACCACGAACAGCACGAGCAGCGGGATCGCGGACAGCACGACGCCGGCCATGATGAGCGACAGGTCCTTGAAGTAGGACGCCTGCAGGAGCTGCAGCGCGACCGGGAGGGTCGGGTTCGTCGAGCCGAGCACGATGAACGGCCAGAAGAAGTTCGTCCACGACCCGACGAACGCGAACAGCCCGAGCATGACGGCGGCGGGACGCGCGGCAGGCAGCGCGATGCTCGTGAACGTCCGGATCATCGACGCCCCGTCGACACGGGCCGCCTCGATGAGCTCGTAGGGGAGCGCCGACTCCAGGTACTGCGTCATCCAGAAGACGCCGAACGCGGTCACGAGGCCGGGCACGATGACCGCCACGAGCTTGCCGAGCCAGCCGAGCTCCGCCATGACGATGAACAGGGGGACGATGCCCAGCTGCGTCGGCACGGCCGTCGTGGCGATGACGAACAGCAGCAGGCCCCGGCGACCACGGAAGTTCAGCTTGGCGAACGAGAAGCCGGCGAGCGTCGAGAACAGCACCACGGAGACCGAGGTGACGACCGCGACGATCACGGAGTTCGTCAGGGCCTTCCAGAAGTTGATGTCGGCGTTGAGCACCTTGCCGGCGTTCGCCAGGAAGTTGCCGTCCGGGATCAGCGACGGGATGGGGTTCTGCGCGATCGTCGCGGAGTCCGAGCTCGCCAGCAGGAACGCGTAGTAGATCGGCGAGACGAACACGAGGATGGACACGGCGAGCAGCAGGTACGTGACCCAGCCCGGCCGGCGGTCCGAACCGTAGCCGCGGGAGCGGCTCGCGGCGCGGGCCGCTCGCGCGCCGGCGGTCTGCCGGATGTAGGGGACCGAGGGCGCGCTCATCGCTTGACCTTCTTCCGTCGGGACTTGCGAGCCTGCGGCGTCGCGTCGGACGCGATGCGCTGCGTCAGCCAGAAGTTGAGCAGACCGACCGCGAGGATGATGAGGAACAGCACCCAGGCGACGGCGGCGGCGCGACCGAAGCTCTTCTGGTTGCCGAACCCGAGCTCGTAGATGTACATGGTGACGGTCATCCACTGGCGCCCGGGACCGCCCTGGCCGATCTGGTCGAACAGGCGCGGCTCGTCGAAGATCTGCAGGCCACCGATCGTCGACGTGATGACGACGAAGATCAGGGTCGGACGGATCTGCGGGATGGTGATGGAGAAGAACTGGCGCAGGCGTGTGGCACCGTCGATCACGGCGGCCTCGTAGAGCTCGCGCGGGACGGCCTGCATCGCGGCCAGCAGGATCAGGGTGTTGTACCCGGTCCACCTGAAGTTGACCATCGTCGCGACGGCCATGTGCGACGGGAGCACGGAGCCGTGCCAGCGGATCGGCTCGACGCCGAACGTCCCGAGGATGGAGTTCGCGAGACCGGACTGGTCGGCGAAGATCTTGCCGAAGATCAGCGAGACGGCGACAGGGGCGATGACGTAGGGCACGAGGACCCCCATGCGCCAGAACGTCTTGGCCCGCAGGTTCGCGTCCAGCAGGGCGGCGAGGACGATCGCGACCATGAGCTGCGGGATCGTCGACAGCAGGAAGATGCTGAAGGTGTTGCGCAGGCCCTTCCAGAAGTTCGGCTCCTGGAAGACGAAGGCGAAGTTCTCGAAGCCGACGAAGTCTCCCTGGCCACCGAGCAGGTGCCAGTCGTACACCGACACGTAGGCGGTGTAGGCCAGCGGGAACAGGCCGGTGAGCCCGAACAGGATGAAGAAGGGCGAGATGTACAGGTAGGGCGAGACCTTGACGTCCCAGCGGCTCAGCTTCTGGCTGAAGCCCACACGGCGCGGCGTGCGCGGGGAGTCAGGCAGTCGGCGTCCGGCGCGCGACTGCGTGGTCGAGGTGGCCATGGGGTCCTCCGAAAGACTCAGGGGCGACGCGGCCGGGGCCGGGTCGGTGGCGGTCACCACCGACCCGGCCCCGGTTGCGTTCAGGTCAGGTCAGGTCAGCCGAGACCCTGGACCACGCCCTCGAAGGTCGCCCACTCGGCGGCCGCGTCGGCACCGTTGACGTCCACCTGCGTGATCGCGTTGTTGATCGCGTCCTGCACGGTGAAGTACTGCGGGCCCTTGAAGGGCACCACGACGCCCTGCGCGCGGTTGGCGAGGATCTCGCCGACCGGAGCGTTGTTGAAGAACTCGTTGGTGGCGGACTTGATCTCGTCCGACTCGAGCGCCTCGACCTGGCTCGGGAACGTGCCCTTGTTCTGGAACGCCTCGATCTGCTGCTCGGGGGCCGTCAGCCACGCGGCCAGCTCCTTGGCGGCCTCGACGTTGGCACCCTGCGACGGGACCGTGAGGAACGAGCCGCCCCAGTTGCCGGCACCGCCGGGGAACACGTCGGCGAGGTCCCAGCCGGTGACGCCGGCCGCGTTGCCCGCGATGACGCCCAGCATCCAGCCCGGCGCCAGCATGACGGCGAAGCCGTCGTTCTGGAAGGCGTTCTGCCAGTCCGGCTGCCACTGCTCGAAGTGGGCGGACAGGTTGTCGCCCACGGCGGCCGTGGTGACCTGCTCGTACATCTCCTTGACGCGCGGGTTCTCCAGCGCGATGACGTCACCCGAGTCGGGGTCCTCGTAGGCCGCCTCCTCCTGGTTGACCATGCCCTGGTAGATGGCGGCCGCGGAGTCGAAGAAGGGCTTGCCCGTCGCGGAGGTGTAGGTCTTGCCCACCTCGAAGAACTTCTCCCACGTCGCGCTCTCGCCACCGAAGAGCTCGGCGACGGCCTCGCGGTCGGCCGGCAGGCCGGCGGCCTGGAACAGGTCGGCGCGGTAGGCGATGCCCTCCGGGCCGATGTCCGTGCCGTAGCCGATGAGCTTGCCGTCGGCCGTCGTGGCCTGCTGGACCTTCCAGTCGAGCCAGCGACCCTCGACCTCGGGGGAGGACAGGTCCTCGAAGTAGTCCGGGTACTGCAGGAGCTCGGGCAGCCAGTCGACCTCGATCGCCTCGATGTCGGCGGTGCCGGAGCCGGCCGCCAGACGCGTGTTGAGGTTCTCGCGCGCCTCGTTCGAGGTGGCGGCGACCTTCTGCTCGATCGTGACGCCGGGGTGCTCGGCCTCGTACCGGTCGAACATCTCGTCCGTGTAGCCGAACTCGTTGAAGGTGGCGACCGTGAGGGTGATGTTGCCGCCGTCCGCGGTCTCGTCACCCTCGCCCGGGTCGTCGCTCGAGGAGCAGGCGGTCGCGACGAGCGCAATGCTCGTCACACCCGCTGCGAGCGCCCACGCCTTGCGTGTGGTCTTGCGCACAATGACTCCCTTGTCAGTCGGACGGCTGCGTCGCCGTACTCCTTGTCCACGTGCCGCCCGCCCGCCGTGGCCGGTCGGGTGGGCGTCGCGCGTTGGGGCTGTCGGGCCCCGGCGCGGAGCGCTTCGCGAGTCGTCTCGCGGGAGCGTTCCCACGCACTGCGGGACACCTTCGTCCCGGAGATGGGCAGGTGTCAAGGACAGGTGCGCGCAGGAGGGTGGTGGTAGCGGTTCCACGCGGGTGTTCATGCAGGTCAGCGCGATTTCCCACACCTCCCACGTTATTCAATCGTTACGGCCGTGTGTCCGGCCCGTGCCACGTTCGGGGGACCCGGTGACGGACCTCCGCGGTCGGGGTCGGCGACCGCCGCCCACCGCGGGCGAGCGGCGCGTCGTGGCGTGCGGTCAGTGCGCTGCGCCGTCGCCGTCCGCGAGCCAGCGTGCCGCGACGGCCCCCTCCTCGCGCAGCGCGGCCCGCACCGCCGTCCCTGCGGCCTCCTCCACCGCGGCGGCGAACAGCGGGAGCGTGGCACGCACCTCACCGTCGTACGTGACGCGCGACGCGCCCGTCCCCGTGGCGACGAGGGACGTGCGGCCGGTGACCCGCACGGGGGCGCCGGCGATCTCGACGACGACCGTGCCGGCGCGTGCGCCGTCGCTCGCCGGGGCGCCCCAGGCCTCGACCTGCCGCACGTCGATCCGGTCGCCGACGAGCGCGGCGAGGTGGGCGGGGATCTGGGTCGTCGGCAGCGCGCGGCGGGTCGTCACCGTGAACGCGCCGGTCGGGTCGCCGGTCACGTCGACCTGCTGCTCGAGCGCGCCCGACGCGCGCACCTTGGCGTGGACGTACGCGGGGTCCGCCAGCAGCCGTGCCGCACCGTCGACGTCCGTGGGCAGGTCGACGGTCACGTGCAGCTCCACCGCGGACCTCCCGGGGCCGTGCGCTCCGCGGCCCGGGCGGACGCACGGGCCGGGACGGGGCGGGCGTGGCGTGGCCCCGTCGTCCTCGAGCCTATCCGCCGCTGCGTAGGCTGGGCCGGTGTCCACGCTGAGCGACCTCGTCACGCGCCATGGAGCGCTCGACCCCGCCGACGTGGAGTGGCTGCACCTGCTCGTGGGCGACTGGCAGGTGGTCTCCGACCTGGCGTTCGCCGACCTCGTGCTGTGGCTCCCCACCGTCGACGGGGAGTTCATGGCCGTCGCGCAGTGCCGCCCCTCGACGGGCGCGACCGTCCACTACGACGACGTCGTGGGCTCGCGGCCCCCCGAGGGGCAGGTCTCCCAGCTCCGCAGGGCGCTCGAGGAGCAGGCGCCGCAACGGTCGCGCGAGCCGCGCTGGTTCGGCTCGTACGCGGTGCGCGAGGAGGCTGTGCCGGTCGTCCGCGGCGGGCGGTCCATCGCGGTGCTCGCGCGGCAGACGAACCTCGGTGGCGCCCGGACGCCGTCGCGGCTCGAGCTCAACTACGTCGAGGCCGCGGACGACCTCATCGGCATGGTCGCGCGCGGGGAGTTCCCCGCACCGGACGCGCCGACGGGCCCGCGCCGCGGTGCCCCGCGCGTCGGCGACGGCCTCGTGCGCCTCAACGCCGAGGGCGAGGTGCTGTACGCCAGCCCGAACGCCCTGTCGTGCTTCCACCGTCTCGGGGTGCTCGGGGACCTCGTCGGCCGGTCGCTCATCGAGGTGACGGCCGACCTCATCGAGCAGGACGCGACGGTCGACGAGTCCATGCCGCTGGTGCTGATGGGCCGGGCGCCGTGGCGCGTCGACGTCGAGGCGCGCGGTGTGGCGCTCTCGCTGCGAGCGGTACCGCTCACCGAGCGCGGTCAGCGGACGGGGGCCGTGCTGCTGTGCCGCGACGTCTCGGAGCTGCGCCGGCGTGAGCGTGAGCTCATCACGAAGGACGCGACGATCCGCGAGATCCACCACCGGGTCAAGAACAACCTGCAGACCGTCGCCGCGCTGCTGCGGCTGCAGTCGCGCCGCATGGCCTCGCCGGAGGCGCGCGACGCGCTGGCCGAGGCGATGCGCCGCGTCGCGACGATCGCGCTCGTGCACGAGACGCTGTCGCAGACGCTCGACGAGAGCGTGCCGTTCGACGATCTCGTGGGGCGCAGCCTGCGGCTCGCGGCGGACGTCGCGACGGCGGGTGCGCACGTCCGCACCACCGTGCGCGGCTCGTTCGGGGCGGTGCCTGCGGAGGACGCGACCGCGCTCGCGCTGGTCCTCACCGAGCTCGTGACGAACGCGGTCGAGCACGGGCTGGCGGGCCGGGAGAGCGGCACGGTCGAGATCGTCGTCGAGCGCGAGGGGCACCGGCTGCGCGTCGAGGTCGCGGACGACGGCGTCGGCGTGCCGGAGGGCAAGGGCGCGGGCACGGGCCTGGGCACGCAGATCGTCTCGACGCTGGTGCGCAACGAGCTCGGCGGCTCCATCGCGTGGCACGCCCGCGAGGGCGGCGGGACGTGCGTGGTCATCGAGGCGCAGCTGCGGCAGGGCAGGGAAGCGGCGACCGTCGCGTGACGCACCGGACACGACGACGGGGCCGCCTGGTCGGCGGCCCCGTCGGGTCGGCGGTCGTCCGCCGCGGGATGCTGGGGTGACCGGTGCTCAGCCGGCGCGACGCTGGCGCGCCGTGCGGCGCTTGAGCGCGCGGCGCTCGTCCTCGGACAGGCCGCCCCAGACGCCGGCGTCCTGACCGGTCTCGATGGCCCACTTGAGGCACGTGTCGACGACGTCGCAGCGTCGGCAGACGGCCTTGGCCTCCTCGATCTGCTGCAGCGCGGGACCCGTGTTCCCGATGGGGAAGAAGAGCTCGGGGTCCTCGTCGAGGCAGGCTGCGCGGTGACGCCAATCCATGGGATTTCTCCTTGCCGCACGCACGTGCGCACGCTCGCCGGGAGCGCGCGCGACAGTGCATGGGATCAGTGGGTGGGGGAACGTGCTGGCACAAGCGTCACACCCGACGGGACGGTGCACAAGGGTGACGGCAACGTTTCATGTTCGTAACGACTGAGGCGTTCATCACATCGGCACCACGTTTGCCCGAGTCCTCCTCTCCAGCGCGTCAGGTGCGTGTCCGCGACCTGGGTCGAACGTCCAGGTCAGGCGGCTCGCAGCCACGGTAGGTCGCTGACCTGGGAGATCGCTGTGCCGTGCGCGACTCACCGGCACCGGCGGGGTGGTCGCGCGGTCGTGCCCCGCGGCGCGCGTGACCGGGCTCACGCGTCCGGGTGTGCACGGCGCACGCGAGCGCGGCGCCGAGACGTGGTCGAGACCACCTCGCGACTCTGGTATTGGCGGCGGTGGCGTCGCCAGTCGCTCGGCCCGGTGCCCGGGCTGTCCGACGCCGGGGCGTGCGCGCCGCCGCCGGTCGCGGCCTAGGGTCGTGCCATGTCCCGCACGCCCGGCGGACGCCTGCCGGTTCCCGATCCCGCCGCACCCGGTCCCGCGTCCGTCCCGCCGGACGCCCCGCGCCCGCGGGCGCTCGCCGTCGCGTGCGGCCTCGTCCTCCTCGAGGCCGTGCTGCTCGTCGCGGCGGCCGTCGTCGGTCTGGTCGCGCTCGTCCCGGCGCTCGCCGGCGGCGGTGCCGGGCCGGTCCTGTTCCTGGTCGCCGTCGCGCTCGGCGCGGCGACGCTGCTGTCGGCCGCGGCGCGGGGGCTCTGGGCCGGGCGCCGGTGGGGGCGCGCCCCGGTCGTCACCGCGCAGGTGTTCGTGGTGGTCACCGCCGTCGGCTGGTGGGGTGCCGGGGGAGGGCCCTGGGCGGTCGTGCCCCTCGTCGTCGCGGTCGCGGTCGCGGGCACCGTGCTGAGCCCGGTCGTCGTGGCCGCGACGACCGGCACGCGCGACCCCGCGCCCTAGCGGACTCAGGCGGCACTGCGCGACGCCCCGTCGACGGGCGCGTGGACCTGGACGCGCACGAGCGCGCGGTCGCGGCGCAGCACACCACGACCGGGGGGGCGTGCCCTCGGGTCGCTGTGCACGGCCGCACCCGGACCCAGGAGCTCCGCAGCGGCGGGCCCGTACGCGTCGAGCACGAGGACCTGCCGACCGCGCAGCGCGGAGGTCACCGGTCCGCGGTAGCCGGTGGCCGCGTGCGCGGTCGTCGTGGTCAGCGCCCCCACGACGACGGCGCCGGGCGGCTCGTCGAGCAGCTGCTCGAGCCGCGCGGCGAGGGACGGAGCCGTGCGCTCGAGCAGGTCCACGTCGTCCGCGAGCACGACGGACCCGCCCGGAGCCTGCCGGAGCGTGCCGTCGGAGGTGCGCGCGCCGGTGTCGTCCAGGTGCGCGAGGGCGACGGCCGGCGCCACCGCGACGGCGTCCTCCGGCAGGCCCGGTAGCTCGTCGGCGGTGACCACCAGCACCCGCCGGCCGGCCTCGAGCCACCCGCGGGCGAGCGTGGCGAGCGCCGTGCTGCGCCCGGACCCGGGCGGCCCGGCCACCACGAGCGGGCGCCCGGGGTCGACCGTCACCGGGTGCGGGCCGTCGCCACCGACGCCGAGCAGGATCCCGGGTGCCGGCGCCCGGGTCGTGGTGAGCGGCGGGGTCGACCGTTCGGGCAGCGCACCGATCCGCAGCGGCTGATGGCCGGGCGCGGGCTCGGACGCGCCACGCGCACGTGGACGCTGCGGTGCCGGGGCGTCGGACGGCAGGACCACCTGGCACGTCCACGCGCCCTCGGTGCTGCACGCCACCGCGCGGCCCGCGACCCTCCGGGGCCCCGCGAGCTCCACCGGCACGCCTGCCTGGGCGTCGAGCGCGGTGTCGGCCACGGGGAGCACGAGGCGCAGGCCGCAGCCGCCCGCCCAGCGCGTCGACGCCGGCACGACCGGTCCCGACGCCGCGACGCGCACCCCGGCCGGGGGGCGCCGCAGCAGCCCGGCGAGGAGGTCCGCGCCCCGTCCCCGGGCGTGCTCCGCGAGCCGTTCGAGCAGGTCGTCGAGCCCGTCGACGAGGAGCACCACGGCGGGGGCGCCCGCGGGCCGGGCGGTCGTGCTGAGGCGCTCGATCAGCAGGAGGGTCCGGTGCACGTCGTCGAGTGCGGCGGTCGTGCCCACGAGGTGGTCCGCCCGGGCGCGCAGCGCGGCCACGGCTGCGTCCGGCAGGCCGACGGCGTGCACGTGCGCACCGCCGAGCAGGGCGTGCAGCCCGACCGTGCAGAGCGTCGTCGTGCGCCCGGACCGCGGGCCGCCGAGGACGAGCAGGTGACCGTGCGCGTCGCCCCACCGCAGGGGCGCCCGGCGTTGCTCGTCGGGGAGGTCGGCCACCGCGACCAGGAGCGCGGTCCCGTCCGCGGCGGGAGCGACGTCGTCGGCGGCCACGCGGTCGGGCAGCGCGGGCTGCCAGGGGACGCCAGGGCCGGCGAGGTCGCGCGCGGCGTCGCGGCACGCGGCGACCCACGCCGCGACGTCGTCGTCGGCCACCGCGGGTGCGCGCCAGGCGACGGCCCCGGGCACCGGCACGGACGCGAGCAGACGGACAGGCGGTGCGTTCCGGCGGTACCGGGCGCGTGCCACCTGCACGGACACGACCGGGCCGGACCCGGAACGCAGCAGCGCGCCGCCCGGTGCGGCGGGGTCGAGGTGCGCGGCGTCGGGGCAGCCGAGGACGTCCCGGGAGTCCTCCTCGTCGGCCACCCGCATCGCCAGCCGCAGAGTGACGTTGGCGCGCAGGTCCGCCGGCACCGCGCCGGCAGGGCGCTGGGTCGCGAGGACGAGGTGGACGCCCAGCGCACGGCCCTGCGCCGCGAGGCGCGCGAGCGTCGCGGCCGCGTCGGGCAGGTCGTCGACCAGCGCGCGCAGCTCGTCCACGACCACCAGGAGCCGCGCCGGCGTGGTGGGTGACGCGGGGTCGAGGTCGGCGACGTCCGTGCACCCGGCGGCCGCGAGGAGGCGCTCGCGCCGCCGGAGCTCCGCCCGCAGGCCGGCGAGCGTGCGCCGCGCCGCGGCGACGTCGAGGTCGTGCACGTGGTCGACGACGTGCGGCAGTCCCGCGAGCGGCCCCAGTCCCGTGCCGCCCTTGAAGTCGACGAGCAGCAGTGCGAGGCGTCGCGGCGGGTGCGTGAGCGCGAGCCCGAGGACGGCGGTGGTGAGCAGCTCGGACTTGCCGGCGCCCGTCGTGCCGGCGACGAGCACGTGCGGCCCGTCGCGCACGAGGTCGAGGACGACGGGGTGGCCGCCGCGGCCCGACCCCACGGGTGTCGCGAGACCGCGGCGCCCCGGTGCGGCCCACGCATCCGCCACGGCGGGTGCTGCGGGTGCCGGGACGCCCGGCAGGTCCCCGAGGACCGACGCGTGCGCCGTCCCGCCACCGTTCGCGCCGACTGCACGCAGCACCCAGGCCAGGGCAGCAGCAGCCCGCCCCTGGGCGTCGGCCACGTGCGGGTCGACGCACTCCGGCGGCCCGCCCGTGGCCGCGTCGAGCGTGCTCCCGTGACCCGCCGGCACGACCCACCGGGCCCACGCCGGCACGCGCGAGCCGGGTGGCACCACCAGCAGGAGGCGGGCGTGGGGAGTGCCGAGGCGCCACGCGCCGAGTGCGGCGTCCGCGCCGTCGGCGACGACGAGGACGTCCGCCTCCTCCGGTGGGGGCAGGGCGTGGTCGGGGTCCCACCACCGCGTCCAGCGCCAGTCGTCCGGTGTGCCGGTGCGCACCACCAGGCGCGTCGGGGTGCCCGCTCCCAGGGTGCGCAGGGCAAGGGCGCGGGCGACCCCGAGCGCGGCGTCCCGTGCACCGGTCACCGCGAGCGTGCCGTCGGGCGGCCACGGCCCGGTGGCTCCGGGCACCGCACCGGCCAGGTCCAGCAGCCGCCGCCAGGTCGCGAGCCGCAGTGCCGCGACGTCCGGGGGACCGCCCGGTCCCGGGGGCGCCTCCGGAGGGTCGGTGCCGCGTCGCCCTGCACCGGACGGCGACCGGCCCGCGGGGCCGCCCGGCGTGACCGCGTCCCCTGCCGACGGGCCCGGGAGCTGTCGACCGTCCGTCCCGTCGGGTGCGTCCGCGGGTGGTGGGCCGGGCTCCGGTGCCCGTCCACCGCGCAGCGCGACGAGCCCGACGACGCCGGTCACGGCGGTGAGCAGCAGGAGCGGCTGACGCAGGGCGACAGCGAGCGCGACAGCCAGCGCGACGGACACGGCCACGGGCGCGCCCGCCGCGGCCCACGGCGGGACGCGTGGGCGTCGGTGCGCGCCGTCGCAGCCGCGCAGCTGCAGGGTCGTGCCCCGCACCCGCAGCGCCGCGTGCGCCGGCCAGGTACGCGGACGGCGTCGGAGGGTGCGCTCGCGCCGTGACTGCCCGGCGCGTCCGGGTGCAGGACGTAGCCGGGCCGGCACGCCCGTGCCGCGCGCACGCACCGTGACGCGCGCGCCGCGGCGGCGGACCTCGATGTGGGCGGTCACGGGGTCGGTCTGCCGGACGCGCGCCGACCCGTCGCGATCCGTCGTGCCGGGGGCGGCGTCGTGCGTGACCGGGACGCGCACGCGCGCGCCGTCCGCGAGCGGCACGAGCCGCCCGGCGCCGGGCCCGGTGAGGACGGCGACGTGCACGTCGCAGCGGGCGGTGGCCTCGACGTCGGCGTGCGGTGCCGGGTCCGCGGCCAGGTGCGCGCCCGGCAGCAGCGGGGCCGCTCCGGCCGGGTGGTCGTCGTCGAGCACCTGCCCGCTGACCGTGAGACGTGCGCCGGGGCGGGCCCAGCGGGCGTCGCCGGTCAGCACAGCGAGCCGGCGTCGGAGGTCACCTGCGGGCAGGCCGGGCGCGACGTCGACGTCGAGGTGCCGGCCGCGCAGCGAGGGGTGGGGGAGGGTGACGCGCACCCTCCGGAGCATGCGGCGCGAGCGTCGGGGGACGACGGCCCGGGGCCGGGAGGTGTGGATCGCACCTCCCGGCCCCGGGGCTGTGGTCGGCTCGTCGCCGCGGCGGCCCTCCTGCGCACCGTGCGACGGCCGTGGCTCAGTCCACGCCCAGCGCGGCGACCGGGGGTGTGCGTGCGGCCGCGCGTGCGGGCAGCGCGGAGGCGACCAGCCCGGCCAGCAGTGCGACCACCAGCACGACGCCCACGTGCGCCCACGGGACCGACAGCCGGACGTCGCCCAGCGGGCCGAGCACCGTCGACGCGCCCGCCCAGCCGTACAGGAGCCCCAGCGCCGTGCCGACCAGGGCCCCGACGCCCGCGATGAGCATCCCCTCGGTCGCGAGCATCGCCTGCAGGCCACGGCGCGACAGGCCGACGGCGCGCAGCGTCGCCGACTCGCGCCGCCGCTCGATCACCGACAGCGACAGGGTGTTCGCGACCCCGATGAGCGCGATCAGCACCGCGACCCCGAGCAGACCGATGACGATGGCCAGGACCACCTCGATGACGCGCTCGTCGGACTGACGCTTCGCCGCCGAGCTCTCCACCTGCATGTCGTCGTCCTGCACGGCCTGCTGCACGTCGAGGATCGCGGTCGCCGCGTCCGTCCCGTCCTCGAGACGCACCAGCAGGGCGTCGGGATCGCCGTCGGCGACCCCCAGGGCCTGCGCGGCCGGGGACGCGAGCAGGGCGGTGTCGGTGTTGCGCGGCAGCACGTCGATCGTCGCCGTCCGCTCGCCCTCGGCCACGAGGCTCGTGGCATCGCGCGCCCACCAGCGGGGCAGGACGCTGCGCCCCTCGGCGAGCGCCTCGGCGGACGCCGCGTCGCGCAGCACGTGGACGTCCTGCGCGTCGACCACGACGACGCTCAGGTCGCCGCCGTCCGCGGCGGTCACCGTCGCCGTCCGGGTGGCGACCACGTCCGCGACACCGTCGACGTCGGCGACCCGCCCGCGCACGGACGCGCTCACCGCGGCGCCCGAGCCCGTCACCACGACGAGGTCGACCGGCCCCTCCTCGTCCATCTGACGTGCCATCGTCCGCTCCGCCGACAGGGCCCCCGTGCTCATCATGACGACGAGGGTCACGCCGATCACCAGCGCGGCGCTGGTCGCCGACGTGCGGCGCGGGTTCCGCAACGTGTTGGCGGCCGCGAGCCGTGCGCTCGTGCTGATCGACGACACCGGGCGCCCGACGGCCGACACCACGTGCGGCAGCCACAGCGGGGCCCCCACCAGCAGACCGACGAACGACGCGCTGCCGCCCAGGACCCCGACGAGCAGGTTGAGCATCTCGTCGACGGCGAGGTCGGAGCGCGCCATCGCCACGCCGCCGAGGAGCACCGCGGTGCCACCGACCGACAGCAGCAGCGAGATCGCGAGCCGGACGCGCCCGGGCCGGGCCCGCACGGTAGGGGCGTCGGCAGGACGCAGGGCGGCCACGGGCGACACCCGCGTCGCGGCGTGCGCCGGCACCAGCGCGGCTCCCACCGTCACGACCACCGACACGAGGACGGGGACGAGGACGTTGCCGGGTGTCGGCTGGACGAACGGCGGCAGCGGCACGCCGTCCTGCACCCGGTTGAGCACCGACAGCGCGCCCTGCGCGAGGGCGAGGCCCACCGCGACGCCGGCCACGCCGGCGACCGCACCGAGGATCGCGGCCTCGAGCAGCACCGACGTGCGCAGCTGACCACGACGCGCACCGACGCACCGCAGCAGCGCGAGCATGCGGGTGCGCTGCGCGACGATGACCTGGAACGTGTTGGCGATGACGAGCGCCGCCACCAGCAGCGACACCGCGGCGAATCCCAGCACCATGAGGACCACCACGTTGCCCGCGCCGTACTGCTCGACGGACGCCGCGGCCGCCTCGTCGCGCGTGCGCACGTCGATCCCCGGCAGCGCGTCCGTCAGCGCGGCGCGTGCGGCCGCCGGGGACCCGTCGGTCGCGACCAGCACGCGGGCACCGTAGACCTCGTCGAGCGTCTCGGCCCCGGTCCACGTCACGACGGCCTCCGTCACCGCGGTACCGGCCCCGCCGAACCGCGCCCACGCGCCGTGCGGGTCGGACACGAGCCCCACGACCGTGACCTCCCCGGTGACCTCGGTCGCGGACGACTCCTCGGCGACCGGGACGTCCTCGACGTCGCCCGCGGCCTCGTCCGACGACGGCCCGGTCGGCTCGGCGGCCGGCGCCGGCTCGTCGGACCACACCCACCACGTGGTGGTGAGGACGTCGCCGACGCCGATGCCGAGCCGCTCGGCCGCGCGGTCGGGCAGCGCGACCTCCGTGGGTGTCGTCGGCGCGCGCCCCGCGACCACCTCGAGCGACGCGAGACCCGGGTCCGAGGGCACGGGCACGATCGTCTGGTTGAGGGTGCGCCGTCCGCTCTGGAACGACGCCCACCCGGCGATGAAGGGGTCGGTCGCCACCACGCCGGGCGCCCGCCGGGCGGTGTCGAGCACGTCGGCGAGGTTCTCCTCGACGGGCCCCACGACGAGGTCCGCCGACCCGTAGGACGCGGTGATCGCGTCGTAGCCGCCGCGCGTGATGACGTCACCGGCGGTCAGGGTCGCGGTGACGAAGGCCGAACCCAGGAGGATCGCGACGCCCGCCGCGACCAGACGGGCCAGGCTGCGCCGCATCTGGGCGAGGGTGAGCCGCAGCATCAGCGCCGACCCCCTGCGATGTCGACGACCGGCGTCGCCCCGGTGCCGGCCGGGGCCTCGAGCACGCGCAGGCCCTCGAGCCCGGCGAGCACCGACTCCGGCGTGGGGTCGGCGATGTCCCCCGCGATGCGGCCGTCGGCCAGCAGGAGCACGCGGTCGGCGTACGCCGCGGCGGTCGGGTCGTGCGTGACCATGATGATCGTGCGGCCCAGCTCACGGACCGAGCGGCGCAGGAAGCTCAGGACCTCGGCGCCCGAGCGGGAGTCGAGGTTGCCCGTGGGCTCGTCCGCGAAGACGACCTCCGGCTGGGCCACCAGGGCGCGCGCGATCGCGACCCGCTGCTGCTGGCCGCCCGACAGCTCGCTCGGCCGGTGCGACATGCGCGCCTGCAGTCCGAGCGTCGTCACGAGCGTGTCGAGCCACGCGCGGTCGGGCGCGCGCCCGGCGAGGTCGAGCGGCAGCAGGACGTTCTGCTCGGCCGTCAGCATCGGCAGCAGGTTGAAGGACTGGAAGACGAAGCCGACGCGGTCGCGCCGCAGGCGGGTCAGCGCGTCGTCGTCGAGCGACGTGATCTCCGTCTCGCCGAGGTGCACCGTGCCCGACGTCGCGTCGTCGAGCCCGGCGAGCAGGTGCATCAGCGTCGACTTGCCGGAGCCGGACGGGCCCATGATCGCGGTGAACTCGCCCGTCGCGAAGTCCACGTCGACGCCGTCGAGCGCGCGGACCTCCGCGGCGCCCGAGCCGTAGACCTTGGTCAGCGCGCGGGCGCGGGACGCCGGCGTGGCGCCGCCGGCGGCGCTGCGGTCGTGGGGGCGGGGGGCGGTGGTCGGCAACGGGTGCTCCTGTCTCGAGGGTGTGGCCCCAGCCTCCCGCCCGGCCCGGGGTCGCCGCGTCCCGCCGTGGGTGGGTCCGGCGTGCGCAGGCGTCATCCCGTGGCCGCACACGGGTCCGACGGGCGGCGCACGCCCGCGCGTCAGGACCCCGCGCGCACCAGCCCGGCCTCGTACGCGACGACGACGGCCTGCACCCGGTCCCGCGCGCCGAGCTTGGCCAGGATGCGGCCGACGTGGGTCTTCACGGTCGCCTCGGCGACGAACAGGTCCTGGCCGATCTCGGTGTTGGAACGGCCGCGGGCCATGAGGACGAGGACCTCGCGCTCGCGCTCCGTGAGCTGGGCGACGGCCTGGTGCGCCGGGTCCGCGGTCGCGGCCGGCGCGTCACCGGGCAGCGCGGTGACGAGGTGCTCGAGCAGGCGGCGCGTGCTGGACGGCGCGATGACCGCGTCCCCGCGGTGGACGGTGCGGATCGCCGCGAGCATCTCCTCCGGCGGGGCGTCCTTGAGCAGGAAGCCGCTCGCACCGGCGCGGATGGCCGCGAGGACGTACTCGTCGAGGTCGAAGGTCGTCAGCACGATCACCCGGGGGGCGGGTGCGTCGTCGGTCCCGCGCGCCACGATGCGCTCGGTCGCCTCCAGGCCGTCCATGGTCGGCATGCGCACGTCCATGAGCACGACGTCCACCGGACCCGTGACGTTGCGTGCCGCCGGGTCCAGCGCGCGCACGGCCTGCGCGCCGTCGCCGGCCTCGAGGACGACCTCGAGGTCGGGCTGGGAGTCGATGACCATGCGGAACCCGGCGCGGACGAGCTGCTGGTCGTCGACGAGCGCGACGCGCACGGTGGGCGGGGTGGTCACGGTCGGGTTCCTCCGGTGTCGTGGACGGGTGCCGGGGCGGGCGCCTCGGCACCGGGGTCGGCGGGGTCGGACGGTGGCGTCGGTGGCCGGCCGGGCGTGGGCAGCGTCGCGCGGACCCGGAACCCGCCTCCGGGACGTGGGCCGGCCGTCACCGTGCCGCCGAACATCGTGGCGCGCTCACGCATGCCCAGCAGACCCTGCCCCAGCCCGTCGGAGTCGGCCGCGGCGCCGCGGCCGTCGTCGCTGACCTCCAGGCTCACGGCAGCCGGCTGCCACTGCAGCATCACGGTGACGCTCGGGTCGGGCCCGGCGTGCTTGAGCACGTTGGTCAGGGACTCCTGCGCGATCCGGTAGACCGTCAGCCCGGCGCCGGGCGGCAGGTGGCGCGGGGTGCCGAGGCGCACGTAGGAGACCCGCATCCCGCTGGCGCGCACCTGGGCGACGAGCTGCTCGACGTCCTCGACCGCGGGCTGGGGCGTCGTCGCCGCCGGGGGCGTCGTCGGCACGGGCAGCACACCGGGCTGCGCGCCCGGCAGGACGCGGGCGGGCCCGCCGCTCCCGGGCGCCTCGCGCAGCACGCCGAGCAGGCGACGCATGTCGGTGAGCGCGGCCCGGCCGGTCTCCGCGATCGTGCCGAGGGCGCGCGAGGCCGCGGCGGGGTCCCGCGCCGCGGCGTAGCGACCGCCGTCCGCCTGGGCGATCATCACGGACAGGCTGTGCGCCACGATGTCGTGCATCTCGCGCGCGATGCGGGCGCGCTCGGCCGCCGTGGCGATGATCGCCTGCTGGTCGCGCTCGACCTCGAGCCGCTCGGCGCGGTCGACGAGGGCCTCGAGGTGCTCGCGCCGGCTGCGGCGCACCAGCCCGAACGCCCACGCGACGAGGAAGATGCTGGCGATCAGCACCATGAGCAGGAACGCGCTCGCCCGGCCGTACGGCATCGCGAGGGCGCCGGCGACGACGACCGAGCCGACGATGGCGGCGCCGATCCCGGCGCGGTGCGCCCAGCGCGGGCCGTGCAGCGCGGTCGAGTAGAGCGCGAACGGCACGACCGCGTCGACCGGCAGGACCGGGAAGCCGCCGACGACGTGCAGCAGGGCGGCCGCGTAGACGAGCGCGATCGAGCGGGCGGGGTGGGTGCGTCGCCACGCCAGGGGCGCCAGGACGCCCAGCGCGATGAGCGACAGGAGCATGACGCGCCCGGCGGAGCCTGCGGAGGTGACGACCGCGACCGACGGCGGCAGCAGCGTGAACGTCAGCAGGAACGTCAGCGTGAGGTCGACGCCCTGTCGGTGCTCGTCCTCCCACTGCCACAACCGGTCCCACCACGACATCCCTCGAGCGTAGGCTCGAGGGAGTCGGGGGTCGTGCACCCGCGGGCGGACACGCGCTCCGTCGGTCGTCCACCCCGAGGAGCACCCGGTGTGCACGGCGCTCGCCCGGGAACTCGCGGACGGCCCGGGACCCAGGGCTGGCGGTGAGGGCGATCGCGTGACCTAACATGGCCGAATGACCCAGGTGCTGCTGGCGGAGGACGACCCCGCGATTGCCGAGCCTTTGGCCCGGGCGCTCGGGCGTGAAGGTTACGACGTGCGCGTGCAAGGCACGGGTCAAGGTGCGATCGACGGTGCCGCGAGCGCCGACCTGGTCGTCCTCGACCTCGGCCTGCCGGACATGGACGGCCTCGACGTCGCGCGGGCGATCCGCAGCCAGGGGCTGACGACCCCGGTGCTGGTGCTGACGGCGCGCGCCGACGAGGTCGACCTCGTCGTCGGGCTCGACGCGGGCGCCGACGACTACGTCACCAAGCCGTTCCGGCTCGCCGAGCTGCTGGCCCGCGTCCGGGCGCTGCTGCGCCGCACCGTGGGCGACCCGGCCGACGAGGACGAGCTGCACGCCCAGAACGTGCGCGTCGACGTCGCGGCCCACCGCGCGTTCCAGGGCGAGCGGGAGCTGCACCTGACCGCCAAGGAGTTCGACCTGCTACGCGTGCTCGTCGCGGCGGCGGGCACGGTCGTCTCGCGCGAGACGCTCATGCGCGAGGTCTGGGGCTCGGACCCGACGGGCTCGACGAAGACGCTCGACATGCACGTCTCGTGGCTGCGCCGCAAGCTCGGCGACGACGCGAACGCGCCCCGGTACATCTCGACGGTGCGGGGCATGGGCTTCCGCTTCGAGACGGGCAGCGCGGCCGCGGCGGGCGACGCGCCGGGGCCGCACGACAGGGACTGACGCGTGCGCCGTCGCGTGCTGCAGGCGACGATCGCGGCCGTGACGGTCGCCGTCGTGCTGCTGGGCTTCCCGCTGGCGTTCCTCGGGGCCCAGCTCGTCCGCTCGAACGCGCTCTACAACGTCGAGGTCCGCGCGCAGTCGGTGGCGCGCACGGTCGACTTCCGGGTCGAGCAGGAGATCGCGCTGTCCGACCGCATGCTCGAGCCGTACACGGGCGGCGAGGCGCGCGACGGCACCGCCCGCGGGCTGCCCGCGTCCGTGGTGGTGCGCACGCCCACGGGTGACACCTTCCGGGCGGGCCCCGTGGTGGACCAGCGGCGGCTGCTGGTCCAGACCACGTCGGACTCCGGTGCGACCGTGCTGCTGTACGTCTCCTGGTGGGACGTCTTCTGGTTGTCCACCCAGGCGATCGCTCTGGTCGTCGTCGCCGCGGTCGTCGCGTTCGCCGCCGGGATCGCGATGGCGATCTGGCAGGCGAACCGGCTCGCCGCGCCCCTGGTGTACCTCGCGGCGTCGGCCGAGCAGCTCGGCTCGGGCCAGGTCCGCCCACAGCTCGAGCCGTCGGGGGTCGAGGAGATCGACCTCGTCGCCGCCGAGCTCGCGCGCAGCGCCGACCGCATGGCGGGGCGCCTCGCGGCCGAGCGGCAGTTCGCGTCGGACGCCTCCCACCAGCTGCGCACGCCGCTGACGGCGCTGTCGATGCGCCTCGAGGAGATCATGCTCGCGGCGAGCGAGCCGGAGGTCCGCGAGGAGGCCCGCATCTCGCTCGAGCAGGTCGAGCGGCTCGTGCGCGTCGTCGACGACCTGCTGACGAGCTCGCGGCGCGCGCAGGGCGGCACGACCGAGGCGGTCTCGCTGCAGGAGGTCGTGCACCAGCAGGAGGAGGAGTGGGCGCCGACGTTCGCCGCGGCGGGCCGCCGGCTCGTCGTCGACGTCGACCCGGCCACGCAGGTGCTCGCCACCCCGGGGGCGCTCGCGCAGGTGCTCGCCACCCTCATCGAGAACTCGCTCAAGCACGGCGACGGCACCACGACCGTGCGCTCGCGCGGCGGCGGGCCGTCGCGCACGGTCGTCGTCGAGGTCGGCGACGAGGGCGAGGGCGTACCCGACGACCTGGCGCCGCGGATCTTCGAGCGCGACGTGACGTCCGGCGCGGGCACCGGTCTGGGCCTGGCGCTCGCGCGCGACCTCGCGAGCGCCGACGGCGGCCGGCTCGAGCTGGCGCAGCGCCGGCCGGCGGTCTTCGCGCTCTTCCTGTCGGGCGTCCCGGCGTCACTGCGCCCCGACGTCGTGCTGCCGCGCGGCGCCGTCGTGTCGGTGCGGCGCGACCGGCGCCGCTGAGCGCGTCACGGCCCGTGCGGCCCGCGGGCTAGGCTTCGGGCACATCCGTCCGCGAGGGGGAAGCCGTGCAGGTTCTCGAGCCGGCGATCCAGGGCTACGCCTGGGGGTCGCCGACCGCCATCCCGGAGCTGCTCCGACGTCCGTCCGACGGCACGCCCGTCGCCGAGGCATGGTTCGGCGCGCACGCGTCGGCGCCGTCGCGGCTCCCGGGCTCCGCACCGACCACGCTCGACGCGGCGATCGCCGCCGACCCCGTCGCCGCGCTCGGTGACGACGTGGTGTCGCGGTTCGGCGAGGGCCTGCCGTTCCTGCTCAAGCTGATCGCGGCCGAGCGGCCGCTGTCGCTGCAGGTGCACCCGAGCATCGAGCTCGCGCACGACGGCTACGCACGCGAGGACGCCCGCGGCGTCCCGGTGGACGACCCGCGGCGCTCGTACCGCGACCGCAACCACAAGCCGGAGCTGGTGTACGCGCTCTCACCCTTCGAGGCGCTCGTCGGCTTCCGCGCGCCGCGCCGGGCTGCCGAGATCCTCGAGGGCGTCGACCACCCCACGGCGCGGCAGCTCCACAAGGTCGTGACGTCGGACCCCACGTCGACCGGCATGCAGGAGGCGTTCACGATGCTCGTGAGCGAGGCCACGCGGCCCGGCCCGGAGGAGGTGCACGACCTCGCCGACGCGTTCCGCGACCGCCTGCGCCGCGGGTCGCCGTCCCCGCGGACGGACCACGCCGTCGACCTCCTCGAGCGCTCCTACCCGGGCGATCCCGGCGCCGTCACGGCCGTCCTGCTCAACCCCGTCTCGCTGCGCCCCGGGGAGGCGCTGTTCGTGCCCGCGGGCGCCGTGCACGCGTACCTCGAGGGCACCGCCGTCGAGCTGATGGCGAACTCCGACAACGTGCTGCGAGCCGGGCTGACGGCCAAGCACGTCGACGTGCCCGAGCTGCTGCGGATCGTCGAGTGCGTCGCCGCGCCGCCCATCCGGATCGCGCCGGAGCACGTGTACGACGCGACCGACGTGTACTACGCACCCGTGGACGACTTCGAGCTGTCGGTGACCCGGCTCTCGGCCACGCGCTGCCGGCTGCCCGGCGGCGGCCCGCGCGTGGTGCTGTGCCTCGACGGGCGCGCGACGCTGGAGTCGGCGCGGGGCGGGTCGCTCGAGGTCGGACCGGGCCAGGCGGCGTTCGTCCCCGCCTCCGACGGCATCCTCAGCGCCGCCGGCGAGGGACGGGTCGTGCAGGCGTCCGTCCCGTGACGTCGGCGTCGGTGGGCGGCACCGCGACCGCGCGCCGCGAGCCGCTACCCTCGACGCCCGTGACTCCTCCGATCGTGGCCGTCATCGGCGGCGGGCAGCTCGCCCGCATGATGGCGGGCCCCGCGACCGCGCTGGGCCTGCACCTTCGGGTCCTCGTCGAGGCGCCGGACGCGTCGGCCGCGCAGGCCGTCGCCGACGCCCCCGTGGGCGCGGCGTCCGACGCCGACGCGGTGCTCGCGCTCGTCGACGGCGCCGACGTGCTGACGTTCGAGCACGAGCACGTGCCGCCCCCCGTCCTGGAGGCCGTCGCGGCCCGCGGCGTTCCCGTGCACCCCGGCCCCGCGGCGCTGCTGCACGCGCAGGACAAGGCCGAGATGCGCCGCCGGCTGACCGCGCTCGGCGTACCGTGCCCCCGCTGGGCGCCGGTGGCCGACCTCGCCGACCTCGAGCGCTTCCGTGCCGAGGTCGGGGGCAGCGCGGTGGTGAAGACCACCCGTGGTGGTTACGACGGCAAGGGCGTGCGCGTGGTCCACGAGGGCGCGGTGCCCGACGACGTGGTCGCGTGGTGCGCCGCTGCGGGCGACGGCACCGGACCCGCGCTGCTGGCCGAGGAGCTCGTGCCGTTCACCCGGGAGCTCGCGGTGCTCGTGGCGCGGACGCCCTCGGGCCGGACCGCCGTGTGGCCCGTCGTGGAGTCCCTGCAGCGCGACGGCGTGTGCGCCGAGGTGGTCGCCCCCGCGCCCGGCCTGCACCCGACCACCGCGGCGCAGGCCGAGAGGATCGCGCGGGCGGTGGCCGACGGGCTGGGCGTCACGGGCGTGCTCGCTGTCGAGCTCTTCGAGGTCGCCGAACCCGGGGGCCCGCCGCGCGTGCTGGTCAACGAGCTCGCGATGCGTCCCCACAACTCGGGGCACTGGACCATCGACGGCGCGGTGACCAGCCAGTTCGAGCAGCACCTGCGTGCCGTGCTCGACCTGCCGCTCGGCGAGGTCGCCCCGGTGGCGCCGTGGACGGTCATGGTCAACCTCCTGGGCAGCGCGCTCGACGACCCGACCGACGCGCTGCACGACGTGCTCGGCGCCGACCCGGGCGCCAAGGTCCACCTGTACGGCAAGACCGTGCGCCCGGGGCGCAAGCTCGGTCACGTGAACGTGTCTGGCGACGACCTCGACGACGTCCGTGCGCGGGCGCGCGCCGCGGTCGCGCGGCTGCGCGGCGAGAGCAGCGAGGAACGAGGGACGGAATGAGCGCGAGCCCCCTGGTCGGCATCGTCATGGGGTCGGACTCCGACTGGCCCGTGATGCAGGCGGCAGCGGAGGCGCTGGCCGAGTTCGACGTGCCCGTCGAGGTCGACGTCGTCTCGGCGCACCGGCAGCCGGACAAGATGGTCGCGTACGGCCGCGACGCGGCAGCGCGCGGCCTGCGCGTCGTCGTCGCCGGCGCCGGGGGAGCCGCGCACCTGCCGGGCATGCTCGCTGCGGTGACGCCGCTGCCCGTGATCGGCGTCCCCGTGCCGCTCGCGCACCTCGACGGCATGGACTCCCTGCTGTCGATCGTGCAGATGCCTGCCGGCGTGCCCGTCGCCACCGTCTCGGTCGGGGGCGCGCGCAACGCCGGCCTGCTCGCGGTGCGCGTCCTCGCGTCCGGCGAGGGGGCGCTCGCCGGGCGACTGCGCGCCGCGATGCTCGAGTTCCAGGACGGGCTGCGCGCGCAGGCCGACGCCAAGGGCGAGCGCCTGCGGGCACGCGCGACGGGACCCGGCCTGGGCTTCTCCGCCTGACGGACCCTGCGGCCCGGTCCCACGGCGTCAGGAGGTCGGCACGCCCCCCACCTGCCCGGGCGGCAGCGAGCCGTCACGGATCGCGGTGAAGAAGCCGGGGGTCTGCTCCGGGTCGAGCAGCACCGTCGACCCGATACCCCCGGGCCGGTGGTCCATGCTCGCGATCGGCGGGGTGCCGGTGATCCCGTCCGCGCCGTTCGCGGCGCGGAACGCGAGCGCGAGGCGGGCGACGTCGAGCACGCCGGCGTCCTCGTCGAACGTCAGGGCGCCCGTGCCCGCGTCGACCAGCGCGACCTGCGCGCCCGGCCGCAGCGCGAGCGAGCCGGGGCTGATCCTCCCCATGACGGCGCTGATGAGCTGACGCTGGCGCAGCGCGCGCCCCACGTCGCCCTGCGGGTCGGCCTTGCGCATGCGGGCGAACGCCAGGGCGGTGACACCGTCGACGTCGTGGCAGCCGGCCGTCCACACCATGCCGGAGTCCGGGTCGTTCACGTCGCCGTCGTAGCAGAGGTTGACGCCGCCGACGGCGTCGACGAGGTGCGAGACACCGCCCATGCCGATCTCCACGTAGTGGTCGACCGTGAGCCCCGTCAGGCCCTCGACGGTCTGCACGAGCAGCGGAGCCCCGCCCCACGCGAAGGCCGAGTTGAGCTTCGCGGGGCCGTGCCCGGGGACCTCGACGAACGTGTCGCGCGGGAGCGAGATCATCGCGGTCGGGCCGTTCGCCGGCGCGTGCAGCAGCAGGATCGTGTCGGTGCGCTGCCCCTCGGTGCCGTCCTCCGCGACGCCGCCGTCGTCACCGCGCGCGTCGGAGCCCGCGAGCAGGTACGTCGTGCCGGGGGTCCCGGGCGCGCCGGAGAGTGCGGGCGTGTGCTGCAGCATGCCGTTGGCCCACACGAGCAGGCCGATCGGCCAGGCGAGGAGCACCACCACGACCACCAGGGCGACCAGCCCGGGGCGCCGCCGGCGCCGCCGCGGGGCGCCGGGAACGGTGCCCGGCGCTCCTGCGCCCGCCGCGGGACGTACCTGGCCCGGTCGGGCGGCTGCCGCACGCGGGACCGCGCTGCGCGGCGGGGTGGCCCGCCGAGCCGAGGGCGCGGCGTCCTGCGCCCCCGGGGGCGCCGGCCGGCGGCCGGCCGGGGTGAAGGACGCCGGGGCGCCGGCCGGTCGTGGCGTGGCGCGTGCCGCCGGGGCTGCGGGCCCGCCGGCCCCGCCCTGCTGCGCGGCACCCGTGCGCGGGGGCACGGCTCGAGCGCTGCGCGGCGGCGTCGGTCGCGCGGGCGACCGGCCGACCACCCGCGCGTCCTCGGCGCCGGGGCGGGACCGGCCCGGCGCGGGGGCGAAGCTCGGGGGAGGCGTCGGGTCCTCGTCGCGGCGTCCTGGCATCGGCACGCTCAGCAGGTCGCGGCGGCGTCGGCGGCGGTGAACGCGTCCACGCCGGGTGTCTTGGCCGGGGCCGGCGTCTCGACCGGCGGCGGGGGAGCGGCCGGGGCGGTGCCGGCGTCCGTGCCCGGGCTCGCCGCGGGCGGCTCGGGCGCCTGCGGCGCCTCCGGCACCCCCAGCATGGGCACGTCGGCGACCATGTTCGCCCACAGCTCGTCCGCCGCCGAGGTCCACTCGACGCGGTTGGGGTCGCTGGTGGCGGGCACCCACGGCACGGTCATGAACGTGATGCTGTCACGGTCGATGGTCCGCAGGCTGAAGGCCAGGCCGCTGAGGTCGGCGAGCGTGAGGTCGGTCGTCACCGACTGCGTCGCGGCGCTGAGGAACTGCAGGAGCTGCCCGGCGTCCGTCAGCAGGTTCTTGGAGAGGACCTCGTTGGCGACCCGGGCGACGAGCACCTGCTGCCGGCCCGCGCGCATCGTGTCGGAGCCGTCGAAGCCCGTGCCGTGCCGGGCGCGCGCGTACTGCAGCGCGGTGATGCCGTCGAGGTGGTGCTCCCCGGCCGTGAGGTTGAGGCCGGTGTACTTGTCGTAGACGTCCCGCTCGATGCACATCGGCACGCCGCCGATCGCGTTGATCATGTTCTGGAAGCCGGCGAAGTCGACGACCACGACGTTGTCGATCGTGAGTCCGGTGTTGGCCTGGACGGTGCTGACGGTGCACGCCGCTGCGGACGTGAGGTCGCCCCCGTAGTCCCAGCCCATCTGGAACGCGGAGTTCAGCATCGCGCGTCGCTGCGCCTTGGTGGTCTTGCCGTTCGTCAGCGTGCAGGACGGGACCTCGACCAGCGAGTCGCGGGGCAGCGAGACCATCTCGACGCGCGTCCGGTCGGCCGAGACGTGCACGACGATCGTGGTGTCCGACCGCATGCCCGCCTCGACGCCGCCGATGTCCGCGTTCGCGCCGTCGCGCTGGTCGGAGCCGAGCACGAGCACGTTGACCGGCTGCCCCGCGTGGGCGTCGGAGGGGTCCGGCTCCTTGCTGGGCGTCGGGACGGCCTCGACGAGGCCGCCGAGGTCGATCGAGTCGACGTTGCCCGTCATGCGCGCGGCGACGGCCATCGCGCCGCTGCCGCCGAAGACGAGGACGGTGGTCACGGCCAGGGCGATCCCGCGCAGCACCCCGTGCGACGTGAGGTTGCGGGCGTGTCGCGGGGCGCGCGGGCGCCGAGCAGCAGCGTGGCGTGAGGTCACGGACCCGATCGTAGGTCGCGGGAGGGTCCGGGTCGGCGTGGTCGACGGGGTCGCAGCGTAGAGGATTCGTGGAGAACGTCACGCGCCGACCTGCACGCACGCACGTCCCGGGCGGTGCACGGGCGCAGGGTGCAGGTCGGCGTGCGCGGCGTCAGCGTCCCAGGACCGCGTACTTCGCCTCGGTGGCGTCCTTCTGCGGCCGCCACCACGCCTCGTTGGCGCGGTACCACTCGATGGTCGCGGCGAGGCCGTCGGCGAAGGTCGTGTACCGCGGCTCCCAGCCGAGCTCGGTGCGCAGCTTCGTCGCGTCGATCGCGTACCGCAGGTCGTGCCCGGGGCGGTCGTTCACGTGGTCGTAGGCGTCCGACGGCTGCCCCATGAGCTCGAGGATGAGCTCGATGACCGTCCTGTTGTCCTTCTCGCCGTCCGCGCCGATGAGGTACGTCTCGCCGAGACGGCCGTCCTCGATGATGCGCCACACGGCGGAGTTGTGGTCCTCGACGTGGATCCAGTCGCGGACGTTCTCGCCCGTGCCGTAGAGCTTGGGGCGCACGCCGTCGACGACGTTCGTGATCTGCCGCGGGATGAACTTCTCGACGTGCTGGTACGGCCCGTAGTTGTTCGAGCAGTTCGAGATCGTCGCGCGCACGCCGAAGCTGCGGGCCCACGCGCGCACCAGCAGGTCGGACGACGCCTTGGTGGAGGAGTACGGGCTCGACGGGTTGTACGGCGTCTCCGGCGTGAACTTCGCCGGGTCGTCGAGCTCCAGGTCGCCGTACACCTCGTCGGTCGACACGTGGTGGTAGCGCACGTCGTACCGGCGCACGGCCTCGAGGAGCTGGTAGGTGCCGATGACGTTGGTCCGCACGAACGGCCAGGGGTCGTGCAGCGAGTTGTCGTTGTGCGACTCCGCGGCGAAGTGCACGACGAGGTCCGCGTCCTTGACGAGCCGGTCGACGATGTCCGGGTCGGCGACGTCGCCCTTCGCGAGCACGACGCGCCCGTCGACCGGGTCGAGGCTGCGCTCGTCGCCGGCGTAGGTCAGGGCGTCCAGCACGGTGACGTGCACGTCGGGCCTCTCGCGCACCGTCTGGTGCACGAAGTTCGAGCCGATGAAGCCGGCTCCGCCGGTGACGAGCATGCGCATGGGGACGGACCTTTCGGGCGGTTCGGGCGGTTCGCCCGGCGGGGGGCGACGCGCCGGAGGAAAGCTCGATCGTACCTGTCCGGTTCGTCCGCGTGTCGGGCGGTGAGGGGCCTTGCGGCCGGTGACAGCATGGCAGGTCTGATGAGATCCACCTGCATGCGCGCGACCCCGTCACCGTCCGCCGGGCGAGCCGGGCGCCGCAGCGTGCCCGCGCGCCGGGCCGTCGCGTGCGCCGCCTCGCTCGCGCTCGTCCTGCTCGCCGCCGCGTGCACGACGGGCCCCCGCGAGGGCGCCGCGCCGACGACCGCGTCCGCGACCGCGTCGACGCCCGGTCCGACGTCGACCGCGACGGCCACCACGCCCGCACCCCAGGCGTCCGCGCAGCCGCCGACGCCCGAGCCGACGCCCGAGCCCGCCCCCGCTCCGGGAGCGGAGCCCCCCGACGGCCGCGGCGCCGTACCCGTCGTCGTCACCTACTCCGGGTGGGACGTGGCCGCGTCGCGCGTCGCGGTCGGCGCCTACGTCGAGGGCCTCGTGGAGAGCGGCGGCACGTGCACGCTCACGCTCACCGGGCCGGGTACGACGCGCACGGCGTCGCAGCCCGCGACGCCCGACGCCGGGTCCACGTCGTGCGGGGAGCTCGCGGCCGGGGCGTCGTCGGGGACGTGGTCGGCGCGCGTGACGTACGAGTCGCCGACAGCCTCGGGGGCGTCGGCGACGGTCGAGGTCGTGGTCCCGTGACCCCGCGTCGTGCCCCGTGGGCCGGTGCGCTGCTGCGCCGGCTGCTGCTCGCCGCCGCTGTCACGCTCGGCGCCGTCGTCGCCGGCGCAGGCGGCGCGACCGCCGCGGACCTGGCGAACTTCCGGCCCGGCAACATCATCAGCGACCAGGTCTTCTTCGCCGGCGACTGGATGGGCGAGGCCGCGGTCCAGCAGTTCCTGGACGAGAAGGGTTCCGGCTGCCGCATCGGCGCGGACGGCGCGGCGTGTCTCAAGGACTACCGGACGACCACGCAGGACCGCGCGCCCGACGACCGGTGCCGCGGCGGCTACGCGGGCCGTGCGGACGAGCGCGCGTCCGCGATCATCGCCAAGGTCGCGCACGGCTGCGGGATCAACGCCCAGGTGCTGCTGGTCACGCTGCAGAAGGAGCAGGGCCTGGTCACGACGACCGGTGCGGCCGCGACCGACGCCCGGTACCGCAAGGCCATGGGTTTCGGCTGCCCCGACACCGCGGCGTGCGACGCGCGGTACTACGGGTTCTTCAACCAGGTGTACCAGGCGGCGTGGCAGTTCAAGAACTACCAGCTCAACCCCACGCGGTACGCCCACCGCGCCGGCATGACGAACAACGTGCGGTTCCACCCGAACGCCGCGTGCGGCTCGTCGCCCGTCCACATCGAGAACCAGGCGACGGCCGGGCTGTACAACTACACGCCCTACCAGCCGAACGGCGCGGCGCTCGCGGCGGGCTACGGCACGGGCGACGCGTGCTCGTCGTACGGCAACCGCAACTTCTGGAACTACTTCACCGACTGGTTCGGCCCCACGCACGGGTACTCCGTGAGCCCCCAGATGACGCAGGAGTGGAACCGGCTCGGCGGGCCCCGTGGCGACCTCGGCGTCCCCGTCGAGCCGCAGCGCTGCGGGCTGAGGCCCGACGGGTGCTCGCAGCGCTTCAGCAACGGCACCATGTACTGGTCACCGTCGACCGGTGCCCGTGCCGCAGGCGGGTTGATCCACGCGCGCTGGGCGTCGTCCGGCGGGCTGTCGGGCTCCGGCATCGGGTACCCCACGACCTCGGTGCTCTCGTGCCCGGCGTCGGGCTGCCTGCAGCGCTTCCAGTCGGGCGCGGTCGCGTGGTCGTCCGCCACCGGCGCGCACCTCGTCGGCGGGCTGCTGTACCAGCGCTGGGCGGCGTCCGGGCTCCTGGACTCCGGCATCGGCTACCCCACGTCGACCGTGCTCGGCTGCGACGGCGGCGTGGGCTGTGCGCAGGCGTTCCAGCGCGGCACGATCGCGTGGTCCTCGGCGACCGGTGCGCACCTGGTCGGGGGGATCCTGCACTCGGCCTGGCAGGCCCGCGGCGGTCCCGCGTCGAGCCTGGGCTACCCGACGTCGACCACGCTGGCGTGCTCCCCGACCCTCGGGTGCCCGCAGTCCTTCCGCAACGGCCTGCTGGTGTGGGCGCAGTCCACCGGCACGCGTGCGGTCCCCGAGCCGCTGGCGTCCGCGTGGACCGCCGCAGGCGGGATCCACGAGGGCATCGGGCTGCCCACGGAGAGCCTCGAGGAGTGCCCGGCCACGGGCTGCCTGCAGCGGTTCGCCCGCGGCGCGATGGCCTGGTCGGGCAGCGGTGACGCGCACCTGATCGGCGGCATCATCTACAGCAGGTGGGTCGCCTCGGGCGGGCTGGACTCGGGCATCGGGTACCCCGTGAGCACCGTGCAGGCCTGCGACGCCGGGACGGGCTGCGTCCAGCGCTTCCAGCGCGGCGCGGTCGCGTGGTCCGGTGCCACCGGGGCGCAGCTCGTCGGCGGGCTGATCTGGGAGCGTTGGCGCGTGTCCGGGGTGGAGAAGGCAGGCATCGGCATGCCGACCTCGACCGTGCTCGGCTGCGGTACGCAGGGCTGCGAGCAGACCTTCCAGCGCGGCTCCGTGGCGTGGAGCCCCGCCACGGGCGCTCACCTGGTCGGCGGCATGATCCACAGCCGGTGGCGCGCGCTCGGCGGCACGTCCTCGCCGCTCGGGTTCCCCACGAGCACCGTGCTCGCCTGCACCGCTCCCGGGTGCACGCAGACGTTCACCGGGGGCGCGGTCGCGTGGACGCCCGCCGCCGGGGCGCACGCGGTGTGGGGTCCCGTGCGCGACGCGTGGGAGGCGGCCGGTGGCGAGTCCCGCCTCGGGCGGCCCGTGACCACGGCGCCGACGTGCACGACGTCGTGCGTGCAGGAGTTCGAGCGCGGCGCGGTCGACTGGACGCAGGCACGCGGCGCCCAGCTCCTGGTCGGGCCGATCTTCGAGCGGTGGCGCAGCTCCGGCGGCACGGACTCCGGCCTGGGGCAGGCCCTCGACTCGTCCGGCACCTGCGACCAGGCGGCCGGCTGCGTGCAGCGCTTCCAGTACGGCGCGATCGCGTCGTCGGTGCACGGCGCGCACCTCGTCGGCGGGCAGATCCACCGCCTGTGGAGCTCGCTCGGGGCCGAGCGTTCGGCCCTGGGCTACCCGCGGACGACGGTGCTGGCCTGCGACGGGGCGGCCGGGTGCACGCAGGAGTTCGACGGGGGCGCGATCCGCTGGACGGCGGCGACCGGCGCCCAGGTGGTGGCAGGACGTCCGTGACATGACGCAGGGGGGACGACCATGAGGCGACGCGACGCGTGGCGCAGGACGATCACGGTGGCGGTCGCGCTGACCGCTGCGCTCGGCGCCGCCGCGGCAGGCCCGGCCGCGGCGGCGGACGACACGCCCCTGCCGGTCGTGACGGACGCGCCCGCCGACGAGCACACGGGTGCAGCGCCGCAGGTCGACGTCGCCGAGCTCGACGTCGTGGCGCCGGCGTCCGACGGCACGCCCCCGGCGGAACCGACGACGCCCGCGCCGGCCCCTGCCGCGGACCCCGGCGGCGTGCCCTCGGCGCCCGGCGCGACGCCGCCCCCGACCACCGGCACGGCCGACGAGCTCGTGCTCCAGGACCCCGCCGGTCCGCGCGTGCTCAGCGCCGTCGTGGAGCCCGACGCGGAGTTCCAGACCGTCGCACTGACGTGGCCCGTCGACGCGGACGTGTCGGACCTCGCGCCGCAGGTGCGCACCCGCACCACGGACGGGTGGAGCGACTGGGTCCCGCTCGAGACCGACGAGTCCGCACCCGACGAGGGGACGGCCGACGCCCGCGCGCAGCGCCGCGGCGGCACGCCGTCGGTGTGGGTGGGTGCGTCCGACGCGGTCCAGATCTCGGTCGCCGCCGTCGCCACCGAGCAGCTCGAGGACGTCCGCCTCGCCGTCGTGGGCTCCGAGGTCGACGAGACCGCCGTGCCCGACGTCGCCGGGGCGACCCGCGGGATGTCCCCGCTCGCCGCTGCGACCCAGGCCCCGGCCGTGGTGTCGCGCGCGCAGTGGGGCGCCCGGGCGCAGGTGTGCACGCCGGACACCGCGCAGCGGGTCTCGGCGGTGGTCGTGCACCACACCGCCGGCTCGAACGCGTACGCCTCGCCGGCCGAGGCCATGGCCCAGATCCGCAACGACCAGCGCTACCACATCGAGAGCCGCGGCTGGTGCGACATCGGGTACAACTTCCTCGTCGACCACTGGGGCAACATCTACGAGGGCCGCGCCGGCAGCCTCACGAGCCCGGTCGTGGGCGTCCACGCGGGCGGGTTCAACACCGGGACCGTCGGCGTCTCCATGCTGGGCACGTTCGGCACGGTCGCGCCGAGCAGCGCCATGCGGGACGCGGTCGCCCGGATCGCCGCGTGGCGGCTGGCGGCCTACGACGTGGACCCCCGGGGCTCGTCCACCTGGACGACGAGCGGCGGCGAGAACTCGCGGTGGCCGGGCGGGGGCGTCGTCCACCTGCCCAACGTCTTCGGCCACCGGGACGTGGCGTTCACCGCCTGCCCGGGCGACCAGGGGTACGCCACCCTCGGTGCCGTGCGCAGCGCCGCCGGCAGCTACTGGGACGCCGCCACCGACTGGCGCGGCGGACCGTCGGTCTCCCCGCAGATGCGTCTGCTGTGGGACCGCACCGGGGGGCCGTCGGGCCCGCTGGGCGTGCCGGTGGCGGGCCAGCGCTGCGGGCTGACACCCGACGGCTGCGTGCAGCAGTTCTCCGGGGCGAGCGTGTACTGGTCCCGCGCCACCGGGGCCCAGGCGGTCGGTGGGCTGGTCCTGGCGCGGTGGCTCTCCTCCGGCGGGCCGGCGGCCGGCATCGGCTACCCGACCTCGACCGTGTTCGGCTGCCCCGCGTCCGGCTGCGTGCAGACGTTCCAGGGCGGCGTCGTGGCGTGGTCGGGCGCCACCGGGGCGCACCTCGTCGGCGGTCTCATCCACGTCCGGTTCGCGGCGGTCGGTGGCGTCAGGGAGCTGGGGTACCCGACGAGCACCGTGCTCGGGTGCGACGCGGTCGCCGGGTGCCGTCAGACCTTCCAGCGGTCGGACATCACCTGGAGCGGTGCGACGGGCGCGCACGCGATCGGCGGGATCATCGGCGCCACGTGGCAGCGTGCCGGCGGTGCGTCCGGGCCCCTGGGCTACCCGTCGTCCACCACGCTCGCGTGCGACCCCACGGCCGGGTGCACGCAGCGCTTCGCCGGCGGTGCGATCTCCTGGACCCAGAAGGGCGGCGCCGTGGCGATGGGCGCCGAGGTCGCCCAGGAGTGGCTCGACCAGGGCGGCGCGCGGACCGTGGGCTACCCGACGGCCACCGTCCTGGGGTGCGGCGCCGCGGTCTGCGAGCAGCCGTTCGGCGGCACGGTCGCCGTGTGGCGTCCCGGGCAGCGGGCCGGCCTCGTCGGGGGCCTGATCCTGCAGCGGTGGCGGGCCGTGGGCGGTGCGTCGACGCTCGGTGTCCCGACGACCAGCGTCCTGGGGTGCGACCCGACGGCGGGGTGCACGCAGTGGTTCACGGACGGGGCCGTCTCGTGGTCGGGCCGCACGGGCGCCCAGGCCGTCCCCGGCGCGACCGCGGGCCGGTGGCGGGAGATCGGGGCCGCGACCGCGACCGGGCACCCCGTGGAGACCCGGACCTCGTGCCCCGCGAGCGGGGCGTGCCTGCAGCGTTTCGAGCGCGCGACGCTCGCCTCCTCGCCGACGACCGGCACCCACTCGGTCGGCGGGATCATCGAGTCCGCGTGGCGCGGCACCGGCGGCGTGACCGGTCCCCTCGGTCTGCCGACCTCGACGGTGCTCGGGTGCGACCCCGGTGCCGGTTGTACGCAGCAGTTCGTCGGGGGCTCCGTCCACTGGTCCGCCGCGACCGGTGCCCGCACCCGGATCGGGAGCTAGGACCCACTGGTCCGTGCGCGTCCGCCCGCTATCATTCCTGCCGGTCCCCATCGCAGCGGGCCGTCCCCGTCACCCGAACCCGCTGGAGAACGCGACGTGAGTATGCCTGCAGACGCCCGGGGAGAGCTCTCGCCGCGGCGGCGATGGGTGATGGCGGTCGCCGTCGGCATCGTGTCCCTCGTCGTGTCGGCCGCGATCGGCATGACCCGCGACATCCCCGGGATCACGGGCGACGAGCCGCACTACCTCCTCATCGCGCAGTCGATCGTCCGTGACGGGGACATCGACCTGACGAACGACTACGCGAGCCCCGAGCGCGTCGCGAACGCGTACCCCGGCTTCACCGAGCTCGACCCGGTGACCCACGCCGGCGTGTACCACGAGGGCGGCCCGGTCTCGCCGATCCACGCGATCGGCCTGCCGCTGCTGCTGACCCCGGCGTACCTGCTGGGCGGCGGCTACGAGCTGGCGCGTGTCGTCGCGCTGCTCATCAGCGCCGTCGCGGCGTCGGCGATGTTCTTCGTCGTCGAGCGGCTCGTGCGCCGCCCGTGGGTCGCGGTCGTGTCCGTGCTCGGCGTGATGCTCGTCGTCCCCAGCGTCGCCTTCGCGCACCAGATCTACCCGGAGGTCCCCGCGGCCGCGCTGCTCGCGACGTCGCTCGCGGTCCTCGTGACCGGCCGGCTCCACACCTGGCGCCTCGTGCTCGCGGCGGCCCTCGCGGCACTCATGCCGTGGATGCACCTGCGGTTCGCGGTCCTGGTCCTCCCGCTGGCCCTGGCGATCCTCCTGCGGGCGCTCGAGCTGCCGGCGCCGGGCGGCGTGCAGGCCGTGCGCGACGCCCTGGTGCGGCACTGGCGCCGCGCGCTGGCCGCCATGGCGCCGCTCGTCGTGTCCGCCGCCGGGATCCTCGCCTACCACCAGGTCCTGTTCGGGTCGATGGCCCCCAACGCCGCGTACCGGCCCGACGTGTTCCCCAGCGAGCTGCCGTTCCAGCCGACGTTCGTGTGGATCTACGGCGTGGGCAGCATCCTCGACGAGCAGCGCGGCATCCTGCCCTACGCCCCCGTCCTCCTCGTCGCGCTCGCCGGCGTCGTCGCCGCCGTCCTGCGGTGGCGCTGGTGGGCCGTCCTCGGGGTCGTGACCTGCGCCGGCTACCTCGCGATCGTCTCCGGCGTGGCACAGGGCGGCGGCTACTGCCCGCCCGGCCGGTGGCTCGCGACCTTCGCGCCCCTCTTCGCGATCCCGCTGGCCGCCGCGCTGACCCACGCGCGCCGCACCTGGTGGTTCGCGGCTCCGCTGCTCGTGCTCTCCCTCGCCGTGTCGGCGCAGCTGCTCGACCGCTACGAGGACCTCTACCCGGTCGCCGGCCAGGAGAGCCAGGTGCTGCCCGTCGCGGAGCGGTTCGGCGAGGTCTGGCCCGACGTCATGGAGCGCCGGGGGCCCGGCTACATCATCGACGGCGCTCGGCTGGCCGTCGGGGGGGCCGGTGAGTCCCGCGCGGACGGTGCCGTCGCGTCGGTGCCGGGCGCCGTCGGCGCGGTCGCCGAGGACGGGCCGCGGCGCGTCATCGCCTCCACGTACCAGGCGGTGTTCCGGGTCACGCTCACGGGGGAGCCGGGGGAGACCGTCGGGCTCGCCCAGCTGCTCGCCGGCGACGACGTGCTCCAGGAGTACCCGCTGACGGTCCCGGAGTCCGGCGCGACGCGGGAGGTGCTCGAGGTCGGCGGCACGGTCGCGGTCGGCGGCCAGGACGTCGTGTCCCGCGTGCTGACCTTCGGCAACGGCGGGGTCGTGGTGCACCGCTCGGCGCTCATGTGGCAGGAGGACGGCGAGCCGGGCCTCCTCGAGCAGCTCAACGACCTCCCGGGCGGGTTCCTCTGGGGCGTCGTGCTCGTGCTGCTCGCGGTCGTGGTGGTCGCCGGCACGCCCGTGCGCCGCGGCCACCGCACGGAGCGGGACGCACCGGGTGACGACGCGGCGAGCGGCCCCGTCCCCGAGCCGACCGAGGGCACGGGCCGGCGGGACGCGGGGCCAGCGAGGTCCGGCACGACGGGATCCACCGACGCGCTCGTGAACACCGGGGCGGACGCGTGAGCGGCCTGCACGAGCTCGAGGTGCGTGCGCTGCGCGCCGTGCAGTCCGCCACGGCCGGCACGGCCGCCCCGAGCATCGCCCGGGGGATGTCGCACGTCGGTGAGCACTCGATCGGTTGGGTCGCGCTCGGTCTGCTCGGCGCCGCCCTCGACCGGCGCCACCGCCGCACCTGGCTCGCCACCGCGGGAGCCGCGTTCGGCGCGCACGCCGCGGCTGTCGTGGTCAAGCGCGTCGTGCGTCGCCGGCGCCCGCGGGCGGACGGCGTCGAGGCCCTCGTGTCGACGCCGTCGGAGCTCAGCTTCCCCAGTGCGCACGCGACGTCGACGACGGCCGCGGCCGTCGTGGCGTCCGGCGTCGTCGGGGCACCTGCGGCCGCGCTGCTGACCGGGTCGATGGCGGCGTCGCGGGTCGTCCTCGGTGTGCACTACCCCACGGACGTCGCCGCCGGGATCGCGCTCGGCGGCGCCGTCGGGCTCGCGGCGCGGGCGTGGGCACGCGGCGGGCGCCCGTGAACGCGCTCGTCCGGGCGGTGCGCCCGCGGCAGTGGACGAAGAACGTCCTGGTCGTCGCCGGGCCGCTCGCCGCCGGCACGCTGGGGCAGCTGCAGGTCGCCGTCGCCGTCGCCGTCGCGTTCGTCGCGTTCTGCCTCGCTGCGTCGGGCGTCTACCTGATCAACGACGTCATCGACCGCGAGAACGACCGCGCCCACCCGGTCAAGCGCGCACGGCCCATCGCGTCGGGCGAGCTGTCCGTGCGGACCGCGCTGGTGGTGGCCGTGTTGCTCCTCGCCGGCTCCCTCCTCGGCGTCCTCGCACTCGGCTACGAGGACCTGGCCGTCGTGCTCGGCACGTACAGCCTGCTGCAGGTCGCGTACTGCCTGTGGCTCAAGCACGAGGCCGTCATCGACCTCGTGGTCGTCTCCTCGGGCTTCCTGCTGCGCGCGCTCGCCGGCGGGGTGGCCGCGGCGGTCGTGCTGTCGCCGTGGTTCCTCCTGGTCGCCGCCTTCGGGTCGCTGTTCATGGTGGCCGGGAAGCGTTACTCCGAGGTCCGCCTCGTGGGGGAGGGCAGCGCGGCGACGCGGCGCACCCTCGAGGAGTACTCGGCGAGCTACCTGCGCTTCGTGTGGGGCATCGCCTCCGCCGGCGCCGTCGTCTTCTACGCCATGTGGGCGTTCGCCCTGGAGCGCGAGCACCCGATCTGGCCGCAGCTCTCGCTGGTGCCCTTCGTCGTCGCCCTGCTGCGCTACGCCGTCGACATCGACAAGGGTGCGGCCGGTGAGCCCGAGTCGGTCGTGCTGGGCGACCGGATCCTGCAGCTCCTCGGCGTCGTGTGGTTCGTGCTCTTCACCATCGGGCTCGTGAGCGGTTGATGTCGCCCCGCGTGCCGGGCCGTGACTCGCCGGTCTGGGTGCTCGTGGGCACGGGCGTGGCCGGTGTCGCCACCTACGTCCTGCTCGTCGCCGTCGGACGGGCGCTCGGCACGGTGCGCTACGGCGACTTCTCGATCTTCTGGACGTTCGTCGTCGTCGTGTCGATCGGAGCGTTCCTCCCCGTCGAGCAGCTCGTCGCGCGCCAGGTCGCGCGGGGCGCGCAGACCGTGCGCCGGCTCCTGACGGCCGGTGTCCGGGCGGCGGGCGTCGTCGGCGCGGTGGTGCTGGCGCTCGTCGCGGTGGGCGTCGCGCTGCGCCCCGCCACGGGCGCGCTCACGACGGCGTGCTCGGTCGTCGTCGTCGCGGCGTTCGCCGTGCAGTTCGCCGGTCGCGGAGTGCTCGCGGGTCGCCGCGACCTGCGGGGCTACGCGGTCGTCCTGGCCGTGGACACGCTCGGGCGCGCCCTCGCCGCGGCGGTCCTCGCCGCGGCCGGTGTGCGGTCCGTGGGGCCCTACCTCGTCGCGGTGACCGCCTCGTGCGCGGCGAGCGCCGTGACGGCGTGGTTCCTGGCCCGCCGGTCGTGCGAGGTCGTCGCCGCGCCGGCCGGACCGCAGCACGGCGGACGCGGCCTCGGGCGGGACCTCGTGTGGCTCGTCGTCGCCGGGACGTGCATGCAGCTGCTGTTCAACAGCCCCGTCCCCGCCGCGGCCGCCGCGGACGCGTTCCCGGGGGTGCTGCTCGCGGTGCTCAGCATCGTGCGCGTCCCCGTGTTCGTCTTCCAGGGGGCGCAGGCCGGGTACGTCGCGCGGATCGCCGGCCTGGCGCTGCGGGGGCCCGCGGCCGAGCTGCGGCGCCTGCTGCTGGTGGTCGGCGGCGCCGCCGTCGCGGTCGGTGCCGCGACCGTCGCCGGCGCCGTGCTCGTCGGGCCGTGGGCCGTCCGCACGGCGTTCGGCCCGGAGTACGACGTGACCCGTACGCTCGTGGTGCTCGCCGCGGCCGGGGTCGCCTGCTACCTGTGCGCCGCAGTGCTCAACGACGTCGCGGTCGCCCTCGGCGCGCACCGGGCGATCGCCGTCGCGTGGCCGCTGGCGGTGGCCGTGGGCGTCACGTCGTACCTGCTCGCGTCCGACCCGCTGCGCGCCGTCACGCTGCCCCTGACACTGGGGGGCGCGACGGCCGCACTCGTCCTCGGACCCGTCGTCCTGGCGAGGGTGCGTCACGCACCCCGACCCGTCACCCAGAGGGAGAAGCACCGTGCCTGAGCCCGTCTACGACGTCGTCGTGGCGCTCAACTACTACGCCCCGTACGTCTCCGGGGTGACCGAGGCGGCGCGGGTCGCCGCCGAGGCGTGGGCCGAGCGCGGCTACAAGGTGCTCGTCGTGGCCGGTCACCACGACCCCGCGACGCCGCGACGCGAGGTGATCAACGGCGTCCGCGTCGTGCGGACCCCCGTCGTGGCGAGGATCGGGAAGGGCATCGTCAGCCCGTCGTTCGTGCCGACGGTCCTGCGCTACGCACGCCGCGCCCGGCTGCTGCACGTGCACGTGCCGATGCTCGAGGCGGGCGCCATCGCCCTCGGCGCGCGCGGTGTGCCGGTCCTGGTCACCTACCACTGCGACGTCACGCTCCCCCCCGGCTGGTTCGGATCGTTCCAGACGTGGGCGCTCGACCGGTCGCACGCGGTCGCGCTGCGTCGTGCGGACGAGGTCGTCGTGACCAGCGAGGACTACGCCCGCTCGAGCCGGCTCTGGCCTGTCATGGCAGGCCGGACGGTTGCGGTGCCGCCGCCGGCGCGGGACCGTACCGGCGGCGCGCCGACGTTCCGTGACGGTGACGGGGTGCACGTCGGGTTCGTGGGCCGCATCGTCGAGGAGAAGGGGCTGGAGTACCTCGTCGACGGGTTCCGGGCGCTCGACGACCCCGACGCGCGACTCCTCGTCGCGGGTGACTTCGCGCGCGTGGCGGGCGGCTCGGTCGTCGAGCGCGTCAGGGAGCGGATCGGTGACGACCCGCGGATCCGCCTGACGGGCTTCCTGCCGGACGAGCAGCTCCCCGACCTGTACGCGAGCCTCGACATCCTCGCGCTGCCGTCGATCAACTCGCTCGAGGCCTTCGGCATCGTGCAGGTCGAGGCGATGATGGCGGGGGTCCCCGCGATCGCCTCGGACCTCCCGGGCGTCCGGATGCCGGTGACGGTCACCGGGTTCGGGCGCGTGGTGCCGCGACGCGACGCCGCCGCGATCACCGCCGCGGTGCGCGAGCTCGCGACGGACCCGCCGGACCGGGCGACGGGCGCGGCGCGCGCCGTCGAACGTTACGGGCTCGACGTCGTCATCGGTGCGCACGTCGACCTCGTGGAGCGTCTGGGTCGCTGACGCGTCCGGGCACGGGCCGCCGGGTCGGGCGGCCCGTGCTCAGCGGGCTCCGCGCGCGAGGATCTCAGCGACCCGCGGGCGTACGACGCAGCAGGCCGTCCCAGGGGCGGCGCGGGCGCGCGGGGGCCGGCGCGGGGGCCGGTGCTCGCGCCTCGAGCTGCTCGCGGAGCGTCCGGAGCTGCTCCTCCTGCTTCTCGATGAGCGACGCCCGCTCCTCGAGGAGCCGGCCGCGGGCCTCCACGAGCTCGCGCGCCTCCTGCAGGTGGGGCTCGAGCTCGCCGAAGTACGAGTCCTTGCTGCGCACGTGGGAGAGCTCGATCGTCATGTCGGCGTCCTGCGGGTCGAACGACACCACGACGAGGCCGTCACCCGAGGCCGACTCACCGATGGTGTGCTCGGCGAGGACGTGCCCGCCGAGCTCGGCGACGCGCGCGAGCGTCTCCTGGTGCGTCGTGACGCGACCCGAGATCGTGTAGTGGTGGGTCGAGATGACCATGAACCGCACGCGACCGGCAGCGACGAGGTCACCGATCTCGGCGAGCAGGTGGCGCTCGAAGCCCTGGATGTCCGCGAGGACGACCGCGACGCGCTCGACGCCCGTCTCCGCCATGAGCGACTCGAGCGTGTAGCCCGGGACGGTCACGACCTCGCCCGAGGACTCGGCGGGGAACGACACGTCGACGCCGGCCCGGTCGGACACCGCGCCGACCACGAACGTCGGCTCGATGCCGTTGAGGGCCATGTTGCGCCGGCCGACCTCCAGGTAACCCGGGTCGGGCTCGAGGTCGACCACCCGGCCGCCCGTGCGCCGCGCGAACCACATCGAGTAGTAGGCCCAGTACGAACCGAGCTCGATCATCACCGGGTCGGGCTCGGTGGCGGCGACGCGCTCGAGGACCTCGTGGAACGCCACCTCCTCCTGCGGCTCGTGGTGCCCGCGCAGGCCCTCGATGATCTGCGTCGTCCATCCGCCCAGGTACGCACCCTCGACGACGAGCAGCCCGTTGTGCATCCGCTGCACCCGCGTGCCGTCCTCGAGGTCGAGGACCTCGCCCGCGCCGTCGACCTTCGGCAGGCGGTCCGTGTCGCGGCAGGCGACCGTCAGCCGTACACGACGCTCGTGGTCGGCCGCGATCTCCTCCGCGGAGGGTCCCGTCTCGGGCATGGTGCTCCTTGCTCTCAGGCGCTCGTCGGCGGCACGTGGGTCACGCGTCGAGGCGTGCGAAGAGGGGCTTCGTCCACACCAGCCCGATGCTGCTGTCGTCGGTGACCGACGCCAGCACCGCCCCCTCCCGCAGCCGGTGCAGCTCGGTGCCCTCCTCCGAGGAGATCGCCGCGTGCACCACGAGGCTGCCGTCCCCGAGCGAGAGCCCCGGCAGCGTGAAGCTGAACGACGACTCCCCGGACAACGTCGGCAGGGGGACACCGAGCAGCTTCGAGTTCGTACCGTACAGCAGCAGGCCCATCGTGTTCTCGATCGCGATGCCGACGAACCCGTTCGTGACGGGGTCGTCCGCCCGCAGGTGGACGCGCACCACGAGGTCGTCGCCCGGACGGACGGTGTCGACGGGGTCGCCGGCGGTGTCGAGCACCTCGATCGCGGTGACCTCGGCGGCAGGCGGCGCCACGGCCGCCGCGGGTGTCGCCTCCGTGACCGTGACGGTCTCGGCGGCCTCGCGCTGGTGCGCGAGCTCGTCCTGGCGGATCTGGTCGTACTCGCTGCGCAACGCGCGCAGGGCGTCGCGCGGCTCGCCGTCGGCGATGATCGAGCCGTGGTCGAGCACGACCGCCCGGTCGCAGATCTCGAGCACCTGGTCGAGGGAGTGCGTCACCAGCACGATCGTGCGCCCGTCGTGCTGGAACCCGCGGATGCGGTCCATGCACTTGCGCTGGAACGGCTCGTCGCCGACCGCGAGCACCTCGTCGACGAGCAGGATGTCCGGGTCGACGTGCACGGCGACGGCGAACGCCAGCCGCACGTACATGCCCGACGAGTAGAACTTGACCTGGGTGTCGATGAACCGCTCGATGCCGGAGAAGTCGACGATCGCGTCGAAGTGCTTGTCGGTCTGCTCGCGTGACAGGCCGAGGATCGCGGCGTTGAGGTAGACGTTCTCGCGGCCCGTCAGGTCCGGGTGGAAACCCGCGCCGAGCTCGAGCAGCGCCGCGAGCCGGCCGCGCAGCCGCACCTCGCCCGAGGTCGGCTGGATGATGCCACCGACCGTCTTGAGCAGCGTCGACTTGCCGGACCCGTTGGGGCCGATGAGCCCGACGGTCGTGCCGGCCTCGATCTGCAGGTCGATGTCGCGCAGCGCCCAGAAGTCCTCCTTGTGGAGGTTGGAGCGCCGGAGGTTCACGAGCCGCTCCTTGAGCGACTTCTCCTTGCGGATGACGAACCGCTTGGAGACGTTCTCGATCTCGACGACGTGGGGGGCGCCCATCACAGCTCCTGCGCGAAGTTGCTCTGCAGGCGCGCGAAGGTGCGCTGCGCCAGCCAGAGCAGGACGAGGCCGACCGCCAGCGCGATGCCCAGCCGGCCGGCGAGGTCGGGGAGGGAGCGCATCTGGTCGCCGGCGACCCAGAATGCCTCCTGGAACCCGATGACGGCCAGCGTCATCGGGTTGCCGAAGTACAGGGTGTCCAGGACGGTCCCGGCGATCTTGTCGGACACCATGGTCCACGAGTAGACGATCGGCGACGCCCAGAACAGGACCATGAGGCTGATCTCGACCAGGTACTGCACGTCGCGCAGGTAGACGTTCGCCGCCGACAGCGCGAGCGCGAGGGCCGTGCCGTAGACGACGACCACCGCCAGCGCGAGGACGGCGTACAGCCAGCGCGACCCGAGCGGGAACTCGCCCAGCACGACCGCGGCGAGCACGAGGATGCCGAGCTGGATCGCGAAGTTCACGAACGCCGAGCCGATCGAGGCCAGGGGGAAGATCTCGCGCGGCAGGTAGACCTTCTTCACCAGGCCGGAGTTCGCGATGATCGACCCGGTCCCGGTCTGCACCATCTCGGAGAACAGCGACCACGCCGTGAGCCCGGTGAACACGAAGATCGCGAACGACGGGATGCTCTCGGCAGCCCGCAGGAACTTGCCGATGGCGACGTAGTAGACCACTAGCAGCGTCAGCGGACGCATGAGGCTCCAGAAGAACCCGAGCACGCTGTCCTTGTAGCGGGCCTTCAGCTCGCGACGCACGAGCATGCCGAGCAGCTCGCGGTGGGCGACGATCTCGCGGACGGACGCCCGGGTGCCCTGCAGGAAGCCCGGCTTGGGGCCGGCCAGGCGCATCGGCTCCAGCGCGAGCTGGGCCCGGCGGTCGGTGCTAGTCGTGCTCATGGATCCCCTCGTCGAGGCTCTCGGTGGTACGGCCTCGTCGCGAGCTCGCTGACGGGGAGTCTACGCCGTCCGGGTCGTGCGGCCCGGTGGCGCGGCGGACGAGGGCGTCCCACAGCTCGTCCGCGAAGGCGCCCCACGTGCGGGTGGTGGGTGCGGGAGAACGGTACGTCAGGTCGCCGGGAGCGTGCCCGCGCACGAGCGGACGCAGCAGCCCGACCAGTGCCGTCGAGTCGTCCGGGTCCGCGACCGGCGAGTCCCGTCCGGGGGACGGGGAGCGTCCGTGCGCGCCGGCCACCACGGGTGTGCCGAGCGCTCGGGCGATCGCCGTGTGGTAGCCCAGCGGGTCGTGCTGCGGCACGTCGACCAGGCAGCAGGCGGACCGCAGCAGCGCGGCGGTGCCGCCCAGGTCGAGGCCGCGGCGCACGCCGACGGGCAGGCCGGCCTCCTGCAGGCGCGTCACCTGCCGGGCGAGGGCCTCCGACGTGGGCCGGTCGTCACCGAGCATGAGGAGCTGGAAGGCCACGCCCTCGTTCCACAGCGTGTTGGCTGCGCGCAGCACGGCGAGCTGGTTGCCCCGCGGGCCGAGCCCGCCCGTCGAGACCACGAGGGGCAGGGGGGCGGCGTCCCAGGACGCGACCTGCGTGTCGTCGACCTCCGGCGCCTCGTCGGGCAGGGGGACCGTGGTCAGGCGCGGTCCGGGCAGCTCGAGGGTGCGGACCATCTCGAGCCAGCCCTCGTACTGCTCGCGCGCGGTGGCCGACACGGCGGCGACGACGTCGACGTGGCGCAGTGCGCTCAGGCCCGCGGCCGCGGCGGCGGCCTCACCGGGCGTCCGGTCGTTCGCGACGATCGCCGGCTCCCCCCAGCCGACCGCTCCGGTCGCACCGCGCGCCCACGTCGCCAGCGCGTGCACGCGGGACGCCGTGGCCTGCTGCGTCGGGGGACGCAGGACGACCAGCGTGCTGCGCCACGGCACGACGCTCGTGCGCTCCTCGACCGGGTCGTCGTCCCTCGCGGCCGTGACGCCGCCCGCGGGGGCGGGCAGCAGGCGGCGGCCGTCGGCCGACCACCGCACGTGCTGCGCGTCGCGGTCGGCCCACGCGGACACGAGCTGCTCCACGACCAGGGGCGCCCCGAGCTCGTCGACCGCCGACCGCGTGGGGCTGACGTCCAGCAGCACGCCACGCGGGGCGAGGACGACGTCGAGGTCGGGCACGACGCGCCCGACGACCGTCCGCAGCACGGCCTCGGGTCCGTCCGCGCGCAGCAGCCGCACGGCCGAGAGCACCTCGGGCTGCGTCGGCAGCACGCCGCGCAGCACGGCGAGGGTGCACCAGACGTCGGACGCGTCCCCGCGCGCGAGACGGCGCGTGAGCGCGCCCTCCGCGTCGTCGGCGGGCACCGGCTCCTCGAGCGCCGTCAGCACCAGCGTGAGCCGGGACCTCAGGGCCTCGGTGCGCGCAGCGGCGTCCCCGTCAGCGTGCCGCAGACGTCGCACGTCCGCTCCTCTCGGCGATGACGTCGTCCCAGAGCTGGGCGGCGTAGTCGTCCCACGAGCGGGCGCGGCGCGCGAGCGCCGCCTGCCGCAGCCCGGAGACCAGGTCGTCGTCGGTCAGCAGGCGGCGCATCGCGTCGACCAGCGCGTCGTCGTCGCGGGGGTCCACCGTGACGCAGCCGCCGTCCGCGGCGATCTCCGCCATCGAGCCGTACCGCGTCGTGAGCACGGGCGTGCCGGACGCGAGCGACTCCGCGACGGGCAGGCCGAAGCCCTCGTGGAGCGACGGGAACGCCGAGAACCGCGCGGTGCGGTACGCCTCCGACAGCCCGGCGTCGCTGACGCCCGCGCGCATCGAGACGCGGCGGTGCCGTGCGCGCAGCGTGTCGACGCGCTCCCGCAGCTCGTCGGAGCCCCAGCCGGCGCGCCCCACGAGCTGCAGCTCGAAGTCCAGGCCCTCGCGCCACAGCGTCTCGGACGCCGCGACGAGCGCCAGGTGGTTCTTGTGCATCTCCTGGCTGCCGATGGCCACGACGAGCGGCACGGTGCGCGGCGGCGGCTGCGTGGCCTCGGTCGCCATCGGCGGCTCGGCGGGCAGGGAGACCTCGACGACCTCCGGGGCGCGTCGGCCGGTCGCGCGGACCATGCGCGCGGCACCCGCGAACTCCTGCGTCGCGGCGCGGCTGATGCCGGCGATCCGCTCGGCGCGTCCGAGGACCGTGAGGTACGACACGAAGTTGTCGGGCTCGGCCGGCGGGCGCAGCTCCGCGCTCAGCAGCGGGATCGTGTCGTACCCGATGGCGCACAGGCGCGAGCCGGAGAACTCGGCCAGGCAGTCGAGCGGCTCGCACATGCCGGGGAGCACGACCTCCATGAGCATCACGGTCGCCTGCCACGGCACGACCAGCCGGAACGCGCCGCGCGGCCGGTCCACCTTGTCGAGGTGCGCCTGGTCGTTCCACCGCATGACCCGGTCCACCTCGACGGGCTCGAGCGTGCGCATCGACCACGACTCGTCCGTCCACGCCACCGGCACGACGTCGTGCTCGCGGGCGAGCCGCGGCACCGTCTCGCGCGTGACGCGCTGGATGCCGGTGTGGTGGTCGGCGCGCGCGCAGTAGTCGACCGAGAGCATGACCCCGCCGTGCACGACGTCGAGCTCGTACGCCGGTGTGCCGCGTGTGCGGGCGGCGTCGGCGGTCGTGCGCAGCAGGCGCACCGTGGTCTCGTCCGGGTCGCTGCCGCGCACGTCGTGCACGAAGGCCAGGAGCTCGTCGCGGCTCGGGTAGCACGACGCGACGGCCGCGAGCAGCAGCCACGCGCGCGCCGTGTCCGGCACACGCGCGAGGTGCCGGACCATGGCGTCGAGCAGGCAGCCGGCGTCGGCGGCGGGGTCGTCGACGGGCGCCGGCTCGGCACCCAGGACGTGGCGGGCGACGGCGCGCAGGCGCTGGCGCAGGGCGCGGACGTGCGTCGCGTCGGGGGAGGTCACCTCAGCGCCCCCGGACGCGGCGGACCGCTGCGGTCCCCGAGACCGCGCGCAGCGGCGCCGTCACCCGCCACGACAGCGTCGAGCGGACCTTGTGCAGCTCGTGCGCGAGCTCGGCGATCGTGCGGGCGCTGTCGTCGGGGCCGGCCGCGGCGGGTGCGGCACCGGGCCAGCCGGCCAGGGCCGTCGCGCGCCACCGCATGAGGGCGGTCACCGCCTCGTCGCGCTCGGCGCGCAGGTCGCGCTCGACGGCACGCTCGTAGCCGTCGGCGCGCACGCTCGGCGGGCTCGACAGCGTGGCGGCGAGATCGGTGCGCCCGTCGGCGACCAGGACGTGCGACGAGCCGACGGCCTGGACGGCCGCGAAGCCGTCGACCGGGTCGGGGGACGTGCCGTGCGGCACGCCGGTGAGCACGACGACGGCGGGTGCCGCCCCGGCCCCGAGCACGCGCGCGAGGACGGCGCGGTCGGCGACGACGAGGTCCACGCCGCCGGCCGCGCCCAGGGCCTCCTCGACGTCGGTCACGACGACGTCCCGCGGGCGCTGCGCGCGCAGGGCCACGGCGGTCGCGTCGGTCGCGGCCAGCACGACGCCCGACCAGCCGGCGTCGTGGAAGGCGCGCGTCACCGAGGGGGAGTCGGGGGACGGGGCGCTCGCGTCGAGGTACCGGCCGGGGGCCTGCCGACCGAGGGCCCGCCACAGGACCACGTCCTCGGCGTCCGCAGCGAAAGAGACGAATCGAGGGGAGGGCACCGCGACATCATAGGAGACGACAGCGGCGCTAGGATCGCCGGGTCCCACTGTCGCCCACGCTCCGAGGAATCATGCCCCGCGCACTCATCACCGGCATCACCGGCCAGGACGGTCTGTACCTCTCCGAGCTCCTGCTCTCCAAGGGGTACGAGGTCTACGGCCTGATCCGGGGCCAGAACAACCCGAAGTTCGACCTGGTGCGCGAGACGGTCCCCGGCGTGCAGCTCGTCACGGGCGACCTGACCGACATGTCGAGCCTCATCCGCGCGCTGGAGCAGGCGCAGCCCGACGAGGTCTACAACCTGGGCGCGATCTCGTTCGTCGCGTACTCGTGGGAGAACGCGCTGCTGACCTCGGAGGTCACCGGCAAGGGCGTGCTCAACCTGCTCGAGGCCGTGCGCCTGTACGCGCACGACGACCTGTCGAAGGTGCGCTTCTACCAGGCGTCCTCGTCCGAGATGTTCGGCAAGGTGCAGGAGGTGCCGCAGCGCGAGTCCACGCTGCTGTGGCCGCGCTCGCCCTACGGCGTCGCCAAGGTCTTCGGCCACTACATGACGATCAACTACCGCGAGTCGTACGGCATGCACGCCTCGTCGGGCATCCTGTTCAACCACGAGTCGCCCCGCCGCGGCCCGGAGTTCGTCACGCGCAAGGTCTCGCAGGCCGTGGCGCGCATCTCCCTGGGCCTGCAGGAGCACATCACGCTCGGCAACCTCGACGCCAAGCGTGACTGGGGCTTCGCCGGCGACTACGTCGAGGCGATGTGGCGCATGCTCCAGCAGGACGACGCCGACGACTACGTGGTCGCCACGGGCGAGACCCACTCGATCCGCGAGCTGCTCGACGTCGCGTTCCGCCGCGTCGGCATCGACGAGTGGGCGCACCTCGTCAAGCAGGACCCCCGTTTCATGCGCCCCGCCGAGGTCGACCTGCTCATCGGTGACCCGGCCAAGGCTCACGAGCAGCTCGGCTGGAAGCCGCAGGTCGGCTTCGAGCAGCTCGTCGAGATGATGGTCGACCACGACGTCGCCGAGCAGCGCGAGCTCGCGCGCCTGTGAGCGACGTCCGGACCGCCCTGGTCACCGGCGTCACCGGGCAGGACGGGACGCTCCTCGCGCGCCGGCTGGTCGCGGAGGGCGTGCAGGTCCACGGCCTGGCGCACTCCGCGGCCGACCGCGACGCCTGGGCCGGCCCCGCCGGCGTGCAGGTGCACGTCGGCGACCTCACCGACACCGCCGGCGTCGAGCAGCTCGTGCGCGACGTCGCCCCCGACGAGGTCTACAACCTCGCGGGCATCAGCTCCGTGGCCTTCTCGTGGGAGCACCCCGTGCTCACCGGTGCCGTCACGGGTCTGGGTGCCGTCGGCGTCTTCGAGGCGGCGCGCCGCCTGCAGGAGTCCTCGGGACGGCGGGTGCGGGTCGTCCAGGCGTCGAGTGCCGAGATCTTCGGTGTGCCGGACCAGGCGCCGCAGGACGAGTCGACGCCCGTGCGCCCCGTCTCGCCGTACGGCGCCGCCAAGGCGTACGCGCACCAGATGGCCGCCGTCTACCGCAGCCGTGACCTGCACGTGGCGACCTGCGTGCTCTACAACCACGAGTCCCCGCTGCGGCCGCAGGCCTTCGTGACGCGCAAGATCACGGCCGCGGCCGCCCGCATCGCGGCGGCCGGGACCGGGACGCTCGCGCTCGGCAGCACGGACGTGCGCCGCGACTGGGGCTGGGCGGAGGACTACGTGGACGCGCTCGTGCGGGCCGTCCGGCACGGCGTGGCCGACGACTTCGTCGTGGCCACCGGACGCACGCACTCGGTCGCCGAGTTCGTCGCCGCCGCGTTCGCGCGCGTCGGCATCGAGGACTGGCAGCAGCACGTCGTCACCGACCCGCGCTTCGTGCGGCCCGTCGACCCGGGCGAGGTCGTCGGGGACGCGACGAAGGCGCGCGAGGTGCTCGGCTGGGCCCCCACCGTCGAGTTCGAGGAGGTCGTCGGGCGCATGGTCGACCACGACGTCGCACTGGTCCGGGAGGGCGCATGAGCGCCCCGACCCCGCCGCCCGTCGTGCCCGGGATGGTCTCGGTCGTCCTGGTGAACTACCGGGGCACCGACGACACGCTCGTGTGCGCCCGGTCGCTGGCCGAGCAGGACTGGCCCGCCGAGCGGCTCGAGGTCATCGTCGTCGAGAACCACTCCGGCGACGGCTCCGCCGAGCGGCTGCGCGCCGGGCTGCCCGACGCGCGCGTCGTCGAGGCCGGCGCCAACCTCGGCTTCGCCGGAGGCTGCAACCTCGGCGTCGCGCACGCGCGCGGCGAGTACGTGGCCTTCCTCAACAACGACGCGCGTGCCGACACCTCCTGGGTGTCGGCGGCCGTCGCCGCGCTCGAGGCCGACCGTGAGGTCGCCTGCGTCGCGTCGAAGGTGCTCGACTGGGACGGGAAGCTGGTCGACTTCGTCGACGGCTCGCTGACCTGGTACGGCATGGGGTACAAGCGTGAGGTCGAGAAGCCCGACTCGCCCGCGTACGACGAGCCGAAGGACGTGCTGTTCGGCACGGGCGCGGCGATGTTCGTGCGCACCGAGGTGTTCCGCGCGGTCGGCGGCTTCGACGAGCGGTTCTTCATGTTCTACGAGGACGTCGACCTCGGCTGGCGCCTCAACATGCTGGGTCACCGCGTGCGGTACGTGCCGGGCTCGCTGGCGTTCCACAAGCACCACGCGTCCATGAAGAAGCACGGCAACTTCCGCGAGAGCTACCTGCTCGAGCGCAACGCGCTGATGTCGATGGTGAAGAACTACGACGACGAGACGCTCGCGCGGACGCTGCCCGCGGCGCTCGCGCTCGCGGTGCGCCGCTCGTTCGAGCGGGGCGGGGTGGACACCGCCCAGCTCGACCTGCAGCGCTCGCCGGGCGGCGACGAGGTCGGCACGCTCGATGTGCCGAAGTCGACGATGGCCGGTCTCATGGCGGTCGACGGCGTGCTGGAGCACCTTCCCTCGCTGCTCGAGACGCGCCGTGAGCTGCAGACGCGGCGCCGGCGCGGCGACCGCGAGCTGTTCGGGCTGTTCCGGCAGGCGATCGAGCCCGCCTACGGCCTGCCCGGGTACCTCGCGACCCACGACCTGCTGGTCGACGCGCTCGGCATCGAGCAGCACTTCCGCTCGCGCCAGCGCGTGCTCGTCGTGACGGGCGAGCCGCTCGCCGAGCGCATGGCCGGTCCCGCGATCCGCGCGTGGGAGATCGCCCGTGCGCTGCACCGGGACCACGACGTCGTGCTGGCCTCCACCGGCGGGGTCATGCGCTCCGACGCACCGTTCCGGCTCGAGCACGCGTCGGGCGGCAAGGCGCTGCGCGCGCTGACCGACTGGGCGGACGTCATCGTCTTCCAGGGCTTCCTGATCGAGGCCGCGCCGTGGCTCATCGACAGCGCGAAGATCCTGGTGGCGGACGTCTACGACCCGATGCACCTCGAGCAGCTGGAGCAGGCGCGGGACCTCGGCGAGGACGGTCGCCGGCGCGCGGTCTCCGACATCACGCAGGTGCTCAACACCCAGCTCCAGCGTGCGGACTACCTGCTGTGCGCGTCGGCCAAGCAGCGTGACTTCTGGCTGGGCCAGCTCGCCGGCCAGGGGCGTGTGAACCCGCTGGTGTACGACGCGGACGAGTCCCTGCGCTCGCTCATCGACGTCGTGCCGTTCGGCGTCGAGGACGCCCCGCCCGTGCAGCGCCGCCACGCGATCCGTGGCGCCGTCGACGGGATCGGCCCGGACGACAAGGTCGTGCTGTGGGGCGGCGGCATCTACAACTGGTTCGACCCGCTGACGCTCATCCGGGCGATCGACGTCCTGCGTCGTGAGCACCCGGACGTGCGGCTGTTCTTCCTCGGCCTCAAGCACCCCAACCCCGGCGTGCCCGACATGCGCATCGCCTGGGAGACGCGGCAGCTCGCGGACTCCCTCGGGCTGACCGGGACCCACGTCTTCTTCAACGAGGGCTGGGTGCCGTACGACGAGCGGGCGGACTACCTGCTCGACGCGGACGTGGGCGTGTCGACGCACTTCCACCACATCGAGACCGAGTTCAGCTTCCGCACCCGGATCCTCGACTACCTGTGGGCGTCGCTGCCGATCGTGGCGACCGCAGGGGACACGTTCGAGCCGATCATCCGTGACAACGGCCTCGGCCGCGTCGTGCCGCCCGAGGACGTCGACGCGCTCGCCGCGGCGCTGGGGGAGATGCTCTACGACGACGAGGCCGCCGCGCGGGCACGCACCGCCGTGGGCGAGTTCGCCGACACCATGCGCTGGGCACGCACGCTGCGACCGCTCGTGGAGTTCGTGCGCGATGCGCGCCGGGCGCCCGACCTCGCGGTCGTCCGCTCGGTCACGCCGCCGCAGCGGCGGCGCACCGACCGCCCGCGTCCCACCGTGCGCCAGGACCTCGCGCTCGCGCGCGACTACCTGCGCGCGGGCGGCGTGCGCGAGGTGACCCGCCGGGCCACCGGCCGGCTGCGGCGCGTCGTCGGGGGAGCGCCCCCGGCCGAGTGACGACCACGCGGACGACGACGCAGGGCCCCGACGGCGACGTCGGGGCCCTGCGTCGTCCGGGACCGTGCCGGGCCGCGCCGCGTCAGACCCGGCCGCCGGACAAGCGGCGCAGCTGGTGACGCCAGTCGACGCGTCGTTGCTCCGGCTCGGGATCGGGCCGGCGGTGGACGCCGGCGACCGCGTCGGCCCAGCGGGGGGCGACCGCGGCGGGGGACCACAGCTCGGCGATGTCCCGCGCCGCCCGCGCGCCGCGGCGCGCGGCCTCCTCGGGGTCCTCGACCAGGACGCGTAGCAGCACGGCGGCGGCGTCGAGATCCGGCTCGGCCCACGGGGAGCCGGGGGGGTACGGTGCGTCCTCGGGCCCGACCGGCACGCGCGAGAACGGCACGAGGAAGCTGTTCTCGTCGGTCATGAACTGCATGTTGCCGCCGTACCGGGTGGCGACGACCGGCCGGCCGTAGGCCATCGCCTCGGCCATCGTCAGACCCAGACCCTCTGCCCGGTGGAGCGACAGGTACAGGTCGCACGACGCGACGAGCGCATCGCGCGCGGGCGCGTCCAGGTAGTCCTCGAGCAGCACGACGTCGGGCTCGGCGGCGGCCCGCAGGCGGACCCGTTCGGCCTCGGCGTGCCGGCGGTCGCCGTTGATGGACTTCAGCACGAGCACCGGACCCTCGTCGGGCGCGAACGCGCGACGGAACGCCTCGATCGCGCCGAGGGGGTTCTTGCGTCCCACCGTGCTGAGGTAGTCGAACACGAACAGCACGACCGGCCGGTCGGCGGGCAGCCCGAGCTCGGCACGGCTCACCGACGTCGCACGCACCTGCGGCAGGGGCGGGGTCACCACGCGCACGGGCACGGCGACGTGCGGCGCCACGGCGGCCCGCACGAAGTCGGTGGCGACCCACACCTCGTCGAGCAGCGCGGCGGACGCGCCGAGCTCGGGCGGGAACTCCTCGACCTCCCAGTACCACATGCCCACGCGGGCGCCGCCCGCGAGCAGGTGCGGCACGGTGCGCGCGATGCTCGGGGTGAGGTCGGCGTTGACGCAGACCACCGTCGTGCCGTGCGCCGGCCCGGTCGCCTCGGCGTAGGGCCGTCGTCGGCTCTGCAGGTGGCGTTCCACGGGGACCGCGCGGGTCGGTACGCCTGCCGCCCGCAGCGCCTCGAGCACGAGGCGCGCGGACTCGCCGATCCCGATGTCGCCGCCGAGGTAGCCGACGACGTTGACGCCCGGGGGGCGCGGCGCGTCGGGCGGCGGTGGTGCGGGCACGGGTCCCGTCGCGGCGACCGCGGCGTCGACGAGCTCCTGGGAGTAGCGGGTCTCGTGACGACCGTGCGCGCGCGCCCAGTCGAGGAACGGCCCGGTGTGCTCGCCCGGAACGCCGGGGAAGACCTCGCACAGGTCGGGCCGGGACTCGCGCAGGGCCCGCAGGTACCGGCCGGGGACGCCCGGGGCGGTCGGCCCGGTGAGCCACGCGAGCACCGCGTCCGGCTCGGTGACCGGGTCCGGCAGGTGCTCGCCGGTGAGCACGGCCTCGCGCACGAGCCCTCGCGCGACGTCGTCGACCGGTACCTCCCCGATCCGGGAGGCCCGCCACGCCGGTTCCGCGGGCGGGTCCGCGGTCTCGTCGGCCGCGCCCCGCGCGCAGCGCGCGGCCAGCGCGGGGTGGTCGCTCAGGCGCGCCCGCGAGGGCCGGTCGATCCCCGCTGCGAGCAGCCAGGGCCGGGCGGGGTCCCGCAGGGTCAGGTCGAGCGCGGCGACGGCCACGCCGTCGACCCGCAGGCCGGTGGCATCCTCGTCGAGCGTGTGGCCGGGCAGCAGGTTCCACGGACCCAGCAGGACGGCGGGACCGCCCACCAGCCGCGCACCCGCGCGGGACGCGGCGGTGTCGAGCCAGGGGATCTCCGGGGTCCGCCAGCTCGCGCGCCAGGTCGCGAGGAACGCCGACGCGGGCCGGTGCACCGCCAGCAGCGCCGGGTGCAGCGGGCCGTGGGCGGCGACGTCGGCCTCGGTGGGCCAGGTGCCGGCCGGGTCCGCGGTGGTCGCGGTGCGCCCGACGACGGCCACCCCCGCGTCCCGCGCGGAGCGCAGCAGCTCGTCGGGGGCGCGCAGCAGCTCGACACCGGGCTCGAGGGCGAGGACGACCTCGTCGGGGCGGCTCGCGACGACGTCGGCGACGACCGCCCGCGCGACGGCGGACGTGCCCACGGCGAGTGACCGCAGGTGCAGGTCCCGGTCGGGCAGGTCGACCTGCGCGGCGGTGACGACCTGCTCGCGGCCCAGGGGCGTCCAGCAGCCGTCCACGTCGAGGACGACCACCGCGGCGTCCGGCAGCACGGTCAGGGCGCTGCGGACCGTGCGTCGGGCCGCCGGGAGGGCGTCGGCCCAGCACGGGACGACCACGGCCGTCGCGCTCCCGTCCGTCGGGGTCCGGCGCGGGGGAGCGGCGTCGGTGCTCGCGTGCATGGCGCAGATCGTACGCGCCGGTCTCGGGGCGCGACCGCCCTTCGACCTATCATCGAACGTCCGAGTGCCTGCCGAACGAGGGTGACACCAACGATGCACGCCGAGACCGTCCGGTCGGCCGACGAGCCCACCGACGTCGCCGTCGACGCCGCTCCGCCCCGACCGGCCGCCGCGAGGTCCTGGCAGGAGCTCGCGGTCCGGGTGGCCGCGCCGCTCGCCGTGCTCGCGGTGCACCTGTGGGTCGCGTGGCCCCGGCACGGGCTCGTGTGGACCGACGACGAGGTCGGCCCGCTCGCCACGGCCCGGCTGCTCGCGGGCCAGGGTGCGCTCGACCTCGCGCACGACAGCTACTACCCGCTGTGGGCCGTCGCGCTCGTGCCGGTCTGGTGGCTCACGGACGACCCGCTGCGCGCGTACCACCTGGCCGTGCTGCTGTCGGGCGTGTGCGGCGCGGCGGTCGTGCTGCCCCTCACCGCGCTCGCCCGGCGGCTGGGCGCCGGTCCGGCGCCCGCGACGCTCGTGGCCGCGGCCGTGGCCGTCGCGCCGAGCCGCACGGTGATGTCGTCGTTCGCGATCATCGAGAACTTCCTCGTGCTGGTCCTGGCGCTGACGGTCGTGGCCGCGGTCCGCTACGCGGACCGCCCGACGCTCGGCCGCGCCGCGCTGCTCGGTGCCGGCGGTGCGGCGACGTTCGTCGCGCACGGGCGCATGGTGACGGTGGTGGCGTGCACGGCGCTGTGGTTCCTGGTGGAGCTGTGGCGGGGGCCCGCGGGTCGCCGGCGCGTGGCGGCGCTGGGGCTGCTGACCACGGTCGTCGTCGCGGTCGCAGGCTTCGCGCTGCACGTCACCGTCGCCGGGATCCTCTACGAGAGCGGGACCAGCCGGGAGGCCGAGGCCGTCGTCGGGCTGTTCGGGGGCTCGGTGCCGAACCTCGTGCGCACCACGGTGGGCACCGTCTGGTACGGCGCCGTGGCGTGGCTCGGGCTGTCGGTGGTGGGCGCAGCCCTCGGCGTCACGGCTGCCCTGCGCGAGCTGCGTGCGCGGCGCGCGGGCGTCGCGCTGTGGGGCGGTCTGGCCCTCGGCGGCAACCTGGCGATCAGCGTCCTGTCGACGGCGCGGTCGCTGACCGAGGGGACGGACCGCATCGACGTGCCCACCTACGGGCGCTACGTCGAGCCGTACCTGGTGCTGCTCGCGGTCGTCGGCGCCACCGTGCTGGTCCGCCGGCTGGAGCCCCGGCGGGCGACGGTCGTGGCGGCGCTCGCGGTGACGGCAGGCTCGTCGATCGTCGTGGTGCCGTGGATGCTGGCCACCGCGAACCCGGACGGCTGGTGGGGCCCGATCAACGTCCCCGGCATGCTCGCGCTGGTGGGCAGCAGCGGCACGGGACTGCCGTGGGTCGCCGCCGCCCTGGTCGCCGCCGCCGCGTGCGTGGTCCTCGTCCTGGTCCGGCGCAGCCTCGTCGCACGCCGCGCGACCGTCGCGGTCGTGGGGGTGTGGCTGCTCGGCTCGTCCGTCGTCGCCCAGACCTCGCACCAGCAGCCGCTCGCGCTCGCGCTGGGGGACCCGCCGCGGCTGCTCTCGGTGGTCCAGGCGATCGACACCCCTGTGTCGTTCGACGTCACGGAAGCGGACTGGCCGGGCCAGAACAGGTTCCAGTACTGGCTCGCGCCGCGCGCCATGGAGGTGTTCGACGGCACGACGACACGCCCCCCGACGGACCTCGTGGTGTCCCGCGCCGTCTGGCCGCACGACGACGCCGACGACTGGGTCCTCGTGGCCGACGCGCTCGGTGACGACGCGCTGTGGGTCCGGCGCGGCCCCGTCGAGGCCGACCTGCGCGCGCGGGGGATGCTCCAGCCCGAGGACGTCACGGCACCGATCGAGGGCTTCGCCGCGACCCTCACGCGCACCGACGGTCCCGCGGACCGCCCCGTGCCGTCCGGGGGCCCCTCATGGCTCGAGGTCGCGCTGCGCAACGACGGCCCGACCGCGTGGACGGGACTCGGGGACCTCGCGAACCCGACGGGCGTGGTCCGGGTGGTCGTCTTCTGGCCGGTCCCCGGCGGCGCGCACCCGCAGGTGGCGGACCTGCCGTCGAACGTGCTGCCCGGTGCGACCGAGCACCTCCGGATCCGGCTCGACCCGCCGGCGGACGTCGCGGGCGACGCGATCGGCCTGACCCTCGTCCAGGAGGGGCTGGGCGAGCTCACGCCCCCCGGGCAGCCGCTCCTGTGGATCCCGCTGCGCTGAGCGCCACCGCGGCGACGTCGCGGCGGGGCACGACCGCGGTGCGCCACGTGGTGCGCCGCTCGCGCAGGGTGCGCGGCAGTCGCAGCAGCCACGCGCCCAGGCCACGGGCGCGCGCCCGTGTGGTGGGGTCCCAGCCCGTGCGGGCGAGCGCGCGCACCGTGCCGGCCACCTGGCGGGCGAGCGAGCGCAGGACCATGCCTGCGGGGGCGTGACGGGTCACGACGACCAGCGAGTTGCGGGTGTTGTAGTACCGGAACAGTGCCGACGCCGGGTCCGAGCTCGCGGCGTGCGCGTGCTCGGCGACCGCGGCGTCCACGTAGCGCACGGTCCACCCCGCGGCGCGCAGCCGCCACGACAGGTCCGTGTCCTCGTAGTAGAGGAACAGCCACGGGTCGATGCCACCGACGGCGCGGACCGCCTCGGTGCGCAGCAGCGCGGCGCCGCCGTGGAAGCCGAACACGTCCCCGGGCGGTGACTGGGTGCCGTCGACTGCGAGCCAGTCACGGTCGACCCCCGCTCCCCAGCGCGTCAGCACGTTCCCGGTGGAGTTGACGAGCGTGCGGCCCTGCGCGTCGTGCCGCCGCAGCACGACCTTGGCCGTCACGGCGGCCACCCGCTCGTGGCCGGGTGCGGTGAGCTCGGCCACGAGCGCGTCGAGGCCGTCCGGGGCCAGCGTGGCGTCGTTGTTGAGCAGCAGCACGAACGGCGCCCGCACGTCCCGCAGGCCCAGCTCGACGCCGCCGGCGAACCCCAGGTTGCGCGGCGCGCGGACCACCGTGGCGCCGGGGCGGGCGGCGAGGAGCGCGTCCGTGCCGTCGGTCGACGCGTTGTCGACGACGACGACCTCCGTGCGGTCACGCAGGTGCTGCGCGTCGAGGGAGTCCAGGCAGGCCGGCAGCAGGTGCGCCCCGTTCCACGTCACGACGATCGCGCGGACGAGGGGGGACGCGTCGGGTGCCGGCACGGGCCAGAGTCTAGGCTCACGCCCGTGACGGGTCCCGTGCGGGTGGCGATGACGGTCGAGCAGTGCTGGCAGCCGGTGCCGGGCGGCTCGGGCACGTACATCGCCGAGCTGACCGCGGCCCTGCGCACCCAGGACGACGTCGAGGTCGTGGGCGTCGCGGCCCGCCACCGCACCGAGGAGGTGCCGTCGCCGGTCCCCGACGTCCCCGTCCGCCACGAGGCGCTGCCCCGCACCGTGCTCTACGAGACGTGGCACCGGCTGCGCCGGCCGCGTGCCGACCGTGCGGGCGGCGTCGACGTGGTGCACGCCACGACCTGGGCCCTCCCCGGCCGCCGCGTGCCGCTGGTGGTGACCGTGCACGACCTGGCGTTCCTGCGTGATCCCGGGCACTTCACGGCCCGGGGCAACGCGTTCTTCCGGCGTGCGCTGCGGCTCGTCGTGGACGAGGCGGCCCGGGTGGTCGTGCCGTCGGCCGCGACGCGCGACGACTGCGTCGAGGTGGGTCTCGAACCGGGCCGCGTCGACGTCGTGCCGCACGGTGTGCGCGTGCCGCAGGTCGACGACGCGCAGGTCGCCGCGTGGCGCGCACGCACGGGCGTGGCGCGGCCGTACGTGCTGTGGTGCGGCACCCTCGAGCCCCGCAAGAACGTCCTGCGGCTCGTGGAGGCGTTCGCGCGGGCGCGCGGTGCAGGGCTCGAGCACGACCTGGTGCTCGTCGGCCCCACCGGGTGGGGCGGCCAGGCCGAACGCGTGCGGGCGGCGCTCGAGCAGCTCCCGGCGGGGGCCGTGCACCTGCTCGGGCACGTCCCCACGCAGGACCTGCACGTGGCGTACGCGGGTGCGGCGGCGTTCGCGTTCCCGTCGCTGTGGGAGGGCTTCGGGATGCCCGTGCTCGAGGCGCTCGCGCACGGCACGCCGGTGCTGACGTCGCGGGGCACGTCCATGGCGGAGGTCGTCGAGGGTGCGGGGCCCGCAGCGGTGCTCGTCGACCCGCGGGACGTCGACGCGCTCGCCGCAGGGCTCGGCGAGCTCGTCGGGCGGGACGCGGCCGCCGTCGGGGTGGCGGCGCGCGACGTCGCGGCCGGGTACACGTGGGCGCACGCGGCCCGCGCGCACGTGGGTGCGTACCGCGCCGCGCTCGGAGGCGGCACGGCGTGACCACGTAGCATCGACCCGGGCGTCCCTGCCGGGTCGCCCGACGGTGCAGCGGCAGGACGGCGACGTGACGAAGGTCTTCATCCAGATCCCGTGCCTCGACGAGGAGGCCACGCTCCCCGACGTGCTCGCGTCCATCCCGCGGTCGATCGAGGGTGTGGACGAGATCGTCGTGCTCGTCGTGGACGACGGGTCGAGCGACCGCACGGTCGAGGTCGCGCGCGAGCACGGCGTCACGCACATCGTCCGGCACACCCGCAACATGGGTCTGGCGCGCTCGTTCCGCGACGGCGTGCACTACGCGCTCTCGCACGGCGCGGACGTCGTCGTCAACACCGACGGGGACAACCAGTACCCGCAGGACCGCATCCCGGACCTCGTCGCACCTGTCCTCGCCGGCGAGGCCGACATCGTCATCGCCGACCGCCAGACGTCGACGATCGCGCACTTCTCGCCGTTCAAGAAGCTCATGCAGCGCGTCGGCAGCCGCGTCGTCAACGGCGCGGCCGACACTGACCTGCCGGACGCGGCGAGCGGCTTCCGCGCGTACTCCCGCGCGGCGCTGCTGCGGCTGAACGTCGTCACCGAGTTCAGCTACTGCATGGAGACGATCATCCAGGCGGGCCACAAGCGGCTGCGGATCGCCAGCGTGCCGGTGACCACCAACCCCAAGACGCGCGAGTCCCGGCTGTTCAGCAACATCTTCCAGCACATGCGCAAGTCCGCATCGGCGATCGTGCGCAGCTATCTGATGTTCAAGCCGTGGGTGGTCTTCGCGACGCTCGCCGCCGTGTTCGGGGTGGCCGCCCTGGTCCCGATGGTGCGCTTCCTCGTGCTGTGGGTGGTCCACGACGAGCACGCCGGCAACGTCCAGTCGCTGATCTTCGGCGCGATCATGGCCGTCGCCGCGCTGCTGGCCGCGGCGCTCGGGGTGCTCTCCGACCTGCTGCGGACCAACCGCGTGCTGCTCGAGGACCAGCTCGAGCGGCTCAAGGACCTGCAGTACCGCCAGGGCACGCCGGTGGAGCCCGATCCGGCGACGTGGTCGACGGAGCTCGGAGACCTGACGCGTCCCGGCCCGCCCGCAGCGCGGCTCGACCGCTCCGAGGGCGCGCCGGTCAGGTCGTCCTGAGCCGCCGGTCGCTGCCGCTCAGGGGGCCGGTGCGAGCGGGTGCTCCTGCCGGCCACGGCGTGCCGCCGCGACGGCCACGCCGGCGAGGACGACGTCACCGCCCAGCATGAGGACGCGGCTCACCAGCGCGAGAGCCAGCGCGTCGCCGGCGCCGACGGTCGCACCGAGCGCCAGCACGAGCGCTGCCTCGCGCGCCCCCGCACCCGCCGGCAGCACCACCACGACGAACCCCACGACCCAGGCCAGCGCGTACGCACCTGTCGCGAGCAGCCACAGCGAGGGCGTCGGGGTCAGCCCGTGCGCCAGGAGCAGCAGCCACAGGTGGGTGCCGAAGGCGACCCACACGACGAGGGCCCACGCGCAGGCCACGAGCAGGTCACGCCCTCCGACCGGCTCGGGCGCCGGTCGGCGCAGGACGCGGAACGCCAGGCCGAGCACGCGGTTGAGGACGGCCGGGACGAGCATCGCGGCGCCGACGACGCCCACCGGGATGGTCCACCAGTAGGTGGCCAGCGCGTCGGCCGACGACGTCGCGAGCGCGACGGCGGCCGCGACCACCCCGCAGACCGTGCCGACCAGCAGGTGCGCGAGGGCGGCCGACGCCGACCTCGCCCTCGGGACGTGGTACTCCCGGGACATCTCCGTCTGCGCGACCACGGGCCAGACGCTGCCGGGGACGTACTTGCCGAGCTGGGCGAGGAAGAAGATCCGGGCGGCGGCTCGCGCGGGCACCCGGGAGCCGAGGCCCGCCAGGACGGCACGCCAGCTCGCGGCCGACGCCGCGAGACCCACCACGACGAGCGCACCGGCCGCCGCGACGAGCTCCCAGCGCAGCCCCGCGAACCCCGCGGCGATCGGCTCCCGCTCGCGCACGACGAACAGCGAGGCGAACACGACGACCGCGGCCAGGGCGACGAGGCGTGCCACCCGGGCCAGGCGCCGGCGGGGGGCAGCAGGGTCGGGGGTCACCGGGCGATGCTATGTCCCGGGCGGGTGATGCGGTCCGCTAGCATCGAGCGCCATGCCCGCGTTCGTGTTCGTGACACGCAAGTTCCCGCCGTCGGTCGGGGGGATGGAGACGCTCGCGTCGGACGTCTGGGCGATGCTCCGGGCCGGCAGCGACGGCGCGCGCCTCGTCGCCCACGGTGGCTCCACCGCCGGGCTCCCGGTCTTCTGGCTGCGCGCCGCTCGCGCCGTGCTGCGCGCGGCGCGGCGGCCCGGTGACGTCGTCGTCACCGGTGACGTGCTCATGTACCTCCTGCTCCTGCCGTTCGCGCGGGCCGCGGGCCTGCGGCTCGTCACGATGGCGCACGGCAAGGACGTGGTCTGGGGCTTCCCGCCGTACCGCTGGTGCGTGCGCCGGGCGCTGCGACACGCCCCGATGGTGCTCTGCAACAGCGCCGCCACCGCCGAGCAGGTGCGCAGGGCAGGTGTCGCGGCCGACCGCGTGCACGTGCTGCGCCTGGGCGTGGAGGTCCCCGCGCGCACGGCGGCGGACGTGACCCGGGCGCGCCAGGAGCTGCGCGACGAGCTGGGCGTCGCGCCCGGCACCCACGTGCTGGCGACCGTCGGCCGGCTCGTCCGGCGCAAGGGTGTCGCGTGGTTCGTGCGGGAGGTGCTGCCCCGTCTGGAGGGCGACTGGGTGTACGTCGTCGCGGGCGCCGGCCCCGACGAGCAGGCCGTGCGCACCGCCGCGCGCGACACCGGGCTCGAGGACCGCGTCCGCCTGCTCGGCCGCGTCCCCGACGCGCAGCGTGAGCGCGTGATGGCCGGGTGCGACGTCTTCGTCCAGCCCAACGTCCCGGTGCGCGACGACATGGAGGGCTTCGGGCTCGTGGCCGTCGAAGCCGCGGTGCGCGGTGCGCTCGTGGTCGCGGCGGACCTCGAGGGACTGCAGGACGCGGTGGCGGACGGCGTCACCGGCCTGCTCGTCCCGAGCGGGGACGCCGAGGCGTGGCGCGCCGCGCTGACGGACGTCCTGACGGACCCGGGGCGTGCCGCGCGGGCTGAGGCGTTCGCGCGCAGCTGCGCGGACCGCTACGACCGCGTCCGCATGGGCGAGGAGATGGTCCGGCTGCTGGCGACCGCGCCCGTGCGCAGCCGCCCCACCACCACGGAACGCGTCACGCTGGGCGACTACGTGACCAGCGCCGGCGACTACGCGATCTACTCGCTGCACGTCGCGACCTACGAGTGGGTGGCGCGGCTCGTGGCGGACAAGGAGGTCCTGGACCTCGGCTGCGGCACGGGCTACGGCTCGCGCCTGCTGCGGGAGCGCGGTGCCCGCCGGGTCGTCGGCGTGGACGTCTCGGGCGAGGCGGTCGAGCGTGCGACCGCCGACGAGGCGCTGGCGGGCCTGGAGTTCCGGCAGATCCTCCCGACCGACCGGGAGCCCCTGCCGTTCCCCGACGACTCGTTCGACCTCGTCTGCTCGATCCAGGTGATCGAGCACGTGACCGACGTCGACGGCTACCTGCGCGAGGTGCGCCGCGTCCTGCGGCCCGGCGGCGCGTTCGTCTGCGTCACGCCCGACCGGGAGCACCGGTTGTTCCCGCGCCAGCGTCCGTGGAACGAGTTCCACGTGCACGAGTACGACCCCGCGGAGCTGGGCCGCCTGCTCGGGGCACGCTTCGGTCCCGTGAACGTGCAGGGGATGACGGGACCGCGTCGGCTCCTCGACCACGAGCTGCGCCGCTACCGGTGGACCCGTCTGCTGCTGTACCCCGTGACGTTCCCCGGTGTCCCGGAGCCGCTGCGGCTCGCGGGCCTGCGGCTGGCGAAGCGGATCGCACCGCACCGGGCCGGGTCGGCGCCCGAGGGGACGCGCGCGTTCGGGTTCGACTGGACCGACGTGGTCGTCGCCCCGGACGCCCGACCCAGCGTCAACATCGTGGTCGTGGCCGGCGCCCTGCCGTCGGTCGGCTGACGCGAGGTGTGCGGGGCCCGGCCCCCCGCACGACCGCCTAGGGTGTCCCGGTGCGCATCCTCCTCGACGCGACCGCCGTGCCGGCGGACCGGGGCGGCGTCGGCCGCTACCTCGACGACCTGCTCCCGGCCCTCGTGCGTCAGGGGGTCGACCTGGTCGTCGTCAGCCAGGAGCGCGACCGCGACCACCTCGCGAGGCTGGCCCCGTCCGCCGAGGTGGTCGCCGCACCGGCCCGGATCGAGCGGCGCCCCGCGCGCCTCGTGTGGGAGCAGGTCGCGCTGCCGCGCCTGGCGCGCGGCACGCGGGCCGACGTCCTGCACAGCCCGCACTACACGATGCCCCTCGTGCCCGGCGTGCCGGTGGTCGTCACGCTGCACGACGCGACGTTCTTCTCCCACCCCGAGCTCCACTCGCCGGTCAAGCGGCGGTTCTTCCGCACCGCGACGCGGCACGCGGTGCGTCGCGCCGGGGCGCTGGTCGTGCCGTCCCGGGCCACGGCGCGCGAGGTGCGCCGCCACGCCGGCGGCGCCGAGGCCCTGTTCCACGTCGCCTACCACGGCGTGGACACGTCGCTCTTCCACCGTGTGGACGGCGACGACCAGGCCCGCGTCGCGCGGTCCCTGGACCTCGAGGGGCGGCCGTACGTCGGCTTCCTCGGCACGCTCGAGCCGCGCAAGAACGTCCCGGCGCTCGTGCGGGCCTGGGCCCGGTCCGTCACCGACCTGCCGGAACCGCCTGCGCTCGTGCTCGCCGGTGGCAGGGGCTGGGACGAGCAGGTGGCGCCCACGGTCGCGGCCGTGCGGGCCCAGCACCCGCACCTCGTGGTCCGCACGCCCGGCTACCTCCCGCTGGGCGACCTGCCGGGCTTCCTCTCCGGCGCGCGCGTCCTCGCGTACCCGAGCCTCGGTGAGGGATTCGGTCTGCCGGTGCTCGAGGCGATGGCCTGCGGCGCCGTGGTCCTCACGACGCGCGAGCTCTCGCTGCCGGAGGTCGGTGGCGAGGCGGTCGCCTACTGCGGCACGGACGAGGAGTCGATCGCACGGGAGCTGCGCACGCTGCTGGACGACGCGCCGCGGCGCGAACGACTCGCGGCCGCGGCCGTGGAGCGCGCCGCCGGCTTCGACTGGGACGCCTCTGCCCGCGCCCACGTCGCGGCGTACGAGGCGGCGCTGGGCCGTCGCGCCTGAGGTGACGTGCCCGGCGGACGTCAGTCCGTCGTGGCCGGGGCGGGCTCGGCGGCGGCGGCCGCGGTGGCCGCGTCGGACGTGCTGCGCCGTGCGGCGGCGGAGGCGGGCCCGGGTGCCGCAGGCGTGTCGTCCACCGGGCGGTAGGAACGCCAGGCGAGCCACGTGAGCGCACCGACGACCGCCGCGTACAGCGCCGTACCGGTGAGGTAGCCGATCGGTGAGGTCCAGTCGGGGTGGAACGTGAGGACGTCGCCCTCGAGGCCCTCGGCGTAGCGCCGCGACGCCCAGTAGAACGCCGCGACGTGCCCCACGAGCACCACCGGCAGCGCCCCGCGTGCCACGCGCCGCAGCAGCTCGCCCTCGGGGCGGCGGTCGACACCCACGACGAGCGCGGCCAGCAGCGGGACGCCCACCGCGACGGGCAGCGCGTAGCGGCCCTGCCAGATCAGGCCCGTGTCGACCGCGGTGGGGACCTGCAGCGCGAGCGGTGCACCTGCGACGCCCAGCACCAGCAGCAGCAGTGCCACCCGGCGCCGCGTGGGACGGGCGGCGGCGAACGCGAGCAGCAGCACCGCCCCGGCCATCGCGTACCACGCGACGAACGTGACCGGCGGCGACGGCGCGTCGAGCCAGCCGTAGTCGCCGATCATGTTGAGGAGGTACTCCGAGCCCTTGCCGACGACCGACAGCGCGACGGTGCGGGGGTCGGCGAAGCCCGGGTGGAGGTCCTTCGTGGTGACGACGGCCGGGTGCGTGACGAGCCAACCGACGGCGACGGCGCTCGCGGCGGCCGTCGCCGCCACGAGCCACCGGAAGCGCGGGTGGGCGACGATGTCGCGCCACCTGCCGGCGGGGGCGGCGACGAGCGCGACGACGACGATCGCGAGCGCCCACACGGGCCCCGTCGAGCGCGTGTTGACGAGCAGCGCGCCCGCGACGACGGCCTGCACGAGCGCTCCTGTCGTGACGGGCCCGCGGCCCAGCACCACCGCGAGGCACGCGGCCCAGAAGGCGAACGCCGCGCTGATCTCGAAGCCTGCGGGGTTGACGGTCGCGCCGAGGAAGAAGCACATCGGCGTCAGGGCGACCGCCGCGCCCCACACGCCGGCCCGGTTGCCCTCCACGCGGTGCAGGCGGTAGAGCCCCCAGGTCACCAGCAGGCCCGTCAGCAGCGCACTCACGAGGCGCATCGCGACCAGCCCGCCCGACGCGGGCAGCAGCAGGGAGGGCCACCCCACGAGCGCGTAGTACAGCGGTGGGTACTGCCCGGCGTAGGTGCGGGCGTCGACCGGCGCACCCGGCTCCGGGAGGTCCTGCTGGCACGACGCGGGCTGGTCCGGCTGGAACGCGAAGCAGTTGGGCAGCGTGACCGACGCGGCGTAGTCCGAGGGCAGCCGCACGAGTCCGGCCACGCCGGGCTCCGCGGTGTCGACGAGCGCATCGGCCGTCGGCAGCGAGACCTGACCCCGGGCGACCCCGGCGGCGCGCACGACGTGGCTGGGTTCGTCGGGCGACGACATCATGGGCGTGGCGAGCGACCAGCACCATCCCAGCGCGACCAGCAGGGCCGCGACGGCGGACCACACGACCCGGGCGCGGCGGGCCGGGGTGCCGGCCGGGTCGTCGGTGGCGGGGCCGGTGGTGTGACTGCGGGACATCGGGCGGGCCTCCTGCGGCGGTGAGGCCGCCGGACGGTGCGACCGGGCACAGTGTAGGGCGGTGCGCGACGCGTCCGGCCGGGCCGGAGGCCCCCGGGGACCGGGCGGGCGGGTACCGGACGGTAAGGTGTCGGCCGTGTCCGACGCCCCTGAACCACGCGTGCTCGTGGTCCTTCCCGCCTGGAACGAGAGCGAGTCGCTGCCCGGCGTGCTCGCGGAGATCCGGGAGCACCTGCCCGGCGTCGGCGTGCTCGTCGTCGACGACGGGTCGCACGACGGGACCGCGGCCGTCGCCCGCTCGCTGGGCGTCGACGTGCTCGAGCTGCCGTTCAACCTGGGCGTCGGCGGCGCGATGCGTGCCGGCTTCCGCTACGCCCTCGAGCAGGGCTACCCGATGGTCGTCCAGGTCGACGCCGACGGTCAGCACGACCCGCGCGACGTGCCGCGGATCGTCGAGCGGCTCGCGCACTCCGACGTCGTCATCGGCGCCCGGTTCGCGGGCACCGGCTCCTACGAGGCGCGGGGACCGCGGCGCTGGGCGATGAACGTGCTGGCCGGCGTGCTCAGCCGCGTCGCCTCGACGAGGCTCACCGACACCACCTCGGGGTTCCGCGGTGCAGGTCCGCGCGCGGTCGAGCTGTTCGCACGGCACTACCCGGCGGAGTACCTCGGGGACACGGTGGAGTCGCTCGTCCTGGCGTCGCGCAACGGCCTGCGGATCGAGCAGATCGGCGTGTCGATGCGCGAGCGGTCGGCGGGCCGGCCGTCGCAGAGCCCGCTCAAGGCGTCCGTCTACCTCGCGCGGGCGTGCCTGGCGCTCGTCATCTCCCTCGTCCGCCGCCGCGAGCGGATCACGCCGCAGGAGGCGACTGTCGTATGAGCGGGCACCTCTTCGCCCTGGTCGGGGCGCTCGTCACGCTCGCGTTCATGTTCGAGCTGCTGCGCCGGCGCCGGCTGCGCGAGAAATACGCGGGGCTGTGGATCGTCGTCGCGCTGGTCGTGCTCGTGGCCGCGGTGTTCCCGGGCCTCACCGAGTGGCTGTCGGAGCTCGTCGGCATCACGACGCCGATCAACCTCGTGTTCTTCCTCGGGCTGCTGTCGCTGCTCGTCGTGTGCGTGCAGCTCAGCGCCGAGCTGGGCGAGATCGAGCACGAGAACCAGACGCTCGCGGAGCAGGCCGCCCTGCTGCGGCTGCGCGTCGAGCGGCTCGAGGCCGCCGTCGCGCCGGACGGGCCGGGCGAGGACGCGACCGCCGGCCCGGACGCGTGACGACGGACGCCGCGACCGGCCCCCGGGGGCTCGGCGAGCGCAGCGGTGTGCTGGCCGTCGCGGTCGGCCTCGGCGTCTTCGGGCTCGCCGGGTACGGGTACCTGTGGTTCGTCGCGCACGCGCTCGGCGCCCAGGCTGCTGCGCCCGTGAACCTGCTGTGGACCCTGCTCAACGCGGTCGGCATCGGGCTGTTCCTGCCGCTGGAGCAGCAGCTCGGGCGCACGACGGCGTCGCTGCGCGCGCGTGGGCTGGCCACCGGCGCTGCGGTGCGCGCGGTGGGAGCCGCGGGGGTCGTCCTCCTCGGCGGCACGGCCGTGGTCTGCCTCGCGTCGTGGCCGCTGCTGGCCGGCCGGCTGTTCGGCGGGCGCGACGTGTACGTGCCGCTGCTGGTCGCCGCCCTCGGGGGCGCGGCCGTCGCGTACGCGGTGCGCGGGCTGCTCTCCGGCAGCGGGCGGTACCCGGCGTACGGCGCCCAGCTGGCCGTCGACGGCGTCCTGCGCGTGGCCGGTGCCGGCGCGCTGGCGGCCCTCGGCGTGCGTGTCGTCGCCGCGTACGCCCTCGTGCTGGTCCTGGCCCCGTTCGTCGCCGTGCTCGTCACGACGCGGCGGACGGGTCTGGTGACGCCGGGCGGCGAGGCCGACGTGCGGGCGCTGCGCCGCGCGGTCGGCGCCCTCGTGCTGGCGTCGCTGGCCTCCCAGCTGCTCGCCAACCTCGGCCCTGTCGTGGTCCAGCTGCGCACAGCCGCCGACCAGGAGGCCCTGGTGTCGAGCTTCACGGTCGCGAACGCGATCGCGCGGGTGCCGCTCTTCGCGTTCGCGGCGGTGCAGGCCGTGCTCCTGCCGGGCCTGGCGTCGCTGCTCGGGTCGGGCGACGTGCAGGGCTACCGTCGCCGGCTCGCGCTCGTCGGGTGGGTCACCGGTGCGCTGGCCGCGGTCGGCACGCTCGCCGTGTGGGCGCTGGGGGACTGGCTCCTGGCGCTCCTGTTCCCCCCGGACTTCGCGGTCGGACGCGAGGTCTTCACGCTCCTCGCGCTGTCCGGCGGGCTGTTCATGCTCGCGCAGGTCGCGGCCCAGGCGCTCCTCGCGCAGGGTGGCGACCGGCCCGTGCTGGTCGGGTGGGCGCTCGGGCTGGCCGCGTTCGTCACGGCCGCGCTCGTGCCGGGTGAGGTCATCACGGTGGCGTCCGTCGCGCTCGTGGTCGGCTCGGGTGTCGCGTTCGTCGCGCTGGCGCTCCCGCTGCTCGCGTCGCTGCGGTCCCTGAGCAGGCAGGAGCAGGTGGCGTGAACGAGGTCGACGTCGTCATGCTGGGCTACGGCGACGAGCCGTACCTGGCCGACGCGCTCGCGGCCGTCGCCGCGTCCACCGGCGTGCGGCCCCGCACCGTGCTCGTCGACAACGGCACCACGCGCGACGACCTCGACGAGCTGTGCGCACGCACCGGCGCGACGCTGCTCCGTCCCGGGCGCAACCTCGGCTTCACCGGCGGCGTCAACCTCGGCCTGGCGCACGGTGAGGCGCCGTTCGTGGCGCTCGTCAACAGCGACGCGATCGTCGCGCCCGACGCGCTCGCGCGGCTCGTCGCGGTGGCCACGGACCCCGGCATCGGCATCGCGTCCGGCGACGTCCGGCTCGCGGACGACCCGTCGACCATGAACTCCGCGGGCAACCCGCTGCACGTGCTCGGCCTGAGCTGGGCGGGCGGGCTCGGGGACCCGGCGACGTCGCACGCCGAGCCGCGCGACGTCGCGTCGTGCTCGGGGGCGGGCGTGGTGCTGCGGCGCGAGGTGTGGGAGGAGCTGCGGGGGTTCCCCGAGGAGTTCTTCGCCTACCAGGAGGATCTCGAGCTCAGCTGGCGCACGTGGCAGGCCGGTCTGCGGGTGCGGTACGTGCCGGACGCGGTGGTCGTCCACCACTACGCGTTCGGTCGGCACCCGGCCAAGATGTACCTGCTCGAGCGCAACCGGCTGCTGTTCGTCCTCACCACGTACGGCGGGCGCACGCTCGCGGCCCTCGCGCTGCCGCTCCTGTCGTTCGAGGTGGCGATGCTGCTGGTCGCGTCGCTGCAGGGGTGGGGGCGGCAGAAGCTGCGGGGCTGGTGGTGGGTCCTGCGGCACATCGCCTGGGTGCGGTCGCGCCGACGCTGGGTCCAGGCCGCGCGCCGGGTCGAGGACCGCGAGCTGGCCCACCTGTGGACGACGCGGTTCGACCCCGCCGTCATGCCGCTGCCGCCCGGCTCGGGCGCGCTGCAGGGGCTCCTCGCGGGGTACTGGCGGGCGGTGCGCCCGCTGCTGTGAGCAGCGGGCGCGCGCCGTTCAGGCGCCGCGCGCCCGGTCGCGCAGGCCCTGCACGTACTCCTCGACGACGGCCGCGTCCGGCAGCAGGCCGGCGGCGCGCGCCTCGGCCAGCGTGGGTGCGGCCGTGTCCTTCTCGGACAGCTGCGGCGTCAGGGGGCTGCCGTCGCGGGCCGTCGTGGGCCAGGTGATGCCGATCTCGGGGTCGAGCGGGTGGATGCCGTGCTCGCGGCCCGGCGCGTACCCCGTCGAGCAGAGGTAGAGCACCGTCGAGTCGTCCTCGAGGGACATGAACGCGTGCCCCAGGCCCTCGCCGAGGTAGATCGCGCGGCGGTCGGTGTCGTCGAGCAGCACGGTGTCCCACCGCCCGAACGTCGGCGAGCCCACGCGGATGTCGACGACGACGTCGAGCACCGCGCCCTTGGCGCACGTCACGTACTTGGCCTGCCCCGGGGGGACGTCGGCGAAGTGGATGCCACGCAGCACGCCGGCGGCCGACACCGAGCAGTTCGCCTGCTGCAGGTCGAACGCGTGCCCCGTGGCCTCGGCGAACGGGCCGCCCTTGAAGTACTCGAGGAACACCCCGCGGGGGTCGCCGTGCTGCTTCGGCGTGATCTCCCACGCCCCGGGGACGCTCAGCTCGCGGTAGTGCACGTCAGGTACCTCTCGGTGGGGGCTGGGTGTGGTCCCACCCTACCGGCGCCGCACCGGCGGGTAAGGTGAGCCGCCGTCGACGCAGGGGAAGAGGAGAGCACGTGCGCTGGGTGGTCATGGGAAGTGCCGGCATGCTCGGGACGGACGTCGTGGCGACGCTCCGTGACGCGGGGCACGAGGTCGAGGCGCACGACCGCGCGACGGTGGACATCCTCGACCCCGACGCGGTCGCCCGCGTCGTCGAGGGCGCGGACGTCGTGGTCAACTGCGCGGCCTGGACCGCGGTCGACGCCGCGGAGGAGCAGGAGGAGGCGGCCTTCGCCGTCAACGCCACAGGGCCGCAGGTGCTGGCGCGGCGCGCGCGCGAGGCCGGCGCGCGCATCGTGCAGGTCTCGACCGACTACGTCTTCCCCGGCGACGCGACGTCACCCTACGGCGAGACCGACCTCGCGGCGCCCCGCTCGGCGTACGGCCGGACCAAGCTGGCGGGGGAGTGGGCGGTGCGCGCGGAGGCGCCCGACCACATCGTGGTGCGTACGGCGTGGCTCTACGGCGCCGGAGGTCGCTGCTTCCCGCGGACCATCGCGCACGCGATGGCGCAGCGTGGTGCGCTCACCGTGGTCGCGGACCAGGTCGGGCAGCCGACGTGGGCGCGGGACGTCGCCGACCTGGTCCTGCGCCTCGTCGACGCCGGTGCGCCCGCGGGCACGTACCACGGCACGGCGTCCGGGCAGACGTCCTGGCACGGGTTCGCGCAGGAGGCCGTCGCCGCGGCGGGCCTGGACCGTGACGCCGTCACGCCGATCTCCTCCGCCGAGTACCAGGCGGCCGCGCCGCGTCCGGCCTACTCGGTGCTCGGGCACGACGCGCTCGTGCGCGTCGGCGTGGCGCCGATCGGCGACTGGCGCGAGCGGTGGCACGTCGCGGCTGCCGAGGTGCTGGCGGGGGCGCCCGTCGGCGGCTGACCCGCGCCCACCGTGGGCTGGGCCGTACCGACCGCGGGCCGAGCCGGCGCCGCCGGGACGCGCGCCGTCACCGCGTCACGGCTGCCAGCTCACGACCTGCAGGAGCAGGGCCGTCAGGGCCAGGACCGCCCACCCCTCGAGCAGGCCGACGCCACGCAGCGCGACGACCGCGGCCGCGGTGAGTGCCCCGGCGGTCCCCGCGAGCAGGCGGTCGGCCGGGCGGGGCCCCGCCGCTGTGGTGCGGGGTGGCGTCAGCGGGCGGGGGAGGGTGGCGCCGCGCGAGGCGGCCGGCAGGTCGAGCTCTTCCGGTCCGTTCGGTGGGCGGTGCGCGCCCTCGTCAGATCAGGACCGGTCCCCGTCGAGCAGGCCCAGCAGGTACGCACCGTACCCGGACTTGACGAGCTTCTGGGCCCGTTCGCGCAGCTCGTCGTCGGACAGGAACCCCCGCCGCCACGCGACCTCCTCCGGAGCACCGATCTTCAGCCCCTGGCGGTGCTCGATGGTCCGGACGTAGTCCGACGCCTCGAGCAGGGAGTCGAACGTGCCGGTGTCGAGCCACGCCGTGCCGCGGGGCAGGACGCCGACCTGCAGCCGGCCCTGCTCCAGGTAGACCCGGTTGACGTCGGTGATCTCGTACTCGCCGCGCGCCGACGGCTCCAAGTCGCGCGCGATCGCCACGACGTCGTTGTCGTAGAAGTACAGGCCGGGCACGGCGTAGCTGCTCTTGGGACGCGCGGGCTTCTCCTCGAGCGACAGCGCCCGGCCCTCCGCGTCGAACTCCACCACGCCGTAGGCCGTCGGGTCGGCCACGCGGTAGGCGAACACCGCCCCACCGTCGACGTCGCTGAAGCGCTGGAGCCGGGTGCCCAGCCCGGGGCCGTAGAAGATGTTGTCGCCGAGGACGAGTGCGGCGCTGTCGGTACCGACGAAGTCCGCGCCGAGCACGAACGCCTGCGCGAGACCGTTCGGCTGCTCCTGCACCGTGTAGCTGATGGAGATGCCGAACTGCGACCCGTCACCCAGCAGGCGGTGGAACTGCTCCGCGTCGTGCGGCGTGGTGATGACCAGCACGTCCCGGATGCCGGCGAGGATCAGCGTCGACAACGGGTAGTAGATCATCGGCTTGTCGTACACCGGCACCAGCTGCTTGGAGACTCCGAGCGTGATGGGGTGCAGCCGGGTGCCCGAGCCGCCGGCCAGGATGATTCCGCGCATGACGCCCTAGTCTGCCGCATCGCACCCGGGACCCGTGCACGCGCAGGTCCCGGGTGCGGGGGTCTCAGGCCCGGTCGTCGGTGACGTTCTCCGGCCCGAGCACGCGCGCGCGGCGCGCGGGGTCGGCACGCAGCGCGGCGGCGAGCGGCGCGGCGAGGAGGACGACCGAGCCGTCGGCCGCCCACGTCGCCAGTGCGGTGCGCAGCAGGGCGGGCAGGTCGTCGGCGGTGAGCGCGACCCGCTGCGCCGCGGGGGCGTCGGCCGCCAGCAGGCGGGCGTGCGGCACGGTCGTGCCGTCGACCGTCAGGGCGGGGGCCGTCGGGTCGACAGGGGGCGCCCAGACGACGACGTCGGGGTGGGAGAGCACGGCGGCGCCGTCGACGGCGTCCGGCGGGAGCCCGGGGCCGAACTGCCGCGCGAGCGCGGGCAGCGCGACGGCCACGACCACTGCCCCCGGGGACGCGGGGCCCGCCTCCTGCGGGCGGTGCGTGACGACCACCTCCGCTCCGCAGCCGTCGAGGACGACGCCCGCGCCGCAGCGCCAGGCCGCCAGCGCCCACACCAGCGCGCGCCAATGGGGCGGCAGGTCGAGGGCCACGCGCACGCCGGGTGCGGCGTCGGCCTCGTCGACGAGGAGGTTGGTGCTCTTGGCGACCCAGTTGGCCAGGACCGCCCCTGACAGCTCGACGCGCTCGCCGTCCTCGCCGTACCAGGTGACGCGCGGACGGCCGGGGTCGCGCTGCAGCAGCTCGAGCAGGCCCGTGACGTCGGTCGGTGCGGGGCGGTGAGGGGTCGGCACGGGGCCCTAGGCTAGGCGGCTCGCGCACGCCACGCCGAGCACACCGAACTTTCACCCGGACAACTCGGGCATCTAGCACGTCTCCGGTTGACGACCGCGAACGACACGCGTGTAATTCGTAACAACTGATCGCCGACACGTTCCACGTCGCGGCCCCGCGTCGCACCTCGGGTCCCACGGTGGTCAGCCGGACCACGGCGCACCTGGCGGCACCCGGCGAGCACGAGCACCACACAGCACGAGGATTCTGCGGAGGCACGTATGTGGCACCTGCTCGACGACGAGAGCTTCCCGAACGACGTCGCCACCCCCGCACCGGTCGCGCCCTCCAACGTGCTGTCGATCTTCGGGACGCCCGAGGACGACGGGCCCATGGGCTGGCAGGAGCGCGCGCTCTGCGCCCAGACGGACCCCGAGGCCTTCTTCCCCGAGAAGGGCGGCTCGACGCGCGAGGCCAAGAAGGTCTGCACGCAGTGCGACGTCCGTGCCGAGTGCCTGGAGTACGCGCTCGAGAACGACGAGCGGTTCGGCATCTGGGGCGGCCTGTCCGAGCGCGAGCGGCGCAAGCTGAAGCGCCGCGTGGTCTGACGGTGCTCGTCGCGTCCCCGGCGCGCCGCGCCGGGGCCGCCTGCCGTGCGTCGTGCCGCACCGGCGGCATGATGGCGCGAGCATGACTGAGACGCTGTCCTCCGTGGACCCCATCACCACCGCCGCGGTACCGGTGACGACGCCGGTGACCGCGGTCGTGGTGACCCGAGGGCGCACCCGGTACCTCCCGGTGACGCTCCGCGCGCTCGCAGCCCAGACCCGCCACCCGCTGCGGGTGCTCGTCGTCGACGTCGCCGGCGTCGACGAGAAGGTCGGCACCCTCGTCGACGAGGCCTTCGTCGGCGCCGGGCACCCCGTGCCGCGACTGTCCACGGTGCGCGTGCCGCGGGCCAGGACGTTCGGCGAGGCGGTGCGCGGCGGTCTCGACGTGCTCTCGCAGGCGCTCGACGAGCGCCCGACGACCTGGTTGTGGCTGCTCCACGACGACAGCGCCCCGGCGCCGGACGCGCTCGGACGGCTCGTGCGCACGGTGTCGAACGCGCCGTCGGTGGCCGTCGCCGGCTGCAAGCAGCGCACCTGGACCGATCCCGAGCGGCTGCTCGAGGTGGGCGTCCGCACGACCCGCTCCGGGCGCCGGATGACCGACATCGAGCCCGGCGAGCTGGACCAGGGTCAGCACGACGGGCGGACGGACGTGCTGGGCGTCGGGCTCGCCGGGGCGCTCGTGCGCCGCGACGTGTGGGACGCGCTCGGCGGCACCGACCCCGCGCTGGGACCGTACGGCGACGGGCTCGACCTCTCGCGGCGGGCACGCCTCGCCGGCCACCGCGTCGTCGTCGTGCCCGACGCCGTCGTGCGCCACGCGCAGGCCGCCTACCACGGGCTGCGTCCGGCGCGGGGCGGACCCTCGCGCCGTCAGGACGCCCCGGTCGTCGACCTCGACGGTGACGGCGAGCCCGACAGCGCCGACCCCACCCGCTCGTTCGCCGGCCGACGGCGCGCGCTGCTGCACCAGCGGCTGGTCGGCGCGCCGGCGCCCCTCGTCCCGGTGGTCGTGCTGCTCACGCTCGCGGCCGCCGTGGTGCGCAGCCTCGGGCAGGTCGCCGCCAAGCACCCGCAGCTCGCCCTCGCCGAGCTGCGCGTGGCGCTGCTCGTGCTGCTGCGCCCGCGCGACGTCCTGCGGGCACGACGACGCGTCCGCGCGACGAGCGTGCTCGCCCGCCGCACGCTGCGCCCGTTGCAGGCGACGTGGCGTGACGTGTGGCGCCAGGTGCGTGACCGGCGCCTCGCGCGCCTGGAGTCACGCCGCGTGGGCCGCGCGCCGAGCGAGCTCGAGCTGCGCGAGCTCGCCGCGGTCGCCACGCGCCGCCGGGTGACGCTGGTCGTCGTCGTCGCCGTCCTCGTGCTGGTCTGCGCCACCGCGGTCGGCCGGCTCGTCGGCCCCGTCGCCGCGGGCGCACCCCTCGTGGGCGACGCGCTCGCGCGCGTGACGACCGGCGTGGCCGACGTCTGGTCCGCGGCGACGTCCGGGTGGGTGGCCGGAGGGCTCGGCGGTCCCGGGCCGGCCGACCCGTTCCTCGTCGTCCTCGCAGCCCTGTCCGCCCTGCTCGGTGGCGAGCCGCGCGCCGCCGTCGGCGTGCTCGTCCTCGGCGGTGCCGTCCTGGCCGGCGTCGGGGCGTGGGCCGCCGCGGGCGCCGCGACCCGGTCCGTCCTGGTGCGGGCGTGGGCCGCCCTCGCGTGGGCGTCCGCGCCCGCGCTGCTGCTCGCCGTCGGTGACGGTCGCGTCGGTGCCGTGGTCGCGCACGCGGCCCTGCCGTGGGTCGCGCTGGGACTCGCGCGTGCCGTCGGCGTGCAGCGTGTCGACCAGGTGCTCTCGGCCGTGGCCACCGCGCGCCGGTCGGAGGACGAGCGTGACCCGGACGCCGTCGCCGAGGCGCGTGCGGCGCGTGCCGCCGCCCGTGCCGCCGGCGCGCACGTGACGGCCCGGGTGCCGACGGACCCGGCCGAGGTCGACGTCGTCACGCCCGTGCGCGGCGTCGCCGCCGTGCCCACCCCACGCGCACCCGTCTCGGGTGCGGTCCCGGTCACCCCCGCGCCGACCACGCGCGACGACGCGGCGACGGACGTCCCGGCCCTCGTGGGGGCCCCCGACCCGACGGGCTCGGTCGCCGCGGCCGCGGGCGCCGCGCTCGCGCTCGCCGTCGCGGTCGCCGCCGCTCCCGTGCTGCTCGTCCCCGCCGTCGTGCTCGTCGTCGTCGCGGCGCTCGTCGTACCGCGCGCGCGGGTGCGGGTGCTCGGGGTGCTCGTGCCCACCCTCGTGCTCATGGGCCCGTTCCTCGTCGAGGTCGGCAGTGCCGGCGCGGCCGGTGTGCGGCTCCTGCTCGCCGACCCCGGACCCGGGGCGCCCGTGGCGCCCGCGGCGCCGCTCGCACGCGCGCTGGGCGTGCCCGCGGACCCGGCGGTGCTCGTCCCCGGCGGGCTGCCGGACGTCCTCGCAGCCGCGTGGCCGTACCTGCCGGGCGCCGTCCTGGTCGTGCTCGCGGCGGTCGCGCTGGTGCGGGGAGCGTCGGTCGCGCGCGGCGTGCGCGTCTGCTGGGTGGCGGCGGCCGCCGGCATCGCGGCCGGGGCGTGCGTCGCCGCCGCCCCCCTCGCGGTCACGGCCGACACCTGGGCGCCCGCGTGGACGGGTGCGACGGTCTCCCTGACGACGTTGGGGCTGCTGGGTGCAGCGGTGCTCGGCAGCGACGGTCTCGCGAGCCGGGTCGCCGAGCGGTCGTTCGGCTGGCGCCAGCCGCTCGTCGCCGTCGCGACCGTGCTCGCCGTCGTCAGCGTGCTCTGCGCCATCGGCGGCTGGGCGTGGACCGCGCGCTCCGGTGAGGCGCTCGCGCTGCGTGCGTCGACGACCCCCGTCGTGCCCGTCGTCGGCCAGCAGGGCGCCCGCTCCGCGAGCTCGTCACGCGTCCTCGCCCTCGGCGTGCGTGCCGACGGCTCGGTGGACTGGTCGATGCTGCGCGCCGACGGCGACCAGCACGTCGACCACGCCGCCGCCGGCGCGGCCCGCGGCGTCACGGGCCCGCTCGACGCGCCCCGTCCGGCGCCCGCCGACGCGGCGGCCTCCGAGGTCGGCGCGCTCGCGGCGCGGCTCGTCCAGGGTGCAGCCGGTGACGTCGCCGCGGAGCTGGGCGTCCTCGGTGTCGGCGACGTCCTCGTGCCCACGCCGCAGGACGGCTCCGCCGCCGCACGCGCACGCCTCGTCGGCGTCCTCGACGCGACCGCCGGCCTGGAGCGCGTGACGCACGAGGGTTCCGGGACGCTGTGGCGCGTGCGGGCGACGCAGGGCGAGGCGGTCGTGTCGTGGGCCCGCACGGTGCCCTCGGCCCGCGACGTCGCCGACCCGCTGGCGAGCGCGGTCGCGGTCGCCGCGCAGGGACGGACGGTCGACACCGCCGTCCCGCCCGGTGACGCCGGGCGTGTGCTCGTGCTCGCCGAGCGGGCCGACGCGGGGTGGCGTGCGTGGCTCGACGGCCGGCCGCTGCCGACCGTCGACGGCGGCTGGCGCCAGGCCTTCGTCCTCGGACCCGACGCGGGCCGTCTCGAGGTGCGCCACCACCTGCCCGAGCGCACGCCGTGGCTCGTCGCGCTCGGCCTGACCACGCTCGTCACGGTGCTGCTCGCGGTGCCGCTGCGACGCCGACGGGGGGTACGGGAGTGACGACGACACCGCCGCTCGAGCCGCGGGGGACGGACCGCGAGGGAGCCGACCGCGGGAGGCCTCTGCGCGGGGGACCCGGGCGCGAGAGGGCTGTGCGCCTCGCCCTGCGTGGCGGGTCGGGGCTGCTCGTGGTCGCCCTCGCCGGCGGCGCCGTCGCCGGCGCCACCTACCTGGGCGTCGCCGACCCCGTGGCCGTCGCCGCGGTCGAGGTCGAGGTCGCGCCGACGCCGGTCGCGCTGCAGTGCGCCGGGCCCGTCGTGCTGCCGCAGCGCGCCCAGCGCGGCGACGCCGCGTTCGACCCCGCGCCTGTCGCACCGGTCGTCACGCTCGACGCCGTCACCTCGGCGGCTGCCGGTGCCGGGCCGCTCGCGGTCGCGCCCCTCGGTGGCGGGCCGGCCGTGGACGAGCTCGGAGCGGGCGGCGGCTCCGTGTACGTCCCCGCGGTCGGTGAGCCGCTGCTGGTCCGGGCGCAGCCGCAGGAGGTGCCGCCCGTGGTCGCCGCGACGAGCATGTCCGCGGTCTCGGCGGGTGACGCGCGGGGGCTGGCGGCGGCGTCGTGCCGCGCACCGGGCAACGACGAGTGGTTCGTCGGTGGCTCGACGGCCGTCGGGGCGACGGCCACGCTCGTGCTCACCAACCCGGGGCTCACGCCGGCCCAGGTCGAGCTCGAGCTCTTCGGCCCCAACGGCCCGGTCGAGGCCAGCACGACGCAGCACGTCGTCGCACCGGGGACGAGCAAGACCGTCGACCTCGGAGGAGCGGCGGCCGACCAGGCGGCGCTCGTCGTGCACGTCACCGTCACGGGCGGGCAGGTCGCCGCCCACGTGCAGGACACGGCGGTCCGCGGGTTCACGCCTGCGGGGACCGACCTCGTCGTCCCCGGGACGGGACCCGCCACGCGTCAGGTCGTCACGGCCGTCGTCGCGCCCGCGTCGGAGGTCGGCGCGCCCGACGCGCCGGCGCTGCGCCTGCTCGCCCCGGGGGAGGCGACGACCGCCCGGGTCGCGCTCCTGGGCCCGGACGGGCCTGTCGAGCTCCCCGGTGCGCAGGAGGTCGTGCTCGCGGCGGGCGAGGTCACGGACGTGCCGCTCGGCGGGCTGCCCGCAGGGCCCTACACCGTCGTGGTCGATGCCGGCGCCCCGCTCGTGGCGGGCGCCGTCGTGTCCGCGACGGGGACACCGGGCGAGCTGGACGACGAGCCACGCGTCGAACGGGCGTGGTCGTCCGCGACGCCGGTCGGCGAGCACGGCGTCGTCGCGCTGCCACGCCGGGTGCGCGGGGCGCAGGTCGTGGTCGGCGCGGTCGGTCAGGACGTCGACGACCAGGGCGAGGGGGTCGGCACCCTGCGTGTGCTGGGCCGGTCCGGCGAGGTGCTCGCCGAGCACCGCGTGCGGGTCGACGCGGGCACGACGGGCGCGTGGGCCGTCGCCGACCTCGCGGACGAGGCGGCGGGCGTCGAGCTGGAGCCGACGGGAGGGGTCCCGCTGGCCTGGGGCGTCGCCCTCAGCGTGCGGCAGCCCGACGGGAACCTCGTGGCGGTGCTGGACCCCGTACCGGTGACGGGGACGTCGTCGGCGCTCGCGGTGCGCGAGGACGCGCGCTCGGCGCGGGGCTGACGGCCGACGCTCAGCGCGCCGCGCCGCGCAGCTGCAGCCGCTCCCGCACACCCAGGCCCACCCGCAGCGCCCACCGCACGGGAGCCTGGTACCAGTGGTGGAACCGGCGTTGCATGTACTGCAGCGCGCTCGCGTGGTGCGCCCGGATCATCGGCCGGGGACGCTCCCGCCACGACGTGCCGCCCACGTGCGTGACGCGGACGTCGGGCACGTAGAGGTTCTCCCACCCCGCGCGGCCCAGGCGTTCGCCCAGGTCGACGTCCTCGAAGAACATGAAGTAGCTCTCGTCGAAGCCGCCGACCTGCTCGAACGCCTCGCGACGCAGGAGCAGGCACGCCCCGGACAGCCAGCCCGCCTCGCGCAGGTACCCGCCGGTGGACTCCTGGCGGGCGTGGTACGCCCGCGTCCACGGGTTGCCGGGCCAGATCCGCGCGAACACGGCATGACCCGCACCCTGGCGCAGCGACGGCAGGGCGCGCGCGGACGGGTACGTCGTGCCGTCGGTGTTGAGCAGCATGGGCCCCAGCGAGCCGGCGCTCGGCTGCTCCTCGCCGGCGGCGACGAGGCGCTCCAGCGAGCCCGGGGTCCACTCGATGTCGGAGTTCGCCACGACGAGCCACGGGGCGCTCGCGCCGGACGCCCCGCGGTTCGCGGCGCTGCCGTACCCGACGTTGCCGCCGGGCACCACGAGCCTCCCGCCGTGCTCCTCGACGACGCGCGAGGCGACCGTGTGGTCCGTGCCGTTGTCGACGACGACCAGCTCGACCGGTGCGCTCGACGCGGTCGCCAGGGTCTCGGCGAACCGGGCGAGCTCGTCGCCCGGGTGGTACACGACGCAGACGACCCGGACGACCGCGGGTGCCGTGCCGCCGGGGGAGCGCACCTCGACGGGCTCGGGGGAGGAGGACGTGGACATCGAGCGCAACACTAGTCGGCGGACGTCACTGCCCGTCGCCGTAGTCCGGGTCGACGTCCTCCGGGGTCAGCCCCAGCAGGTGGGCGACCTGCTCGACGACGACGTCGCGCACCAGGTCGGCCAGGTCGGCCGCGTCGGCCGCGCGGGCCTCGACGGGCCGGCGGTACACGACGATGCGGTGCGGCAGCCCGGCGTCGGCGGGGAAGTAGCGTCCCAGCGGGACGCCGCCGTGCTCCCACGGCGCCGGGTTGGACGGCGGGACGTCCTCGACGGCGAACTCCGCGCCGTCGAGCTGGCGGGCCCACCGTCGTTCGAGGTCCTCGACGGCGTCGAGCACCAGGTCGTCGAAGCGCTCGGCACGGGTGCGGTACGCGGGCAGTGCCATCGGGACGACCAGTCCCCGCAGGCCGCGCCCCCGCCGGTCCCGCCGGCGCACCGGTGCCGGCGGCGCGGCGGGGGTGTGCACGGTGCCGAGGCGTCGGCGCAGCGCCTGCGGACGACCGCCCTCACCGGGGGGCGACGGGCGGCGGGGGCCGAGCGGACTCACCCCGCCACTGTAACGACCGGCGGGGGCGACGCCGCGCCGGCCACGTGGCCCGACACGCGGGTGGCGCGAGTGACACGGCACCGCCCGACGGGGGTACCGTCTGCTCGTGAGATCCGTCCGGCAGTGCTCGCGCACGGCGTGCCCGCACGCGGCGGTCGCGACGCTGACCTACGTCTACGCCGACTCGACCGCCGTGCTCGGTCCGCTCGCCCAGCTCGCGGAACCGCACTCGTACGACCTGTGCGTCGAGCATGCCGACCGGCTGACGGCGCCGCGGGGGTGGGAGGTCGTGCGCCTGCTGCCCGACCTGCAGGCGGCGGCCCCGAGCCACGACGACCTCGTCGCCCTCGCGGAGGCCGTGCGCGAGGCGGGGCGGCGACGCGTTCCCGAGCCCGCGCCCGCGCTGGCACCGGTCGCGCCCCCGGCCCCCGACACGTCCCGGCGCCGCGGCCACCTGCGCGTCGTGCCGGGCGCGTCTCCGGCGGAGCAGGAGTGAGCGCGCCCCGCGACCGCCGGTCGCCCGCGGACGAGCCGCTGGGCTCCATCACCCGGCCCCTCGTCGACGACTCGGCGATCGCCCCCGCGTGCCATGCGTGCGGCGCACGCGACCTCACACGCGTGCGCGTGGCGCTGCCCGACGGCCGCCCCGCCGTGTTCGCGTCGTGCCCCGCCTGCGAGTCGACGGCGTGGTTCGTCGTGGACGGCGACGGACGAGCGCTCGGGCCCGACGGCACCCCGCGCACCTGACGCGCTGCCGTACGCCGGCACGACGCCGGCCCCACCACCCCTGGAGATGCCATGACGACGACCGACCCCACCGGCGGTGCGGCGACGCCGCGTCCTGCGACCGACCTGGAGCCGTGGGCGCGTGCGCTGCTGCGCTGCCCCGTGACCGGCGCCGAGCTCGTCGACGGCGTCGACGAGGCGGGCGCACCGGTGCTCGTCTCGACGGACCCGGCCCGTCCGCTGGCCTACCCCGTCGTGGACGGCATCCCGGTGCTGCTCACCGACGAGGCGCGTCCCGCCTGAGCCGCACCGCGCAGGCGCGGCGAGGCGCCGTCAGGACTCCGGGTCGGGGACCCCGTGCGGCAGGCGGCGCAGGAGCGCCGCCTCGACCTGCTCGCGTCGCACGCGCTCGAGCTCGACGACGGTCTCGCGGCGACCCCGCTCGGCGAGCACGGCGGACAGGAACACCTCGGGGTGCGTCCCGGCGGGTGGCGGCGGGCTGACGTACGGCCGCAGGTCCGCCGCGAGGCGCGTGCCCAGCTCCGCCCGGGAGCCCGGGTGCAGCCGGGGTGCCCGTGCGAGGAACTGACGCACCGCGAGCGCGAGACCGTCGGGGAGCCGTGCGACGTCGGCGTGCGCCGCCCAGCCGGCGAGCTGGGGCGGCATGACCGCGGCGGAGCGCACCGGTGCCGCGGCGCGCACGCGTGCGGCGTAGGTGCCCGCGAGCACGTCGCCCAGGCGCTTGCCGCGCGGGTGCGCGACGGAGCAGATCACCGCGACGGACCCGAGCGTCAGCCAGAGCTCGCCGACGCCCACGAGCGCGCGGACCACGGCCTGCCGGAACACGATCGAGCCGCCGTCGTCCCGCACGATCCGCACGCCCGCCGCGAGCTTGCCGAGCGACCGGCCGCGCGTCAGGGTCTCGACGGTCGTCGGCAGCACGACGGTGACGACGACGAGCGCGAGGATCGCCAGGATGCGCCCGGTGTACTGGTCGAGCGGCAGCGCGAGGTTGTCCAGCACGAGCGCGGCGAGCACGACGAGCACGAACAGCACGACGAGGTCGACGATCGCCGCGAGCAGGCGGGAGGCGACGGACGCGGCCCGGGTGTCGAGGACGACACCCTCGCCGATGACGACACCGTCCTGCAGGTCCGTGGCGCGGGGCGTCGTGGCGGTCACCCGCGCAGACTATCCGCCGCCGGTGCGCGGCGCGTGGAGGTCACGGCGGACCCGGCGCGGTGGCAGGCTGGTGCCGTGGACCTCGACGCCTACACCCTCGCGCGCACGCCGACCTGGCAGCGCCTCGACGAGCTCGCGCGCCGGCGCCGCCTCACCGGGGCCGAGGCCGACGAGCTCGTCGCGCTGTACCAGGCGACCGCGACCGACCTGTCCGCGGTCCGCTCGGCCGCACCCGACCCGGAGACCGTGACGCGCCTGTCGCACGTGCTCGTGCGCGCACGTGGGCGCCTGTCGGGAGCGCACGCGCCCTCGTCGGCGGACCTCGCGGCGTTCGTCACCGTCCGTCTGCCCGCCGCGCTGTACCGCGTGCGCTGGTGGACGCTCGCCGTGACGGCCGCCTGCGTGGCCGTCGCGGTGGCCACCGGCGTGCTCGTCGCCACCTCGCCCGAGGCGCTCGCGCTCATGGGCACCCCGAGCGAGCAGGAGGAGTACGTCGAGCGCGCGTTCGCGGAGTACTACACGCCCGGCGCCGGCTTCGCGACGATGGTGTGGACCAACAACGCATGGATCGCGGCGATGTGCGTCGCCACCGGGATCTCGGGGATCGCGCCCGCGTACGTGCTGCTCACCAACGCGGTGAACGTCGGTGCTGCGGGCGGCCTCATGGCCTCGCACGGCCGACTCGACGTGTTCCTCCAGCTCATCGCACCGCACGGCCTCCTGGAGCTCACGGCCGTCTTCGTCGCCGGTGCCGCGGGTCTGCGGCTGTTCTGGACCTGGGTCGACCCCGGGCCGCGCACGCGTGGGCGCGCGCTGGCGCAGGAGGGTCGTGCCCTGTTCACCGTCGCCCTCGGGCTCGTCGGTGTGCTCGCCGTGTCCGGCCTCGTCGAGGGGTTCGTCACGGGCTCGTCGCTGCCGTGGCCCGTGAAGGTCGTGATCGGGGCGGCCACGCTCGCGGGGTTCTGGGCGTACGTCATCCTGCTGGGCCGCCGGGCCGTCGCCGCCGGGCACACGGGAGACCTCGACGCCGACCGCGCGGGGTACACGGTCGCCACGGCCGGCTGACGTCTCACCGCTCGTACCGCACGACGTGCGTGTCGGCGTCACGGTGAGCGTGGCGGTTGGGCGGGGGAGAGCCAGAGGGTGTCGTGGTCGGCCAGGAAGCGGACCGGAGCGGGCACGTCGGCGTCGGGGCGCGGGGCGCGGGGCAGGTCGAGCAGCTCGCGCGGGCGTCCGACGGGCGCGCGCCTACAGGCGCCCGGCCGCCTTGAGGGCGAGGTAGGTGTCGGCAAGACGGGGCGCCAGATCGTCCGGCGTGCCCTCCACCACCTCGACCCCGCGCTGGCGCAGCCGCACGCCGACGGCGGCGCGCTCGAGGGCCGTGCGCTCGGCCGCGGCGGCGTCGAACACCTCGTCCACCGTGCGGCGCGTGGTCCGCAGCTCCTCGAGCTCGGGGTCCGCGACCGCGGCGAGCACCACCTGGTGACGACGCGTGAGACCGCCGACGACGTCGAGCAGCCCCTGCTCGACCGACGCCGGGTCGAGCGACGTCAGCAGCACGACGAGCGCGCGCCGGCTCAGGCGCGAGCGGACCTGGCCGACCAGGCCGGGCCAGTCGGTCTCGACGAGCGCCGGCTGGACACCCGCGAGCGCGTCCGCGAGCGCGGGCAGCACGCGCGAGGAGTGCGAGTCCACCGCGCGGGCGCGCACCCGCCGGTCGAAGGCGAGCAGCTCCACGCGGTCGCCCGCGTGCGCGGCGAGCACCCCGAGCAGCAGCGCCGCCTCGATCGACGCCTCCAGGCGCGTGCCGTCGAGCACGCGCGCCGCGCTCGTGCGGGACGTGTCGACGACGAGCAGCACGTGCCGGTCCCGCTCGGGTCGCCACGTGCGGACCACGACCTCGCGGCGCCGGGCGGTGGCGCGCCAGTCGATCGACCGCACGTCGTCGCCGTCGACGTACTCGCGCAGCGAGTCGAACTCCGTGCCGGCGCCGCGCACCTGCACGGCGGCCCGCCCGTCGAGCTCCCGCAGCCGTGCGAGGCGCGAGGGCAGGTGACGACGGGATGCGAACTCGGGCAGCACCCGCAGCCGGCCGGGGACGTCGAGCGACGCCTGGCGCCCCGCGACGCCCAGCGGACCGAGGGTGCGCACCGTCACGCGGTCGGCGACGGCGTCGCCGCGGCGCGTGGGGACGAGCCGCGTGGTGACGCTGCGCTGCTCGCCCGGCGGGACGTCGACGCGGTGGCGCGGTGTACGCGCCCCGGTGGCGTCGACGTCGGGCAGGGCCGACGGTGGCCACGCGTCGCGCACGACCGCGCGCGCGGTGCGGTGCCCCACGTTGCGCAGCACGAGCACCGCGTCGGCGGCGCCCGTCAGCCGCACCGACGCCGGCAGCCGTCGCGTGACGGCGAGCTCGCGCGGTGATGCGGCGAGCACGACGTCCGCCGCGCAGAGCGCGACGACGACGAGCGCCCACACCAGGACGGTCAGGGGAGCGGGCAGCAGCGCCACCGGGACGAGCCCGGCGAGCGCCACGAGGACCGCACGCGACGTCAGGGCCACGTTCTCACCGCGGGACCGCGACGGACGCCAGCACGGTGTCGAGCACGGTCTCGGCCGTGACGCCCTCGATCTCGGCCTCCGGGCGCAGCTGCACGCGGTGCCGGAGCGTCGGGTGCGCGAGCGCCTGGACGTCGTCGGGCGTCACGTAGTCGCGGCCCGAGAGCCACGCCCACGCGCGCGACGTCGCCAGCAGCGCCGTGGCACCGCGGGGCGACACCCCGAGGCTCAACGACGGCGACGTCCGGGTCGCGCGGCACACGTCGACCACGTAACCGAGGACCTCCGGGCTGATCTGCACGTGCGCCACCTGCGCGCGGGCGTCCGCGAGCTCGTCGGCGCCCGCGACCGCGCGCAGGCCGGCGGCCGCCAGGTCGCGCGGGTCGAATCCTGCGGCGTGCCGGCTGAGCACCTGGACCTCGTCCTCACGCTCGGGCAGCGGCAGCAGCAGCTTGAGCAGGAAGCGGTCGAGCTGCGCCTCGGGCAGCGGGTAGGTCCCCTCGTACTCGACGGGGTTCTGGGTGGCGACGACCACGAACGGGTCGGGCAGCCGGCGCGGCTCGCCGTCCACCGTGACCTGCCGCTCCTCCATGGCCTCCAGGAGCGACGCCTGCGTCTTGGGGGGTGTGCGGTTGATCTCGTCGGCCAGCAGGAGGTTGGTGAAGACGGGACCCTCGCGGAACGAGAACTCCGCGGTGCGCGCGTCGTACACCAGCGAGCCGGTGACGTCGCCGGGCATGAGGTCGGGCGTGAACTGCACCCGCTTGGTGCCCAGCGACAGCGCGCCGGACAGCGAGCGGACGAGCAGCGTCTTGGCGACGCCGGGCACGCCCTCGAGCAGCACGTGCCCGCGGCACAGCAGCGCGATGATGAGGCCGGTGACGGCCGCGTCCTGCCCGACGACGGCCTTGCCGACCTCGGTGCGCACGGCCGCGAGCGCGGTGCGCAGCTCACCGCTCACGGCCGGCGAGGCGCCGGGCGTGCCGACCGGCCCGGGGGGCGTGGCGGGCGGGGTCGACGGGAGCGGGCTCGGCGACCCGTCCCAGGGATGGGGGGGTGGCGTCTGGTCGGTCACGGTCGGTGTACCTCGCTCTCCAGGTGGTGCAGGTCGTCGGCGAGCCGCACGAGGCCCGCGTCGTCGGTGGGTGGCGGGCCGTAGACGAGCGTCTCGACGTCGCCGGCGGACCGTCCGGTGGCGCGTGCGACGGCGTCGACGAGCGTCGGTGCGTCGGCGGAGCGCGGCAGCCCCAGGCGGTGCGCGACGCGTGCCGCGGTGCCCGCGCGCAGCGCCGCCGCGGCGTGACCGTGCGCGCGCGCCCGCCGGTAGAGCCGACCGCGGCCGCGGGTCGCCTCGGCGGACCGGACGACGACGGGCAGGGGCTCGACGACGATCGCCCCGAGGCGCCGGGCACGCCACACGACGGCGACCGCGAGCACCAGCAGCAGCCACGCCCCGACCGGCCGCACCCACGGCACGAGGTCGGTCAGCGAGGTCTCGTCGTCCGTGCCGGCCGCGCCCAGGTCGCCGAAGGACGGCACGTACCAGACGAGGTGGTCGTGGCGCCCCAGCACGCGCAGCACGAGGGCGGCGTTGCCGACCTCGTCGATCGCGGCGTTCGTCAGGGGCTGGAGGTCCGACAGTGCCGTGACACGGCGGCCGTCCTGCTCGAGCGTCACGTAGGCGCCGCCTCGGCCGTCCGGCTCCGTGGGGAAGCAGGTCGTGGCGCGCCCGTCGAGGTCCTCGTACCCGCCGGCGGCGCTGATCGTCCCGGCCGCCCGGGCGTCGGGGTCGTCGCAGGCGGCGTCGCGCTCGACGCGGCTCGCACCGTCGCCCGCGGCGACGACCCCGGGTGCCAGCGTCGTCAGCGCCCACCCGGCGTCGACGAGGACGAGGTCGTCCTCGAGGTCCGCGAGCGCGTCGACCTGCTCCTGCGAGAGGAAGGCGTCGCCGACGACGAGGACGGTGCTGGCGCCGGTCGCGGCCGCGACGGCGTCCGCGGTCGTGGTGACGTGCTCGACCGTCACCCCCTGCCGTTCCAGCACCTGCGCGGCGGCGCGCGAGCCGGAGGCACCGGGGTTGTCGGGGGCGCCGGGGTCGGTGCTGGTGGGCGGTGCGGGCAGCGTGAGCACCAGGGCGCCGCCGAGGACGAGCGCCAGCACCGCGAGCCAGGGCCGGGCGCGGCGCCACCGGGCGCCGGCACGCGACCGCCCGGTCGTCCCGTCGCCGACGACCTCGTGCGCGCGGGTCGTCGTGGCGCTCACGCGGGCACCGCCGTGGGGCGTGCCGCACGGACGGCCTCGTCCAGGGCGCGCAGGCGGGCGTCGTCCTGGGCGGTGGCCGTCCGGTCGCCGTACACGACGTCGTCGAACAGGTCGCCACCCGACCGCAGCCCGTCCACGAGCCCGGGCAGTGCCGCGGCGGCCAGCCGGGCGGCCTCGTGCGCGGTGCGGCCCGGGCGCTCGTCCAGCAGACCGCGCTCCTCGAGCCCGCGGACCACCGCACGGAAGCGGTCGGCGACGGCCGTGGACCACGCTCCCGCGGCTGCGGCGGCGTCGGCCGACGCGCGCAGGTCGGCGGCCGTGCGCCGGTCGTCGGCGTGCAGGACGCCCGTGCGCCGGCGCCGGGCCCCCGCACGCACCGGGCCGGCGACCCGCAGCGCGACGAGCACGACCGCCAGGACGACGCCGACGACGACCAGCAGCGCGGTGAGGTGGGACATCCCGAGCGCCGGCAGCTGGTCGAGCTGGTCGGCCACCCAGTCCAGGAGTCGCTGCAGCAACGGCTCTCGGCGGTGGTAGGCGGGGTCAAGCAGCTCCTCGCGCACCCAGCGGCGCGCGGTCGCGGCATCGGGGTCGACGGGGACCCCGGTCAGGACGTGCACGTCACGACCCGCCCGTCATGCGGTGCCCGTCGCCGCCCGGGCGAGCTCGAGGTCGAGGCCCTCGCGCCGCATCCGGACGTCGACGTAGAGCAGGGCGACCACCGCGGCGAGGAACGTGGTCGACAGGGTCATCCCCACGACCTGGCCGATCGCGGAGACGAGCACCGTGAGGTCGTCGCTGCCGGTGGCGAAGGACGCGAGCGCGGCTCCCATCGACGCCGGGAAGAGGAACAGGTACATGAGCACGTAGACCAGCAGGTTCGCCAGCAGGTAGATCCCGAGCAGCCGCCAGAAGCTGCCTCGTGTGAGCCGCCAGGCGCGCGCCACGGTCGGCCAGAAGCGCTTGCCCTCGAGCATGAGGGCGGGCGGGACGAGCAGGGTGCGGGCGGTGACCCACACGGACGCCGCGATCAGGGCGAGGCCGCTGACGACCGCGACCGCGACGGTCCATGCGGCCGACGTCCCGGTGCCGGCGAGCAGCGCGATGATCCCGACCCACAGCCCGAGCGCCAGCGCGGCGGCGAGCACCTGCAGCAGGCCGAAGCCGACCAGGAGCCACACCCGGCGGGTGCGCCACACCTCGCGCACCGCGACGCGCTGCCCCAGGACCGACCGGCTCACCGAGACGATGAGCAGCCCGGTGAGCACCGACGTCACCGGCACGAGCAGCGGGCCCGTCAGTGCCTGCCCACCCCCGGCCGACATGAACTCGGAGATCACCGCGGCGTCGGTGGGGGAGGTGCCGTCCTCGAGGGAGACGTCACCCAGGGCCGCGCCGAGCAGGCTCGTGACGTAGAGCGACACCGCCGTCTGCAGGGCCACCGCGACCGTCACGACGACCGCCGACAGCCCGAACATCACGGCGGGGTTGGCGCGCACGGCCCGCACCGCGCCGTCGAGGATCTCGCCGAGCCCGAGCGGGCGCAGCGGGATGATGCCGGGCTGGGCCGCGGGGGCCTGCCACGGCGGGGCGCCGGGCGGCGGCGCGCCCCACCCGGCGGGAGCCTGTGCCGCCGGCGTCCCGGGCGCTGGTGCCGCACCCCACCCGGGCGGGGCCGGGGGCGCGCCCCAGCCCGCCGCGCCACCGGGCGGCGCCGGGGGCCTCGGCGGCGGAGGCACGGGCGGAGGTGTGCCGTCGGCCGACGGGCGCGCCCACGTGCCGGGGACCGGACCGTCGTCCTGGGCGGAGGTCATGCGTCGGGGCTCCTCGGGTCGGGCGTACGCGTCGCCGAGCGTGTCGGCGGTGTCCCATGGTGCCACGGTGCAGGTGAGCGGAGGCGTGGGGACGCACCGTCACCCGACTGCGCGGCGCGCTCGCTCCACCCCACGGCCGTCCGGTGAGAGGATCGACGCCATGAAGGGACGCGTCCTGGTGGTCGACGACGACACCGCTCTGGCCGAGATGATCGGCATCGTGCTGCGCTCGGAGGGTTTCGACCCCGTCTTCTGCGAGGACGGCGACGAGGCGCTCGGCGTGTTCCGGGCCACGCAGCCCGACCTCGTCCTGCTCGACCTCATGCTCCCCGGCAAGGACGGCAACGAGGTGTGCCGGCAGATCCGCGGCGAGTCCGGCGTCCCGATCGTGATGCTCACGGCGAAGAGCGACACGATCGACGTCGTGCTCGGGCTCGAGTCGGGTGCCGACGACTACATCTCCAAGCCCTTCAAGCCCAAGGAGCTCGTGGCACGCGTGCGGGCCCGGCTGCGCCGCAGCGACGAGCCCGCCCCGGAGCACCTGACGATCGGGGACCTCACGATCGACGTCCCCGGTCACCGCGTCGAGCGGGCGGGGCGCACGATCTCCCTCACGCCGCTGGAGTTCGACCTGCTCGTGGCGCTCGCGCGCAAGCCGTGGCAGGTGTTCACCCGCGAGGTCCTGCTCGAGAAGGTGTGGGGCTACCGGCACGCCGCCGACACGCGGCTCGTCAACGTCCACGTGCAGCGGCTGCGCTCGAAGATCGAGACGGATCCCGCGCGTCCCGAGATCGTCGTCACGGTGCGCGGCGTCGGGTACAAGGCGGGCGTCGCGGGGGCGTGAGGGTGCTGCGCAGCGCCGTGCACGTCGGGGACGGGGGAGCGACGCCGTGGCGCCGCTGAGCTCGTGGGGCCGGCGCCGCCTGGTGCTCGGCCGGCACCGGGCGCGCGGCCTGGTCCGGCGCTGGCGCTCGTCCCTGCAGCTCCGCGTGCTGTCGTCCACGCTGACGATCGGGCTCGTCGCGCTCGCGGTCATCGGCGTGTACGTCAGCCAGCGCACGTCGGGCGACCTGTTCGAGCAGCGCCTGCAGCAGGTGCTCCGCGAGAGCGGGCGGAGCACGCAGCAGACGCAGGACGTCGTGTCGTCGTCGACGGCGAGCACGGGCTCCGACGTCGTGCAGCTGCTCTCGGACGTCACGACCGCGCAGCGCAACGGCAGCTCGGGGGAGCGCGACGTCTTCATGTTCCGTGCCCGCGGTCAGGTCGGCTCGATCGGTGTGGCGACCGCGACGGACCGCGATCTCGCCTCGCTCGTCACCCGGGAGCTCAAGGACGCGCTCGCGGACGGCGGGCAGCACTGGCAGTCGGTGGCGATCCCCGCGGCCGACGGGAGGACGTCGCCCGGCATCGTGGTGGGCCAGGAGGTCGACGTGCCCCTGGCGGGTGCGTACCAGCTGTTCTTCCTCTACAGCCTGCAGTCCGAGCAGGACCGGCTCGACTTCCTGCTGCAGACGCTGACGCTGGCGGCGGTGGCGGTGGTGGCGCTCCTGGGCGGCATGACGTGGATGGTGACGCGCCGCACCGTGCACCCGGTGCGGCGGGCGGCGCACGTCGCCGACCGGCTCGCCGACGGTCACCTCGCGGAGCGCATGACGGTGCGCGGTCAGGACGAGATGGCGACGCTCGCGCGCACCTTCAACGAGATGGCGGAGAGCCTGCAGGACCAGATCCGCCGCATGGAGGAGCTCTCGACGCTGCAGCGACGGTTCGTGTCGGACGTGTCGCACGAGCTGCGCACGCCGCTCACCACCATCCGCATGGCGGGCGAGGTGATCCACGGCGCGCGCGACGACTTCGAGCCGGCGGTCAAGCGGTCCGCCGAGCTGCTGGCCACCCAGCTCGACCGCTTCGAGGACCTGCTGGCCGACCTGCTCGAGATCAGCCGGTTCGACGCCGGCGCGGCGGTGCTGGACGCCGAGCGCCGCGACCTGCGCGACATCGTCCTGCAGGCCGTCGACAACGCGACGCCGCTGGCCGGCCGTCGCGGGTCCTGGTTGCAGGTGGACCTGCCGGACGAGCGCGCGGACGCGGACGTCGACCCGCGCCGCGTCGAGCGGGTCCTGCGGAACCTGCTCGTGAACGGGATCGAGCGCGCCGACGGGTCCGCCGTCGAGGTCCGCGTCGGTGTCGACGCGGCGGCGGTGGCCGTGACCGTGCGCGACCACGGCGTCGGCATGACGGCCCAGGAGGCGCTGCACGTGTTCGACCGGTTCTGGCGCGCCGACCCCGCGCGGGCGCGCACGACCGGCGGCACGGGCCTGGGCCTGGCGATCTCGCTCGAGGACGCGCACCTGCACGGCGGCACGCTCGAGGCGTGGGGACGTCCGGGGCGCGGCGCCTGCTTCCGGCTGACGCTGCCCCGCCGTGCGGGCATCCGGCTCGACGGTTCACCGCTGCCGCTCGTCCCCGAGGACGACGAGCCGGCTGTCGCGCCGACCACACCCGCACGCGGCACCGACCCCGCCGACCTGCCCGACCTGCCGCCCATGACCGGGGAGATCGCCATCGTCAGCAACCCGACCGACCCGGCGCGGACGGACGTGCGGCCCGACGACCCGGCACCGACGGCGCCGGGTGCGGGACCGCGGGGCCGGTCGTGAGGCGGGTCCGGGCCGCGACGTGTCTCGCGGCGCTCCTGACGGCGCTGACGGCCTGCGTCGCGATCCCGACGGACGGGCCGGTCACCGAGGGCCGCGCGGACGCCGGGCTGGACGGCGACCAGGACGTCGTCGTGGTCCTCGCGCAGGGACCCGAGCCCGGGGCGGACCCCGAGCGGATCGTCGAGGGCTTCCTGCTCGCCTCGGACGCCGAGGTGACCGGTGAGTTCGAGAAGACCCGGCAGTTCCTGGCCGCCGACGCCAGCACCGAGTGGGACCCGGGCGCGGGGACGGTCGTCACGAGCAGGTTCGAGGTCGAGCAGACCGGCGACGCGCAGGTCACGGTGGAGCTCACGGTCTCGGCCAAGGTCGACGCGGACGGCCGGTACCTCGAGACGCCGTCGGACGCGGTCGAGACGCTGCGCTACGAGCTCGTGCAGAACGCTCGGGGGGAGTGGCGGATCGCCTACGCCCCCGACGTCCTGGTCGTGACGGCGCGCCGGTTCGTGCAGCAGTTCCGCCCCGCGTACCTGTACTTCCTCACGCCGGACGAGAAGCTCCTCGTGCCGGAGGTCCGGTGGTTCCGCGACCGCAACGTGCCCACCGCCGCGGTGCGGGCGCTGCTGGCCGGTCCCTCACCGTGGCTCCAGGACGCCGTGGTGACGGCGGTGCCGCCCGGTACGGAGCTCAAGCCTGCGGCCGTCGCGCTCGAGGGCAAGGTGGCGGAGATGACGCTCGAGCCCGCGGCGGCCGTGCAGGACGCGGACCGCGGCCTGCTGCTGGCGCAGCTCCGTGCGACGCTGGAGCGGCTCGGCGTGGACAAGCTGGTCGTGCGCGCCGGGGGTGCGCCGCTCGGGGGTGCCGCCACGGCACTGGCGGCCCCCGACCCGGGCGAGCTCGAGCTGCTGGTCGACGGCCAGGCGCTGCGTCTCGTCGGTGGGTCGGCCGTCCCGGTCGACGGGGTCGGTGCGGTCGTGGGCTCGCGGCCGCACAGTGCGGCGCGCACGGCCGACGGCGGCGTGCGCGTGGCCCTCGCGGACGCCTCCACCCTCGTCGCCGTGCCGGTCGGCGACGCCGAGCAGCGCACGCTGCTCACGGGCCCCGCGCTCGCCGCGCCCTCGGCCGACAGGTACGCGTGGGTCTGGACGGCCCGTGGCGACGCCGCGGGGCGGCTCGACGCCGTCCGGCTCGACGGCACGGCCGTCGAGGTCACCGCGGACTGGCTCGTCGGGCGCACGGTGGAGGCGGTGCGCGTGTCGCGTGACGGGACGCGCGTCGCGGTCGTCTCGCGCGGTGCGGAGGGGGCGACGCTCGAGGTCGCCGGCGTGACGCGGGACGAGCGAGGCGTGCCGCTGACGCTCGGCGCGGCGGTGCGCGCCGGTGCGTCCCTCACCCCGACGCGATCGCTGGTGTGGGTCGACGACGTCACCCTGGGCGTGCTCGCCGACGGCGACGCGGGCCCGACGCCGTACCTGGTCCCGGTCGCCGGCAGCAGCACCCCGCTGCCCGCGGTCGCGGACGTCGTGGACATCGCTGCCGACCGGGGCACGCGCTCGCTGTACGTCGTCACGGCGGACGGTGACGTGCTGCGGCACGAGGGCGGCACGTGGGTCGCGGTCCCGGGCGTGACGGACGTGCTCGAGGTCGCCGGGGCGGCTTTCCCGGGCTGACGCGGTGCCGGCCGTGAGGCCCGCGGGCCGAGCCGTCCCCAGGTGCGCCCGCCGCCGGGCCGGTCCACAGGTGCGGGCGGTGGCGCCGCACCGGGCGGCGTGCGCGCGGCACCCTGGGCGGGTGCTCCCCGATCCGACGGCCCGGCCGGTGCGTCGTGCGGCTGCGCTGGCGGCGCGAGCCTGGCAGGACGTCGCACGGCTCGTCGTCCCGGTCGCGTGTGCCGGCTGCGGGCTGCCCGACGTGCCGTGGTGCGCCGCGTGCGCGCCGACGCTGCTCGGCGCGACGGTCCGCCGCGACCACGACGCGGGGCGGCTCGACCTCCTCGACGGCCGGACGCTGCTGCCCGTCTGGGCGCCCGCGCGGTACGCGGGGCCGGTGCGGCACGGGCTCTCGGCGTGGAAGGACGGGGGGCGCCAGGACCTCGACCGCCACGTGGCCGCCGCGGCGCGGCGTGCGGGCGCCGCCGTCGCCGAGCACGTGCGCCACCCCGGCGTCGCGGTCGTCGCGGTGCCGTCCACGGCGGCCGCCCGTCGGCGCCGTGGGCGTGCCCCCGTGGAGCTGCTCGCGGCCGCGGTGGCGGCCGGTCTGCGGGACGCGGGCGTGCCGGCGGACCGGCTCGTGGCGCTCGCGCGGTGCGCGGGCCCCGACCTCGCAGGGCTCTCGGCCCGTGCGCGGCGCACGGCGCTGGTGGGCGCCGTGCGCGTGCGGCGCCGGCGACGTGCCGCGGGGCTCCGGGTGGTCCTCGTCGACGACGTCCTGACGACCGGCGCGACGCTCGCGGCGTGCCACGCGGCGCTGGTCGGGGCCGGCGCCCAGGTGCTCGGCGCCGTCGCGCTCGCGGCCACGCCGGCACCCGGCGGCGGGGCCGGCACCGGGGTCGCCCGTCCGGACGAGCGAGTCCCGCGCCAGGACGTCCCCCGGGGGGTTAGCGTGGTGCCCTGGGAACGGACGCCGGGCATCTCGCCGCAGCAGTCGGGCGGGGACGCACGGCGGAGGAGGTGATGCCGCCCGCCCCCGTCGTGGGGCAGCAGACGTACGTCTCGTCCGGGCGGGCGCTGCCCGCCCCCGACCTCCCAGGAGGCCCACATGGAGATCGTGGTTGCCGGCCGGCACACCGAGGTGTCCCCGCGGTATCGCGCCCATCTCGAGAGCAAGCTCGCCAAGATCGAGCAGCTGGCCCCGCGCGCGCAGCGCGTCGACGTCCTCGTCTCGCACGAACCCAACCCGCGTCAGTCCGGAAGCAGCGAGAAGGTCGAGCTGACGGTGGTGGACAAGGGGCCGGTGATCCGGGCCGAGGCGTGCGCGGACGACGCGTACGCGGCCCTGGACGTCGCCCTGGGGCGGCTGCTCGAGCGGCTGCGGCGTGCGCGTGACCGGCGCAAGGACCACCGCAACCACACTCCGCTCACGCCCGTCGACGTGCGGCCGCCCGCGCCGCAGCCGCCGCCGCCCGACGAGCCCGGCGAGGACGGCGTCACCGAGACCGTGCTGGGCGACTCGCCGGTGCTCATCCGCGAGAAGCTGCACCGGGCCGAGCCGATGACGGTCGACGACGCGCTGTACGAGATGGAGCTCGTCGGCCACGACTTCTTCCTGTTCGTCGACGCCGAGACCGCTCAGCCGGCGGTCGCGTACCGCCGGCGAGGGTGGAGCTACGGCGTCATCAAGCTCGACACGCCCGTCGTGACCGGGGGGTCGAGCCGGGCTGTCGGCTGAACCGCCGGGGCGCGCGTCGCGCCCGGCCAGGACGCGCGGGGCGGTGGGCCGACGGGCCCACCGCCCCGCGGTGCGTCGTGCTGGTGGAACCCCAGTGCCGGGCGGCGCGGTCCGCCCGGCACCGGGAGCGTGGTCGGGCTGCGGTGTCGGTGCCGTGTGCCCTCGGGTGACGACCGTGGCCTGAGCACGGTGGTTCCGTCAAGACATGCGGGGAAGTTGCGGAAAACTGTCGCGAGGTTGGCCGGCCTGCTGAAGCGATTCGGAGCGGGAGCGCACGCGCGGCACGCCCGACGTGGTGCCGGGCAGGTCCCTGAACAGGGCCGCCGCGGTCTGCGGCCTCGCGGCGAGGCGAGCCGCGACATGCGCCAGGGCGCAGGCCGACCGAAACTTGCGGGCTCACCACGCGGCCCCTAGGGGCAGCGCGACGGGCGGAAACGGTTCGGCGGGTGGTCGCAGCGGACGTCGGGCAGCACGTTGCAGCTGCGGGGGCCCGGCACCGGTCACCGGCCGGGCGCCCCCGACCGGCGTCGCGCGACCCCCGTCCGTCGCGGACGGCGGCAGCAGCGAGGAGGTGCGCGGTGAGGTGGACGCGAAAGACGCGAGGTGCGGTGGCTCGGCACCGGCGCCGCACCGGCGCGCTCGCGCTCGCCACCGTGCTCGCGATCGGCGTGCCCGCCGCGCCGGGCTGGTCGGCGGTCGCGGGCCTCGACGACGCGGCGCGGCTGACCGGGCGCTCGTTCGGCACCGCGCTGCAGTCCGCGCGGCTGGGCGACCCGACGTACGTGGGGCTCGTGGAGCGCGAGTTCGGCTCGGTCACGCCCGAGAACGAGCTCACGCTCGACGCCCTGCAGCCCGTGCGTGGCCGCTTCACGTTCGACGCGGGCGACCGTGCGGTCGACTGGGCGCGCGCGCGTGGCACGCAGGTGCGCGGGCGCACGCTGCTGTGGCACGCCGGGCAACCGGGCTGGCTCGCAGGCCTGGCCGGCTCGGCACTGCGCGAGGCGATGCTCGAGCACGTCACGCGCGTGGTCGAGCACTACCGCGGCGAGGTCCACTCGTGGGACGTCGTGAGCGAGGCCTTCGTCGACGGCACCGGGGCGCGGCGCGCCTCGAACTTCCAGCGCACGGGCGACGACTGGATCGAGGCGGCCTTCCGAGCAGCGCGTGCGGCGGACCCGGGGGCGAGGCTCTGCTACAACGACTACCACACCGACGACCTGCGGCACGCGAAGACGCAGGCGGTGCTCGCCATGGTCGCGGACCTGCGGGCCCGGGGCGTCCCGATCGACTGCGTCGGGCTCGAGTCGCACTTCGGCCCGCACACGCCCGTCCCGGAGGACTACCGGGCCACGCTCGAGGCCTTCACGGCGCTCGGCGTGGAGGTGCAGATCACCGAGCTGGACGTCGAGGGGTCGGGCGACGTGCAGGCCGCGGACTACGCGCGGGTCGTGTCCGCATGCCTCGCGGTGCAGCGGTGCACCGGCATCACCGTCTGGGGCGTGCGGGACGTCGACTCCTGGCGCCCCGGCGGGACGCCGCTGCTGTTCGACCGCGCCGGCGCACCCAAGCCCGCCTACCACGCGGTGCTCGCCGTGCTGACTGCCGGCGTGCCGCCCGACCCGACGCCCGCGCCGTGCCCCGGGCCGGGCCCGTCCCGCGGGAGCAGGGGGACGGGCGCGCGGCCGCGCTGACGTGCGGCGCGCTCGCCGTCCGCCGGGTGTCGGAGGGCGCGGGCAGGATCGGCTCATGGTCGACACCCCTCGGCAGAGGCTGACCCGGTCGCAGGCGCGCCGCGCGGCGTTGCGCGCCGCAGGCCTGGACCGGCGCCGCCCCGTGCGCCCGGGACCCGGAGGCGCCCGGGAGCTGCAGCGCGTCGTCGACAGACTCGGCCTGCTGCAGGTCGACTCGGTCAACGTCCTGGCGCGTGCGCACCTCGTGCCCGTGTACTCGCGGAGCGGTGCGTGGGACGTGACCGCGCTCGACCGCGCGACGGGCAGGGCGCCGCGGCGGCTCGTCGAGACGTGGGCCCACGAGGCGTCCCTCGTCCCGCCGGCGACGTTCCGCGACCTCGCCTTCAAGCACGCGGCGAACCGGGCCCGGGTCGAGCGGCGGGGCGACTGCCTCGACGGCGTGCCCGTCGGGCGGTCCCCGCAGGTCGCGGCCGCGTGGGAGGTCGTCGAGCAGCACGGGCCCGTCACGGCGCGCGAGGCGCAGGAGCTGCTCGGGGGCCCGGCGCGTCGCACCGACGCGTGGGGCTGGTCGTGGACCGAGGCCAGGCACGCCCTGGAGTACCTCTTCTACGTCGGCGAGCTCACGACGGCGGGGCGGAACGCGCAGTTCGAGCGGCGCTTCGACCTGCCCGACCGGGCACTGCCCCGTGAGGTGCTCGCGGCGCCGCCCGCCGACGAGCGCACGGCGCGCCGCCGGCTGACCGAGATCGCGGCGCGGGCGCACGGCGTCGCCGGCCTGCGGTGCCTGGCCGACCACTGGCGGACCGGCGTCGAGCCGACCCGCACCGCCGTGGCCGAGCTCGTCGAGGACGGCGTGCTCGAGCCCGTGGAGGTCACGGGGTGGCGCGGTCCGCTGTACCGGCACCGGGACGCCGCGGTCCCGCGCCGTGCGCAGGGCCGCGCCCTGCTGAGCCCGTTCGACCCGCTCGTGTGGGAGCGCACGCGCACCGAGCAGCTCTTCGGACTGCGCTACCGCCTCGAGATCTACGTGCCCGCGGCGCAGCGCGTGTGGGGGTACTACGTGCTGCCGTTCCTGCTGGGGGAGCGGCTGGTCGCGCTCGTCGACCTCAAGGCGGACCGGCGCGGCGGTGTCCTGCGCGTGCACGCTGCGCACCGGGCCCCCGGGCCCGCGGGCGACCCCCTGACCGGTGCGCCGTCCGACGCCGAGGTCGCCCACGAGCTCGCCGCCGAGCTCGCAGAGGTCGCCGCGTGGCTCGGCCTCCAGGACGTCCTGGTCGGCGGGGACGCCGCGGGTGACCTCGCGCGCGCGCTCGCGGTCGAGGTCGTGCCGCCCGGAGCCTGAGCAGCGGCCACGTCGGTCCCGCGGCTCGCCTACGATGGTCGGGCCCGGCCGAGCGGTCGGGCGACACGCACCGCCCCGACGCCGCGAGCGGACGGGCGCCAACGACGTCGGGAGAGTTGCGTGACGGCGATCCTCGAGAAGGTCCTCCGGCTGGGCGAGGGGCGGATCCTCAAGAAGTTGTCCGGCATCGCTGCCCAGGTCAACGCCCTGGAGGACAGCTTCACCTCGTTGTCCGACGCCGAGCTGCGCGAGGAGACCGACCGGTTCAAGGCGCGCCTGGCCGACGGCGAGAAGCTCGACGACCTGCTGCCCGAGGCGTTCGCCGCGGTCCGCGAGGCGTCGCGCCGCACGCTCGGCCAGCGCCACTTCGACGTCCAGCTCATGGGTGGTGCGGCGCTGCATCTCGGCAACATCGCCGAGATGAAGACCGGTGAGGGCAAGACCCTGGTCGCCACCGCGCCCGCGTACCTCAACGCGCTGACCGGCAAGGGCGTGCACGTCGTCACGGTCAACGACTACCTCGCCGGGTACCAGGCCGACCTCATGGGGCGCGTGTACCGGTTCCTCGGCCTGACGACCGGCACGATCCTGTCGCAGCTGACACCCGCGCAGCGGCGCGAGCAGTACGCGGCCGACATCACCTACGGCACGAACAACGAGTTCGGCTTCGACTACCTGCGCGACAACATGGCGTGGAGCGTCGACGACCTCGTGCAGCGCGGCCACCACTTCGCGATCGTCGACGAGGTCGACTCGATCCTCATCGACGAGGCCCGTACGCCGCTGATCATCTCCGGTCCCGCGTCGGGCGACGCGAACCGGTGGTACGGCGAGTTCGCGAAGGTCGTGCGGCGCCTGCAGCCGGAGCGCGACTACGAGGTCGACGAGAAGAAGCGCACGGTGGGCGTGCTCGAGCCCGGTATCGCGCGCGTCGAGGACTACCTCGGCATCGACAACCTCTACGAGTCGCTCAACACGCCGCTCATCGGCTTCCTCAACAACGCCATCAAGGCCAAGGAGCTGTTCAAGCGCGACAAGGACTACGTCGTGATGAACGGCGAGGTCCTCATCGTCGACGAGCACACCGGACGCATCCTGCCCGGACGTCGGTACAACGAGGGCATGCACCAGGCCATCGAGGCCAAGGAGGGTGTGGCGATCAAGGCGGAGAACCAGACGCTCGCCACGATCACGCTGCAGAACTACTTCCGGCTCTACGACAAGCTCGCGGGCATGACCGGTACCGCCGAGACCGAGGCGGCCGAGTTCCAGGGCACCTACAAGCTCGGCGTCGTGCCGATCCCGACCAACCGGCCGATGCAGCGCATCGACCAGAAGGACCTCGTCTACAAGAGCGAGGAGGGCAAGTTCGACGCGGTCGTCGCGGACATCGTCGAGCGGCACGCCAAGGGCCAGCCGGTCCTCGTCGGCACCACGAGCGTCGAGAAGTCCGAGCTCCTGTCGTCCAAGCTCAAGAAGCAGGGCGTCCCGCACGAGGTGCTCAACGCCAAGCAGCACGCGCGTGAGGCGTCGATCGTCGCGCAGGCGGGCCGCAAGGGCGCCGTCACGGTCGCCACCAACATGGCCGGGCGCGGTACCGACATCATGCTCGGCGGCAACGCCGAGTTCATGGCGGTCGCGGAGATGGCCACGCGCGGGCTCGACCCCGCGGAGAACGCGGAGGAGTACGAGGCCGCCTGGCCCGACGTCCTCGAGAAGGCCAAGGAGGCCGTGGCTGCCGAGCACGAGGAGGTCACCGAGCTCGGTGGGCTGTACGTGCTGGGCACCGAGCGTCACGAGTCGCGCCGTATCGACAACCAGCTGCGCGGCCGCTCCGGCCGTCAGGGCGACCCGGGCGAGTCCCGGTTCTACCTGTCGATGCAGGACGACCTCATGCGCCTGTTCAACTCCGGGCTCGCGGAGTCGATGATGACGCGCGCCGGGTTCCCCGAGGACATGCCGCTGGAGTCCAAGATCGTCACGCGCGGCATCCAGTCGGCGCAGTCGCAGGTCGAGGCGCGCAACTTCGAGATCCGCAAGAACGTCCTGAAGTACGACGACGTGATGTCCCGCCAGCGCGAGGTCATCTACGAGCAGCGTCGCCGCGTGCTGCACGGCGAGGACCTGCAGGAGCAGGTCGCGCACTTCCGCTCCGACGTGCTGTCGGAGTACGTCGCGCTCGCGACGGCCGAGGGCCGCCCGGAGGACTGGGACCTCGACGCGCTGTGGACGGCGTTGCGCGGGGTCTACCCGATCTCCATCACGCCCGAGGAGGTCGTCGAGGCCGCGGGCAGCTCGACGCGGCTGTCGACCGACCTCATCACGCGGGAGGTCCTGTCGGACGCCGAGCACGCGTACGCGGAGCGCGAGGCGCACCTGGGCGAGGCGAACATGCGCCAGCTGGAGCGTCGCGTCGTGCTGTCGGTCCTGGACCGCAAGTGGCGCGAGCACCTGTACGAGATGGACTACCTCAAGGAGGGCATCGGCCTGCGCGCGATGGCGCAGCGTGACCCCCTCATCGAGTACCAGCGCGAGGGCTTCCAGCTGTTCACGGCGATGACGGACTCCATCAAGGAGGAGTCGGTCCAGTTCCTGTACAACCTCGAGGTGCAGGTCGCCGAACCGACGGACGCGCCTGCCGACGCCCCCGTCGTCGACGCCGACTCCGCAGCGCAGGCTGCGGCCACCGCGGGGGCCGGCGCGGCCGATCGCCCGGCGTCCGGCGGACTGCTCGCCAAGGGCCTCGACGGCCCGGCGCAGGAGACGCCGCTGCAGTACTCGGCTCCGTCGGTCGACGGGGACGGCGCGACCGTCACCCGCTCGGAGGGCTCGGGCGGCGCGGCGCGCGCGGCCAGCCCCGCGGCCGGTGGCGGGTCGAACCGCGCGGACCGCCGCAAGCAGGCCAAGCAGCGCAAGCGCTGACGCAGGTCGGCGACCCGCACGACGCCGCGGCCCCGTGACCACGTCACGGGGGCCGCGGCGTCGTGCGGTGAGGCTCAGCCGATCTCCAGCGTGGTGACGCGCCATGCGCCGCGGTGAGCCTCGAGCCGCAGCGCCACCGCCCGCACACGTACACCGTCGTCCACCACCAGGCAGACCTCGGCGGTGTGGCGGTCCACGGGGCACACCCGCACACGTCGTGCGGCGGGCCGGCGGGCGTGCGTCAGGACCCCCGCGCGGCGCACGAGGTCGGCGCTCTCCTGCAGCGAGTCCAGCACGTGCGGTGCGACCCACCGCGCGAGCTGCGCCGCGGGACGCCGGCCCAGGACGACCTCCACGCACGCGAGCCCCACCCCGTGCGCGAACCTGCCGGCGTCGGTGACGGGGGCGGCGCCGCGCTCGTCGTCGCGATCCTCGCCACCGACGACGTGCCACCCGTCGGGCGCCGAGGAGCGCCGCGCGCGGACGCGCAGCAGGGGCGGGGTCGCGGGGGCCGGGGCCGGGACGGCACGCAGCGGGGTGGGCGCCGGGACGAGGCGCAGCCGCGGACGTGGCTCCGGTGCTCGTGCGCGCTCGTCGTCCGCGACGGGCGCGGTCTCCGGGACCGCGGCGAGGTGCCGGACGCCACCGGCCGGAGGGTCGGGGACGACCTCGAGCCGGGCGACCGTGTCCTCGACGACCGAGGCGTCGACCTCGTCGTCCTGGGGGAGCGTGGTCATCGCGCGCTCCCGTCCGCCGTCGGGACCACCAGCACCTGGCCGGGGAGCAGCACGTCGGGGTCGGGGCCGATCGTCGAGGCGTTGGCGGCGTACCAGCGGGGCCACTCCGCGGCGATCTGCGCATCGGTCGCCCCGGGGCCGAGCGAACGTGCCGCCAGTCCCCACAGGCTGTCACCGGCACGCACCTCCACGGTGCCGACCGGTGCGTCGGCCGTCGGCGGTGGCGCCGTCTCGGGTGGGGGTACGGGGGCGGAGACGGGGACCGTCGCCGCCCCAGCGACGGCGGGCGCGACCGCGGCCGGGGCACTGGTCGTCGGTGCGGCGGTACCGACGGTGGTCCGGTCGTCGGGCGTCGGCGCCGGCGCACCGAGGGCGGCGGCCGGCTCGACGTCCGGCGTCGGTGTCGCTGTCGGGGTGGCTGCCGAGCTCGCTGTCGGTGTCACGCCGGGTGCTGCGTCGACGTGCAGGGGGTCGCCCTGCGTCGGCGCCCAGCCGAGGTCCACGATGACGGACGCGGCAGGTGAAGGAGCGTCGAGCGTCGTCGCGTGCGCGCCGGCCGCACCGGTCAGCCCGACCCCGGCTGCGACGGCGACCGCCAGCGCACGTCGCACGAGGCCGGGGGCCCAGCGCTGCACGGCGCTCTCGCCGGCGCGCCACGCGCCGCCCGTCGCGCGCACCGCCGCGCACAGTCCCGCGACGAGCGCCGAGACGCCCGCCCACGTCGCGGCGAGCACTCCGGCGGTGACGACGAGCGGCCCGACCACGTCCTCGACCCGCCACAGCCGGGTCGACGCGACGTGGTCCGCGAGCCACAGACCGAGTGCTCCGGCGACGACGAGGGCGATCGCACCCGCCACGACGAGACCGGCGGCGGCGGCGACGGGACGCGGTGAGCGCGGCGGGCGGGGCGGCGGCAGGTCGGTCACGATGCTCCTCGATGATGCAGTTGGATGTTGTTTGATGACGACGGGTGCACCTAGGTGTAGTCGAGCGTGGCCGGTATGTCCAGTAGTGTCCGTTCAGTGAGTGGCGAGGGCTACGCGGTGATACCTCCGACGCCCGGTCGTCGGTGGGAGCACCTGTTCGCCGACATTGAGGCGCAGCTGGCCGCCGGGCGAGCCGACGAGGCCCGGTGGGACGTCGCCGAGCTGACGCGCGCCGAGCGGGCGCGGGTCAACCTCGCCGACCGGCTCCGGGGGGCGGTCGGCGCTCGTGTGCGCGTCGTGGTGGCCCCCGAGGAGCCGTTCGCCGGCGTCGTGTCCGAGGCCGCCGCGCAGTGGGTGCTGCTCGACCTCGGCGGCGGGCGCCGCGCGGTGGTGCCGACCCGGGCGATCCGCACCGTCGAGGGCCTGGGCCCGAGGGTCGCCCCTCCCGCAGGGCGCCTGGAGTCTGCGCTCGGGCTCGGGCACGTGCTGCGCGCCCTCGCGCGCGACAGGGTCGTGGTCTGCGTGCGCACCGACGTCGGCGTCGTCACCGGGCGGCTCGACCGGGTGGGGGCCGACCACGTGGACGTCACCCCCGAGGCGCCCGCGGGGCGCACCGTCAGCGTGCCGTTCCACGCCCTGCTCGCGGTGGTGTCGCGATGACGCCCCGCGCCGGACGCGGTCGCGTCGGCAGGGTCGACGACGGCTCAGACGGTGCCGTCGGAGACCGCGCCCTGCGCGTTGCGCGCGCGTGTCTCCGCGTACATGCGCTCGATGTACCGCTCGAGCTCGCTCGCCTCGACGCGCCACTGCATCCGCCCGCCGATCTGGATCGCCGGCAGGTCGCCGGAGCGGACGAGCGCGTACGCCTGGGGCGCCGAGATGTTGAGGATCTCGGACACGTCGGCGAGCGTCAGGAACCTCGGTGCCATGGCTGCAGTCTTCCACGGCACGTCGCGCCGGTGCGGTTGTCCACAGGTCGACGCGCACCCGCCGCACGGACCACCGTCGCACGCCACACTCGTCCCGTCGGGGGAGACCTCGCCGGGTCGCGGCAGCGCCGCCGGCGGTCACGACCTCCCGCCCGCCGTCCTCGTCGACCAGGAGCCTTCTCGTGGACACCACCGTGCTCGACCTGCCCGCCCCGACGGCGGCGCGCCTGCGCCGCCCCGGGTGGCGCGACCCCCGCCTGCTCGTCGGGATCGCCCTGATCGCGTCGTCCGTCGTGCTGGGGAGCTGGGCGGTGACGACGGCCCAGCGCACCGTGCCGGTCTACGTCGCGCGCGACGTGCTCGTCCCGGGAGCGGCGCTCTCGTCCGCGGCGCTCGTCGTGGCCGACGTCCGGCTCGCGGACCGCGTCGACGGCTACCTGCGCGCCGACGAGCCGCTGCCCGACGGTGCGGTGCTGCTGCGCACGGTCGGGGCGGGTGAGCTCGTGCCGGTCGCAGCCGTGGGCGACGCGACGGACCTCGACGTCCGGGCGGTCCCCGTCGCGCTGTCCGGCCCGGCGCCGAGCGGCCTGCAGGCGGGCTCGAGGGTCGACCTGTGGTTCACGCCCGAGCCCCCGACCGAAGGCGCCACCGAGCCGGGCGGGGACGCGGTACCGCGGGAGCTGGCCGCGGGCCTGACGGTGGCCGAGCTCAGCAGCCCCGACGGCGCGTTCGCGAGCGGTGGGGCACGCACGGCGCACGTGCTGGTCCCGGTCGACGACCTGCCCACCGTGCTCGGCGCGCTCGCCGGCCGCGGCACGGTGGATCTCGTCCCGGTGCCGGGGGCCTGAGGTGGGTGTCGGGGTGCTGTGCGCGGTCCAGGGGGCCGCGGAGTCCGCGATCGTGGAGGCCGTCGAGGGTTCGGGCGGGCGGCTGTCCGTGACGCGGCGGTGCGCGGATCTGACCGAGCTGCTCGCGGCGGCGGAGGCGGGCCTGGGCGGACTCGCGGTGGTCTCCGGTGACCTCGACCGGCTCGACCGTGAGGCCGTGGCGGTGCTGCACCGCTGCGGCGTACGCGTGATGGGCCTCGGCGACCCGGCGCGGCCCTGGCTGGCCGAGCGGCTGACCGCGCACGGGGCGGACCTCGTCGTCGACGTGACGGGCGACGGTGACGTGCCTGACGTCGTGCGCGAGGCGCTCGCCGTGCTCGGGGACGGCCCGGCACAGCCGGCCGCGGCCCCGGCGCCCGTGGTGCCGACGCGCCGGGGCGCGACCGTCGCGGTCTGGGGGCCCACGGGCGCGCCGGGCCGCACGTTCGTGGCGGTCAACCTCGCCGCGGAGCTCGCGGCGCTCGAGCGCTCGACGCTCCTGGTCGACGCCGACACGTACGGCGGTGTGGTGGCGCAGGTGCTGGGCGTGCTGGACGAGGCCCCCGGCGTCGCGGCCGCTGCGCGTGCCGCCGGGCAGGGTGCTCTCGACCTGACGACGCTCGCACGCCTCGCACCCGTCGTGCTGCCCGAGCTGCGGCTGCTGTCGGGGATCTCGCGCGCGGACCGGTGGCCCGAGCTGCCCGGGAGCTCGCTCGAGCTCGTGCTCTCGCGCGCCCGGGAGCTCGCCGACATCACGGTGGTCGACACCGGGTTCTGCCTCGAGCAGGACGAGATGCTCAGCTATGACACGCGCGCACCCGCCCGGAACGCCGCCACGCTCGTCGCGCTGGAGCAGGCGGATCTCGTCGTCGTGGTCGGCGCCGCCGACCCGGTGGGGGTCCAGCGCCTCGTGCGGGCGCTGGCCGACGCATCGGACCGGGGCCTGGCGCACGCACGCCGCGTCGTCGTCAACCGGGTGCGGCCGACGGTGGCGGGCGCGCGGCCGGGGGAGGCCGTGGCGGCGGCGCTCGCCCGCTACGCCGGCGTCGAGGACGTCCTCCTGGTGCCCGAGGACCGCGCGGCCGTGGACGCCGCGATGCTCGACGGGCGGGCCCTGCGGGAGGTCGCGCCGGGCTCGCCCGCGCGACGCAGCCTGGCCGCGCTGGCGGCGGAGGTCGCGGCGGGTGTGGCCGCCGGCGCGCCGACGGCGCGCGTGCCGGTGGGCTGAGCGGACCTCGCGGGGGGCAGACTGGCCCGGTGCGCGTCTACCTGCCCGTGACCCTGGCCGAGCTCCAGCACGTGTCTCCCGTCGTCCTCACACCGCGGGTCGGTCACGCGGTGACACCGGCGCTCCGGGAGCTCTGGCCCGACGAGGACGACGAGGGGTGGGAGTACGCGGCGCAGTCCGCCGCGGCCGACGGCTCGCTGCTGCTGCTCGCCGCGGACCCCACGGCGCCGGCGCTGCGGGTGGTCGTCGCGGCGGACGTGCCCGACGCGTCCGTGCGCCTGCTCGACGACGCGCCGGTGGCCTCGGCCGTCGAGGTCTCCTGCGAGGTGGGCACGAGCCGCATGGCGAGCGTGCACGTCGACGAGCCCGCCGCGGCGGGCGACGTGGCGGCGGCGGCCGGCGGCGACGAGGCGGCGATCGAGCGTCTCGACGAGCGCGACCTGCTCTGGTACGACGTGACGGAGATCGGTGAGATCCCCACGCGCTGAGCCAGGGCCCTCCGCGTCGTCGGGGCGGTGCCGGGACGTGACCCGTGCCACCGGGTACCGGTTGGACCCGGGCCCCTCGGCTCAGGTAATGTTCACGGCCGGTACGGGTCCCCCGGACGCGTACCGCTGGAGTTGTGCCCTGACCCACGGTCAGTCACAGCCCTTGGGGTATGGTGTAATTGGCAGCACGACTGATTCTGGTTCAGTTAGTCTAGGTTCGAGTCCTGGTACCCCAGCGTCGTCGCCCGAGCTTCGGTCCGGGTGGCTTCTCGGATGCGTCCGCCCTGGTGGCGGTCCTGTCGGAGCCGCGAGATTTCGACTCTCGGCGAACGTCAGGTACAGTATCCACTCGGCAAGCGGCCCACGGGTCGTGAGCAAGGCCCCCGTTGTGTAGCGGCCTAGCACGCCGCCCTCTCACGGCGGTAGCGCCGGTTCGAATCCGGTCGGGGGTACGTTGAAGGCCCGGTCACCTCAGGTGACCGGGCCTTCGTCGTCCACCGGTCCGGCGCGGCGTCCCGGCGTCGTCCCCCTGCGGTGCCCACTCTCGTCGCCCCCCTCCGTCGCCCGGGCCGACCGCGCCCGGCGACGCGTCGGGAGCGGCCGACGTCGGCCGGGCGCGACGGAGCCCGGGCGGCCGACGTGCGGCGCCCGGGCCCCGAGGACGTGCCCCTCGGGGTCAGTCGGCCGTGCGGCGCAGGACCTCGGTGAGGCGGTTCGCGGCGGAGACCACGGCCGCGGCGTGCAGCCGACCCGGCTGGCGTGAGAGGCGCTCGAGCGGCCCCGACACCGACACGGCGGCGACGACCCGTCCGGAGGGCCCACGCACCGGCGCCGAGACCGACGCCACGCCGACCTCGCGCTCCGACACGGACTGGGCCCAGCCGCGGCGGCGGACGCCGGACAGGATCGTCGCCGTGAACTTCGCGCCCTGCAGGCCGCGGTGCAGCCGGTCGGGCTCCTCCCAGGCGAGGAGCACCTGGGCAGCGGACCCCGCCTGCATCGTCAGGGTCGCTCCGACCGGGATCGAGTCCCGCAGCCCGATGGGTCGCTCGGCCGCGGCGACGCAGATGCGCTGGTCGCCCTGCCGGCGGTAGAGCTGTGCGCTCTCGCCGGTGTGGTCGCGCAGCAGCGTCAGCACCGGCCCGGCCGCGGCGAGCAGACGGTCCTCTCCGGCGGCCGTGGCGAGCTCGGACAGGCGCGGTCCGAGGACGAACCTGCCCTGCAGGTCGCGCGCCACGAGACGATGGTGCTCGAGCGCAACGGCGAGGCGATGGGCCGTCGGGCGGGCAAGATGGGTGGCGGCGACCAGCTGTGCGAGGGTCGCGGGTCCGGCCTCCAGGGCGCTCAGCACCGACGCGGCCTTGTCCAGGACGCCGACTCCGCTAGAGTTGTCCATAGGTCGATATTGGCGTCTCGCAGGCTGAGATGCAAGCCGAGGGAAAACGAGACCCTCGGCACACGGCCCTGGACTCGACGACCCGGGAGCCCTCGCCCGGACGGAAGGAACGACGAACATGGCCGGCACGCTGGCGGAGAAGGTCTGGGAGGCGCACGTCGTGCGCCGTGGCACGGACGGTGCGCCCGACCTGCTGTACATCGACCTGCACCTGGTGCACGAGGTCACGAGCCCGCAGGCGTTCGAGGGGCTCCGCCTCGCCGGCCGTCAGGTCCGTCGCCCCGACCTCACGCTCGCGACCGAGGACCACAACACCCCCACGCTCGACATCGACCGTCCGATCGCCGACGCGACGAGCCGGACGCAGATCGAGACGCTGCGCAACAACGCCGCGGAGTTCGGTGTCCGCATCCACTCGCTGGGCGACGCCGACCAGGGGATCGTCCACCAGGTCGGGCCCCAGCTCGGGCTCACCCAGCCCGGCCTGACGGTCGTCTGCGGCGACTCGCACACCTCGACGCACGGCGCGTTCGGTGCGCTCGCGTTCGGCATCGGCACCAGCGAGGTCGAGCACGTGCTCGCGACCCAGACGCTCCCGCTGGCGCCGTTCAAGACGATGGCGATCACCGTCAACGGCCAGCTGCCGATCGGTGCGAGCGCCAAGGACATCATCCTCGCGATCATCGCCAGGATCGGGACCGGCGGCGGCCAGGGCTACGTCCTGGAGTACCGCGGCGAGGCGATCCGCAACCTCTCGATGGAGGGGCGGATGACGATCTGCAACATGTCGATCGAGGCCGGTGCGCGCGCGGGCATGATCGCCCCCGACGAGACGACGTTCGAGTACCTGAAGGGTCGCCCGCACGCGCCCGAGGGTGCCGACTGGGACGCGGCCGTCGAGTACTGGCGGACGCTGCGCACCGACGACGACGCGGTGTTCGACGCCGAGGTCGTCCTCGAGGCGGCCGACCTCGAGCCGTTCGTCACGTGGGGCACCAACCCCGGCCAGGGCCTGCCGCTGTCGGGCAACGTGCCGGTGCCGGAGGAGATCGCCGACGCCAACGAACGCGTCGCCGCCGAGCGTGCCATCGAGTACATGGGCCTGACGCCGGGGCAGCCGCTGCGCGACATCAAGGTCGACACGGTCTTCATCGGCTCCTGCACCAACGGCCGCATCGAGGACCTGCGGGCCGTCGCCAAGCTCGTCAAGGGCCGCAAGAAGGCCGACGACGTGCGCGTCCTGGTCGTGCCGGCGTCCGCGCGCGTGCGCCTGCAGGCCGAGGCCGAGGGCCTGGACCAGATCTTCCTCGACTTCGGCGCGGAGTGGCGCAACGCCGGCTGCTCGATGTGCCTGGGCATGAACCCGGACCAGCTCGCGCCGCAGGAGCGCTCGGCGTCCACGTCCAACCGCAACTTCGAGGGCCGCCAGGGCAAGGGCGGGCGCACGCACCTCGTGTCGCCGCTCGTCGCCGCCGCGACGGCCATCCGCGGCACGCTCTCGTCGGTCGCCGACCTCGGCGCCGACGTGCCCGTCCCCGACGGCAGCCCGCTCAGCCCCGACGACGCGCTGCAGACCGTCTGACGCCCCCCGAGAAGCAGGCAGGAAACCCTCATGGAGAAGTTCACCCAGCACACCGGGGTCGGCGTCCCGCTGCGTCGCAGCAACGTCGACACCGACCAGATCATCCCCGCCGTGTACCTCAAGCGGGTCACGCGCACGGGCTTCGAGGACGCGCTGTTCGCGGCGTGGCGCGGCGACCCGGAGTTCGTCCTCAACCAGGACGCGTACCGCGCCGGTTCGGTGCTCGTCGCCGGCCCGGACTTCGGCACGGGCTCGTCGCGCGAGCACGCGGTGTGGGCGCTGAAGGACTACGGCTTCCGCGTCGTCATCTCGGCGCGTTTCGCCGACATCTTCCGCGGCAACTCCGGCAAGCAGGGTCTGCTCGCCGCGCAGGTCGCCCAGGAGGACGTCGAGCTGCTGTGGAAGATCCTCGAGACGCGGCCGGGCACCGAGGTGACCGTCGACCTCGAGTCGCGCACCGTGACCTGCGACGACGTCGTCGTGCCCTTCCAGGTCGACGACTACACGCGCTGGCGCCTCATCGAGGGTCTGGACGACATCGGGCTGACGCTGCAGCACGCGGACGAGATCACGGCCTTCGAGCAGCGCCGCGAGTCCTGGCGTCCCGCCACGCTGCCGGCGAAGCACCTGCCGCCGGTGCCGGTGCGTCCGGCGCGTCCGGTCGTGTCGCTCGATCTCGGCCCCACGCGCGCAGGCTGAGTCTCTCGTCGAGCCCCTGACCTGCGAGGTCGTCCGGGCGGGTCCGCGGTCCAGGCCGCGGGCCCGCCCGCTCGTGTTGTGAGGGTTCTGCGACGACGGCGGATTCCGGGCCGCGGATGACGTGCGCACGCGCCGCGGTGAGGGACGATGTGTGCATGAGCGACCTGCTGTACGTCGACGGTGGCAACCCGCTGCGGGGAGAGATCACCGTCCGGGGGGCCAAGAACTTCGTCTCCAAGGCGATGGTCGCGGCACTGCTCGGCGAGACGCCGAGCGAGCTGCGCAACGTCCCGGCGATCCGCGACGTGGCCGTGGTGTCCGGCCTGCTGCGCCTGCACGGCGTGAAGGTCGAGATCGACGACGACGCGGGGACGATCAGCCTCGACCCGACGGACGTCGAGTCCGCGCACGTCGCGGACATCGACGCGCACGCCGGCTCGAGCCGCATCCCGATCCTGTTCTGCGGCCCGCTGCTGCACCGTCTCGGGGAGGCGTTCATCCCCGACCTCGGCGGCTGCCGCATCGGGGACCGGCCGATCAACTACCACCTCGACATCCTGCGGCAGTTCGGCGCCGTGGTGGACAAGACCGAGAACGGCATCCGCATCCGTGCGCCGCACCGCCTGCAGGGCACCAAGATCGCCCTGCCGTACCCGAGCGTCGGGGCCACCGAGCAGCTCCTGCTGACGGCCGTGCGCGCGGAGGGCATCACCGAGCTGTCCAACGCGGCCATCGAGCCCGAGATCATGGACCTCATCAACGTCCTGCAGAAGATGGGCGCCATCATCTCGGTCGCCACCGACCGTGTCATCCGCATCGAGGGCGTCGAGCGCCTGGTCGGGTTCCAGCACACGGCGCTGGCCGACCGCATCGAGGCGGCCTCGTGGGCGTCGGCGGCGCTGGCGACCGGCGGCGACGTGTACGTGCGCGGCGCGACGCAGCCGGAGATGACGACGTTCCTCAACACCTTCCGCAAGGTCGGCGGTGAGTTCACGATCGACGACCACGGCATCCGGTTCTTCCACCCAGGCGGCGACCTGCGCTCGATCCAGCTCGAGACGGACGTGCACCCCGGCTTCATGACCGACTGGCAGCAGCCGCTCGTCGTCGCGCTCACGCAGGCCCGCGGCCTGTCGATCGTGCACGAGACGGTGTACGAGAACCGCTTCGGGTTCGTCGAGGCGCTCCTGGGCATGGGCGCGACCATCCAGGTCTACAAGGAGTGCCTGGGTGGTCGGCCGTGCCGGTTCGGGCAGCGCAACTTCTACCACTCGGCCGTCATCTCCGGACCGACCCCGCTGTCGGCCGCCGAGATCGAGGTGCCGGACCTGCGCGGAGGGTTCAGCCACCTCATCGCGGCGCTCGCGGCCAAGGGCACGTCGGCGGTGCGGGGCATCAGCCTCATCGACCGCGGGTACGAGCGTTTCACCGACAAGCTCGAGGCGCTCGGCGCGCAGTTCAGCCGCGCGGACGACGCCCGTCGCTGACGGACGTCGTCGTCTCCACGGCTACCATCGGTTCCCGTGCCGTCGCCCGCCCGCTCCAACCTCGCCTACCGCAACGTCGCACGGATCGTGCGCACGTTCCTGTTCGCGACCACCCGTCCCGACTGGCACGGTGCCGAGCACCTGCCCTCCGAGGGCGGCTTCATCGCCGTCGCGAACCACCTCACGGAGGTGGACCCGCTGACCTTCGCGCACTACCTGTGGGACCACGGCCACGTGCCGCGCGTGCTGGCCAAGTCGTCGCTGTTCCGGGTGCCCGTGGTGGGGCGCGTGCTGCGCGCGACCGGGCAGATCCCGGTGCACCGCGACACGGCCGCCGCGGGGGACTCGCTGCGGTCGGCCGTCGCGGCCGTGGGCGCGGGGGAGTGCGTCGCCGTCTTCCCCGAGGGCACCCTGACGCGTGACCCCGACCTGTGGCCGATGGTGGGCCGCACGGGTGTGGCGCGGCTCGCGCTCACGACGCGCGCGCCCGTCGTGCCCGTCGCGCAGTGGGGCATGCAGGACCTGCTCGGTCGCTACGCGAAGGTGCTCAAGCCGTTCCCGCGCAAGAAGGTCACGGTCGTCGCGGGCCCGCCGGTCGACCTGTCGGACCTGTACGACCGGCCGCACGACACAGCGACGCTGCGCGAGGCCACCGAGCGGGTCATGACGGCGATCACCGAGCTCCTCGAGCAGGTGCGCGGCGAGCAGGCGCCCGCGGAGCGCTTCGACATGCGTCGGCGGCGCACGACGGGTGACGCGGCGTGACCGCCGACCCGACGGCGCCGGCGGAGGCGCTGCGCGCGACCGTGCTCGGCTCCGGCAGCTGGGGCACGACCTTCGCCGCGGTGCTGGCCGACGCGGGCTGCGCGGTGACGGTGTGGGGCCGTGACGCGGCGACCGTCGACGAGATCGCCCGCGAGGGCCGCAACTCCCGCTACCTGCCCGGCATCGACCTGCCCGCGGGTGTCACGGCGACCCTCGACGCCCACACCGCGGTCGCGGGCGCCGACGTCGTGGCGGTCGCCGTGCCGTCCCAGCGCGCGCGTGACGTGCTCGTGCCCCTCGCGGACGCGGTGCCGCCGCACGCGGTCGTCGTCTCGCTCATGAAGGGCGTCGAGCTCGACACCGACCAGCGCATGAGCGAGGTCGTGGCCCAGAGCCTGGGCGTCGACGCGAGCCGCGTCGCGGTGCTCTCCGGGCCGAACCTCGCGCGCGAGATCGCGCTGCGGCAGCCCACGGCCACGGTCGTGGCGTCGACGAGCGACACGACGGCCCGTCTCGTGGCGCGCGCCTGCGCGTCGTCGTACTTCCGCCCGTACACCAACCCCGACGTCGTCGGCGTGGAGCTGTGCGGTGCCGTGAAGAACGTCATCGCACTGGCCGTCGGCATCTCGCAGGGCCGGGGCATGGGCTACAACACGATGGCGACGGTGATCACGCGCGGGCTGGTGGAGATCACGCGGCTCGGGCTCGCGCTGGGTGCCGACGCCGAGACGTTCCCCGGGCTGGCCGGGATGGGCGACCTCATGGCGACCTGCGCGTCGCCCGACTCGCGCAACCACACGCTGGGTGTGCACATCGGCCGTGGCATGGGCCTCGACGAGGCGGTCGTGGCGACCGGGGGGACGGCCGAGGGCGTGAAGTCCTGCCGCTCGGTCCTGGCGCTCGCGACGTCCCTGGGTGTCGAGATGCCCATCACGTCCGCGGTCGTGCAGGTGCTGCACGAGGGGCTGCCGGTCGACCGCCTCGCCGGTCTGCTGCTGGCGCGCCCCCACAAGGCCGAGGGCGTCTGACGCCCCGCACCTCGTGCAGGGTGCCGGCGCAGCAGCCGCGCCTCGCCGCCGCCCGCCGTCAGGCCCGCGCGCCGCGCGCAGCCGTCAGCGCGCGTTCGAGGTCCGCCCACAGGTCCTCGACGTCCTCGATGCCGACCGACAGGCGCACGAGGTCCTCGGGGACCGTCAGCGACTCGGTGGCGAACCGGCGGCGACGCTCGAGGGTCGACTCGACCCCGCCGAGGCTCGTCGCGGGCACCCACAGCTCCACTGCTGCCACGAGCGCGTCCGCACCGGTGGCCCCGCCCGCGGGCCGCAGACCGAGGACGGCGCCGAACCCGTCCATCTGTGCGGCTGCTCGTGCGTGCCCGGGGTCCGCGGGCAGGCCGGGGTAGCGGACCTCGACGACGTCGGGGTGACCGGCGAGGCGCCGCGCGATCTCCCCGGCGTTGGCCTGTGCCCGCTCGACGCGCAGCGCCAGCGTGCGCAGCCCGCGCAGCGCCAGCCACACCTCGAACGGCCCGGCGATCGCGCCGTGCGTCGTGCGGTGGGCCACGAGGCGCGCGTGCAGGGCGGGGTCGTCCGTGACGGTCGCCCCCAGCACGACGTCGGAGTGGCCCGCCAGGTACTTCGTGACGGAGTGCAGGACGACGTCGGCGCCGTGCGCGAGGGGCCGCTGCACCAGCGGCGTGGCGAACGTGCTGTCGACGACCACCAGCGCGCCGACCTCGTGGGCGGCGGCGACGAGCGCCGGCACGTCGGCGACCTCGAGCATCGGGTTGGTGGGGGACTCCAGCCAGAGCGCCGCAGCGGGCTCGTCGCTCCCGTGCACCGCGGCGACCACGGCGTCGGTGTCGGCGACGTCGACGGGCTCGACGCGCAGCAGGCCACGCTCGGCCTGCTCGCGCAGGAGTACGAGCGTGACCTGGTAGGCGTGCCGTGGGACGACCACGCGCCCGCCGACGGGCACGAGGGCGAGGGCCGCGTCGATCGCTGCCATGCCGGACGCGAAGACCGTGGCCGGCGGCCCGTCGGCACGCAGCCCCGCGGCGGCGTGGTCGGTGCGCTCCAGGGCGGCCAGCGCCTCCTCGAACGGCTCCCACGCGGGCGTCCCGATACGGCCGTAGAGGTGCTCGCCGGCCCCGGGCGTGCCCTGCGAGACGAACGTCGACGTGAGGACGACGGGCGGGTTGAGGCTGCCGCCGGGCGTGCGCGCCGGGCGCCCGGCGCTGACCGCGAGCGTGCGCGGGGACACGCCGGCCGGGTGCGGGGCCGGCCGGCCGGAGGAGGCGGGTGCAGGGGTCGTCACCCGAGGCAGGCTACGCCGGAGGTCCGGGCGGTGGCCGCTGCGACCGTGTACCGGGCGGGAGGGTAGGGTCTGTGCGCGATGGACGCCACGAGGACCCCCCCGACCGACGACGGCGCACCCCCCGGCGACGGGACCCCCCCGGGGCGTCGCCCCCGGGTCATGGTGCTGTTCGGGGGTCGCTCCGGTGAGCACGCGATCAGCTGTGCGACGGCCGGCGGTGTGCTGCGCGCGATCGACCGAGACCGCTACGACGTCGTGGCCGTCGGCATCACGTCGGACGGCCGGTGGGTGCTCGCGGACGACGACGCGGACCACTGGGCGATCCGCGACGGGCGCCTGCCGCGCGTCGAGGACACCGCGACGCACGTCCTGCTCCCGCAGGGCACGACGGACCGCGAGGTCCAGGTGCTGCGCGACGGCGTCCTCGGTGCCCCGCTGGGCGCGGTCGACGTCGTGTTCCCGCTGCTCCACGGGCCTTTCGGTGAGGACGGCACGCTGCAGGGCATGCTCGAGCTCGCCGACGTGCGCTACGTCGGCTCGGGTGTGCTGGCCTCCGCGGTCGGCATGGACAAGCACATGATGAAGCTCGTCCTCGCGGGCTCCGGGCTCGCGGTGGGACCGTTCCGTGTGCTGCCGCCGGGGCGCGAGCCGGACGCGGCGACGCTCGACGCCGTGGTCGCCGACCTCGGCCTGCCGCTGTTCGTCAAGCCGGCCCGCGCAGGCTCGAGCCTCGGCATCTCGCGCGTCGACGACAAGGCGGACCTCGCGGACGCGATCGCCGCCGCCCGCGTCCACGACCCGAAGGTCATCGTCGAGGCCGCGCTGTTCGGCCGCGAGGTCGAGTGCGGTGTGCTCGGTGGCCGCTCCGGAGCGCCCCCGCGCGCGTCGCTCCCGGGGGAGATCGTCGTGACCGACGCCCGCCACAGCTTCTACGACTTCGAGGCGAAGTACCTCGACGAGGCGGGCGTCACGCTCTCCTGCCCCGCGGACCTCCCGGACGACGTCGTCGCGCGCGTGCAGGACGTCGCCGTGCGCGCGTTCGAGGCGGTCGGGTGCGAGGGCCTCGCGCGTGTCGACGTGTTCGTCACGCCCGACGGCGAGGTCGTCGTCAACGAGATCAACACCATGCCCGGGTTCACGCCGTACTCGATGTACCCACGGATGTGGGCGGTCTCGGGCCTCGACTACGCGTCGCTCGTCGACGAGCTCGTGGGTCTGGCGCTCGAGCGGCCGACCGGCCTGCGCTGAGCGCCCGGACTCACAGGCAGGACCGCTCCTGCTCGGTGAGCGCGACGGCCGGCCCCAGCAGGTCGACGAACGACGTCGAGCGCGACGCGGCGACGGCCTGCGGGACGACGAGCTCGACCGCGGGCACGCGCCCGTACGTGGTGAACGTCCAGTCCCCGAGGTCCTCGAGCACCACCCAGTCGATGGTCGGACCCTGGGGGGTGCTGACGGACTGGCAGCGGTCGGTCGTCGGACCGAGGGGCTCGACGCCGCAACGCAGCACCACCGCCGCGCGCGGGTCGCCCCACGCGGCGCTCGCCTGGGCGTCGGTGTCGACGCGGTCGAGCCCCTCGCCGAGGGAGGTGGGCAGCGCGAGCACGACGGACGCGCACACGGGGTCGGTCGCGTACGGCGCGACGGTGACGGGGACGGTGGCCGCGCACCCGGACGCCAGCAGCACGGTGCCGACGAGGGCGACGGCGGTAGCACGGCGGAGCACGCCGCCACGGTACCCGGCGGGCGGCGGGGCCCGCGCACCTCGTGGCACGCCCGGTGCGGGGTCGCGGACCGTCTAGCGTGGGCGGGTGCCCGTCGCGAACCCCGTCGTCACCGACCTGTCCGAGCAGGAGCTGCTCGCACGTATCTTCCCCCTCCTGCCCGTCGGCTCCCGGACGCTGCTGCCGCCCGGTGACGACGCGGCGGTGGTGACCGCCGCGGACGGCCGCTACGTCGTCACGTGCGACGTGCTGGTCGAGGACGTGCACTTCCGCACGTCGTGGTCGACGGGGCACGACGTGGGGCGCCGGGCCGCCGCGCAGAACCTCGCGGACGTCGCCGCCATGGGCGCGCGCCCGGTGGCGCTCGTCGTCGCGCTCGTCGTGCCGGGTGCGACGCCGGTGGCGTGGGTGGAGGGGCTCGCGCGCGGGCTGGGGGACGCCTGCCGTCCGCTGGACGCGGGCGTCGTGGGTGGGGACCTGTCGTCGGGTCCCGTGCTCGTGGTGTCCGTGACGGCCCACGGTGACCTCGAGGGGAGGCCGCCGGTGCGGCGGGACGGCGCCCGCGCCGGTGACGTCGTCGCGCACGCGGGGCGTCGGGGCTGGTCGGCCGCAGGGCTCGAGCTGCTGCTCGCCGGCGCACCCGACGTCGACCCCGGTCTGGTCGCCGCCCACCGGGTGCCGGACCCGCCGCTCGAGGCCGGTCCCGCAGCGGCGCGTGCGGGGGCGACGTCGATGCTGGACGTGTCCGACGGCCTGCTGCGCGACGCGACGCGCCTCGCGCACGCGAGCGGGGTGACGATCGACCTCGACGAGCCGCTGGACGTGCTCGCCGACGACGCGGCGCGTCTGGCGGCGGCTGCCGACGTGCTGGGCGCGGACGTCACGACGTGGCTGCTCACGGGCGGGGAGGACCACGGCCTGCTGGCCACGTTCCCGCCGGACGTGCCGCTGCCCGACCTGTTCCGCCGCGTCGGCACGGTGACGCAGGCCTCGTCCGAGCCGGTGCGCGTCGCAGGAGGCCCGCCGTGCGTCGCGTCGACCGGGTGGGACCACTTCCGGCCGCGCGGCTGAGCGGCCCGCGCGGAGCCGGGAGGCGTCAGGACCGGCGGTACCGGACCTCGAGCAGGTCGGCGCCACCGAGCGACTCGAGGCGCTCGACGCCGTCGGGCGAGAACCCGTGCCGGCGGTAGAAGTGCCGTGCGCGCGCGTTGTCGGCCAGTACCCACAGCGACATGGGGGTCTGCTCCCCGACGTCGCCCAGCACCGTGCGGATGAGGTCGCGCGCGACCCCGTGGCCCCACGTGCCGGGGTCCAGGTACATCGAGTAGATCTCCCGCTCGCCCCGGCGGGCGTCCTCGTCACGGCTCGGTCCGTACGTCGCGAACCCGAGGACGCGGCCCTCGGACTCCGCGACGTAGGTGGTGACGTGGTCCTGCGGGCCACGGGCCAGGTCGTGCGCCCAGCGCTCCGCACGCTGCGCGGGGTCGAGGGCCCGCAGGTACGCGTCGGGGATGATGCTCGCGTACGCCTCCTGCCAGGAGCTCACGTGCACGCGCGCGATCTCCTCGGCGTCGCGCGTGGTGGCGGGGCGGACGACGACCTCGTCGATGTGCTCGACCATGCGACCACCCTGCCACAGGTCCTCCGCAGCGCGAAGGCCCACGAGCAGGTGCTCGTGGGCCTTCGCGTGTCGGGCCGTGCGCCCCGTGGGGCGCACACCACCGGTGGTGCGCTGCGGTCAGGCCGCGCGCTGCACCTTGCCGGCCTTGAGGCACGACGTGCAGACGTTGAGACGCTTGGGCGTCCCCGCGACGACGACGCGCACGCGCTGGATGTTCGGGTTCCAGCGCCGCTTCGTGCGCACGTGGGAGTGCGAGATGCTGTGCCCGAAGCTCGGGCGCTTGGCGCAGACGTCGCAGTTGGCAGCCACGGTCTTCTCCTAGGTTCTGTCCTGTCGCGGGCCGACGGGCGGCCCGGGGTCGTGCACGTGTCCCGCGCTCCCGTGAGCACCTGACCCGGGGGCCAGGACCGCACGACGGTGCGTCGGAAGGTCTGTGGGGGTCCCGGACGTCGGTCCGGGCAACCGGGCAAGACTAGCCCATCGCCGGGTCGTCGCCCAAATGTGGGCGCCGTGCGGCACAGTGGTCGCCGGCAGGGCGGGTCGACGGCGCCGGCGGCACGCCGAGCGGCGCCGAGCGGCAGTCGCTGGTCCGTCGGTCGACGGACCGGCGGGGACCATCAGAGGAGCGGGAGGGGACGCGCGTGGAGGTCGCGGCGCAGCACGTCGTGCTCGACGACCACGCCGTGCGCGCGTGGGCCACGGGTGCGCTCACGGCCTGCCGTGCGGCGCGCGAGCTGATCGACGCCGTCAACGTGTTCCCCGTCCCCGACGCCGACACGGGCTCGAACGTCGCACTGACGCTCACCGGCGGCGTCGAGGCCCTCGTGGCCGCTCCCGGCGGGCCGGGTGGACTGCTGACGACGTTCGCCTCCGGTGCGGCACGGGCCGCGCGCGGCAACTCCGGGATCATCCTCAGCCAGTGGCTCGTCGGTCTCGCGGACGGCCTCACGGATGCGCCCGGCGGCGACGCGACCGAGGTGCTCGTGGCCGGGCTGGAGCGCGCCGACCGCGCCGCGCGCGCGGCCGTGCCCGACCCCCAGGAGGGCACCGTGCTCACGGTGGCCCGCGAGGTCGCCGCGCACGCACGCAGGGGTGTCGGCGCCGCGGCGCCGGCAGGGGTGCTCGCCGCCGCGACCGCGTCCGCGCGCGCCGACCTCGCGCGCCTCAGCGCCGGCCACGACGTGCTGCGCGCCGCGCGCGTCGTCGACGCCGGGGCGTGTGCGCTGCTCGTCGTGCTCGACGCGCTGGTCCACACCCTGGCGACGGGCACCGCCCTGACGGAGGCCGACCTCGACCTGGGCTGGCTGCCGCGCACGGCCCCCGAGGCCGTCGCCGGCTGCGCGCCGGCTCTCGGCGGCGCCTTCGAGGTCATGGTGCTCGTCGACGCCGCGTGGCCGGGCGCCGGTGGCCTGGTCGCAGCGCTGCAGGACGTGGGTGATGCGGTCGCGGTGGTCGACGCGGGCGACTGCCGCCACGCGCACGTGCACTGCGACGACCCCGCGGCGGCGATCGGCCTCGTCCCGGCCGAGGTGCGGCGGCAGGTCGTCGTGCGGCGCGTCGACGAGCCCGCGCCCGCCGCGCGCGGTCTCGTGGTGCTCACACGCTCCCCGGGGCTCGCCGCCTGGTACGCGACGTGCGGCGCGGTGACGCTGGTCGGCCCGGCGCCCACCGCGCAGCAGGTGCGCCGCGCGGCGGTGGACACCCGCGCCGAGCGGGCCGTGGTGGTGGCGGCGGGCGTCCCCGCGGACGACGGGAGCACGCAGGACGGCTCGGTGGACGTGCTGGCGGTGGCCGGTGACGGGCCGGCGGTCGTGACCTGCCTGGCGCTCGTGGCCGACCCGCAGGTCGCACCCGAGGCGGGGCTCGCGGCACTGGCACGGCTGCGGCACGGCACCACGGCGGACGACGTGGTCGACCTCGCCGCCACGCTCGTCGCGGACGTTCCGGGTGCCCAGGGCGTGACGCTCGTGCACGGTGCGGACGTACCCCCGGCGACGACGCGCGCGGTCGCCGACGCCGTCGCCGCGGCGCACCCGCAGACGGAGGTGGTGCTCGCCGGGCCGGCCGTGCACGCCGCGTGGTGGGTGGGGGTGGACTGACGTGCTCGCCGCCGACCCCCTCGCCGTGCCGCTGACGCGGCTCAACGCTCGCACGGCCAAGGCGCTGGGCAAGCTCGGGCTCGCGACCGCGGGCGACCTCGTGCGGCACTACCCGCGCCGGTACGCCGAGCCCGGCACGCTCACCGACATGGCCAGCCTGCGCGTCGGCGAGCACGTCACCGTGGTCGCGGAGGTCGTGCGGACGTCCCTGCGTCCCACCGCGCAGGGCCGCGGGCTGCTGCAGTCGACGATCACCGACGGGCACAGCCGCATCGAGCTGACGTTCTTCGCGTCCCACGTCAAGAAGCTCGAGTGGCGCCAGGGTCAGCTGCGCCCCGGTCGGCGCGGGCTCTTCACCGGCGAGGTGTCGCTCTACCGCGACACGCTGCAGCTCATGCACCCCGAGTGCCGACTGTTCGGCGCCGACGACGACGCGCACGACGAGGACGAGGCGCTGCTCGAGGCGGGCCGGCCCATCCCCGTGTACCCGGCGGTCGCGGGCTTCGAGTCGTGGAAGGTCGCGCAGGCCGTGCGCACGGTGCTCGACCCGCTGCGCGAGGAGGACGTGCCCGACCCCGTCCCGCCGGACCTGCGCGCGCGGGACGCGCTGCCCACGCTGCTCGAGGCGTTGCGGCTGGTGCACGTCCCGCAGGACGAGGCGGACTGGCGCCGTGGGCGCACGCGGCTCCGGTACGAGGAGGCGCTCGTGCTGCAGGCCGAGCTCGCACGCCGCCGGGCGCGCGCCGCGCAGCAGGAGGCCGTCGCACGGCCCCCGCGCGCCGACGGCCTGCTCGACGCGTTCGACGCCCGGCTGCCCTTCACCCTCACCGCCGGGCAGCGCGCCGTCGGGGAGGAGATCGCCCGTGAGCTCGCCGCGCCCCGGCCCATGCAGCGGCTGCTGCAGGGCGAGGTCGGCTCGGGCAAGACCGTGGTGGCGCTGCGCGCGATGCTGCAGGTCGTCGACGCGGGCGGGCAGGCGGCGCTCCTGGCGCCCACCGAGGTGCTCGCCGCGCAGCATGCGCGCACGCTGCGTCGCATGCTCGGAGACCTCGCCGAGGGCGGGTTCCTGGGCGGTGCCGCGCTGGCGACCCGCGTGGCGCTGCTGACGGGTTCGCTGCCGACGGCGGCCCGCCGGGAGGCGGTCCTGGACGCCGCGAGCGGCGCCGCGGGCATCGTGGTGGGCACGCACGCGCTGCTGTCCGACCAGGTGCAGTTCGCCGACCTGGGCCTCGTCGTCGTCGACGAGCAACACCGCTTCGGCGTCGAGCAGCGCGACGCGCTGCGCGCCAAGGCCGGACGCACGCCCCACACGCTCGTCATGACCGCCACACCGATCCCGCGCACGGTCGCCATGACGGTCTTCGGCGACCTCGAGACGTCGGTGCTCAGCGAGGTCCCGGCAGGCCGCGCCGGCATCACGACGCACACCGTGCCGGCCGACAACACGCGGTGGACGGACCGCACGTGGCAGCGGGTCCGCGAGGAGGTCGAGCGCGGTGGACGCGCGTACGTCGTGTGCCCGCGCATCGACGGCGACGCGCCCGCGGGCGACGCCGCGGACGAGGACGGCACCGACCTCGTGCTCGAGGCCGAGGCCACCGTCGGTGCCCCGGACGCCGGCGCACGGCGCCCCCTGCGGGCCGTGCTCGACGTGGCCGAGGAGCTGCGCGCCCGCCCCGACCTCACCGGGATCGGTGTGGGGGTGCTCCACGGGCGCCTGGGCCCCGAGGAGAAGGACCGCGCGTTCGCGGCCTTCGCGTCCGGCGCGACGCCCGTGCTCGTGTCGACGACCGTCGTCGAGGTCGGGGTCGACGTGCCGGACGCCACCGTCATGGTCGTCCTCGACGCCGACCGGTTCGGCATCTCCCAGCTCCACCAGCTGCGCGGCCGCGTCGGACGCGGCACCCGACCGGGGCTGTGCCTGCTCGTCAGCGCCGCCGCCCCCGGCACCGACGCCCACACGCGCCTCGAGACCCTCGCCGCCACGAGCGACGGGTTCGAGCTCGCCGCCCTCGACCTGGAGCTGCGGCACGAGGGTGACGTGCTGGGTGCCGCGCAGCACGGCACCGGCAGCTCGCTGCGCCTGCTGCGGGTCACGCGCGACGGGGACGTCATCGCCCGGGCTCGGACCGACGCGCGCGCGCTCGTCGCGCAGGACGCCGAGCTCGCGGCGTGGCCCGCCCTGCGGGCCGCGATCGAGGCGTCCCTCGCGGGGGAGCGTGAGGAGTTCCTCGACCGGGCGTGACGCGATCCCTGACTACCCTGGCGGCATGGCTCCCGTGGTGCACGTGCGTGATCTGCAGGTCGGCTACGGCGGGGCCGCGGTGTGCGCCCCCGTGGCGTTCACGCTCGACGCGGGCGGCGCGATCGCCCTCGTCGGCGCCAACGGCTCGGGCAAGTCCACGGTCCTCAAGACCGTGCTCGGGCTGCTCGAGCCCGTCGGCGGCAGCGTCGAGGTGCTCGGCCACCCCGTCGACGAGCGCGAGGCGCGGTTCCGCCGCGAGGTCTCGAGCGTCCTCGACGACGACGCGTACTTCCCGGCCCTGACGGTCGCCGAGCACCTGTACCTCACGGCGCGCGGGCACGGCGTGCTCGGTGCGCGGGACGAGGTGACGGACCTCCTCGACGAGTTCGGGCTCGCCGACCACGCGCGCGCCACGCCGGTCTCGCTGTCCTCGGGGCAACGCCGTCGCCTACTGCTGGCCGCGGGGTTCGCGCGGCCGCGATCGCTGCTCGTCCTCGACGAGCCCGAGCAGCGGCTCGACCAGCGCATGCGCGCGCGGCTCGCCGACCGGCTGCGCGCCGAGCGCGAGGCAGGCGGCGCGGTGCTGCTCGCGACGCACGACCCGGAGCTCGTCGCCGCGGTGTGCACGCACGCGGTGCACGTCGCGGACGACGAGTCGCGCCTGCTGCCGGCCGCCGAGGCGGCGGACCGGATCGCGCGGGTCGCCCTGTGAGCCGGGAGGTCGCCGGCTCGCCACCGGGCGCACCGGCGGGCGACGACCCTCGCGTCGGCGACTTCGACCTCGGTGAGGTCCCCACGGCACGCGAGATCCGCCGGTTCACGGCCCGCGCGGCCCGCGCGCGAGCGGGTGCCGGCGTCGGGGCGCTGCTCACCGACGTGTACACGGCCGTCACGAGCGTCGCGATCTCCGTGCTCATCGTGCTCGGCGTCGTCCAGCAGCTCGGCGCCTCCCTGCCGCCCGCGCCGCCCACGCACGCACCCGGTGGGCTCAGTCTGCCGGTGCTCGTCGTGCTGCTGCTCCTCGCCGGCGCCGGCGCGCTGCTCTCCACCGCCGGCAGGCTCGGTCCCGTCGGTGCCGAGGGACCGCAGGCCTCCTGGTGGCTGCCGCTGCCCGTCGACCGTCGCGGGCTGCTGCGCCCCGCCGCCGCGCGCGTGCCCGCCGTCGCAGCGCTCGCGGGTGCCGTCGTCGTGGTCGTGCTGGACGCCGGTCTGCTCGCCCGCGGAGGTGCGGAGCTGGTCCGCGCCGGGCTGCTCGGCGCGCTCCTGTCGGCCGGAGTCGTGCTCGGTGCCGCCGTCGCGCAGGCCCGCGTGCCGCGGCGGCGTCTTGCCCTGGCCGGCGACGCGGTGCTGCTCGCCGCGCCCGTGCTGGCCGCGCTCGTCGTGCTCAGCGGACGGACGCCCGCGACGCTGCCGTCGCCGTCGTGGCTCGTGGTCCTGCTCACCGCCCTCGTCGCGGCGGCGCTCGCGGTCGTCGTCGACCGGCGGCTCGAGCACCTCCCGGGGCGGACGCTGCGCGAGGGTGGCTCGGTGGCGACACAGGCGGTCGGCGCCGTGGTCTCGCTGGACTCGCGCGAGCTCGGGCGGGCGTTGACCGGCGGGGCGGCGCCCAGCGTGCGCCGGCGGGTGGCGCGGCTGCGTACGGCCCGGGGACCTGCGACGGCGCTGGTCACGGCGGACCTCGTGGTGCTCCGGCGGTCGCTGCGGCACGTCGTGCAGGTCGTCGTCGCCGTCGGGCTTCCCGTGCTGGCCACGCTCGTGCCGCAGCTCGCCAGCCCCGCCGGTGTCCTGGTCGCGGTGCTCGTGGGCGGCTGGATGGCGTCCAGCGCGAGCGCCGAGGGTGCGCGGTGGGCGGAGATGGCGCCCGTGCTCGACCGGCTCCTGCCGCTGGACGACCGCACCGTGCGGCGGCTGCGGATGGTCGCGCCCGGCCTCGTCGCGCTCGTCTGGTCGCTCCTCACCTTCACGGCCGTCGGACGCTGGCAGGGTGCGACGTCGGACTGGCTCGTGCTCGCGGTTGCGGCAGCCCCGGTGTGGGCGGCCGCGGCGGTCCGTGCGGCCTACCGGCCTGCCCCGCGGTGGGACAAGCCGCTCGTCGCGACACCCGCCGGGGCCCTGCCCATGGGGGTCCTGCAGGTCGTGGCGCGAGGCCCGGACCTCGTGGCGTTCTGTCTGCTGCCGCTGTGGGTCGCGCTCGGGCTCGGCACTGTCACGACCTTCATGGTGACCGCGCAGGTGGCGCTGTCCACCATCGCGTTCGCGGTGGCCTCCTCGACGGCCGAGAAAGGCTGGATGGAACGGCTCCTGGAGGACCAGGACGCCCAGCGCAGGGGAGGGGCCGCGTGACGCGGATCGTGGCCGGCAGCGCGGGTGGACGCACGCTCGCCGTCCCCTCGTCCGGCACCCGCCCCACGAGCGAGCGCGTGCGCGAGGCCCTGTTCTCGCGCCTCGAGCACCTCGACGCGGTCGACGGCGCCCGGGTGCTCGACCTCTACGCCGGCTCCGGGGCCCTCGGGCTCGAGGCGGCGAGCCGCGGGGCACGGCGCGTCGTGCTCGTCGAGACCGCCCGCGGCGCGGTCGACGTGTGCCGCCGCAACGCGCGCAGCCTGGGGCTGGCCGACCGCGTCGAGGTCGTCGCCGACCGCGTCGACCGGTACCTCGCGCGCGTCGCGCCCACCGACGGTCCGGCGGCCGAGAGCTTCGACCTCGTGCTGCTCGACCCGCCGTACGACCTCGGCGACGACGCGCTCGCGACGGCCGTCGCGGGCGCGGCACGCTGCACGGCACCCGGCGGGGTGGTCGTCGTCGAGCGGTCGTCGCGGGCCGCCGCACCCGCGTGGCCCGCACCTCTCGTCGCGCTCGCGGACCGCCGGTACGGCGAGACGCGGGTGTGGTTCGCCGAGCACCCAGCCGTGGACTGATCGGCGGCGGCGCGGGCTCAGGCCGAGCGCGGGGCCGCCTCGTAGGTGTGGCCCGCCGTCCGCAGCCGCTCGGTGAGGACGTCGCCGAGCCCCGCGGCGGGCGTCAGCGACCCGGCCCGGTCGGGCAGCCGTTCGGTGTCGAGCGCCAGGGCCAGGGCGGACTCGCCGAGCATGACGGCCGTCGCGGCGTACCCCGGGTCGCCGGGGCCGGCGGCGAGCGCACGGTAGTGCCGCCCGGTCGTCGTGACCGCGTGCACGTCCATGCGGAACCAGCCGGTGCGGCGCGTCCGCTCGTCGGGACCCGTGCCGGGCGCCGGCAGGACCCGGTCGAGCAGGGCCCGGGCGGGCGGCAGCGTGAGCGCCGCGAGGGCCATCGGCAGCCCGACCGTCAGGGCGGCCGCGGCCAGCGCGCCCTGCGTGCCACGGCCCGTCGCGGCGACCTCGCCGTACCGCAGGTCCCGCCCGTACGCCCAGCCCTGCAGCGCGTTCGACCGACGCACGACGCGCGTGTCGAAGGACCCCATCGGGGACACCGCGACCCAGCGGCCGTCCACCGTGCGCCCGGGCAGCGGGGTGTCGGTGGGCTGCGGCGTGCGGGGCTCGGCGGCGCGGTCCGGGCTCAGGGCGAACGGGTCGGCGAGCAGCCGACGCACCTGGGGGTCGCGCGCGGCCAGGTCCGCGATGCCCCGCGCCGACGCGACCGTGCCGCCGCTGACGCCGCCGCGGGCGCTCGCGACCAGGCGGACGTGCCCGAGCTCACCGGCTCCGTCCGCCGCGACGCGCCGGTGCAGCAGGAGCACCGCGAGGTCGGACGGGATCGCGTCGTACCCGCACGCGTGCACGATGCGTGCGCCGGTCGCGCGCGCGACCTCGTCGAAGGCGTCCGCGGCCTGCCGGACGAACGGCACCTCGCCCGTGAGGTCCGCGTAGTGCGTGCCGGCCCGCGCGCAGGCTTCGACCACGGGCAGCCCGTGCCGCAGGTAGGGCCCGACCGTGCTGACCAGCACGCGTGCGGAGCGTGCGAGGGCGCGCAGCGACGCGTCGTCACCGGTGTCCGCCGTGAGCAGCGGCCACCGGCGCCCCGCGTCGGGGAGGCCGTCGCGCACGTGCCGCAGCCGCTCGCGCGAGCGGCCCGCCAGGGCGACGCGCAGGTCGCGCGGCGCGTGCCGTGCGAGGTGCTCGGCGACGAGCGCGCCGACGAACCCGCTGGCGCCCAGCAGGACGACGTCGTGGTCGCGTGGCATGCCGACAGGTTCGCGGCGCCCGGGGCGGCCCGCAACCGCGGTGTCCGGGCGGCAGGTCGGGGGGGTCGGTGCGGCAGAAGCTCGCGGTGAGCTCGGCACCCAGCTCGGGGCGGTCGGGGTCGCCCATGATCGCCGGCGCCATGGCGCTCGCCCAGCCGAGGTAGTTGCTGTCCAGGGACTCCAACAGCTCGGAGATGTCGGCCGCGCTGAGACCGCCGGTGTACCCGGTGTCGTCGACGTAGCGCGGCGAGTGCGCGACGAGGACCAGCTTGTCGAACCGCTCCGGTTCCGCGACGACCGCGAGCACGCCGATCGTCGCCGCCACCGAGTGGCCCACGAGGACCACGTCGCGCAGGTCGAGCTCGCGCAGCACGTCCAGGACGTCGTCCGCGTACCCCTGCAGGGTGCCGTGCCGCACCGGGTCGTACGCCGACAGGTCGGAGGCGCCCGCCCCGACGAGGTCGAGCGTCACCACCGTGAACGCGTCCTCGAAGTGCGGTGCGACGTGACGCCACATGTGCTGGTCGCAGCCGAAGCCGTGCACGAGGACGACCGGCTGCGCACCGGACGCCCCGGTGACGCGGACGGCGTGGCGTTCGGTGGCTCCCACGCGGCGAGGTTAACCGGGTGAGGTGCCGGACGCGTGCCGGGCGGCGGCGTGCATCACCCGGAGCAGCGGCCCGTCGCCCAACCGGCGCGACCCCGCGACGGTGAAGCCGTGGCGCTCGTAGAACGGGACGTTGCGCTCGTCGGCCGTCGCGAGCCAGGGCGTGCCGTCCTCGCGCGCGAGCGCCGCCAGGCCGTGGCGCAGCAGCGTGCCGCCCAGCCCGCGGCCCTGGTGCGCGGGGTGCACGGCGAGGTAGTTGAGGTACGGCCCGCCAGGGGTGGGTGCGAGGTCCGCGGTGCCGCCCAGGTGACCGAGGACCTCGGCCGCACGGGCCGGTCCGACGAGCGCCGCCAGGGCACCTGCGGGCGTGGGCAGGTGTGCGGCGGAGGTCGACGGAGCCGCCGCAGGACGCCACGCCGCGAGCGCGACGAGGTCGTCGTCGACCGTCACCACGTCGACCCGGCCGCCGGCGAGGTAGCGCTCGAGCGACGGCCCGAGCCACAGCGCGCACGCGTCGGCGCGGGTCGTCTCGTCCGGCAGCACCCAGCGCATCAGCGGGTTGCCGCGGTAGGCCAGCGCGCACACGGTGCGCAGCGCGGGCAGGTCGTGCGGCGTGGCGGCGCGCGGGGTGGGCACACCGGCACGCTAGCGGCCGCACCGACGCGTCCGCCACGGGTGGGTGACGTAGGTTGATGGGCGTGAGCACCGCCGTCTGCCCCGGGTCGTTCGACCCGATCACCCTCGGGCACGTCGACGTCGTCCGGCGCGCCCGGTCGATGTTCGACGAGGTCGTCGTCGCCGTCGCGCACAACGCGTCGAAGCGGGCGCTGCTGGCGCCCGACGAGCGCGTGCGCCTCGCGGCCGAGGCGCTGGCCGACCTGGACGGTGTCCGCGTCGTGGCCACCGACGGGCTGCTGGTGGACCTGGTGCGCGAGGTCGGCGCGCGGGCGGTCGTCAAGGGTCTGCGCAGCGGTGCGGATCTCGACGCCGAGCTCGCGATGGCCCTGATGAACCGGCACCTGTCCGGCGTGGAGACGGTCTTCGTCCTGGGTGACCCGGCGCGTTCGCACATCGCGTCGTCGCTGGTGAAGGACGTGGCACGGCACGGCGGGCCGATCGAGGACATGGTGACGCCCGAGGTGGCGGCGGCGGTGCGGCGCGCGCTCGCCCCGCGCCCGGACGACGGGGGAGAGGACGCACGATGACGGAGCACGTGGAGAGCGCGCAGGAGCGTACGGAGGGCGTGGGCGGCGTGCTGGACGCCCTCGAGGACGCCGTGACGCAGGCACGGGCGATGCCGATGTCCTCGTCGGTCCTGGTGAACCGGGCCGAGATCCTCGAGCTGGTCGACCAGGTGCGCGAGGCGCTGCCGGCGCAGCTGCTGCGCGCGGACGAGGTGCTGGCCGACGCCGACGCCGCCCGCGCGGCAGCGCAGGCCGAGGCCGAGGCCGTGCTGGCCCGGGCCCGCGCCCGCGCGGCGGAGCTGGTGGAGCAGGAGCACGTGGTGGCCGAGGCCCGCGCGCGGGCGGCGGAGATCGTCGCCGAGGCGCAGGCGACGGCGGAGTCGCTGCGACGCGACGCCGACGACTACTGCGACCGCCGCCTGGCCGACTTCGAGATCGACCTCGGCAAGGTCCTCTCGCAGGTGCAGGCGGGGCGCGCGAAGCTGGCCGGGAGGCTGTCGCCGGGCGAGGGGGCGTGAGCGGTCGGCGCCCGGACGTCGACCGGTCGTCGCGGTCCGCGCGGTCCGGTGTGGCCGCTCGCACCGGTTTGGGGCACCGGCCCGACGTACCGTAGAGTTCTCCGTTGGTCCTGCCTGTCGTGGCGTGGGCCGACTCGTCAACACCGCCAAGCAACCGCACACCCGGCGACGCGCGCCTGCGCGCGGCGCCGACCACTGGACACGAGGGGACCGGACACGTGCGCCCTTCCCACCTCGATCCCCGCTCGCCGTTCGTGCTCGAGACCCACGAGCTCGGTCGACGTCCGGGATCGATGCGGACGGTCCAGCGGACGGTCGCGGCGCCTGACGAGCTCGGCACCGGCATGATCGGCATCCCGTCCGGGAGCGACCTCGAGCTGGACCTCCGGCTCGAGGCGGTCATGGAGGGGGTCCTGGTGACCGGCTCGATCCGCGGCGAGGCCGTCGGGGAGTGCGTGCGGTGCCTGGAGCGGGTCGTCGAGATCGTCGACGCCCCGGTGCAGGAGCTGTACGTCTACCCCGAGCGTGCCGAGGCCGCGGTGGCGAGCGGTGACGAGGACGAGGACGTGCGTGAGCTCGAGGGCGACCTGCTCGACCTCGAGCCCGCGCTGCGAGACGCGGTCGTGCCCGTGCTGCCCTTCCGGCCCCTGTGCCAGGAGGACTGCCCGGGCCTGTGCTCCGAGTGCGGGACGCGGCTCGCCGACGACCCGGACCACGCGCACGAGACGATCGACCCCCGCTGGGCGGCCCTGGGCGGCCTGCGGGGCACTGACGACGAGAAGAGAGAGAGCTGACCGTGGCGGTTCCGAAGCGCAAGATGTCGCGCAGCAACACCCGTGCGCGTCGGTCGCAGTGGAAGACCACTGCCACGACGCTCACCACCTGCCCCCAGTGCAAGTCCGCGACGCGCCCCCACGTGGCGTGCCCGTCGTGCGGTGCGTACAACAGCCGTCGCTACGTCGAGGCCGTGCGCAGCGAGCACGAGGCCGTCTGACCCACGCGGCCACGATGACCGGCACACCCGTCGACACCGACGTCGCGTGAGCACGGCAGCGCAGTCGCTCCTGGAGAAGCTCGGGGTCCACCTGGACCCCGAGCTTCTCGTGCTCGCCCTGACGCACCGTTCGTTCGCGCACGAGGCGGGCGGCATCCCCACCAACGAGCGCCTGGAGTTCCTCGGCGACACGGTGCTGGGGCTCGTCGTCACCGAGCACCTCTACCGCACCCATCCGGGCAACTCCGAGGGCGATCTGGCGAAGATGCGCGCCGCGACCGTGTCGCAGCGCGCCCTCGCCCAGGTGGCCCGCAGCCTCGACCTGGGCAGTTACGTGCTGCTCGGCAAGGGCGAGCTCGCCACCGGCGGCCGCGACAAGGACTCGATCCTGTCCGACACGCTCGAGGCGCTCTTCGGCGCGGTCTACCTCTCGCACGGCCTCGAGCCGGCGCGCGTCCTCGTCGACCGCCTCGTGCGCCCCACGCTCACGGCCGCGGCCGACCTCGGCGCGGGTCTCGACTGGAAGACGTCGCTGCAGGAGCTGTCCGCGTCGCTCGGCCTGGGCGCGCCGTACTACGAGGTCACGGGCGAGGGCCCGGACCACGCCCGCACGTTCACCGCGTCCGCCGTCGTCGGTGGCGAGGTGCGCGGCACCGGCACCGGCCCGGCCAAGAAGATCGCCGAGCAGGAGGCCGCGTCGGCTGCGTGGACCGCGCTGAGCGCCGTGCGCGACTCCGCGCAGCAGGTCGCCGCCGGCGACGCGGGCTGACGGGTGCCCGAGCTCCCCGAGGTCGAGACCGTCCGCGACGGCCTCGCCCGCCACGTGCTGGGTCGCACCGTCACGGACGTGGACGTGCGGCGCGGCTACTCGGTGCGTCGGCACGACGCCGGGCCGCTCGACTTCGCGGCGCGGCTCGTGGGGCGGCGGCTGGAGGCGGCGGTCCGGCGCGGCAAGTTCCTGTGGCTGCTGCTCGACGAGGGCGCCGGGCGTGGCGACGACGCCCTCATGGCCCACCTCGGCATGAGCGGGCAGCTCCTCGTCCGCGGCCCCGCGGCCGGCCCCGCCGCTCTGGACGACGCGCCCGGCGACCCGGTCGCCACGTCCGGCCCGACGGGCTGGGTCGAGCACCCGCACCTGCGCGTCCGGCTCCGGCTCGACGACGGCTCGGCGCTCGACTTCGTCGACCAGCGGACGTTCGGGCACCTGTCGGTGCCGGACCTCGTCCCGACACCGGACGGTGCGCCCGGCGGGCTCGGGTCCGCGCGACCCGCGGTGCCCGCGCCGGTGGCGCACATCGCGCGCGACCTGCTCGACCCGGCGCTCGACCGCGACGCGGTCGTCGCGGCCCTGCGCGCCCGGCGCACCGAGGTGAAGCGTGCCCTGCTCGACCAGACCCTCGTCTCGGGCGTCGGCAACATCTACGCCGACGAGGCGCTGTGGCGCGCGCGCCTGCACGGCACGCGCCCCACGGCCGCACTGCGCCCCGTCGAGGCGCGGCGCGTCCTCGACGCGGCGCACGAGGTGATGACCGAGGCGCTCGGGCAGGGCGGGACGAGCTTCGACGCCCTCTACGTCGACGTCAACGGTGCGTCCGGGTACTTCGACCGTTCGCTGGCGGTCTACGGCCAGGACGGCCGTCCGTGCCGCCGCTGCGGCACCCCGGTGCGCCGCGACGCGTTCGCGAACCGCTCGTCCTACACCTGCCCCCGCTGCCAGCCCCGCCCCCGCCCCCGCCGCCCCTCCTGACACCGAGCGCGGGGGGTCCGCGCCGAGTGCGGGGGTCGTTGCCCCCGCACTCGCGCGGCTTCCCCCGCACTCGGCGACCGGGGGGAAGGGGGAGGGGTCAGCGGGGGACGACGTTGCGCAGGGGGGTGCCGGTGACGAAGCGTGCGAGGTTGTCGGCGACCAGGTCCTGCCACCCGACGGGGCGGCCACCCGCGGCGTGCGGGCTGACCAGGACACCCGGCGCGTGCCAGAGCGGGGACGACGCGGGCAGGGGCTCGGTCGCGAACACGTCGAGGGCCGCGCCGGCGAGGTGGCCGCCCTGCACAGCCGTGAGGAGCGCGTCCTCGTCGAGCGTCGAGCCACGGCCGGCGTTGACGACCCAGGCGCCGCGCGGCAGCGCACCGATCGCGTCCGCCCCGATCGCGTGCCGCGTCGAGGCGAGCGCGGGCAGCAGCCCGACGAGCACGTCGGTGCGCGGCAGCACCTCCGGCAGGTCGCCCGGTGCGACCACCCGGTACCCGTGCCGCTCGCCCGCGCGCGTCGCGACACCCGTCACCTGCGCACCCAGACCCGTCAGCAGCGGCGCCAGACGCGCCGCGATCGACCCGAACCCCCAGACGGTCACCTGCGCACCGAGGAGCGTGCGCACCGGCCCTCCGGGCGTGTGCAGGGCCTGCAGCCCGCCGAGCTCGTCGGCCCAGCGGCGCTCGTCCTGCGCGTGCACCATCGCCGGGACCGAGCGCACGCACGCGAGCACCAGGGCGAGCACGTGCTCGGCCACCGTCGCGTCGTGCAGACCCCGACCGCTGGTCACCACGGCCTCGGGGGCGAAGCCCGCGGCGAGCACCGCGTCCGGGCCGGCAGCCAACGTCTGGACCCAGCGGACGCGCGTCGCCGCGGCCGCGAGCTCGGCGAGACGGTCGTGCGGGTTGCCCCAGACCACCACGGCGTCGGCGTGCGCTGCATCGGCCGGAGCCGGCGCCGCCACGTCGTAGCGCACGGCCCGGACCCCCGCGGGCAGCGGCGGCACGCCGTCGACGGTGGACGGCAGCAGGATCACGCTCATGGGTCGATACGATGCCACCGTGTCCGCCACGAGCCAGCCGACGCCGACGCCCCCCACGGGCGGCCGGCCGGGCCCCATCTCCGTCATGATCGTCGACGACCACGAGGTCGTCCGCCGCGGGATCGCCGAGGTCGTCGAGCGCACCGACGGGATGACCGTCGTCGCCGAGGCCGGCTCCGTCGCCGACGGCGTGCGCCGCGCGACCCTCGTGCGGCCGCAGGTCATGCTCGTCGACCTGCAGCTCCCGGACGGCACGGGCATCGATCTCATGAGGTCCGTGCGCGAGACGCTGCCCACGGCGCGCGCGATCGTCCTGACGTCGTTCGACGACGACGACGCACTGGCCGCCGCGCTCGACGCGGGCGCGTCCGCCTACCTGCTCAAGAGCGTGCGTGGCGCCGAGATCACGGACGTCATCCGCGCCGTCGCGGCGGGCCGCACGCTGCTCGACGACCGGACGGTCGCACGCCGCCGTGCGGGCCACGAGGACCCGACGGAGTCGCTGACGCCCAGCGAGCTGCGGGTCCTCGACCTCATCGGCGAGGGCATGTCGAACCGCGAGATCGCCGAGCGCCTCGGGGTGGCCGAGAAGACCGTGAAGAACCACATCACGTCCCTGCTCGCGAAGATGGGCCTGCAGCGCCGCACGCAGGTCGCGGCGTGGGTCGCGTCGCGCAAGAACTCGGGCTGGCGGGCCGAGCCGGGGCACTGACCGCCCCCTCGCGTCCGGGCCCGTGCCCGCACGTCGTGCCGCAGGCGCCGCGGGCTCAGCCGAGCGGCGCCTGCCACGTCAGGAGCGTGCCCTTGCCGCTCGGAGCGGTGCCGAGGCTGAACGTCCCCCCGTGCTGGCGTGCGCGCGAGGCGAGGTTGCCGGTGCCGGAGCTGCGCTCGCGCGTCGCGGGCAGACCTGCGCCGTCGTCCTCGACGTCCACCGCGACCGAGCCGGTGGGGCCCGCGCCGCGCACCGCGACCCGCACGCTCACCGACGACGCGTGCGCGTGCCGCGCCGCGTTCGCCAGACCCTCGCGCACCACCGCGACCACGTCGTCGGTCAGCTCCTGCTCGAGCCGCTCGTCGATCCGGTCCTCGGCGTCACCGTCGCCCGGCGTGAGGACCTCGCCGTCCAGCGACAGCACGAGCGACGGAGCGAAACCGAGCCCGGTGCGCGCCAGCGACGTCTCGCGGCGCAGCCGCTCGACGACGCCGGTCGCCGCGTCCGGGTCGCGCAGCGCGTAGACGATCTGGCGGATCTCGCGCACCGAGCTGTCGACGTTGTCGAGCGCGTCCTCGACGATGCTCATGAGCTCGGCCGGGTCGACGCCGCGCGCGGCACGACGGCGCACGGTCTCGAGCTGCATGCCCGTGGCGAAGAGCTGCTGGATCGCGAGGTCGTGCAGGTCGCGCGCGATCCGTTCGCGCTCGTCGAGCAGGGCGGCGACGTCCTGCGCGTGCCGCGCCTCGGCGAGCACGTACGCGAGCGCCGCCTGCGCGGCGAACGACTCCGCGGTCGCCAGGTCGCTCTCGTCGAAGGGCGTCGCGCCGATCCGACGCATGAGGACGAGCACGCCCACGCCGCGACCCGACGAGTGCAGCGGTGCGAACATCGCGGGGCCGAACGCGCGCATCTCGTCGAGCTTGACGGTCCGGGACGCCGACAGCGACGGCGTCAGCAGCCCGCGGCCCTCCTCGAGGACGGTCCACGCCCGGCCGCCGCGTGGCATGACCAGGCCCGTGAGCTCGGCTGCGCGATACCCGTCGGCGAGCTCGATGAACAGCTCGCCGCCCATGCCGGGCAGCGCGAGCGCGGCGGTGTCGGCGCCCGCGACCTCGCGCGCGGTGCGCGCGACGTGCTCGAGCGCCGACTCCTCGTCGACACCCTCGAGCAGCATCGTCGTGATGTCCTGCCCTGCACGCAGCCAGTGCTCGCGCCGCTCGGCCTCCGCGTAGAGCTGGGCGTTGGCCACGGCCACGCCGGCCGCGGCGGCCAGCGCGAGCACCATGCGCTCGTCACGGGCGGTGAACGTGCCGCCCTCGACCTTCTCCGACAGGTAGAGCTGGCCGTAGACGTGCTCGCCGACCTTCACCGACGCGCCCAGGAACGAGCCCATCCGCGGGTGGTGCGCGGGCCAGCCCTGGAACGACGGGTGCTCCGTGAGGTCGTCGAGGCGCAGCACCCCGTCGACCGGGATCTGCCCCAGGACCCCCTGGGCGTGCGGGGGGTGCCGCATGGCGCGCGCGACTGCGGTGGGCACACCGGTGTAGACGAAGGTGGTGGACGTGCCGGCGTCGTCGAGGACGTTGATCGCGGCGAACCGTGCGCACGTCAGCTCGGCGCTGACCCGGACGAACTGGTCGAGCACCGCAGGCAGCTCGAGGTGACCCGCGACAGCCAGCATGGCGCCGAGCAGGTCGGTGAGCGCGTCGCCGGTCATGGGTGTGACGTCCGCGGGCACGTCACGGATCACCCCGCGCTCGAACGGGGCCCCGCGCAGCGGCGTGTCGCCTGCGACCTCACGCATCTCGCCCCGGTGCTCCGTCACGCCGTCTCCTGCCGCTCAGCTCGCACCGCCTCACCGTAGCCCGGGACGTGCTCGGTCAGGTGCGCGTGGGAGCCGCGTGCCGTGACCTGCCCGTCGCTGACCCACAGGACCTCGTCCGCCGCTGCGAGTGGTGCCAGCCGGTGGCTGACCACGAGCACGCCGCGCGCCGTGCCCGAGCGCGTCGCCGGCGCGTGCCACAGGCCGTGGAGCACGGCGTCCGCCGTCGCGGCGTCGAGGTGCTCGGCCGGCTCGTCGACGAGCAGCAGCGGTGCGTCGCCGAGCAGCGCACGGGCCAGCAGGAGCCGGCGGCGCTCGCCGCCGGACACGGTGCGCGCGTCGGAGCCGACGAGCGTGTCGAGGCCGTCCGGCAGCGCGTCGAGCCAGGGTCCCAGCCCGGCGCGGTGGAGCGCCGACGCAGCCTCCTCGGGTGTCACGTCACCGCGTGCCACCCGCAGGTTCTCCAGGACCGACGTGCCGAAGACGTGGGCGTCCTCGCTCGTCACGAGCACGTCGCGGACGACCCGGGCCGCGCCGGCGCTCGCGAGCGGGACGCCGTCGAGCGTCACGGTGCCCGCCACGGGCGGCAGGAGCCCTGCGAGCGTGAGCAGCAGCGTGGTCTTGCCCTCACCGCTCGGCCCGGCGACCGCGAGCCGGCTGCCGGGCCCCAGACGCAGGTCGACGTCGCGCAGCGCCGGCGCGCGGCCCGGCCAGCCGCAGGCGAGGCCGGTGGCGACGAGCACGGGACCGGACGGCGACGCGACGACCGTGCTGCCGGACGGCGCCGGCTGCGCCGCGTCGCGCGACGGCGGGTCGGCGGCGTCCAGCAGCGCCAGCACGCGTGCCGCCGCGGCGCGCGACCGCTGCACCTGGATCGCCGCTGCGGGCAGCAGCGACGTCGCCTCGAACGCGGCGAGCGGCGTCAGCACGATCACGGCCAGCTCGACGGGTGCGAGCGACCCGGTCGTGACGGCGGGCACGCCCGTGACGAGCGCGGCGACGACGGCCAGCCCGACGGCGAGCTGTCCGATCATCGCGGCCGCCGCGGCGGGCCGCGCACCGGCGTCGGCCGCGCGTGCGAGGTCGGCGTCCGCGTCCCGCAGCGCGGTGAGCTCGTCCTCGAGGCGGCCCGAGACCGCGAGCGGTCCGGCGTCGTCGAGCACCCCGAGCGCCGTCGCGGTCATCCGTGCCCGGGCGAGCACGCCGCGCTGCTCGGCCGTCCGGGCGCCGTGCGCGGCGAGCCACGGTGCCGCGACCCCGGCCGCGAGCAGGCACAGCGCCAGCGCCAGCCCCGCGGGTGGCCAGAACGACGCCATCGCCACCGAGGTGCCCACCCCCAGGCAGGTCGCGACGCCCGCCGGCAGCAGCCCGCGCACCACCACGTCGCCGACCGCGTCGACGTCCGCGCCGACACGTGCCAGCAGGTCCCCGCGGCGGACACCCAGCAACGCGCGCGGCGACCCGGCGGCCAGGCGGTCGTAGAGCGTCGTGCGCAGGTGCGCCATGCCACGCAGCGCGACGTCGTGCGACACCAGCCGCTCGAGGTAGCGCATGAGCCCGCGCCCGATGCCGAAGGCGCGCACCGCGACGGTCGCGACGGACAGCTCGAGCACCGGCGGCATCTGCGAGGCCCGCGCGATCAGCCACGCGGAGACCGCCGCGAGCGCGACGGCCGAGCCGAGCGCGAGCGTGCCGAGCAGCACGGCGAGCGCCGCGCGCCGCGGGTCGACGTCCAGCAGGCGCACCGCGCGTCGGAGGGTGCCGCGCGGCGGGCGGGTGGGGGAGATCGGGTTCACCGGGCGACCCCGGCGTCGGCGACGACCGCATCGTCCGCCGCGGTCGTGACGTGCACGACGTCGTCGGCGCGCTCGGTGAGCGATGCACGGTGCGCGACGAGCAGCACGGCGCTGCCCGCGTCGCGCAGCGCGTCCAGCGTCGCGAGCACGACCTGCTCGCCGGCGGCGTCGAGGTGCGCGGTCGGCTCGTCGAGCACGACGACCGGGCTGGGGCGCAGCAGGGTGCGGGTCAGTGCGAGCCGCTGCCGCTGGCCGACGCTGAGGCCCGCGCCGCCGCCGCCGAGCACGGTGGACCAGCCGTCGGGCAGCACGGCGACGACGGTGTCGAGGCCCGTGAGCGCGGCGGCGCGGTCGCGCTCCGCGGGCGGGGGGGAGCCGAGGAGCTCGTGCACGGTGCCGGGCTCGAGCACAGGGCGCTGGGGGAGCCAGGTCACCTGGCGCCAGTAGTCGTGCACGTCGACGTCCCGCAGGTCGGTCGGGGTCCCGTCGGCGGCGACGAGCTCGACGTGCCCGGCGTCGGGTGCCAGCAGGCCGAGCAGCACCTCGACCGTCGTCGACTTGCCCGCCCCGGACGGGCCGACGAGCGCGACGACGCGTCCGGGAGCGAGCTCGACGTCGACAGGCGCGGGGGCCCATCCTCCCCGCGCGCGCACCGCGACGCCGCGGGCGCGCACGCGCCCTGCGGCGAGGTCCGGGGCGGGTGCCCGGCCGGGCTCCGGGACCGGCACCTCGAGCACGGCGAACGCGCGGTCCGCTGCTGCGACGCCGTCGGTCGACGCGTGGAAGTGGGCGCCCACCTGCCGCAGTGGTGCGAACACCTCCGGCGCGAGCACCAGGACCGCGAGACCGGTCACGAGGTCGACGTTCCCGTAGACGAGCCGCAGGCCGATCCCCACCGCGACGAGCGCGACGCACAGCGTGGTGAGCAGCTCGAGCACCATGCCGGAGAGGAAGGCGACCCGCAGCGTTCCCATCGTCGCGCGTCGGTGCGCGTCGCCGAGCTCGCGGACCCGCGCGACCGGACCCCGCTCCCGCCCGAACGCCCGCAGCGTGCCCAGACCGGCCAGCAGGTCGAGCACCTGGGCGCCCAGCCGCTGCATCGTCGCCAGTCCCCGCTCGGAGCGTCCCTGCGTCATGACCCCGACGAGCCACATGAACAACGGCACGAGCGGCACCGTGCCGGCGATGATCGCGGCGGACACCCCGTCGAGCCCGAGGACGACGAGCAGCGTCGCGGGCGTGAGGGTCGCGGCGAGCACGAGCTGCGGCAGGTAGCGCACGAAGTACGGCTCGAGGGCGTCGAGGCCGCGGGTCGCGAGCGTGACGAGCCCCGCCCCGTCCGCGGGCGCGGCGCGGCGCGGGCCGACGGCCGCGGCGTGCGCGACGACACGCTCGCGGAGCTCGGCGACCGCGCGGGTCGCGGCGCGGTGGGCGTACCTCTCCTGGACGCCGGTGGCGAGCACCCGCAGCAGGACGACGCCGACGAGCGCGGCGACGAGCGGCGTGACGTCCGCGAGGGTGGCCCCCTCAGCGACCGCCGAGCCGAGCGCGTGCGCGAGGAGCAGCGCCTGCGCCACCACGAGCGCACCCGTCGCCAGCCCGAGCCCCACGGTCAGCGCGAGGTAGCCGCGGGCCGAGCGCGCGTGGCGCAGCAGCCGAGGGTCGAGAGGCTTCACGCCGTCCAGCAGACCACGGTCAGGACCGCGCGACGACGCGGTCGAACGTGAGGCCGGTCGCCTCGGGGATGTGCTCGATCGTCAGGCGCTTGCGGAACACCCAGTACGTCCAGCCCTGGTAGAGCAGGACGACGGGCGTGAGGATCGCCGCGACCCACGTCATGACGGTCAGCGTGTAGTCGGTGGACGACGCGTTGGCGACGGTCAGCGAGTTCGCCGGGTCGAACGCGGGCATGACGTCGGGGAACATCGAGCCGAAGATCAGCACGACGGCCGCGACGATCGCGACAGCGGACGCCGTGAACGCGACACCCTCGCGGCGCACGCGGGTCGCGGCCACGACGAGCACGAGCGCGACCGCCGCGACGGCGACGGCGGCCCACGTCCACGCCCTGCCGGCGTACGCGACCTGCGCCCACACGGCCCACACGCCTGCCGCGACGAGCGTGACGACGGAGCTGCGCGCGGCGAACGCCCCGGCACGCTCCCGCATGTCTCCGTCGACCTTCATCGCGAGGAAGACGGCGCCGTGCGTGAGGAAGATGCTCAGCGTCACCACGCCGCCGAGCAGCGCGAACGGCGACAGCAGGGCGAGGAAGCCGCCGACGTACTGGTGGTCCGCGTCGAGCTCGACGCCGCGCACCAGGTTCGCGAACGCGACACCCCACAGCAGCGCCGGCACGAACGACCCGACGACCAGGGCACGGTCGGCCCAGGCCCGCCACGTGGGGGAGTCGATCTTGCCGCGCCACTCGAACGCGACGACGCGCACGATGAGCGCGACGAGGATGAGGAACAGCGGCAGGTAGAACCCGGAGAACAGCGTGGCGTACCACTCGGGGAACGCCGCGAACGTCGCACCGCCGGCGGTGAGCAGCCACACCTCGTTGCCGTCCCAGACGGGGCCGATGGTGTTGATCATCAGGCGGCGCTCCTTCTCACGGCGCGCCCTGTCGCCGCGGGGGAGGATCGCCAGCAGCATGCCGACACCGAAGTCGAAGCCCTCGAGCACGAGGTAGCCGGTCCACAGGACGGCGATGAGCAGGAACCAGACGACGGGGAGGTCCACGGCGGTCTCCTCAGTAGGCGAAGGACAGCGGACGGTCGGAGCCGTCGGCGTCGTCGGCGGGCGGGTTGGCCTCGGGGCTCGGGTCGTGCTCGGTGTCCGCGACGCCCTGGACGGCGTAGCGCTTCATCAGCCGGAACCACACGACCATGAGGACGCCGTACAGCAGCGTGAAGCCGATCATCGAGAACAGGACCATGCCGGGGCTGACGACCTCGCTGACGCCGCGTGCGGTGAGGAGCCACACGCCGTCGACGCCGGACGCGTCGGGGTTGGGCGCGACGACCCAGGGCTGGCGGCCCATCTCGGTGAAGATCCAGCCGAACGCCGAGGCGAGGAACGGGGTCGGGATCGCGACCAGGCCGAGCAGCGCGAACCACGGGCGGTCGGTGACGGCGCCCCGCCGCCGCAGCAGCCACAGTGCGGCGAGCGCCAGCGCGGCCGACCCGGCGCCCAGGCCGATCATGAGGCGGAACGACCAGTAGGTGACCGCGAGGTTCGGGTAGAAGCGGGTGTCGTCGTCGACCCCGGACGAGACGCCGTTGGCCTCGTCCCACTCGGTGATCCACTGCGTGTACTGCTCCTGCAGCTCCTCGACGCCGCGGATCGGCGCATCGAAGTCGCCGGTCGCGAGGAACGACGTCACCCCGGGGATCTCGAGGAGGTGGCGCACGCCTTCGCAGTCGTTCGTGAGGTCGCCGATCGCGAGGATCGAGAACGGCGCACCCTCCTGTGACGTGCACAGTCCCTCGGCGGCGGCCATCTTGGCGGGCTGCTGCTGGAACATGAGCTTGGCCTGCCAGTCGCCTGACAGTGCGACACCGGCCCCGGAGACCAGCATGGTGACCAGCCCGAGGACGACGGCGGGGCGGTACACGTCGCGCGCCGTGGCGACCTGCCCCGCGCGTGCCAGGCGCACCATCCACCATGCGGCGATCCCCGCGACGAACGTGCCGGCGGTGAGGAACGCCGCGGCGATGGTGTGCGGGAACGCGGCCAGCAGCGTCGGATTGGTGAGCACTGCGACGACGTCCGTCATCTCCGCGCGGCCGGTCTCCATGTTGAACGTGGTGCCGACGGGGTGCTGCATCCAGGAGTTGGCCGCCAGGATGAAGTACGCCGACAGGTTGGTGGCGATCGCGACCGCCCAGATGCACGCGAGGTGGATCCGCTTCGGCAGGCGGTCCCAGCCGAAGATCCACAGCCCGAGGAACGTCGACTCGACGAAGAACGCGGCGAGCGCCTCCATCGCGAGCGGCGCGCCGAACACGTCGCCGACGAACCGCGAGTACTCGGACCAGTTCATCCCGAACTGGAACTCCTGCACGATGCCCGTGGCGACGCCGATGGCGAAGTTGATGAGCAGGAGCTTGCCGAAGAACTTGGTGAGCCGCAGCCACCGCTCGTTGCCCGTGCGCACCCACGCCGTCTGCATGACCGCCACGAGCGGGGCGAGGCCGATCGTCAGCGGGACGAAGATGAAGTGGTAGACGGTGGTGATGCCGAACTGCCAGCGGGCCAGGTCGAGGGCGTCCACTCAGGTCTCCGGGCGGTGTGCGTCGGGCGAGCAGCGCGGCGGGGGACCGCGCAGGGCGGCCACCTGGGTGTGCCCGCCCTGCGAGGAACGCTAGGCCGGGTCTCCCGTGGGCCACGGGACGTAGGTCCCGGGTGCTGACGACACGTCGTCAAAGTCACCCGTCCCGGCGCGGAGGACGGGAGGTCCTGTGCGATACTCGTCACTGGTCCTGACGTCCACACCGTCGGGGCCAGCGAGCTCGCCGCAGCAGTGACCGTGCAGGCCAGCCGCCGCCCCGCCCTCGGCGGGCTCCAGCCCGGAGCCCCGAGACGGCCAGGCAGGCGATGGCGCCGGACGGGCGGCAGCCGCGATCGACGACTTCCGTCGCCGCACCGGGTCACCGGACGTGAGCGACGACCGACCGCCCGGGGGCGCACGTCGTGTGGGGCGGGGCCCCCGGTGCTCAGGAGTACACGCTTTGTCTCCCGTGAACAGCACCGAGAACGACCCCACGACCGCACCGGACGCGTCCGGCGCCGCGGGGGCGGCCCCGAGGAAGCGCCGCCGTCGGGTGGTGCGGGACGTGGTGACCCCGGCGCCGAGCGCGGATCCCGGGGAGCTCGTCGGCGCGGCTGCCCCCGCACCCGCCGAGCCGGGGCCCGTCGACGCCGTCGCGGCCACCGCGCAGCCGGCGCCCGAGCAGCCCGCGGCCGAGCCGGCGCCGACCCGTGCGCGCCGGTCGCGGCGCGTGACCCGTACGGTCGTGCTCGACGACACCGCAGTCGTGGCGCCCGCCGACGCACAGGACGCGCCCGCGGTCGAGGGCACGACACCGGACGCGGTCGCCGAGGAGCCGGTGGGCGAGGCGGCCGCCGACGGGACGGCCGACGTGGCCCCTGCCGACGAGGCTGCAGCCGACGACCCCGCCGCCGCCGAGCCGGTCACCGACGCGGCCGCCGCCGAGCCGGTCGCCGACGCGGCCGCCGCCGAGCCGGTCGCCGACGAGGACGCCGCCCCGGCGCCGCGTCGCCGACGACCGAGCCGCCGGGGCGGCCGTGGTCGGTCCGCCCAGGACACCGCCGACCAGCCCGAGGCCTCCACGAGCACGGAGAGCCCGGCAGCCCCCGAGGTCCCCGCGGCGTCCGAGAGCCCCCGCGTCGACGCGCCGCTCGACGTGCTCGCCGAGCTCGGACCCGTCCGCACGGGTGAGGAGTCGCCGGGCCGCGCGCGTCTGGCCACGACGGCGCTGCTCTTCCAGGCGCCCGAGGCGCCGGTGCGCGCGCGGCGGCGTCGTGCGCAGGCATCCACGGGTTCCCCCCAGGAGATCTCCGACGCCGCGCGCACCGACGGGCGGAGCGAGGAGCCGACGGACGAGACGCCCGAGGTCCCGGTCGAGACCGCAGCCGACGAGACCACGGGGCGTTCGCGCCGGCGGCGCGGCGGGCGGGGGCGCAAGGCCGTGCCCGAGGAGACGGCGGAGCGCGAGGACGACGACGAGAGCACCGGCGCCCCGCAGGGGGACGCGGCCGACGTCGAGGACGACGGCCTGACCGAGGCCGCACCCGACGGCGCGGACGACGCGGACGACGCGGACGAGGGCGACGACGGCTCGTCGCCGCGTCGTCGTCGTCGCCGCGGCGGCCGCGGTCGGCGGGGGCGCGCCGACGCGGGTGGCGACGAGAGCGCCGACGCCGCGGCGGGCGAGGACGATCGGACCGAGGTCGAGAGCGACACCGACGAGCAGGGCGAGGACGCGGGCGACGAGGACGGCGTCGGTTCGAGCCGTCGCCGCCGTCGTCGCCGTCGCGGCTCCCGCGGCGAGGCCGCCGAGGAGCCGCGTCGCCGCTCGTCCGGCGACGAGGTCACGGCCCTGCGAGGGTCGACACGCCTGGAGGCCAAGCGCCAGCGGCGTCGCGAGGGTCGTGACGCAGGACGGCGCCGGCAGGTCATCACCGAGGCGGAGTTCCTCGCGCGTCGCGAGTCGGTCGAGCGCGCGATGGTCGTGCGCGAGATCGGCGGTCGCACGCAGATCGCCGTCCTCGAGGACGGCGTGCTCGTCGAGCACTACGTGTCGAACCAGGCGCAGGCCTCGATGGTCGGCAACGTGTACCTCGGCCGGGTGCAGAACGTGCTGCCCAGCATGGAGGCGGCGTTCGTCGACGTCGGCAAGGGCCGCAACGCCGTGCTGTACGCGGGTGAGGTGAACTGGGACGCGGCCGGCCTCGACGGCGGCCAGCCCCGGCGGATCGAGCAGGCCCTGAAGTCCGGCGACTCCGTGCTGGTCCAGGTCACCAAGGACCCGATCGGCCACAAGGGCGCACGCCTGACCAGCCAGATCACGCTCGCCGGCCGCTACCTCGTCTACGTCCCCGGTGGCGGCATGACGGGCATCAGCCGCAAGCTGCCCGACACCGAGCGCTCGCGCCTGAAGAAGATCCTGCGTGACCTCGTCCCCGACTCGGCCGGCGTCATCGTGCGCACCGCGGCCGAGGGTGCCAGCGAGGAGGAGCTGCGCGCCGACGTCGCGCGCCTGCAGGGCCAGTGGGAGGCGATCGAGAAGAAGCGCCGGACCGCCAACGCCCCGGCGCTCCTGCAGGGCGAGCCCGACATGGCGATCCGCGTGGTCCGCGACATCTTCAACGACGACTTCTCGTCGCTGGTCGTGCAGGGCGACGACGCGTGGTCGACGATCTCGACGTACGTCGGCGAGCTCGCGCCCGACCTCGCCGCACGCGTCGAGAAGTGGACCGGCACGCAGGACGTCTTCTCGGTGCACCGTGTCGACGAGCAGCTCGCCAAGGGCATGGACCGCAAGGTCTGGCTCCCGTCGGGTGGGTCGCTGGTCATCGACCGGACCGAGGCGATGACGGTCGTCGACGTCAACACCGGGAAGTTCACGGGCGCCGGCGGCACTCTCGAGGAGACGGTCACCCGCAACAACCTCGAGGCGGCCGAGGAGATCGTCCGCCAGCTCCGGCTGCGCGACATCGGCGGCATCATCGTCATCGACTTCATCGACATGGTGCTCGAGTCGAACCGCGACCTCGTGCTGCGCCGGCTCGTCGAGTGCCTGGGCCGCGACCGCACCAAGCACCAGGTCGCCGAGGTCACGTCGCTCGGCCTGGTCCAGATGACCCGCAAGCGCGTGGGCCAGGGGCTGGTCGAGGCGTTCAGCGAGACGTGCGAGCACTGCCACGGTCGCGGCTTCATCGTCCACGCCGACCCGGTCGGCAAGGGCGGGCGCCCCGAGCAGCACGCCCCGCCCGCGCCGGAGGCCGGGGAGTCGAAGCGGTCGCGCCGCAAGCGTGCCGAGGCGTCGACCGCGGCCGTGCACCCGGCGGTCCCGGTGCTCCCCGAGGCGCGCGAGGCCGTCAAGGCCACGCTCGCGACGATCGCCGCCGCTGCCGCCCACGCGCACGACCACGACCACGACCACGACCACGCTGCCCCGGTGCGCTCGGACGAGCCCGCGGCCGACACCGCCGGGCCCGGCGCCGCGGGGTCCGACGCCGCCGCGCCTCCCGCGGGGACGCCGGCGCCGGTCACGGACGCCGACGAGGCCGCTGACGTCGCGGCGGCCCCCGCCGCGGCCCCGGCGGCCGGCGGTCGCAAGCCCCGCACCCGCGGCCGGCGCGCGCTCGGGACGCTCGACGTGCTCGCCGAGCTCGAGGGCGTCGCGCACGCGGACGAGGCGTCCCCGGACCAGCCCGCGGCGGTCGAGTCCGACGCGCCGCTCGAGCTGCACGCGGTCGCACCCGAGCTGTTCGAGGACGGCGACGGCGAGCCCGGTCCTGCGGCGCAGGAGGGCGACCCGGTGCCCGACGAGGGGTGACCGGCGGCGCGACGCCCGGCACGACCGGTCGCCCGCGGCGCTCGTTTGACCGGGCGCGAGCGGGTCCGTACCCTAGAACGTCGGTGCGTCGCGCGCGTGCCGGGAGCCACGTGTGCCGCACGAGCCGAGATCCTCGGCGCGGGCGCCGTGCGCGTCCCGGCGCAGGCGCCGCGGACGGCACCGCCGACGCGAACCCCCTGCCCCCGTGGCTGGGCGGTGCGCGGGTTCCGGCGGGTCGCGCGGCACCGACGAGCAGGACGCAGGAAGCACCGATGAGCAGGTCCGACGAGCAGAGATGAGCAGCAACGTGGTGTACGCGATCGTGAAGGCTGGCGGCCGCCAGGAGAAGGTCGCCGTCGGCGACGTCGTCGTCGTCGACCGCCTCGCCGCCGAGACGGGTTCGTCGGTCCAGCTGCCGGCGCTCCTGCTGGTCGACGGGGACAAGGTCACCACCGACGCCGCGGCGCTCGCCAAGGTGACGGTGACGGCGGAGGTCGTGCGGGACGAGAAGGGTCCCAAGATCGACATCCTCAAGTACAAGAACAAGACCGGCTACCGCAAGCGCCAGGGTCACCGCCAGCAGCTGACCCGCCTGAAGGTCACCGGCATCAAGTGAGCCCGCGCCGCTCACGCGGCCGTCCACCCTTTCGCAGCACCCGGAGAGCAGGTCAGTCATGGCACACAAGAAGGGCGCGAGCTCCTCGCGCAACGGTCGCGACTCGAACGCGCAGCGTCTCGGCGTCAAGCGCTTCGGCGGTCAGGTCGTCAAGGCCGGCGAGATCATCGTCCGCCAGCGCGGCACGCACTTCCACCCCGGTGAGAACGTCGGCCGCGGCGGCGACGACACGCTGTTCGCGCTGACCGCCGGCTCGGTGGCGTTCGGCACGCGTCGCGGCCGCAAGGTCGTCGACATCGTCGCGTCCCTCTGAGGGCCCGACACACCCAGGACTCGCGGTCGAAGGGGCGCACCGGTGCGGTGCGCCCCTTCGTCGTGTGACGATCGAGATCCGCACCCGCGGGACGAAGGAGGACAGCCGTGGCGACGTTCGTCGACCGGGTCGTGCTGCACGCGACCGGCGGTGACGGTGGGCACGGCTGTGCGTCCATCCACCGCGAGAAGTTCAAGCCGCTCGCCGGCCCCGACGGGGGCAACGGCGGCAACGGCGGCTCCGTGGTGCTCGAGGTCGACCCCCAGGTGACCACGCTGCTGCCGTTCCACCACCAGCCCCACCGGCGCGCCGCGTCCGGATCGCAGGGGATGGGCGACCACCGCAGCGGCGCCACGGCCGAGGACCTCGTGCTCGCCGTGCCCGACGGGACCGTCGTGAAGTCGCCGGACGGCGAGGTCCTGGCCGATCTCGTCGGCGCAGGTGCGCGGTACGTCGTGGCGCCCGGCGGCCGTGGCGGTCTGGGCAACGCGGCGCTCGCGTCGCCCCGCCGCAAGGCGCCCGGGTTCGCACTCCTCGGTGAGCCGGGGGAGACGGCCGACGTCGTCCTGGAGCTCAAGACGATCGCGGACGTCGCGCTCGTCGGGTTCCCGTCGGCCGGCAAGTCGAGCCTCGTCGCGGCCGTCTCCGCCGCCCGCCCGAAGATCGCGGACTACCCGTTCACCACACTCGTGCCGAACCTCGGCGTCGTGCAGGCCGGGGACGCCCGGTACACGGTGGCCGACGTCCCCGGTCTGATCCCCGGCGCCTCGCAGGGCAAGGGCCTCGGTCTGGAGTTCCTGCGGCACATCGAGCGCTGCGCCGTCGTCGTGCACGTGCTCGACTGCGCGACGCTCGAGCCGGACCGTGACCCGGTGAGCGACCTCGACGTCCTCGAGGCCGAGCTCGCGGCGTACGCCGAGGACCTCGAGGTGGCCGCCGGCGGCGTGCCGCTCGCGGAGCGTCCGCGCGTCGTCGTCCTCAACAAGATCGACGTCCCCGAGGCGCGGGAGCTGGCCGACCTCGTGCGTCCCGAGCTCGAGGCCCGCGGCCTGCCGGTGTTCGAGATCTCCACGGCGAGCCACGAGGGCCTGCGGGCGCTGACGTTCGCGCTCGCGGAGCGCGTGACGGCCGCACGCCGCGCCGCGCCGGCGCAGGAGGCGACGCGTGTCGTGCTGCGCCCGCGGGCCGTGGACGACTCCGGTTTCACGGTCCAGCGCCGCGAGGGCGGCGGGCAGGTGTGGTTCGCGGTACGCGGTGAGAAGCCCGAGCGCTGGGTGCGGCAGACCGACTTCACGAACGACGAGGCCGTGGGCTACCTCGCCGACCGGCTGGCCCGGGCCGGCGTCGAGGAGGCGCTGCTCAAGGCCGGCGCGGTCGCGGGCGACGAGGTGCGGATCGGCCCGGACACGGACGCGGTCGTCTTCGACTGGGAGCCGACGCTGCTCACGGGCTCGGAGCTGCTGGGCGGACCGCGCGGGAGCGACGTGCGGCTCGAGGACCGTTCGCGACCGACGCGCGGTCAGAAGCGCCGCGAGTACACCGAGCGCATGGACGCCAAGGCCGCGGCGCGCGCCGAGCTGTGGACCGAGCGCGAGCAGGGCGTCTGGACCGACCCGGACGCCTGAGGGCCGCGGGACACGTCCGGCGGGCGGTCGATGGCCGGGCGGGCGTCCGGGGCGGGGCATCATGGGTGCCGTGAGTGCCGCTGCCCTGTCCGGTCGTGACCAGCTGTCCGGCGCGGCGCGCGTCGTCGTCAAGATCGGCTCGTCGTCCCTGACCACGGCCGACGGCCACCTCGACCCGCAGCGGCTGACGGCCCTCGTCGACGTCCTCGCGGCGCGCCGGGCCGCGGGCACGCAGGTCGTGCTCGTGTCGTCCGGTGCGATCGCCACGGGCATCGGGCCGCTCGGCCTGCCGGCGCGACCGCGTGACCTCGCGACGCAGCAGGCCGCCGCGTCCGTGGGGCAGGGGCTGCTCGTCGCGCACTACACGCGCGCGTTCGCCGCGCACGGCCTCACGGTGGCCCAGGTGCTGCTCACGGCCGAGGACACGTGGCGCCGCGGGCAGTACCGCAACGCCCACCGGGCGCTGACGCGGCTGCTCGACCTCGGGGTCGTGCCGATCATCAACGAGAACGACGCGGTCGCCACCGACGAGATCCGGTTCGGTGACAACGACCGGCTCGCGGCGCTCGTGTCGCACCTCGTGCACGCGGACGCGCTCGCCCTGCTGACCGACGTGGACGCGCTGTACACGGGCCCGCCGTCGCGGCCCGGTTCGCAGCGCATCGGTGAGGTGCGGTCGCTGGCCCAGATCGAGGGGATCGACGTCACGGCACGCGGCAGTGCGGTCGGCACGGGCGGCATGGTCACCAAGCTCGAGTCGGTCGCCATCGCGACCCAGTCCGGCGTGCCGGTCGTCCTGACCTCCGCCGCACGGGCGGAGCAGGCGCTGACGGGGCAGGACGTGGGCACGTGGTTCGCCGCGACGGGCCGGCGCCGCTCGATCCGGCTGCTGTGGCTCGCGCACGCGGCGCGCACCCGGGGCCGGCTCGTCCTCGACGAGGGCGCCGTGCGCGCCGTCGTGGAGCGTCGGACGTCGTTGCTGCCGGCGGGCGTGACCGACGTCGAGGGTGCGTTCGAGGCCGGTGACCCCGTCGAGCTCGTCGACGCCGCGGGGACGGTCGTCGCACGGGGGCTCGTGGCGTACGGCGCCGAGGAGGTCCCGCAGCTGCTGGGCCGCAGCACGGGCGACCTGCGCGCGGAGCTGGGCCCGGGCTACGACCGCGAGCTCGTGCACCGCGACGACCTCGTGCTGGTGCGCCGCCGCCGCTGAAGGGGGCGCCGGGCCGTGCGGGCGGACCGAGGTGCGGACGCCCCGTGACGCGCGACGCGGCCCGACTAACCTGGGGGCCATGACCACGTCGTTGGAGCAGCCGACGCCCGCCGTCCTGGACGACCCCGAGACCGCCGTCCTCGAGGTCGCGCGCCGTGCGCGCGAGGCGTCGCGCGCGCTCGCGACCGCCACCCGCGCCACCAAGGACGCCGCGCTGCGCGCGCTGGCCGACGCGCTCGTCGCTTCGACCGACCGCCTGCTCGCAGCGAACGCGCAGGACGTCGAGCGGGGCCGGACGGGCGGCATGTCGCCGGGCCTGCTCGACCGCCTCGCCCTGACGCCCCAGCGCATCGCCGGGATCGCCGACGCGCTGCGGGAGCTCGCGGCGCTGCCCGACCCGGTCGGCGAGGTGGTGCGCGGATCGACGCTCCCGAACGGTCTGCGGCTGCAGCAGCTGCGGGTGCCCATGGGGGTCGTCGGCATGATCTACGAGGCACGGCCCAACGTCACGGTCGACGCGGCCGGCCTCGCGCTGAAGAGCGGCAACGCGGTGATCCTGCGCGGCGGGTCCGCGGCCGCGAGCAGCAACGAGGTCGTCGTCGAGGTCCTCTCGGGTGCGCTCGTCGCGCAGGGGCTGCCCGGGGACCTCGTGCAGTCCGTGGACGCGTGGGGGCGACCGGGTGCCGTGGCGCTCATGCACGCGCGCGGACTCGTGGACGTGCTCGTGCCCCGCGGCGGCGCGGACCTCATCGCGACCGTCGTGCGCGAGGCCACCGTGCCCGTCATCGAGACGGGCGTGGGCAACTGCCACCTGTTCGTCGACGCGAGCGCCGACCAGGCCGATGCGCTGGCGATCCTGCTGAACTCCAAGACGCAGCGGGTCGGGGTGTGCAACGCGGTGGAGACGCTGCTGGTGCACGCCGACGCCGCGGACGCCTTCCTGCCGTCGGCGCTCGCCGCGCTGGGCGCCGCGGGTGTCACCGTCCACGGTGACGCGCGGACGCTGGCGCTGGCCCCGCAGGGCGTGGCGACCGTCGCGGCGACCGACGCCGACTGGGCGACCGAGTACCTGTCGCTCGACCTCGCCGTGCGCGTGGTCGACGGTCTCGACGCGGCCGTCGAGCACGTGCGGGCGTGGTCCACGGGCCACACCGAGGCGATCGTCACGCAGGACCTGCGCGCGGCCGAGCGGTTCGTCGCGGAGGTGGACTCCGCGGCGGTCATCGTCAACGCCTCGACCCGCTTCACGGACGGCGGGCAGTTCGGCCTCGGCGCCGAGATCGGCATCTCGACCCAGAAGCTGCACGCGCGCGGGCCCATGGGTCTGGCCGAGCTGACGACCACGAAGTGGGTCGTGCACGGGGACGGCCACGTGCGCCCCTGACGCCCCGGCGCCACGCCGTGGTCCGGCAGCAGCGGCTGCGCGTGCGACACTGGGTCGTTGCGGCACGCTCGGCCCCGACCCTGACCGTGACGCACACCGACAGACCTTGAGGACCCGCAGGAGGACGACGTGCACGCCACCCTCATCGCAGCCGCCGAGACGGCCGCCGAGCACTCGGAGGCTCTGCCCTTCCCGCCCGTCGTCTTCGGCGTCGGCGCGTTCGTGGGGCTGCTGGCGATGCTGCTGGTCACGTACGCCTTCCGCTCCGTCGGGACGCGCCACTGACGGTGCCGGCCACCACGGAGGTCCCCACCCGCCCACGCCTCGGTGTGATGGGCGGCACGTTCGACCCCGTCCACCACGGGCACCTCGTGGCGGCCAGCGAGGTCGCCGCGCGCTTCGAGCTCGACGAGGTCGTGTTCGTGCCGACCGGGCAGCCGACGTTCAAGCAGCACGTGGACGTCTCGCCGGCCGAGCACCGCTACCTCATGACGGTGATCGCGACCGCGTCGAACCCGCGCTTCACCGTGAGCCGCGTGGACATCGACCGTGCCGGCCTCACGTACACGGTCGACACGCTCCGGGACCTCAAGAAGGAGCGCCCGGACGCCGACCTCTTCTTCATCACCGGTGCGGACGCCATCGCCCAGATCCTCACGTGGAAGGATGCTGCCGAGCTGTTCGACATGGCGAGGTTCGTGGCGGTGACCCGCCCGGGCCACGCGCTGTCGGTGGACGGCCTGCCCGCCGGGCGGGTCGACGTGCTGGAGGTCCCCGCGCTGGCGATCTCCTCGTCCGACGTCCGTGCACGAGCGCGTGCAGGGGAGCCGGTGTGGTACCTCGTCCCGGACGGGGTTGTCCAGTACATCGCCAAGCACAGGTTGTATCGAGGTCGTCATGAGTGAACCCGGAGAGCGCCGCCGCCGCCGCGAGATGGAGCGTGCGGCCCAGGAGGACGGGCAGGTCAACGGCGGCCCGTCCGCCTCGTCCGCGGGGGACGCGACGGTCGCCCCGAGCTCGCGCCGCGCGATGCGCAGCCGGCTGGTGACCCCGCCGGCCGGGACGTCGTCGGCCCCGCCGAGCGGGACCCCGGCGTGGTCCAGCAGCCCGGTCCAGCAGCCCGCTCGTCCCGGTCCGGTGTCGGCCGGCCCCGCGGCACCGGCCGCCGCGCCCGCTGCGGAGACGGCCCGGTCGCGTCGGTCCTACCGCGACTCCGCGCTCGACCCGACGTCGTCGCCGCGGTCGACCGCGCCGGCGAGCCCGCGCCCGACGCAGCCGCCCGCCCCGCGCCCCGCCACGCCGCCGGCGGCGCAGCGTCCCGCGCCGGCGCCGCGTCCGGCGGCCGCGTCCGCGGCGCCTGCCTGGGGGTCCTCGACGCCCTCGACGCCTCCGGTGGCCGACCCGCGCACGTCGGCCCGCCCGGCAGCGGCTCCGTCCGGCACGCCGGCGCGCTCGTGGGGTCAGCCGTCACCCGGGCCCGTCCCCGCGTCGCAGTCGTCCGACGGTGCGGGCTGGGGACGCAGCACCGCGCCCGGCTCGCCCGCGTCCGGTGCGCCTGCCTGGTCCGCGGGCACGCCCGCCCCGGCGGCGCCACCGCGCACGTCGGCCTGGGGTGGCGGAGCGGGCGCCGCACCCTCCCCGGCGGCCGCGCCGGCACCGGCTCCCGGGCCGTCGGCGTGGACGCCCTCGGCACCGGCCGCGCCGGCACCGCAGCCCGCACCCGCTCCTGCGGTGACCTCCTTCCAGGCCGCCCCGTCGACCCCGGCGCCGCCGACCGACGCCCGTCCGGGCCCGGGCGTGCCGGGGCCCTGGCCGGGTGCGCAGGCTGCGCCGAGCAGCGCGGCGGCGCCCGACGCGCCGGCCGGCGCCTGGTCGCCCGGTGCTCCGGCCGCTTCGACCGAGCAGACCGGGACGCCGCCGTGGGCGGCGTCACGCTCCGCGGCGCCCGCCACGCCCGTCCCGCACGACGACGAGGACGACGACTACGACGACGAGGACGAGCCGGCGCGCCGCCTGCACCCGTACACGTGGCTGCACGTGCTGGTCCTGGCGGTCGTGGCGTTCGTGCTCGGCTTCCTCATCATGCTGCTCGTCATCCAGACGCGTGGCGCCGGCGGCGAGGCCGAGGCGGCGGCTGCCGCGCGGGTCGTCCTCGGCCACGTCCTGACCTGACGCCACCCGCTCACCCACGGCGGCCGGCCCCCTGGTCGGCGCCGGCCCCACGACACGAGGAGCCCACGTGCCCGCGAGCACCCGCGCGATCGAGCTGGCCCACGCCGCCGCGCGCGCAGCGTCCGACCTCAAGGCGCAGGAGGTCATCGCGCTCGACGTCAGCGAGCAGCTCGTCCTCACGGACGTCTTCCTCATCGCCTCGGGCACCAACGAGCGGCAGGTCGGCGGCATCGTCGACGCCGTCGAGGAGGCGCTGCACCACCTGGGCGCCAAGCCCGTGCGCCGCGAGGGCAAGGCGCAGGGACGGTGGGTGCTGATCGACTTCGGCGACGTCGTGGTCCACGTGCAGCACGCCGAGGACCGCGTCTACTACGCGCTCGAGCGGCTGTGGAAGGACTGCCCGGTCATCGAGCTCCCGCCGGAGGAGCGCGGCGAGCTGGCGGACGCGTGACGCAGCACCTTCTCCTCTGGCGCCACGCGCGCACCGCCTACAACTCGCAGGCGCGGCTGCAGGGACAGGTGGACATCCCGCTCGACGAGGTCGGGCACTGGCAGGCGCGCACGGCCGCCGCACGGCTCGCGGCGCGGCACCGGCCCGTGCGGATCGTCTCGTCCGACCTGACGCGCACCGCGGAGACCGCGGGCTACCTGAGCCGGGCGCTCGACGTGCCCGTCGAGCTCGACCCGCGGCTGCGCGAGCGCGGCTTCGGGCAGTGGGAGGGCCTCACGGGCCAGGAGATCGACGCGCGGTGGCCGGGCGAGTTCCGCGCCTGGCGCGCCGGGGGAGACCCGTCGGGTGTCGGCGCCGAGTCGCGCGCCGAGGTGGCTGCACGCGTCGGTGCCGCGGTGCTCGACCACGTGGAGCGCACCGCCGGGCGCGGGACGCTCGTGGTGGTCTCGCACGGCGCGGCCATCGGGTCGCTCGTCGCCGAGCTGCTGGGCCAGGACCCGGCGTGGCGCGGCGTCGTCGGCATGCACAACGCCCACTGGGCAGAGCTCGTGTCCGCGGGCCCCGGTGTGGCGCCCGCGTGGCGGTTGCTGGGGTACAACGTCGGACCCACGGACGCGTCCTCCGACTGGAACGCCGGCCCGGACCCGGAGCCCGCCGAGCAGGACGCCGACGACACCACGCGTGACCCCGACTGAGCGGCGCGCGTGCCCCGCGGTGCGCGTCACACACCGCGCGCGGCCACGCGATTGGCGTTCGGCGGCACGTTCGTCCTAGACTCACCGGGCGCCCTTCGGGGCGACGAGGTCCGGAGACGGGCCGCGGGGCTGTGGCGCAGCTGGTAGCGCACCTGCATGGCATGCAGGGGGTCAGGGGTTCGAGTCCCCTCAGCTCCACCCAGAGATCCGATGGCCACGTCAAGGTCCCCTGCGGGGGATCAGGACGTGGCCATCGGTCGTCCGGGCGCCGTCGTCGTCCGGGCGCCATGACCGCCGGCCGGTCGCGTGAGCGCCGAGGCGGTCGCGCCGCGGCTGGCGTTATGCCCCATTTTCGCCCGCTCGGCACCTCCCCGCGAGCGGCGGATGCTGTCACGATCGAGGCAGGCACACGGCCCTCGGGCCGGGTGCCGGCGACGATGCCAGGGGGAGCGATGGCGCAGCGGATCGAGTCTGCTGCCGCCGCGGGGGACGGGCCACCCACCGTGCGGCGGGGCGTTGCGCGGCGCGCGCTGCTGGCTGTCCTCGACGAGGTCCTCGACACGGGCACGGGCATCGTCGTCGGGCCGCGGGGGTCGGGCAAGACGACCCTGATGGCGCAGTGGGTGCACGAGTCGGGCCTGCGTGCCCTGTGGGCCCGGGCGGGCCGGGAGGGCATCACGCTGCGCGCAGGGGGGCGGGCCCGGACCACGACGCCGGCGGAGCTGGGCGGCATCCTGCGCGCGTCGTCCGCGCCCACGCTCCTCGTGCTCGACGACGTCCACGAGCTGCGGGGAGCGGCAGCCGACGAGGTCGAACAGCTGCTGCTGTCCGCCCCGCCGGCCGTCCGTGTGCTCATGGGGACGCGACGGGAGCCCTCGTACACGCTCGCCCGCTCGGAGATCGGGGCGCCCGTCGTCCTGACGGCCACCGACCTGCGGCTGCGCACGTGGGAGGTGGATCGGCTGTTCCGGGACGTGTACGGGCACCCGCTCACGTCGGACGACGTCGAGACCCTGACGCACGAGACGGAGGGCTGGGCTGCCGCCGTGCACCTGTTCCACCGCGCCACGGACGGGTTGCTCCCGGCGGACCGGCGGCGCGCCGTGCGCACCCTGCGATCGGACACCCGGTACGCCAGCGACTACCTCGTGGGCGAGGTGCTCGCCGAGCTGGACCGTCCCCTCGTCGACCTCCTGCACCGCGGCTCGGTCTTCGACGAGCTCACCGCGGAGCGTTGCGACGCCCTCACCGCGGCGACGCCCGGCGGTGCCCCGACCCCCACCGCACCGCTCCTGCGCGAGCTCGAGCGGACCTGGTCGCTGGCCACCACGCAGGACGGCGTGCACTTCCGCCTGCCGCGCGTGCTGCACCGCCACCTGAGGGCCGCGCAGTCCGAGCGCCTCGGTGCGGCGGCGCGCGCCTGGCAGGAGCGCGCGCGCGAGGTCCTCGGCCGGGAGGCGGCACCCGACGACGCGCGCCGGCCCGCGGACGGCACGCCCTCGCTCGCCGGCGGCGCGAGCGGGACACCCGACGCGGCCCTGGCGGACCTGCTGGCGCTGGTCGCCCCGGCGCTGCGTCGCGACCCGGCCGGCCACGTCGAGCGGGCGCGGCAGGTCGGTGGCGCCGTGGGGTGGTTCGCCGAGGGGCTGTGCCTGCTGCTCGCGGGCCACCAGCGGGGCGCGACCGGCCCGCTGCGTCGGGCGGCCGCGGACCCGGACGCCTCGCGTGCGCTGGTGCTCGGTGCCTCGCTGGCGGAGGCCGTGCTGAGCGGCGACCGGCCGGTCGCGGTGCTGCGTGCGCTCGACCGGGTGCAGGTGGAGGCCGACCGGCACGGGCACACGTGGCTCGCCCGGCTGGCTCACGGGCTGATCGTCGGGCTCGACGGGACGGCCGCGGCCCGCGTGCAGTCGCGCGCGTACGCCGCCGACCGGCTCGCCGACGGGGACCCCTGGGGGTCGGCACTGGTCCTCACGTGGTCGGCGCTCGCGGGCCTGTCGATCGGGGCGGTCGAACCCCAGGCGTGGGACGAGCTCGTCGGGCGGTGGCAGGCGCTCGACGCCGCCGTGCTCGCGGCGTGGACCCGCGCGGCCTACGCGCTGACCGCGGCAGCCGAGCAGCTGCCGGACGCGTGGCAGGAGGCGCGTGCTGCGGAGGCCGTCGCGCGCGCGGCCGGCAGCCCCGGAGCGCTGGCGTACGCCTACGCCGCGCTCGCGCGTACCGGACGTGACGGCAGCGAGGAGCTCGCCGCACTCGCCGAGTCGACCGGGCGCGAGGCGGGCGTCGACATGCGGCCGTGCTGGGCCGTCGGCCTGCGCCGGGTGCGGCCGGCGCCCGTGGACCCGTCCCCCGCACCCGGACCCGCGACAGCCGCGGTGCAGCCGGCGCCCGACGACGCCCGTCCGGTCCTCGACCGGGCGCCGCGGCTGGAGGTCGCCTGCCTCGGCGAGTTCCGGCTGGTCGTCGACGGCACGCCCGCGGACCTGTCCCGGATCCGGCCCCGGGCACGTGCCGTGCTGCACGTGCTCGCGGTCCACGCCGGCCGTCCGGTGCACAGAGAGCAGCTGGCGGAGACGCTGTGGCCCGACCTGGACCCCCGGGCGGCACTGCACAACCTGCACGTCAGCGTCTCCGCGGTGCGGCGGGCGCTCGAGCCCCGCGTGCCCACGCGTGCCAGCCGGCTCCTCGTCCGCGACGGCGAGGCGTACGCGCTGGTGCTGCGCCCCGGGTCGACGTGCGACGTCGACGAGCTCGAGCGCGCCGCGCGCACGGCGGCGCACCGACGGGTGGCGGGTGACCTGCCCGCCGCGGCCGCCGCGCTGCGCCAGGTGCTCGACCTCTACACCGGGGACCTGCTGCCGGAGGACGGCCCGGCCGAGTGGGTGGCCGGCCCCCGGTCCCGGCTCCGTCTGCTGGTGGCCGACGCCGCGGCCGACCTCGCGGAGGTCGAGCTCGCGCAGGGCCACCTCGCCGCCGCCGTCGCGGCCGCCGGACGCAGCATCGAGCTCGACGAGTGCCGCGACCGCGCGTGGCGGCTGCTGGTGGCGGGCTGCACCGCTGCCGGCGACGCCGCCGCCGCGCACCGCGCGACGCTCGGGTACCGCGAGATGCTCGACACGCTCGGCGTGCCGGTGGCCGTGGCGGGCGCGCCGGACGCGGTCATGTCCGGCCCCGGAGCTCGACCTCCGCGACCGCCACGTGCGTCTGCGGCGTCGCGCGGTAGGTGGAGCTGATCGTCAGGCGCAGGGCCACGACCTCGTCGACGCCCACGGCGACGCTCTGCAACCCGACGCGGTCGGCCAGCGTGAGCTCCACCTCCTGCTGCGTGCCCGTCGCGGTGGTGGCCGTCAGCGTGAGCACCCGGGGGCTGGCGCTCGCGAGGAACTCCTTCTCGACGTCGGAGGCCCCGGCATGCACGAGGACGCGCGTGAGCCGGAACGGCTGGGTGAACGTCATCTCGAGGTACTGGCCGATGCCCTCACCGGGCTCCGCCGGGCTCCATGCCAGGTTCGTCGCGCCGTCCCGTGCCTGCGCCGCGGGACGGTCCGGCAGCTCGCTCGACGCGGTCACGGTCACGGGGTTCACCGCGACGTTGCCCTGCACGCGGTCGAGCACGGTGATGGCGAACCGCTCGATCTCCGGACGCAGGCTCGCGGCCGCCGTGACGAGCGCGCCCAGGACCAGGACGGTGACGGCCGTCCGCGTCGGGAAGCGGCGCCGCCGGGGTGGTCGGTAACCGGCGACCGGACCGCGCCGCGGCTCGGGGTGCCACAGCCGGTACCACCACGAACGGCGCGGCTGGACACGGGCGTCGGCGAGGCTCGCGCCGCAGCGCCGGCAGAACTTGCGGGTCGGGGTGTTGCCGGCGCCGCAGCTGCCGCAGACGAGGTCGCCGGGGGTGGGCTCGGGCTCGTCCGTCCCGCGCCGGGGCGCCGGTGCGGGACGCGGGACGCCCGGGCGGACGGCCGCGGGCTGCCGCGGCGGTGCGGCCGGAGGTGGCGGTGGGGTCGCGACGAGCGCGGCCGCCGCAGCGGGCACGCCGGCCTCGGGCACGCCGGCGAGCGCGTGCGACGGCGCGGGTGCGGCGTCGGGCTCGCGTGCGGTGCCGGGTGCCGCGTCGGGCTCGGACGCGGGCGCGGTCGCGGCTGCTGCGGCCGCAGTCCCCGGCGCGGGCGCGGCCACGGGCGCAGGCGTGGGCTCGGGGACGGGGACGGCGCGTGCCGCGGGCTCGCCGTCGGACGTGGTCGCGGGCTCCGGCCGCTGGTCGGACGTGGTCGCGGGCTGCGGCCCCTGGTCGGACGTGGTCGCGGGCTCGTCGAGGCGGGCGTGCTCCGGCTCGTCGACGGGTGCCGGCGTGGGCCGCGCCCCGGCCTCCCACTCCAGGTAGGTGCCGCACGCGCCGCAGAACTGCTCGTCGTCCGCGTTGCGCGTCCCGCACTCGGGGCAGACGGTCACGGCTCCTCCTGGACGATCTCGAGAGTGACGGGGACGTGCGCCGCGGTGACGGCGCCGACGACACGCTCGACGCGCCGGCGGTCGACGGGACCGCGGGCGCGCACCCGCACCCGCAGCGCGGGGGCGGGCGAGCCGGGGAGCGGGCCCACGGGCGTGGCCGACCACGTGCTGCCACCGCTGTCGTCGACCTGCACGTCGCCGTCGACGACGAGCCGGACCGCCTCCTCGACGCCCCGCCGGGTGCCACGCCACCGGTGCACCTCGGCGGCGTGCGCGACGATGTCGCGGCGCCGCTGCGTCGACCACGTGTCGTCCGGCTCGATCCCGACCCAGCCGCACAGCCACTCCAGGAAGTCCGCGGGGGCCAGGCGCGGGTCGACGTAGCAGGCGAGCGCGTCGAGGGTGAGGAAGACGGGCGCGAGCACGTCGTCGATCGCCCCCGTGAACCGCACGAGCAGCTCGTCCTCCTGGAGCACGGCGGGCAGCCGTGCGCTCACCGGCACCGGTGACGTCAGCCCTTCCACCGTCCCGCGCACGTCAGGGCTCCAGCACCCGGACCTGGTGACGGAACGAGAAGACCAGCGCGTGCCGGTCGAGGTCGATGCGCTGCAGCGGGTCGCCACGGCGCCCGGTCAGCGGGTCGGCGGCGAACAGCTTGACATCCTCGACGAGCTCGGTCCCGGGGAGCCGCTGCAGCACCGCGTAGACCTCACCGGCCTGCACGGGGCGTCCGAACGGCCAGCCGTCGCCGTCCGGACCCCCCGACAGCGGGTCGAAGTAGGTGGTGAGCGCTCGGACGGCCGCTGCCTGCAGCACCGGGACGGAGGCCCGCGGACGCGGGACGATGCGCGCCACCACGGTGACGCCCTGGTAGAACGGCGGCTCGACGCTGACGCGCGCGCCGACGGGCCGGCGGTCGTCCAGGTGCGTCGCGATCGCCGCGAGCAGGTCGGGGTCGGGCACGAGGTCCTCGAAGCGCAGCGCACCGTCACCGTCCACCACGGCGGTCGGCACGACGAGCACGCGCACACCGCCCGCGTCCGCCCCCTGCCCGGCCGGGACGCACCGCACCCTGGCGACGCCGGTCGTCGCGGCGCGAGCGAGCTCCTCGTAGTCCTCGGCCGTGACCGCGCGGTCCCGCACGCGCAGCGCCAGCGGCCCGCGCTCCTTCGCCTCGTCGACGGTCTCGGCCGCGACGCCGCCCCCGGCCGCCCGCCGGTTCGACACGCGGTCGACGAACGGCACGCTGCCGCGCAGCACCCGCAGCGTCCCGGCCGCGACGTTGCCGCCGGGGCCACCGCCCGTGCGGTAGCGCGGCACGCGCAGCGGGGCGCCCTTGGGCGGCACGGCGCCGTGCGCACGCAGCGTGCCGTCGGGCTCCCGGAGCGCCGGGGCGAGGTGGACCTCGCCGGCCGCGCGGTCGACGACGAGCACGCGGTCCTGCTCGCCGTGCCCCGCGAACGACTCGACCTCGGTCCACGTCTCCCAGCCGGAGCCGGCCGCGACCTCCACCGTGAGCGGGGGGCCGGCGACGACGGGCCGGTGCTCGAGCTCGAACACCTGCCCGTGCACGCCCTCGGACAGTCCCAGGACCTCCTCTGCCACGGTCTCCGCGTGCTCCGCGGCCACGGTCCCGCCGATCGTGAACGCGCTCGCCTCCCGGACGGTCGGCGACGCGCTGTATGCCGAGTACCCCTCGTCGGGCGGCACCACGCGGCAGCGCAGCCAGCCCGCGCGCCGGTCGGCCAGCACGGATGCGGTGTGCGTGGCGGGGACGTGCACGACGACGTCACCGGGCCGGTTCAGGCCGCCGGTCCCGTCGGACTCGACGTCGCACGGCACCCAGCCGCGACCGTCCCAGGCCTCCCAGACCAGCGGCGGGTGCCGGGGGTCCACCCCGACACCCTGCACGTCGGAGTCGAACCGCAGCACGACGACGCACGACGGCGCGCGGTCGTCCAGGCCGAGGAGCAGCGCGTCGTCGACCTGCGGCAGGTCGGCGAAGACGCCGAACGGTTCCCGGAACGCGAGCTGCTCGTCGTGCCCGACCGGCTCGCCGCCGGCACGCCGCGTCAGCAGGTGCGCGAGCCGACGCGGTGGCACGGTGAGCGCGGCCGTCGTCGTGAAGACGACGGCGTCGTCGCGCTCGGAGTGCGGCGTCGCGACCTCGGTGCCCTCGGGCACCACGACGGGCTCCGGCTGGGGGGCCGACAGCCACATCGTCACGTCGACGGTCGCCGCCGCGGCCGGGTGGAGCCGGACGCCCAGCAGGTCGAGGAAGGTCACGTAGAGCCGGTCGGGCACCCGGTTCAGCCGGTAGAACAGCTCGTCGGTCATGAACGCGACGGTCTCGATGAGGGTGACCCCCGGGTCGGACACGTTGTGGTCCGTCCACTCGGGGCAGCGGCGCTGCACCATCCGCTTGGCATCGTCCACGAGGTCCTGGAACCGCCGGTCGTCGAGGTGGGGTGTGGGTAGCACGTCAGGCTCCGCTGGTCGTCGTCGAGGTCTCGTCGGGGATCGTGTAGAACGGGAAGACGAGGTTGCGCGGGTCGTTGGTGCCCCGCACCGCGTAGTGCACGTCGATGTACAGCAGGCCGAGGTCCTCCCGGTCGTACCGCACCACGACGTCCCGCACCTCGATCCGCGGCTCCCACCGGTCGAGCGCGACCCGCACCGCGTAGGAGACGGAGCCCGCGGTCGAGGAGTCGGCGGGCGCGAACACGTAGTCGTGCACGGCGCAGCCGAACTCGGGCCGCATCGGCCGCTCGCCCGGCGCGGTGGCGAGGACGAGCCGGATGCTCTCCTCGATCTCGCGGCTCTCGCGCGACAGCGCGATGCGCCCGGTCGCGTCGGTGCGCACGGGGAAGGCCCAGCCGGCCCCGACGAACTCCTGTCCCACGCCGCGCCTCCTCGGCTCAGTTGATCTTCACCAGGCCACCGCGGATGGTGGTCGTCGCGTTCCCGGACAGCTCGGCGGTGGCGGTCGCCGCGACCTTGACGGTGGGGGCGCCCACCTCGACGCTCGCGGTGCCGTCGACGGTCACCTTCGGCGCCTTCAGCGTCACCGACTTCGTGCCCTCGAGCGTGATGTCGGCCCCCGTGACCGTCACCGCGCCCGTCGAGGTGCTGACCGCGACGTCCTTCTTGGCCGTCACGGTGACGTCCTTCTCGGCGGTCACGGTCACCGGGCCCTCGGAGACGATCTCGATGCTCGCGTCCGGCTTCTGCACGAGCCGGACCTTCTGCGCCCCCTTGTTGGTGCTCAGCACGAGCTCCTCGCCGTCCGGTTTCTCGACGTGCTCGACGCGCATGCCGGTGCGCGAGACGAACACGCGACGTTGGACCTTGCCGTCGTTGGCGTTGACCTGGTCCGGCTCGGGCGTGTCCTTGCCGTTGTACAGCCCGCCCAGCACGTACGGGTCGCCCATGTCGCCGTCGCCGAACGCGACGAGCACCTCGTCGCCGACCTCCGGCAGGAGGCCGGTGCCGCGCCCGGCGCCGGCGCCGGGCGCCGTGACCCGTGCCCACCCGCTCTCGTACTGGTCGGAGTGCACGGGGAACTTCACGCGCACGCGGCCGAGGCCCTGGGGGTCCTTGACGTCCGTCACCACCGCGCTGAGCACGCCCGGGGTGACCGCCGGGCGTCCTGCGCCGACGACGGTCCCGTACAGCGAGCGCTCGGAGGCACCGGCGACGGTGAAGGAGGTGACGTAGCCGACCTCCGCGGTGAACTCGTGCCGCACGGCGCTGAGCGTGTACCGGCCGTCGAAGGGGCTGCCCATCCCGCGCAGCGTGACCGGCTCGCCCGCCCGCATGGCGGGGCTGCCGTGCGTGGTGCCCTCCAGCTCGGCGAACCCGGAGGCGATCCGGTCCGCCAGGGCGGTGGCCTGCGCGCGGCACCGCGCCGGGTCGCCGACGGACGGCGCGGGCTGCACGTAGCGCGGGCTGCTGAAGGTCTGCGCCAGCCGTGCGGGGTCGGCGTCCGCGAGCACGACCGTGGTGGTGGCGCCGGGCGCGACCGCGACGACCGCCTGCTTCTGGGTGACGTCCCAGCCGCGCACCTCGACCTCGGGAACCTGCCCGGCTGCCGTGACCGTCGCGCGCAGCCACAGCAGGTTCGTGCCCTTCTCCAGCACGTACGGGTTGGTCCGCGCGCCGCCACCGGAGGGGGCCGTGGACGCCTGCGCGGGCCGCGTGAGGTCCAGCGCGCCGTCGACGACACGCACCATCGCGCCGCGCGGGGCGGCCAAGGACGTGAGGAAGTCCCAGTCGTTCACGTTGTCCTGCACCGTGTGCTCGAGCGGGCCGCCGCCCACGTCGCACCGGCCGGCCCGCAGGCCTGCACGGCTCGCGACCTTCCGGGCGATCTCGTCGACGGTCATGTTCCGGTAGGCCTCCATGCGGCGTCCCCGGAACAGCCGGTGCGAGCGGTCGAGGCCGCGCACGACCGTGTGGAACCCGTCCGCGTCCAGCTCGGCCTCCAGCGAGGTGACCTCACCGTCCAGCAGCGGGGCCGGGGCGCCCGGTGCGCTGCTCTGCACGCGCAGCCGCACCCTGGCGCCGATCGTGAAGCGTCCCTTCGTCAGCACGGTCCCCGCCTCGTCGCTGAAGCGCAGCACGAACATGTCGGGGACGTTGCGGCTGGAGTCCACCGAGGCGGCGACCATGAGCACCCGCACGTCGATCGGCAGCTCTTGGCCCTCGACGTCGACCAGGAGCGACGCGCTGTGCTCCTCACCGTGCGCCACGGGCCACCTCCCGCGCCGGTGCCGGGGCCGCCGGCAGCGCCGGCACGGCAGCGCCCGGCAGGCCCGACCGCGACGTGGGCCGTGCGACCTCGTCCGCGGTGGGCAGCAGCAGCCGCCGACCGGGGCGCAGGCGCGCGGGGTCGTCGACCCTGTTGACCTCGGCGACGGCCCGCCACAGGGACGCGTCGCCGTACTCGGCGTAGGCGATGCCGGCCAGCGAGTCCCCGTGCACGACGACGTGCTCGCGGTGCGGCGTCGGGGTGCCCGACGTCGGGTTGGTGCCGGGCGGCTCGCCCGCGAGCTCCTGCAGGGTGACGGTGCACACCGCCCGCACGGGCAGGCCGGCGGGCGTGAACAGCGTGTACTTCGCGTCGACCTTCTCGACGTACCCCACGAACCCGGTCACACCGCCCCACTTCAGCTGGACCCACGGCGGTGAGTCCTTCTTCTTCCCGTGCGAGCTGTCGGTGGGCACGCAGCACCGCAGGAGCTTCTCGACGGTCGGCACGACACCGTCGCCCTGCGCACCGCCGGTGGCGAGGACCACGGACGCGTCGAGGAACATCTCGAGCGTCATGCTCGACGGCTTCGGGCCCTGGTACTGCGGCGGGCTGGCCTTCGTGGACCCCCGCGTCGTCGGGCGCGTCCAGGTCGCGGCCTTGCTGACCGTCAGCTCCTTCGGGTTGAACTGGAACGCGATCGTGCCGATGAGCGCACCGGGCTTGTGCAGCGAGCCGTCGAGCGACGGCTCGTGCAGCTCGAGCAGCGCCTTCTTCAGCGAACCCTCGGAGCCGCCCGCGGTCGTCGCCGCGCCGGCGTCCAGCCCTGTCGGAGCACCTCCCACGTCACGTCACCACCCTGCGCCGTCGTGGAACCCGTGGTGCGCGAGCTCGAGCGTCTCGGTCGCCACCTTGCCGTTCTCCGTGGTCAGCGACGGCCCGGTCCAGCGCACCGGCACGACGCCCAGCAGGTTCCAGGTGACGATGTCCTGGCCGGACGTCGATCGGGCGGTGATCGTCGCGGTCGTCGCGACCAGACCCTGGCTGACCTTGGACAGCCACCGGGCGACCTTGCCCGTGCCGGCGCCCAGCGGGCGCGACAGCTTGACGTTCGGGTACTTCAGCCGCGTCGGCAGCTGCCAGACGCCGGTGTTGAAGCCGCCCTCCTCGCGGCTCTCGAGCACGACCTCGACCCCGAGGCCCTCGCACGAGCTGAAGTGCCCGAGGTCCTCGCCGTCGACCTTCACCAGGTAGTGCACGCCGACGGCGGTGTCGACCTCCTGCAGCACCCTCACCGCCTCGCTCATGGTCCACCTCCCTCGTTCCTCGTCACAGGTCCACCCGCGTACCGCGGCGCTCGCGGTCGACGAGCAGCTGCCCGCGCACGCGCCGCAGCATCGGCTCCGTCAGGCGGCGTGCGAGCTCGTCGAGGTCGGCCGCCGTCGCGGCCGCGAACGGCGACCCCGTCGGGGACGTCGGCGTCGTCGCGGTGCCGGGCACGGCGACCGGGCCGGGTGCGGCGGCGACGGCCGTCTGGACGGTCGGCGTGGGCAGGTGCGGCGCCGCGGCGGTCTGCGACGCGCCTGCGAGTTCAGTCGCCTGGGGGGCCGGCTGCCGGGCGAGCTCGAGCAGCGGTGGGGGGGCGATCGCGCGCTGCACCGGCGCGACCGGCGCGACCGGCGCGACCGGCGCGACCGGCGCGACCGGAACGCCCAGCACGCCCAGCACGCCCGCGCCGGGGACCGTCTCCCGGTCCCCGGGGGGGCTGCCGGTCGGCCACGTCTCGACGGGCGTCCCGAGGCGCGCCGGGGCGGGACCGTCGGGAGCCGACGTGCCCCCGGGGTCGCGCAGCACGGTCCTCGCCGGACGGACGGTGGTCGCGCTCGCGGTCCGTTGGAGGGGCGTCGGGGGGCCGGTGCGGACCGCGGGCGGGAGGCCGGTCGCCCCGCCGGGCGTCGCCGGTGCCTGCGAGGTGGCGCGCAGGGCGCCGCGCGAGGTCGAGAGCAGCGACACCTGAGCGGCGGTCGCGCCGGTCGGCGATGACGCCGCGCGCTGCACGGCGCCCGTCGGGGCGTGCGCGGTGACCGGGGCGGTGCGTCCGCGCGGCGTCACCGGTCGAGGACCGAGGGACGTCACGGCGGGCACCGGCGCGCGCGGTGGCTCGACGGCGGGCACGCCGGGCACGAGGGCGGTGGCGCCGGCCGGGTGGTCGGGGGCGGCGGGCGGAGAGGTCGGGCCCGCCCCGAGGAGGGGCGCCGGGGGGTCGTCGTTCCGCTGGACCGCCGGCACCACCGGCAGGGGACCCGGGGACGGCAGCGCCGCGACGGGACGGGTGGTGCCGGCGGCCGCCGGGGTGCCCGCCGCCGGCCGCACCGGCCCCGCGGGTGCGGGCAGCGGCCGTGACTGCGTGGTCGCGCCGGCGTCGGCGAGCGCCTGGTCGGCGGTGCGCGCGACGACGGGCAGGGCAGGGACGGACGCGACGCGGTGCCCGGGCGTCCCCGCGGTGGGCTGCGCGACGGCACCGGTGGGTGAGGGCGCGTCGGCGTCCGCGTCACCGGCGCCGAGCACGGGCACGTCGTGCGGCGGCGCGGCCGGTGCCTCGGGGCTCGGGGACCGGTGCGCGTCGGACGTCTGCCGCCCGGACACCGGCTGCTCGTGGACCGACTGCTCGTGCACCGACTGCTCGTGCACCGGCTGCTCGTTCACCGGCTGCTCGGTCGCCCGCTGCACGACCCGCAGGTCGGGGGGCGCCGGTGCGGCGCTCAGGTGCGGGCCGACGGTCGGCTGCACCAGGGCCGGCTGCACCAGGGTCGGCGGCACGAGGGTCGGCGGCACGAGGGTCGGCGGCACGAGGGTCGGCGGCACGACGGTCGGGTCCGGGGATGTCGTCCGGCGGGCCGGATCGGGCACGTGCGCCGCGGGGAGCCCGTCGACGCCGGAGGCCGCCCCGGGGCCCGGCGGCGCCGGGGGCGTGGCCGGTGGTGCCGACACGGCGGAGCGGGGGCCCGGGGCCGGCGGCGGGGCGTCGTGCGGCAGGGGTGCACCCAGCCCGACCCGCCGCTGGGCGGTCGGCCCGATACCGGGGGCGGGCCGGACGGGCGCGGGTGCAGGCTCCGGCCGGGCCGCGGCCGTGACCGGCGGGACGCGCACCGCCCCGGGGGTCGGCGTACCCGTCGGTGAGGGCGTCGGGTGGGTCGCGCCGCCGGGGGAGGACCCCGGTCCGGCCGGCACGGCCGGCTGCACGGTGGCGCGCTGCACGGCCGGCCCGGAGGGCAGCGGCGGCACTGTCGCCGGGGCCGTCGCGGGTCGGGAGGATCCGCCGGGTGCCGCACCCGGGGAGACGACCGGCAGCGCAGAGCCGTCCGGGTGCGGTGCCGGCGACAGGGGAGACGTGCGCGGTGCGGCCCCCGAGGCGGGCGCCGCGGTGAGCAGCGACCTGCTCACCGCGTCCCCGGCGGTCGGTGCCGGGGCGTCGGTGCCGCCGCCTCCCCCGGGGACGTCGGCCGGGGCGGGCGGGTCCACGGGGACCGCCCGCAGCACCGGCACGTCGGCGGGGGGTGCGTCCAGACCGGTGAGCACGCCGGTCCGGCGCTGCACCCGCGCGGGGAGGGACCGCGGGCCGGCAGGGGGCAGGAGCGTGAGGTCGACGTCGGCCGACCTCGTGCCCGGGACGGCCGTCCGGTCGCCGTCGCCGTCGACGACCCCGGCCGGCGCGACCGGGCTCACGAGGTGGGACATCTCGCCGGTCAGCAGCGGCAGCGCGCGCGTGGGCAGGGCGGCGGCGAACTCCCCGGCGCGCGTCGTGAGCTCGGTGGCCCCCAGCGTCCGCTGCAGCGGCGGCAGGAACGCCCAGCCCGCGCGGGACTCCGCGAGCACGCGGTCCGCGCCGCGGTCCGGGGTCCGGGCGACGGTCGACGGCTCGGCCCCGGGCGCGGGGCGCCGCCACGGCAGGCGCACGTCAGCGCTCCTCGGTCATGCGGCGGTTGATCGCCGCGATCTCCTGCACGTACCGCAGCCGCTGCGGGTGCTCGAGGTCGAGGATCGCGTCGAGCGACCAGTGGAAGTGGTAGGCGACGTACGCGACCTCCTGGTGGATGCGTTCGGGCGCGTACGTCACGATTCCCCCAGGCGCCCGCCGGAGAGGTCGACGTCGAACCGGTGCGCGCACGACGGGCAGGTCACGGCGGCGCGCGTGTGCCCCTCGGCGTTGATCCGCCGGTACAGGTCCTGCAGGAACGCGACGTCCGACGCGAACATGTTCTCCACGACGGAGGACGAGACGGCCGACAGCGTGCCGAGCGACGTCAGGACCCTGCTGAGCAGCACGACGGTGGTGAAGGCCGGGTTCTCCTGCACGCGTGCGTCGTACAGCGGCAGCAGCTCGTCACGCGCGGTCGCCAGGCGCATCGTGCCGTGACGGTGCAGCACGCCGTCCGCGTCCAGGTAGCCGCGCGGCAGGACGAAGTCGAACTCGGTGCGCAGCGTCTCGCGCGCCGGCGGCCGCCCGTCGGCCTGCTCGGCGACGGGCGGCTCGTCCAGCACGAGCGGGAGCGGGGAGCGTCGCATCACGCGAACTCCATCTCGTCCCAGCAGACCGTGAACGTCTCCGACAACGGCTCGGTGGACCCGGCCTTGAGGGTGCCGCCGAGCTCGACGTCCTTGACCCAGACGTTGCGGAAGTTCATCCGCTTGAGCAGCGTGTTGTCCGACGTGTAGATCGCGACCTCGGCGGTCTTGCGGGCCTCGGAGAGCTTGCCGTCGAACACGGCCTTGAGCCAGTCGGTCACGGTCGTGGAGTCCGTCAGGCCGCGCTTGACCTTGAACTCGCCCGCCTTCTGCCGGCCCATCATCTGCCGGGTCACGAACTTCCCGTCCTGGCCCTGCTGCTGGTAGGTCACCTTGTCGACCTCGGCCTTGAGGCCGCTGACCTCCATGACGTGGGGGATCTGGATGCCGTCGATCTTCACGCTGAACGCGTACGCGGTCGCGAGGTCGAACTGGTCGGGGAGTGCCATCGCTCAGTCACCATCCTTGTCGTGTGTCATTCGGCCGCGAGGCTGGTGCCGCCGGAGAACTGCGAGAGCTGGAAGATGACGAACTCGGCAGGCTTGACCGGCGCGACACCGATGCGGCAGGTGACCTGCCCGGCGTCGATGGCCTCGGCCGGGTTCGTCTCCCGGTCGCACTGCACGAAGAACGCCTCCTCGGGGCTGAGGCCGAACAGCGCGCCCTTGCGCCACTCGTTGACGAGGAACGCGCTGATGGTGCGCCGGATCCGGGCCCACAGGGCGTCGTCGTTGGGCTCGAAGACCACCCACTGGGTGCCGATGAGGATCGACTCCTCGAGGTAGTTGAACAGCCGCCGGACGTTGACGTACCGCCAGGCCGGGTCCGACGAGAGCGTGCGGGCGCCCCACACCCGCACGCCGCGGCCCGGGAACGTGCGGATGGCGTTGATGCCGACAGGGTTGAGCAGGTTGTGCTCGGCGCGGGTGATCTGCGTGGCGAGGGTGATGACGCCACGGACGACCTCGTTGGCGGGGGCCTTGTGGACGCCGCGGGACTCGTCGTTGCGCGCCCAGATGCCGGCGACGTGCCCCGACGGCGGCACGAACCGGTTGCCGCCCGTGGCCGGGTCGAACACCTTGAGGTACGGCCAGTACAGGGTCGCGTACTTCGAGTCGTAGCCGGCCGTGTCGACGCGCCAGTCCTTGACCTGCTGCGGGTTGAGGCCCGGCGGCGGATCGAGGATCGCCATGCGGTTCCCCATGAGCTCGCAGTGCGCGATCATCGCGAGCTGCACGGCCTGGAAGGTCTCGAGGTCGATCGCGCCCTGCTCGAGCGCGGCCACCAGGTCCGGCACGGCCACGATCGTGACCTCGTCGACGGCCTCCAGGCCGCTGAAGCCGGTGCGGTCGGCGGCGTCGCCGATGTAGTCGTCGGCGCCCAGGTCGCCGGTCGCGGGCGGCTCGGGCTCGGGCTCCGGCACCTGCAGCTCCGCGGTGCCCTTGTCGGGCCGGGTCAGCGCGCTGCCCGACGCGAGCTCCTCGATGACGACGAGCTTGCTGTGCTGGTTGACCTTCGTCGCGACGTTGTCGTCGCCGCGCTTGGTGGTGACGTTGTCGAAGGTCTCCGCCTCCTTGCCGTCCACCCGCACCACCAGCTTGAACTGGTCGTCCGGCGGGTTCTCGCCGCCGGCGTCGGCGATCTCGACGCTGAGCTGCTTGGTCTTGGGGGCCCGCTCGGCCGCCTGCACCCGGTACGCCCCGACCACGGCCTGGGCGCCCGCCGGCAGGGCCTTCGGCGCCGCGCGACCCCGGACCTCGTCGGCGTCGGCGGTCTGCTCCTGGCCGATGCGCACGACGTACGCCGTGCTCCCGCCGTTGAGGAAGTAGCCGTACACCGCGTGCGCGAGGTACGACCCGGGGACGAAGTCGCCGAAGGCCTCGGTGAACTGCGTCCAGTTGGACACGAGCGTGGGCTGGTTGAAGGGGCCTCGGGCGGCCATGCCGACGAATGCGGCGACGGAGGTGCCGACCCCTTCGATGGGCCGGGACCCCGCTTCCACCTCTTCGACGTAGACGCCGGGTGACAGGTAGGTCGGCATGTCCCCTCCTCGGGCACAGGGAGTAGATGTTCAGCGTGCGGCGGTGCGATGGTGGCCCGTGAGGCCGGTGGGTCGCGCGACAGGGCGGAGCGGCTGCCCGATCGGGCGCTGTCAGGAGGACCCGAGATCCTCCTCGGGCTCCTCCTCGCGTTGGACGAACGCACCCTGGAGCTCGGCGTCCTCGGGTACCTCCTCGCGCTGCACCGCCGCGGCCACGCCGGCGCCTGCGGTGCCGACGGCCGACGCGCCGGCCGGGGCGGACATGACGTGTTCCGCCGTGGCGGCGGCCGCGGTCTCGAAGCGGTCGCCCGGGTCGGACACCTGGACCCCGTCGCCGGTCGGCGTGCCGTCGACGGGACCGGAGCGCTGCTGGACGACGTGCGTGAGCTCGTGCGCGAGGGTGGTGCGGCCGGCATGGGAGTCCGGGTCGTACGCGTCGCGCTGGAAGACGACGTCGCGCCCGACCGTGTAGGCGTGCGCGCCCACCGCGCGTGCCGAGTCGGCCGCCGCGGAGTCCGTGTGCACGCGCACGTCGCCGAAGTCGGCGCCGAGCCGGGCCTCCATGTCCGAGCGCACACCGGGCTCCAACGGCCGCCCACCCCCCGACGACAGCACGTCGAGCACCGGCGAGCGCTCACCCTCGACGAGGTCGGCCGTGGCGGAGTTCCCGGCCGTGCGCTGCAGGTACGTCAGACCCGCGCTGCCGAGCAGGTCGGGGCGGTCGCCCGCGAGCGCCCGTCCCACCACGGGTGCGGCGCGGTCCTCGTCGACGCGGGGCGAGGCGGTGCGGAGCCCCTCGGGGTGGTCCGCGTGGTCGTGGGAGCGCATCGCTGCCCCTCTCTCGTCGTCGTGCCTCGACGCTGTCACCCGCGGCGCGTGCGCAGCAGGACGTGACGGACGTCCGTCCGGGCACCGGTCCCGCCCGTCCGGGCAACGCGCGGCGACGTGCGGCCGCGCCGGGGAGCGCCGCGTCATCGCAGGACGTGCCAGTACGGGCCGAACTCGCTCTCGAGCGTGAGCCGCCCGAGCTTGCGGTACTCCCGGTAGACCGCCGAGACGACGTGGCGCATGGCGATCGTGCCGCCGTCGGCGGCCGCCAGGTACGCCGCGGTCACGGCGGCCGAGCGGATGGCCCCGCCGGCGAGCTCGAACGCCTCGCCGCAGAACGTCAGGTCGACGTCGTCGTCACGTGGCACCCGGTGACCCAGGCACCGGTCCCACAGGGCGGTGCGCTGAGCCGCGTCCGGGACGGGGAAGTCGACGACCACGTCGAGCCGCCGGATGAACGCGTCGTCGATGTTGGCGCGTAGGTTCGTCGCCAGCACGACGAGCCCGTCGAACGACTCCATGCGCTGCAGGAGGTACGCGCTCTCGATGTTGGCGTACCGGTCGTGCGCGTCCTTGACCTCGCTGCGCCGCCCGAAGACCGCGTCGGCCTCGTCGAAGAGCAGCACCGCGTTGACGCCCGCAGCGCCCGCGAAGATGCGCTCGAGGTTCTTCTCGGTCTCCCCGATGTACTTGTCGACCACGGTGGCCAGGTCGACGACGTACAGATCCAGGCCGAGGTCGTGCGCGACGACCTCGGCCGACATGGTCTTGCCGGTCCCGGAGTCGCCGGCGAAGAGCGCCGCGACCCCGTGCCCGCGCCCGCCGCCGGGCCGCATCCGCCAGTCGCCGAGCACCTGCTCGCGGTGGCGGGCACGGGTCGAGATCTCCCGCAGGGCGGTCAGTGCGCCGGGCGGCAGCACGAGGTCGTCCCACCCCACGGCGGGCTCGATGCGGCGGGCGAGCCGCTCGAGCTCGGTGCCGTTCTCTGCGCGCGCGCCGACGCGGACGTGGTCCACGGTGAGCTCCCCGTCGAGCGTCGCCTGCTGGCGCGCCGCCCGCGCCGCCCGGGTGACCTGCTCGGGACGCAGCCGGAAGGGCGCGGTCGCCGACGCGGTGTCCCGGTGGTCCGTCCCGAGCGAGTGCCGCCACAGCGCGGTGCGTTCCGCGACGGTCGAGGCCGGCACGTCGAGCAGCAGCGGTGGCCACTCGCTCCAGGTGGGGTCCCACGAGCGCCGTCCGACGGCGAGGACCGGGACGCGTGCGGCGACCAGCGCTCGCAGGGCGCGCGGGTGGCCGACGAGGTCCTCGACCCCACCCACGACGAGGCCGGAGCGCGTGAGGTGCGCCTCGCGGACGGCGGTCCGCACGGTTCCGAGCGGGTCGGTGCCCGCTGCGAGCGCCGACCCGTCGAGCACGAGCGCCCCGTGCCCGGCCGCGTGCAGCGCTCGCACCGCGAGCACGCGTCCGGACCCGGTGGGCTGCTCGCGCAGGTACACGAGCCGTGCGCCGCCCGTCAGGGCGCTCACCAGCCGGGTGGGGTCGCCCCAGGCCACGTCGTCCTCGTCGAGCAGCACGCCGTCGAGGGAGCGGTCGGGGGCGTCGTCGCCGAGCAGGTGCCCCACCACACGGTCGGGCACGCGCAGCTGCCGCCCGGGCAGCGGCCGGTCGGGTTCCTCCAGCTCGACCAGCCCCGCGGTGACGAGCGGCCCGTGCAGCAGCCGGTGCCGGCCGTGCGACGACGCGAGCGGCACGCCGCACAGCGCGAGCGCCACCGTCACCGACGGCCGCCGCCGGGTGACGTCGTCGTTGAGATAGCCGAACAGCTGCTCGAACCGCGAGTCGATCTCGCAGGCGAGCGCGACGAGGAGCAGCTCGACGTCGAGAGGCTCGAGCGCGAAGTCGTGCGCGAGCTCACGCAGCCGCAGCCGCTCACCCGCGGCCTGCGCCCGGTCGGCGGCGGTCTCGCTCGCCACCGTGCGGGCGTCGACGGCGTGCGACAGCGGGTCGACCGCGGGACCGGCGAGCAGGCGGTCGACCGCGTCGTCACTGAGGTACAGCCCGCGGAACGGGTCGTCCGGTTGCGGGTCGTCGCGGCGGCGCCGGGCGACCAGCTCGCGCACGCGCTCCTCCACGACCGCCACCCTGCCCAGCACGTGCGCGGTGCTCGCGTCGACCGGCACGCTCACCGTGACCTCCGGCGGCGGGCACCGGCGCGGGACGGCGGCGGCTCGTGCCGGCGGGCGCCGACGTCCGCTGCGCGCCCCTCGAGGTCGGCGAGGTCCACCACGAGGCCCGACTCGACGGGCGGGCCGACGGTGCCGCGGGCCGGCGTGAGCACGGGGACGTCGACCACGACGTCGATGGACGGCTTGAGCTCGCCGCCCAGGGCGGTCCACACGTCGGCGAAACCGCGGTCCTCGGGGGGCGGCAGGCCGACGAACAGCGGCGCCCGCGCACCGGCGGCAGCCAGCGGCGCCTCGAGCACCCTGGCGGGCAGGGCGTCGGTCCGCAGCAGGTGCCGCAGCACCGCGTCGAGGAGCCGGTGCTCGTCCTCGGGGCGTTGCGTCCAGGCGGTCACCAGGTAGGAGAGGCGGAAGTGCCGGGGTGGCTGGTACCGGCTGTCGACCTTCCCCTCGACCCGGTTCGTCAGCTCGCCCCGGGTGCGGCGGCGCAGGTCCTCCCGCAGGTCGTACAGGTAGACGTCGACGGTCGGTGCGTTGCGGCGCGCGGCCCACTCCTTCGTCGGCGCGTCGAGCACCACCTCGACGTCCGGGCTGTCCACCGCCTCGCGCACGAGCGCGCGCAGCGCCTCGTCGACCTCACCGATCATGCGCTCACTCCGATCGTCGCGCCCACCGTGCCCCGAGCCCGCCGCCGGCCGCAGGGGACGGGGGACAGCCCTTGAGGCACGGCGCCGGGGCTGAAAGGGCAGGAGGGCGGGCGCGGTGCCCGATGAGGCGGTCGGCCGTGCCCCAAGGGCGGGCCGCCCTCGGCTGCCGCGGTGCGGTCCGGCCCGGCAGCGTGGCAGGCATGATGTCCGCGGGGGGAGGCCTGCCATGACCGGCGCGAGGGGTGCCCGGGTCGTCGTCCTCGCGCTCGCGGTGGCCCTGGCGTCGGCGGCCGGGGCACAGGGCGCGCCCGCGCTGTCCGCCGGGCCGGCGCCGTCCGCGCTCCCCGCGCCGGTCGCCGTCGAGCCCCGCCTGGCGTTCACCGACGGGGGCACCGCGCTCGTGCGCGCCCGGGTCGGGCACGGGTACGGGGGTGTCCTTCCCCTGGGGGAGTCCGCCCCGGGCCCGGTCGTGCCCTCGCCGTCCCCGTCGGGCAGCCCCTCGCCGTTCCCGTCGGGCAGCCCCTCGCCGTCCCCGTCGGCCACCACCCCGGCACCGTCCCCGACCGGCACCTCGACCGCGCTGCCGGCTCCGACGCCCGCGCCGACCGCCTCGCCGTCGCCGCCGGTGCCGGACCCGGCCGACAGCCAGCCGAGCGGCGCGTTCGCCGACGAGGTGCGGTACCTGGCGTTCGTGCGGCACCGGCCGGACGTGGGGCCGCACCACGGTGGTGACGTCCACGTCCTCGTCAGCAGGCAGGGCAGCCCCGAGCGGGTGGTCCGCGTGACCTGCGACGCCGCGCGCGAGTCGCACCCGGTGGTCTCCCCGGAGACCGGGCGGGTGGCCTGGGCGACCGACGCCGGCGGGTCGTGGGACGTCGCGGTCACGACGCGCTCCGTCGAGGAGCTGGGGGACGCGTGCACGCAGGACGAGACCAGGCGCGTGACGAGCGGCGACGCCGACGAGCTGTGGCCCGCCTTCGTGCCGTCCTCCGACCTGGTCGTCTACTCGGGCACGCGCGACGACCCGGCCGGCCTGGGGGACCTGTGGATGCAGGGCGTCGACGCCGCCGAGAGCACCGCGACGCGGCTCACGCAGAGCGAGCACGCCGAGACGCAGCCGTCGGTCTCGCCGCTCGTGGCCCGCAGCGGCGAGTCGTACGTCCTCGTGGCGTTCTCGACGACCGAGTTCCGGCGGGACGGGTCGGTCGCGCTGCTGCGCCTGACGGGGGACCCGCACGGGGACGGGCCGTTCCGTCCCGTCCCCGACAGGTCCAGGCTCGTGAACCCCTACCAGTCCGACCCCGAGCACTGGTGGGACACCACGCCGCAGGGTTCGGAGCCGGCCTTCGGCGGCCCGACCTCCACGACGTGGGGCGGTGAGGGATTCGTCCTGGCGTCCACCACGACGTCGGACGACCCGGCGGGGGACGTGGCGGTCGCGATGGTCGGCACCCAGGGGGACGCGGACCCGGCGGTGGAGCAGCAGGTCCGCGTGGTCGGTGACGTCGGCCGCCCCGAGACGCACCCGACGTGGACGAGCGGGCTCTCCCCGTTCGGTGAGTGGTACGACGCGGCGGACCTGGTCGCGGAGGTCCCCGCGCCGCCGTCGGTCGTGTCCGACGTGCGGGCGGACGACGGGAGCGGACGCCGCTCGACGACCCCTGCGCGGCCGGGGTGCGGGACGCCCGACGACATCGACGTGCCGCCTGGCGACGCGATGCCCTCGTACTCCCCGGCGGGCGACCGGCTCGTCGTCGCCACGCGCACGGTGACGTGCGAGCTCGACGACGGCGAGTGGGTCGGGTCGCAGGGGTGGGCGCTGCACGTCGTCGACACCACGGACCTGACCTCGGTGCCCCTGGAGTACGACCGGGAGCCCACGGACGTGGACGTGTCGCCGCGGTGGTCGCCCGACGGTCGGCGCATCGTGCTCGAGCGCTACCGCGACGACGGTGAGGAGGTGGAGCGCGGGCTCGTGCTCGTCGACGTCGCCTCGGGCACGACCGGGCCACGCCCGACGCGCGAGCTCGAGCTCCCCGAGCCCGAGGAGTGGGAGTACGAGGTGGGCGTCCGCGACGCGTCGTGGTCGCCCGACGCCACGCGCCTCGTCGTGTCCCGGACCGTCGCGACGTCCGCGGCCCGCGTCGCGGTCCCGGACAGCTACGCCGGGACGACCTCGCTGTGGGTGGTCGACGTCGACGCCCCCGCGACCGCACGCGAGCTCGTGGCCAGGGTCGACTGCGGGTCGACGACCTGTGGGCCGCAGGAGTACGTCGTGCGAGGTCGGTCGCCGGCATGGTCGCCCGACGGCACCCGGATCGCGGTCGCGTCCCTCGCCCTGGTGCGCCGGTCCGGGGACGTCCACGTCGTCGACAACCCCGGAGCGGTCAGCGTCCTCACGCTGCAGGACCCCGCCGCCGGCGTCGTCACGGACGTCCGGGCGGTCACCGGGTTCCATGCCGACGGCACGCCCACCGCCTCGCGTCCGCTCGTCGCGGCGTCCGACGAGCCGGCGTGGTCGCCCGACGGCAGCGTGCTCGCGGTCACCGCCGTACCCGCGGGCCGCTCGCACGAGCTGGGCGTCTGGCTCGTCGCGCCCGACGGTTCCGGTGCGCGGCCGGTGGCCGACGGGCGCGGGCTCGAGACCGACCCGGTGCTGCAGCCGTGGACGGACCTCGTCCTGACGATGACCGCGACGCCCCTGACGGCGGACGGGCCCACGGCCGTCGTCGCCCGGGCGACCAACGCCGGACCCGGACCCGTCGAGCGGGGCGCCGTCAGCATCGCCCTGCCCCCCGGCGCGGCCGCTGCCGTCCCGCCCGCCTGCGGCCTCTCCGCGGGCGTCGTGCGCTGCCCCCTGGTGCGTCTGCGGCCCGGGGAGAGCCGGGACGTCGCCCTCACCGTGACCGGCGACGACGGCGCCACGCCCTTCCTCGCCGTGGCGACCACGACGACGCCCGAGCGTGTCGTCACCAACAACACGGCGCGGGCGTCGACCGGTGTCGACGGCGGGGTCGGCGTCACCGTCGAGCTCGACCGGTCGCCGGTGTACGTCGGCGGCGCGCCCGCGACCGCGACGTTCACGGTGCGCAACGCGGGGACACGGCCCGCGTCGGACGTGCGGCTCGCGCCGGCGCTGCCCGCGGCCGTCGTCGCGTCGGGGCCGCCCGAGTGCCCCGTGCCGGCGGACCCCTGCGCGCTGGGCACCCTGCCCGGCCGCGGGGCACGTGTGCTGCGCGTGACCCTGACGCCGGGACCGGCGTTCGTCGGGCCGCCGGCGGTCGGTGCCGTCACGGGCACGGTGAGCACGTCGTCGCCGGACCCCGACCGGTCGGACGACGTGGCGTCCGTCGACCTCGAGGTCCGCAGCCCGCAGCTGAGCGTCCTGCCCCCGGTCACGCGGCCCGGCGGGGTCGTGTTCGTCGCCGGCCAGTGGTTCCCGCCGTCCGTCGACGTGCGCCTGAGCTGGTCGCAGGGGGTCATGGGGTCCCCGGGCCCGCACACGACCGACGCCGAGGGTCGCTTCGGCACGGCGCTCCTGGTGATCGCCGACACCCTGGTGGCGCCCCGCGACCTGCGGGCGGACGACACGGCGACGCCCGGCGGGTTCGGCCAGGTCGCGGCGCCGGTGCTGATCGTGCCCCCGTCGGTCGCCGCACCGTCGTTCCTGTTCCGCAAGTGACGGGGCGGGCGCCTTCCGGGCCCGCCCCGTCGGAGCCTGCCGTCAGATCAGCCCCTCGCGCAGCGCGTACGCGACCGCGTGCGACCGGTTGCGCAGCTGCAGCCGTGTCGTCACGTCGTGCAGCACGTTCTTCACGGTCCGCTCCGAGTACGCCAGGTGCTGGGCGATCTCCGCGGTGTCGTAGCCCTCGGCGACGAGCTTGAGGACGTCGATCTCCCGCGCCGCCAGACCCGTGAAGGTCAGACCGCGCGGCCGCAGGACCTGCCGCTGCAGGGTGCCGACCTGGTCGAGGAGCCGACCGAGCAGGTCGGGCGGGACGGAACCCTCGCCCGTCACCGCACCGCAGATCACCCGCACCAGCCGGTCGGGCGTCGCCTCGCTGCGGCGCAGCAGCCCGAGCACGCCCGCCTCCACCGCGGTCACGACGTCGCCGTCCTCCAGCCGCCCCGCCACGAGCACCACCTGGCTGGGGCTCTGGCGGCGCACCATCCGCACGAGCCGCAGCGCGTCCTCGTCGACCGAGTCCGCCACCACGACCGCGACCTGGGACGCCGCCGCCTCGTCGGCCGCCAGCACCCGCACCTCGGGCCGCGGCCGCAGCGCGCTGACCACGCCCGCCTCGGAGATCGGGTCCCGGGCGCTCACCCACACCGCCACACGTTCCATGTCCTGCTCCTGCCACCCCCCGGGCGCCCCCTGCGGACGCCGCGTGCGCCACAGCATGCGCCGCGGTTCTGATCGTGCAGTCAACGTCGGCTCAACGGGCGCCACGGGTGCCCGATCGGCCGTTCGCGCGGTCGTTCCCGCGCCCGGCGCAGCGACCTAGCGTCCGGGGGCATGACGACGACGGCGAAGCTGGACCCGGCGCACGTGGAGCTCAGCCCCGGCACCGAGGCGGTGGTGCCCCTGCAGATCCGGAACACCGGTGACGTCGTGGAGGGCTACCGGATCGAGGTGCTCGGGGTCCCCGCCGCGTGGACGTCGGTCGAGCCGTCGGTGGTCGAGGGGCTCTACCCGGGTGCCGGGACGACCGTGACGGTGCGGTTCGCCCCACCGCGCTCGTGGAGCGTGCCGGCGGGCAACCTGGACTTCGGGATCCGCGTCGTGCCGTTCGAGCACGTCGAGGAGACGGTCACGCCGGAGGGCGTCGTCGAGGTGCTGCCGTTCCTCGACACGACGGCCGAGCTGCTCCCGCGCACGTCGCACGGCCGGTACGGCGCACGTCACCAGGTCGCGCTCGACAACCGCGGCAACGTGCCCGTGACCGTGTCGCTCACGGCGGCCGACGACGCCGGCGCTCTCGGCCTGAGGCTGCGCCCCCAGATCCTCACCGTTCCGCCCGGCACCGCCGAGTTCGCCGACCTGCGCGTGCGGCCCCTGCGCCGGCTGTGGCGGGGCGCCGACCGGACGAAGCCGTTCGTCGTGACGGTCGCGGCGGAGACCACCTCACCGGTCCTGCTCGACGGCACGCACGTGCAGACCGCGACCGTCCCGCGGTGGCTCCCCAAGGCGCTGCTGGCGGCGCTCGCGCTGCTCGCGCTGCTCGTGGCGCTGTGGTTCACGGTCCTCAAGCCGGTGGTCGAGTCGGCGGCCCGGTCGTCGGTGGCCGACGAGGTCGCGCAGGCGCAGGAGGCCGCGCAGGAGGCCCAGGAGGCGGCCGCCGCCGCGCAGCAGTCGTCGGCGGGCGCCGGCCAGTCCGCTGCCGCCGCGCAGCAGCAGGTCGCCGAGATGGAGGAGTTGACCCGGGACTTCCTGCCGCCGACGGAGATCCTGGCGCCCACGACCCGGCGCCTCGTGCTGCGCACTGGTCCCTCCACCACGCTCGTCGACGGCGAGGACTTCGTGGTCCCCGCAGGCTCGACCCTGCGCCTGACCGACCTGGTCCTGAGCAACCCGCAGGGCGACTTCGGGCGGCTGGTGCTGGCGCAGACGCCCGAGGGCAGCAGCGACGAGGTCGTGCTGCTCGACGTCGCGCTGGAGAACTTCCGCGACAACGACTTCCACTTCCAGACCCCCATCGTGCTGCCCGCGGGGACCCGGCTCACGATGTCGGTCCTGTGCCGGCAGCCCGGTGCCCCCCTGAACCTCGTCCCGCCCCCGACGGAGTGCGACGACGCGCTGGTCTTCAGCGGCACGCTCGCCACGCCCGTCCCGACGCCGGCGCCCTGACGTGCCCACCGGCCCCGCGCTGCGCGTCGGTGACATGGCCGTGTGCCCCCTCATGGACGGGCCGAAGCCGCACGTGGGCGGGCCGATCACCCCGGCGGCCGGCGTCGTGACCGTCCTCGTCGGCGGGATGCCCGCCGCGGTCGCCAACGGGGTCCCCGGGTCGATCCCGTGCGTCTCGCCGGCTCCGAACGGCATCGCGGTGGGCTCCCTGACGGTTCTCGTCGGGGGCTTCCCGGCTGCGCGCCTGGGGGACCTGAGCATGCACGGCTCTCCGGTGGCGCCCGGCCCGGGGTGCCCGACGGTCGTCGTCGGGGGCTGACGCCCGGGCGTATCCCCGGCGGCCGGTCGCGCCTCCTGCCTCACGAGGCCCGCGCCGCGACCGGTGGGGGACAGGACGGGAGGTGAGCGATGCCGGACCGCATCTGCACCGCCTGCGGGGCGTCGAACCCGCGGACGGCGACCTTCTGCGGCACGTGCGACGCGTACGTCGACTGGGCCGACACGGTGACGGGCACGGAGCCGCCGGACCCGGTGCAGGTCGCCGCGGACCGGACGGGGCCCGCGTTCCCTCGCGGCGGTGAGGACGCCCCGGGCGCGGCCGCCGAGCCTGCCGCCCGGGCCCCCGTCGCGACGGTCGAGGCGGGGGACGTCGTCGTGGCGCCCGACGCCCCGGGGACGGCGACGCTGCACCTGCGTAACGTCTCCGACCTCGTCGACGGACTGATGGTCCGCCCGACCGCGCCGCCGCCGTGGCTGGTGGCGACCCACGAGGACGCGCACCTGATGCCGGGGGAGTCGCGCCGCGTCGTGGTGACGTTCGCCGCCCGGCCCGGCGCTCTCGTGGTCGCGCAGCGGACCACGCTGGAGCTCGCCGTGCGCTCGTCCGTCGACGCCACGAAGGTCACGCACCTGGAGGTCGTGCTGACCGTGCCGCGCGAGGGCCCGCCGCCGACGCTCACGGCGCGCCCGGCCCTCCTGCAGCTCGCCGACACCGACGAGGGCGTCCTCACGCTGTCGGTCGACAACCGGGCCGCGAACTTCCCCCGGCGCTACCGGATGTCGGCGCACGACCCGCAGGACGTCGTGCGGGCACGGTTCCTGCCGCCGCTCGTCGACGTGCCGGCCGGTGCGGCGGTCGACGTGAGCGTGCAGGTCACCTCGCCCGCAGCGGCGCCCGGATCCGAGGTGACCCGGCAGGTCACCCTCACGGGGGCGGGCGTCGACGAGCATGTCGAGGTGACGGTGACGCTGGTCCAGCGCACGGCCGCGCCGCCGCCCGCCGTCCCGGTGCGGCTGCGTCTCGAGCCCAGCCATCTGCGCTCCGAGGACGGGCGTGCCGTGGGGTTCGAGGTCGTCGTCGACAACCGTGCGGGGCACGCGGCGGCGGCCGTGGCGCTCGCGGGCCGCGACCCCGCGCACCGGGTCGCGTTCACGCTCGCCGAGGACCGGCTGGTCGTGCCGGCGGGCAGGGCGGTCCGGGTCCCGGCGCACGCCCGGGCCCAGGTCCCGCCGGCGGGGACGACGCAGTCGCTGCCGTTCGTCGTCGTGGCGGGCGACGGTCCGACGGAGGTGGAGGCCCCCGGTCTGCTCGAGGTGAGCGCGCGTCCGGCCCCCATCAGCACGGCGAGGCTGTGGGTCGAGCCGGCGACGCTGGTGACGCAGCGCCGTCAGGGCACGTTCCTCGTCCACGTCGACAACCGCCGCGGCGGTGACCCGCTGCAGGTGCGGCTCGCCGGCTCCGACGAGCTCGGGCGTGCGCGGCTGCGCTTCACCCCCGCGGCGGTCGTGGTCCCGCCCGGTCAGGTCGGCACCGTACGGCTCGCCGTGGACGCCGCGCGGTCCCCGGCGGGTGGCTCGTCCTCGCGACGCCTGCGGGTCGCGGCGACGGACGGACGGGAGGCCGTCGAGACCGAGGCGGTGCTGAGCCAGTCGACGCCGGACCGTCGGCCGGTGGTCAAGCGGTGGTCGGTCTGGCTCGGTGCGGTGCTCGCGTGCCTGGGAGCGCTGCGGCCCTGGCTCGGCACGGTGGTCGACCCGGAGGCCGTCGTCCGGGTGGGGTCGGAAGCCGTCGCGGGCGACCGCGAGGCGATCGCGTTCACGGCGACGGCGGGCTCGAGCGTCCTCGTGCTCCTGCTCGCCCTGCTGATGCTGCTGGGCCTCAACGGGTCGCGTGGGCGGGGGATCCGGTTCGCGGCGCTGCTCATGGTGCTGCTGGCGCTCGCCGCCGGTGTGCTGGGGACCCCCGCGAGCGGTCTCGTCCTCGTGCTGGTGGGCGCTGTCCTGGGGTTCGTCGGCGGCGTGCTCGCGCGCGCGTCGGCGGTCAGCTCCTGACGCGGACGACCCGCCGGTGGAGTCGTCGTCACGTCGCACGGCAGCACGGCCTTCGGCGCGCCCCGGGCGCCCGCCTCAGGCGCCGGCGTGGGGAACGTCGTCGCTGCCCGTGCGGTCGCCGACGAACCGCGCGAGCTCGGGGTCGTCGGAGACGACGCGGTCCACGACCTCGGACGCCGTGCACGTGCACAGCCCGATGGTGAGCCGCGCGCCGTCGCGCCCCAGCACCCGCCACACGGCCCCGGAGTCCTCCCAGCGCCGCAGCGCCGTGACGGCGTCGCTCATGCGGGGCCGACCTCGTCGAGCGGGGGTGTCAGGCGCCCCTCCGGGTCCAGGCGCTCGAGCAGGGTGCGCATGAGGTCCTCGAGCTGCGTCACCTGCTCGGGGCTCAGGGCGTCGACGACGAGGTCGCGCGCCGTGGCGACGTGGCCGGGTGCCGTGTCCACGACGAGGTCCCAGCCGGCCGCCGTGAGGTGCGCGTCGGTCGCCCGTCGGTCGTCCGGGCTGGGCGTGCGCTCGACGAGCCCGCGGCTCTCCAGGCGCTTGACGACGTGCGAGAGGCGGGGGAGCGTCGCGTTCGTGCGCTGCGCGAGCGCGGACATCCGCAGCGTGCGGCCGGACGCCTCGGAGAGCATCGCGAGCACCTGGTACTCGTAGTGCGTCAGCCCCGCGTCGCGCTGGAGCTGCGAGTCGAGCTGGGCGGGCAGCAGCTCGGCCACGGCGACGAGGCCGAGCCACGCGCGCAGCTCCGCAGGACTGAGCCAGTGGGGGTCGGTGGGCACCACGACATCCTACCGCGCTCGGTTGATGCGACAATCACTTCGTGTCGTGCGACGCGGATCAGCGCAGCCCGTCCGGACGGCGCACCGGGACCCCGAGGATCGTCACGTCGGGCGCGGCGAGGGTGTCGAGCCCCTCGGGCACGGGCGGGAAGCCGTCGGTGGGCACCGGTCCGACCCACACGCGCCACGTGCCGTCCACGTGGTGCACCGCGCCGTCCACCACGAGCGTCGCGCCGGCGGCGCCCTCGAGGGCGGCGACGAGCGGGGCCGCCGCGTCCGGGGGGACGAAGCCGACGATGACGTTGCGCCACACGAGCACCAGCCGCGTGTCCGCCCCGCGCTCGACCTGCAGACGTGCCGGGACGACCGTCGGTGCGGGTCGCGCGCCGAGGCCGAGGGCCTCGAGGACCGAGCGCTGCATCGCGGGCGCCTCGGCCGCGTGGAAGCCCGTCACGTCCACGTGCACCTCGGGCCGGCGTCGGAAGAGCACCACGCCCCCAGCATGCCACGGCGCGCCCGCCCCGGACCGGGAGCGCGGAGCCGGCCGCGGGTGCTCGCGTCGTCACCCCGGCGACCGGCGACTGGTCGTCGGCGGCAGGCCCTGCCGGAGTCAACTACCTTTCTCCCGTGAACCAAGCGGAGATCGGGCCGGACGTCCCTCGCGGCGTCGTCAGCCATGAGGTACCGGAGCTCCTGCGCAACGACGTCCGGCTGCTCGGTGAGCTGCTCGGGCGGGTGCTGCGCGAGGCGGGCGGCGAGGACCTGCTCGCGGACGTCGAACGTCTGCGCGAGCTGGCGATCGCGTCGCACAGCGAGCCGAACGGGCACGCGCTGGCCGAGGCGGAGCAGCTCGTGGCCGGGTTCGGCCACGAGCGGGCCGAGCAGGTGGCCCGCGCGTTCACGTGCTACTTCCACCTCGCGAACCTCGCCGAGGAGTACCACCGCGTGCGCGTCCTGCGGGACCGCGAGTCGCGCCTGTCGCCGCACGAGCTGGCACCGGACGACTCGCTCCCGGCGGCGTACCAGCAGCTCGTCGACGAGATCGGCCCCGACGCGGCCCGTCGTCGCCTGCACGAGCTCGAGTTCCGGCCCGTGTTCACCGCGCACCCCACCGAGGCCCGCCGCCGTGCGGTGTCCCGCGCGATCCGGCGCATCGCCGAGCTCGTCGCGGAGCGTGACACCCTGCACATCGGTGGCACGACGCTCGCGGAGAACGAGCGCCGACTGCTCGCGGAGATCGACACGCTGTGGCGCACGTCGCCGCTGCGGGCCGAGAAGCCCACGGTGCTCGACGAGGTGGCGACCGTGCTGTCGATCTTCGACGCGACGCTCGCCGACGTCCTGCCGACCGTGTACCGGCGGCTCGACGACTGGCTGCTGGAGGACGAGGCCGGCACGACCGCGCCGACCGTCGCACCGTTCGCGCGGCTCGGCTCGTGGATCGGCGGCGACCGCGACGGGAACCCGAACGTCACCGCCGAGGTCACGCGCGCCGCCGCGGCCATGGCGTCGGAGCACGCGCTCGACGCGCTGCTCGTGTCCGCCCGCCGCACGGCCGACGGCCTGACGCTCGACGCCGCGGGGACGCCGCCGTCGACCGAGCTCAGCGCGCTGTGGCAGCGGCAGCGCTCGCTGTCCGACGCGATCACGTCGCGCATCGCGGACGCCGCACCGAACGAGCCCCACCGCCGTGCGCTGCTCGGCATCGTCGAGCGCGTCGCGGCGACCCGCCGGCGCGACGCCGACCTCGCCTACGCCGGCGCCGACGAGCTCGAGGCCGATCTGCTCATCGTGCAGGAGTCCCTGCGCGCCGCCGGTGCGCACCGCGCGGCGTTCGGCGACCTCCAGCGGCTCGTCTGGCAGGTCCAGACCTTCGGCTTCCACCTCGCCGAGCTCGAGGTGCGCCAGCACTCGCAGGTGCACGAGGCCGCGCTGGCCGACATCGAGGCCCACGGCGTCGACGGCGAGCTGCAGCCCATGACGGTCGAGGTGCTCGACACGTTCCGCGCGCTGGGCACCGTGCAGCGCCGCCTCGGCGTGAAGGCGGCGCGGCGGTACATCGTGTCGTTCACGCAGTCGCCGGAGCACCTGGCCGCCGTCTACACGCTCGCGGACCTCGCGTTCGGCGGGCCCGAGCACGCGCCGGTCATCGACGCGATCCCGCTCTTCGAGACCTTCGCCGACCTGCAGAACAGCGTCGACATCCTCGAGGCGGCCCTCGAGCACCCGCGCGTGCAGGAGCGGCTGGCCGCGAACGGCCGCCGCGTCGAGGTCATGCTCGGCTACTCCGACTCCTCCAAGGACGTCGGACCGCTGTCGGCGACGCTCGCGCTGGACGACGCGCAGCGGCGCATCGCCGAGTGGGCTCGGCGGCACGACATCGTGCTCACGCTGTTCCACGGCCGCGGGGGCGCCCTGGGCCGCGGTGGCGGCCCCGCCAACCGCGCGGTGCTCGCGCAGCCGCCGGGCTCCGTCGACGGCCGGTTCAAGCTGACCGAGCAGGGTGAGGTCATCTTCGCCCGCTACGGCGACCCCGACATCGCGGCGCGGCACATCGAGCAGGTCACGGCCGCGACGCTGCTCGCCGACGCGCCGAGCGTCGTGCAGCGCAACGACACCGCGGCTGCCCGCTTCGCGGACCTCGCGGCGCGCCTGGACGTGGCGTCGCGCGAGCACTTCCACCGGCTCGTGCGCGCCGACGGGTTCCCCGCGTGGTTCGCCCAGGTGACGCCGTTGGAGGAGCTGGGTCTGCTGCCGATCGGGTCCCGCCCCGCGCGGCGCGGGCTGTCGGTCTCGTCGCTGGACGACCTGCGTGCGATCCCGTGGGTGTTCTCCTGGTCGCAGGCGCGGATCAACCTCGCCGGCTGGTACGGCCTGGGCACGGCCCTGGAGGCGGTCGGCGACGCCGAGGCGCTGCGCGTCGCCTACGCGGAGTGGCCGCTGTTCGCCACGATCATCGACAACGTCGAGATGTCGCTCGCCAAGACCGACGAGCGGATCGCGGCCCGCTACCTCGCGCTCGGTGACCGCGACGACCTCGCGCAGCTGGTGCTCGACGAGCTGCGGCGCACGCGTACCTGGGTGCTCGCGGTCACCGGCAGCACGGGTGTGCTCTCGCGGCGGCGGATCCTCGGGCGCGCGGTGCAGCTGCGCAGCCCGTACGTCGACGCGCTGTCGCTGCTCCAGCTGCGCGCGCTGCGCGGACTGCGCACGGGCGAGCCGAACGAGTCGGCGGACGACCTGCGTCGCCTGCTGCTGCTCACCGTCAACGGCGTCGCCGCGGGTCTGCAGAACACCGGCTGACGGGCCTCGCCACGACGGCGCCCGGCGGTCCGCTGCCGGGCGCCGTCGCACGTCCGGCGCCGATCCGTCCGGCCGGCGCGCGCGGCGTCAGCGTGCGGGGACCGTGCGCGTCGCGGCCCAGGCCCGTAGCGCGGCGACGCGCTCGGCCATGACCACCGCGAGCGGCCGGGTGGCGCGCAGCTCGCCGAGCACGGTCGCCGCGTCGAGCTCCTGCCCGTGCGCGTGGGCCAGGTAGGTCGCCGCGACGACCGCCTGCTCGATCTCGGCGCCGGAGAACCCCTGCGACGCCGCGACGAGCGGACCGAGCGCGTCCCCGGGGAGGTCCAGGCCGCGTCGCGCGGAGTGCAGCCGCAGCAGCCCGGCGCGCGCGTCCTCGTCGGGCAGGTCGACGAAGAAGAGCTCGTCGAACCGGCCCTTGCGCACGAGCTCGGGCGGCAGTGCGGAGATGTCGTTCGCGGTCGCGGCGACGAACACGCGCGAGCGGCGCTCCGCGAGCCACGTCAGGAGCGTGCCGAGCACGCGCCGCGCCGATCCGGCGTCGCCGTCCCCGTCGCCCGCGACGGCCTTCTCGATCTCGTCGACCCACAGCACGCACGGTGCGAGCGCGTCGGCCGCTGCGAGCGCGTCGCGCAGCCGCCGCTCCGACTCGCCCACGTACTTGTCGTGCACACCTGCGAGGTCCAGGCGCAGCAGCGGCACCCCGAGGATCGCCGCCGCCGCCCGCGCCGCCAGCGACTTGCCGCAGCCCTGCACGCCCACGAGCAGCACGCCACGAGGCGCGTCGAGGTGCGGTGCGGACCCGTCGAGGGCCGGGCGGCGCAGCAGGATCCACCGCACCACGGCGTCGAGCCCGACGACGTCACCGGGCGAGACGGTCGCGTACTCGTACGACAGCACGCCGTCGGCGGCGAGGGCCTCGAACCGTGCGCGCTCGACGACGGGCACGTCGCGGACCGTCAGTGCGCCGTCGTCGACCACGGCGCCGTGCGCGAGGCGCGCGACGTCGGCGCGGGACAGCCCGGCGAGCCGCGCCACGAGGACCTCGCGGGCGTGCGGGTCGACGTGCGGCACGCGACCCGTGGCGTTCGCCCAGGCGGCGACGGTGCGGTCGACGACGAGGGCGCGCTCGGCGGCGGTCGGGAAGGTCACCGGCAGCCGCACCGCGAGGTGCTCGAGCTCGCGCGGCAGCCGCAGTGCGTGCGAGACGAGCACGAGCGTGCTGCGCAGGCCGAGGGGCCGCTGGGCGGCGTCCTTGAGCAGGCGCACGACCACGGGGTCGTCGAGCCAGGGATGCAGATCGAGCAGCACGTACACGGCCGGTGCGACACCGTCGACGATCGAGCGCAGCAGCGTCGGCGGGTCGCTGTTGTGGAGCTGGGACCCACCGAGGTCGACGTCGAGCCGCCGCAGGCCGTCGGTGACGCTCCAGCGGAAGACCGGCTGCGGCGCGCGCCCGCCGGCGGGTCGACCCGCGGCGCGCAGCACGAGCTCGACGGCGTCGGCCTCGTCCGTGGTCTCGAGCACGACGATCGGCGTGCGTGCCGCCAGGAGCGCGGCGAGGTCGTCACGGGTGGGTTCGGGCGTCACGCACGTCACGCTAGCGTCGCGCGGGCGCCGACCGGCCCCGCCCGGTGGCGCCGACACCAGATCCACCCGCACGCCGCACGCCCGGCCGTCCCGCGCGCCGCGGGACGGCGACCCGCCTCAGGCCGGCAGCGAGACGACCGCGGGCACCGGACCGCCTGCGGCGAGCAGGTCGAGCACCATCCGCTCGTGCGGCACGACGGGCTCGGGCAGCAGGTGCAGAGGGAACCAGCCCATGGCGTCGGCGCGGTCGGCCTCCCGCAGCGCGGGCTCGCCGTCCCACGCGGTCACCTCGAAGAACACGTCGAGCCGCTGCTCCACGGCGGGACCACCGCGCTCGAACCGGTGCAGCGCGGTCACGGGTCGCAGCGCCACGGGATCGACGCGCACCCCCGCCTCCTCGGACGCCTCGCGGACAGCGGCCTCGTGCACGGACTCGCCGGGGTCCACGTGCCCGGCGACGACCGCCCAGCGCCCGTCCATGTAGCCCGTGCCGGCGCGCCGCTGCAGCAGCACCTCGTCGCCGTCCGGTCCGGGACGCCGCAGGACCACGTACGCGGCCGCGACGAGCAGCGAGCGTCCCCCGAGGTGGTCGTCCGGGGCGTACCTGTCGTGTGGCGGGGGCATGCGGGCGAGTCTGGCACGCGACCAGGTCCTCGCGGCGCGTCAGCATGCCGCGTGCAGGATCTCCCACACGTGCCCGTCGGGGTCGCGCACGGCGCGGGCGTAGAGCGAGGCGGCCTCCTGCGGGGCGCGCACCTCTGCGCCACCACCGGCGACGGCCGCCTCCGCCATCGCGTCGACCTCGGCGGGCGAGCGCGCGCCCAGGCCGAGCAGCGTGACGCCGTCCGCACGGTGCGTGACGGCGGCCCAGCGGTCGCGGCGCAGCAGCATCACACGGACCGCGCGCGAGACGAGGACGCACGCGGCGTCGTCGTCGCCGGAACCCGCGTCCACGGTGAACCCGAGCCCCGCGTAGAACGCCCGCGCGACGGCGAGGTCGCGGACCGGGAGACTGACGAAGATCACGCGGTCCACGGGCGCTCCTGCCGGTCGGGGGCACCCGTGACGACCCGCGCCGCGGCCGAGGCTCACCGGGGGTTCACGATGTCGGTGGCCGCGTCTACGGTCGTGGTGTGACCACGACCACACCCGCCACCACATCCGCCACCGCGTCCGGGTCCGTGTCCGTGGCCCCGGCGACGGGCGCCGCGGCTCCCGCGGGTGAGCTGGCCGAGGACCAGTTCGAGCAGCGGCTGGCCCCGATGCGGCGCGAGATCCTGGCGCACTGCTACCGCATGACGGGCTCGGTGCACGACGCCGAGGACATGCTGCAGGAGACGTACCTGCGCGCCTGGCGGGCGATGCGGGGGTTCGAGAACCGCTCGTCGCTGCGCACGTGGGTGTTCCGCATCGCCACCAACGCGTGCCTGACGCACCTCGAGGGCCGGCGCCGCCGGCCGCTGCCGACCGGGCTCGGGGCGCCGGCGGCCGACCCACGCCACGAGCCGCGCGAGGACCACGGCACCCCGTGGCTCGAGCCGCTGCCGGACGCCCTGGTCTGGGCCCAGCCGCCCGTGGACCCGGCCGAGACGGCGGTGCACCGTGACTCGGTGCGCCTCGCGTTCGTCGCGGCGCTGCAGCACCTCACGGCCCAGCAGCGAGCGGTCCTGCTGCTGCGTGACGTGCTCGCGTGGTCCGCGGCAGAGGTCGCCGACGCGCTCGACCTGTCGGTCGCCGCGGCGAACTCCACGCTGCAGCGCGCCCGCGCCCACATGGCGAACGTCAAGGACGTCACGCCGCTGGAGCCCACCGACCCGCGCCACCAGGAGCTGCTCGCGCGCTACGTCGCGGCGTTCGAGGCCTACGACGTCGCGGCGATCGTGGAGCTGCTGGCGACCGACGTCGTGTGGGAGATGCCGCCGTTCCCGGGCTGGTACGCGGGGCCGCAGGCCGTGGGCGAGCTGATCGGCACGTGGTGCCCCGCGCAGGTACCCGGAGACATGCGGATGGTGCCGACGCGCGCCAACGGCCTGCCGGCGTTCGCGCTGTACATGCGTGGCGAGGAGGGCCGCCACCGCGCGTTCCAGGTGCAGCAGGTGACGGTCACCGCGGACGGTGTGGAGCACGTCACGGTGTGGTTCGGGGAGGACCTCTTCACACGCTTCGGGCTGCCGGTCGAGCTGGCCTGACGCGCGCCGGGTCGCCGGCGTCAGGACGACCACGAGCCCGGACCTCCGGCGTCCCGGGGGGCCGGGCGCGCGCAGAGAGCCGGGCTCGCGGTCGACGGAAGGGGTCAGGCGGCCGGGTTCGACGCACCCGAGCGGCGACGGCCACGGCCGCCGCGGCGACGCCGCGACCCGCCCGGCGCGTCGGCGGCCTCGCGGCCGACCGCCGGTGCCGGGGGCCGGGACTCCGGGCTGCGCGACGCGTCGGGACCGCCGGACGTCCACACCACCGCGGGGCCCGCGGGGCGCGTCGCCGCACGCGTGCCGGCGCGGCGACGCGCGGTACCGTCGCCCTGACCTGCGGTACGCGCAGCCGGGTCCTGCGCCGACCGGCCGCGACCGCCGGCGTGCGAGTCCGGGGCGCCGACGTGCGTCGAGCCGGTACGTGCACGGCTCCGGTCCCGCCCGGCGTCCCGCTGACCGCCCGCGCGCTGACCACTCGTCCGCTGACCACCCGTCCGCTGACCGCCGGTGCGCCCGGGACCGGCGGTGGCGCTGTCGTCCGCCCTCACCGCCACCGTCGTCGTCGGGGCAGGCGTCCCGCCGTTGTCCGCCGGGACCGTGCCCGGGGCGTCGGCCAGGCGCCGCACGAGCGCGTCGCCGGGCGCGACCGCGACCGGTGTCACCCGGATCCCGGCGGCGCGCGTCATCGCACGCACGTCCCCGCGCTGCTCCGGCAGCTGGATCGTGAGCACCGTGCCCGACGCGCCGGCGCGGGCCGTGCGGCCCGAGCGGTGCAGGTACGCCTTGTGCTCCGCGGGCGGGTCGACGTGCACCACCAGCTCGACCTCGTCGACGTGGATGCCGCGGGCCGCGATGTCGGTCGCGACGAGCACGCGCGCCTCGCCCGACGAGAACGCCGCGAGGTTGCGCTCGCGGGCGCCCTGACCGAGGTTGCCGTGCAGGTCCACCGCGGGGATGCCCGCCAGCGTCAGCTGCTTCGCGAGCTTCTTCGCATGGTGCTTGGTGCGCATGAACAGCACGCGCCGCCCCGAGCCCGCGGCGAGGGTCTCGACGACGGCCTTCTTCGCGGCGGCGTCGGCGACCTCGAGCACGTGGTGCGTGCTCGCGACGGCGGTCTGCGCGGCGGGATCGACGGCGTGCTCGACGGGCGACGTGAGGTACCGGTCGACGAGCGTGCCGACGCCGTTGTCGAGCGTCGCCGAGAACAGCAGACGCTGACCGAGCGTCGGCGTGCGGTCCAGCAGACGGCGCACGACCGGCAAGAATCCGAGGTCGGCCATGTGGTCGGCCTCGTCGAGCACGGTGATCTCGACGCCGTCCAGCGTCACGAGGTTCTGCCGCAGCAGGTCCTCGAGACGGCCGGGGCACGCGACGAGCACGTCGACACCGCGGTCGAGCGCGGTGACCTGCCGGGACTGCGCGACGCCGCCGAAGACGGTCGTGGTGCGCAGACCGGCGGCCCTGGCGAGCGGCGCGAAGGTCGCGTCGATCTGCGTCGCGAGCTCGCGCGTGGGGCACAGCACGAGCGCCCGGGGACGCCGGGGGCGGCGCTGCGTGGTGGACGCCGCGAGACGCGCCACGACGGGCAGCGCGAACGCGAGCGTCTTGCCCGAGCCGGTGCGGCCGCGACCGAGGACGTCGGCGCCGCGCAGCGTGTCCGGCAGCGTCGCCACCTGGATGGGGAAGGGGGTGATGATCTCCTGGGCCGCGAGCGCGCGGACCAGGACCTCGGGCACGCCGAGGTCGGAGAAAGTCGTCAAGGGATGGTGCCTCTCTGGGGCCGTGACAGCCGTCGGGTCGGGGTCCGCCGCACGATGCCCGGGGGGACTCCACGACGCGGGCGTGCGGTCGATCGCACTGCCTCTGTGGGACAACTGTCTCACACGCCGCGTCCGGCGACCTCGTGGATGCGTGTCGGTGCAGGTCAGCACGGTGCGTGCCGTGCGGGCGCCGGGTGAGTACGGTGGGCGCTGGCGGCCACGGGGGCCGCCGGTCACAGGTGGGCGGCCATGAGCGACACGGGCAACGGCGACTTCGAGTTCGAGCGGCGGTTCCTCGCGCGCGACGTGCCCACGGAGCTGCTCGACCCGGCGCCCGCGCTGATCGTGCAGAGCTACTACCTCGCGGACGCAGGGTACGCGCTACGGGTCCGGGCGCAGGCGTCGTCCGTCGCGGGTGTCGACCTGGCGCTCGACGAGGTGGCGTTGCTCGAGCGGTACGCGGACCGGGTCGACTTCTGCGCCGTCACGGTCAAGGGCCCGATGGTGGGCGGGACGAGGTACGAGGCGGAGCGCGAGCTCGACCCGCTCGTCGCTGTCGAGATGGTGCGCCGCGGTGGGGCGCGGGTCGCCAAGGTGCGGCACTCCGTGTGGCTGGGCGAGGACGGCTGGGTCGTCGACGTGTTCGCGGGCGCGAACGCACCGCTCGTCGTCGCCGAGGTCGAGCGCGGCGGCCCGGTCACCGACCTCGCGATCCCCGACTTCTGCGTGACCGAGGTGACGGCGGACCCCAGGTTCGCGAACGACGGGCTCGCGCACGCGCCGTTCGGCTCGTGGGCCGCGGCGTGGGACGCGGAGCTGGCGCGCCGCGGGCCGACGTTCCTCGAGGGCTTCGGGCACGACCACCGCATGACGGGGTTCTGACGGGCGCGGGCCGTGGTGGACGCCGGACCCGGTACCGACGTCGTGCCTGCCCGTGTCAGCCCGCGCCGTGACCCTGCGGCACTCGCTCGTCGTCACGCACCGGGCCGGGCGGCGTGCCGTCGCCGAACGGCCGGCCACCCAGCGCCTCGCGCCCGTGGGGCGCGAGCCACCCGCCCAGCAGAGGGCCCCGCGGCACGATGCCCGACGGGTTGATGTCGCGGTGGACCTCGTAGTAGTGACGCTTGATGTCGACGAAGTCGACCGTGTCGCCGAACCCGGGGGTCTGGAACAGGTCGCGGGCGTACGCCCACAGGGCGGGCATCTCCGTGAGCCGGTTGCGGTTGCACTTGAAGTGCCCGTGGTACACCACGTCGAAGCGCACGAGCGTGGTGAACAGCCGGACGTCCGCCTCGGTGATCGTGTCGCCCACGAGGTACCGCCGGCCGGTCAGCCTGTCCTCGAGCCGGTCGAGGCCGGCGAACAGCCGGTCGTACGCGCGGTCGTACGACTCCTGCGAGCCGGCGAACCCGCAGCGGTAGACGCCGTTGTTGACGTCACGATAGATCTCTTCGGCGACCTCGTCGATCTCGTCGCGCAGCGCGTCGGGGTACAGGTCGGGGGCGCCGGCCCGGTGGTGCGCGGTCCACTGCGTCGTCAGGTCGAGGGTGATCTGCGGGAAGTCGTTGGTGACGACGGCACCCGACGGCACGTCGACGATCGCCGGCACCGTGATGCCGCGCGGGTAGTCCGGCTGGCGGCGCACGTACGCGTCTCGCAGCCGCTCGATCCCCAGCACGGGGTCGACACCGCCGGGGTCGAGGTCGAAGGTCCACGACCGCTCGTCGTGCGTCGGGCCGCAGATCCCCATCGACAGCGCGTCCTCCAGGCCCAGCAGGCGACGCACGACGACGGCGCGGCTGGCCCACGGGCACGCGCGCGACACCACGAGGCGGTAGCGGCCGGGTTCGACGGGCCAGCCGTCGCGCCCGTCGGTGGTGATGCGGGTCGTGAGGTAACGCGTGTCGCGCTCGAACTCGGCGCCGGGCGTGGAGTACACGCCGGGGCGGTCGTGGGCGCTGCGGCCGTCGGTGGGCGGGGCGGGGGACTCGTCCATCATCGGATGATGCCTCGCCGGCGGCGTCCGTGCAGGTCGCGGCACCCGTCCGGCGCTGGCTGCGGGGCGATCCCTCCCGGGTTGCACCGGTTCGTGGGAGGCGCGGCCGTGCCCGACCTGCCTACAGTGGCGGACCGCGGCGAGCCCGCCGTCCGACCGTCGGGGAGGGTGCACGGCATGCAGGACGTCCACCGCGCGCGACGGCGCGCGACGGCGGCGACGGGCGCTCTCGTCGTCGCGCTGCTCGCGGCGTGCACGTGGGGCACGGACCAGACACCGACGAGCACGCCGGCGGTCACCGCGACCCCCGCTCCCTCACCGGTGAGCGCCGCGCCCGGCACGCCGCCGCCAGCGTCCGTCGTCGTGGGCGGCGACGCGCAGGCCGCGCTCGCGACGTCCGCAGCGCTGCTCACCTCGGCGCCGGTCGCAGTCGTGGCGCCGGGCGGGGACACGGCGGCCGTGCTGACCGCGTCCACCGCGGCCGTGGCGACGGGTGCGCCGATGCTGCTGACCGGTGACGGGGTGGAGGTGGCCGATGAGCTCGGGCGTCTCGGCACGCAGCACGTGCTTCTCGTCGGCGACGTCGCCCAGGAGGCGGTCCCCGCGGACGTCGTCGCGGTGCGCACGCCCGCGGGTGCGGACGCCGACACGCTCGCAGCGGTCGTCGGGCACGATCTCGGCGACGTCGTCGCGGTGGCGCCCGGCGGCGAGGCCGCGGCCGTGCGCGCGCTCGCGCGACCGCGTCCTGCGGTGCTGGTGGCCGCACCGGCACCGGCGGACGACGCGGCCGTCGGCGACGCGCCCGCCGACGGTGCCGCCGCACCGACCTCCGACGCCCCCGGGAGGACCGCGACGGACGCCACGGCCGCAGCGGGCCGCGGTCCGAGCGGCCCGGCGTCGCTGCCGCCGACGTCACCGGTCGCGGCCGAGGGCGTCGTCGTGTTCGTCGACTCCACGCTCCCGCTCGCCGCCGTCGCCACCGCCCGCGCCCTGGACGTCGAGGTCCTCGACGTGCCCGGCGGAGACCCGAGGGCGACGTCGGGAACCGTGCAGGCCGTCGCGGCCGCCGCGCCGACGGCCGTGCTGGCGTTCGGCGAGAGCTTCGGCACGCCCGAGCGGCTCGCCGCGCGCACCGCGACCGCGCGCACCGGCGTCGAGCTGCCCGGCGGCGGCCAGCTCGTCTTCCCGACCGCGCCCGGGCTGCCCGGCACGAAGTACGTCGCCCTCTACGGGACGCCTGGCTCGTCCGCCCTCGGCGTGCTGGGGGAGCAGGACGTCCCGGCGACGGTCGCGCGTGCCGAGCAGCACGCCGCGCCCTACCGCGCGCTGACCGGCGACACCGTGGTCCCCGCGGTGGAGATCATCGCGACGATCGCGTCCGCGGGGCCCGAGCCCGACGGCAGCTACTCGCGCAAGCGGGCTGTGGCCGACCTGCGTCCGCTCGTCGACGCGGCGGGCGCAGCCGGCCAGTACGTCGTGCTCGACCTGCAGCCCGGACGCCAGGACTTCGTCACGCAGGCGCAGGCGTACGCCGAGCTGCTCGCTCTGCCGCACGTCGGTCTCGCGCTGGACCCGGAGTGGCGGCTCGCGCCCGACCAGGTGCACCTGCGCCAGATCGGCACGGTCGGCATCGACGAGGTCAACGCGACTGCCGCGTGGCTCGCACAGCTCACGCGGGACAACGCGCTGCCCCAGAAGATGTTCGTGCTGCACCAGTTCTCGCTGCGGATGATCGGCGAGCGTGAGCGGCTCGACACGTCGCACGACGAGCTCGCACCGCTCATCCACGTCGACGGGCAGGGCAGCCAGCCCGCGAAGGCCGGCACGTGGGCGACGCTGCGCAACGGCGCACCGCCGGTGCACTGGGGCTGGAAGAACTTCTACGACGAGGACGTGCCGATGCTCGACCCCGTCCAGACGTACCAGGTGCAGCCCGTGCCGGACCTCGTGACGTACCAGTGACCCTGCCCGGACGCCGCGCCCGGGCCGCGGCCCCCGGCTAGCGTGGCCCGGTGACCACGAGCTCCTCGTCCGGCGTGCGCGTCGGCGTCCAGATCCAGCCCCAGCACGCCGACTACGCCCAGATCCGCGACGCGGTGCTGCGCGCCGAGGACCTCGGCGTCGACGTCGTCCTCAACTGGGACCACTTCTTCCCCCTCAGCGGCGACCCGGACGGCAAGCACTTCGAGTGCTGGACGATGCTCGGGGCGTGGGCGGAGCAGACGAGCCGCGTGGAGATCGGCGCGCTCGTCTCCTGCAACTCGTACCGCAACCCCGAGCTGCTCGCCGACATGGCGCGCACCGTCGACCACATCAGCGGCGGCCGGCTGATCCTGGGCATCGGTGCGGGCTGGTTCGAGCGGGACTACACCGAGTACGGGTACGAGTTCGGCACGGCGGGGTCGCGTATCGCGGACCTCGCACAGGCGCTGCCGCGGATCCGGGCACGCTGGGCGGCGATGAACCCGGCGCCGACGCGCGACATCCCCGTGATGGTCGGCGGCAGCGGTGAGCGCAAGATGCTGCGGATCGTCGCCGAGCACGCGGACGTCTGGCACTCCTTCGGCGACGTCGAGACGCTGCGCCGCAAGAGCGCGGTCCTCGACGAGCACGGGGCGGCGGTCGGACGCGACACGGCGTCGCTGGTCACCCGGTCGGTCGGCGTCGACGGCGCCGACCCGCGCGAGGTCGGCGACGCGCTGCTGGACGCCGGTGCCCGGCTGCTGACGCTCGGCGTCGACGGGCCGGACTACGACCTGTCGACGGTGGCGCAGTGGGTCCGCTGGCGCGACGCCCTGGAGCGCTGACGGTGCCCGCACCCCGCCGAGTCGACCCCGGGTGGCCCCGCGGGTGAGACTCGCGCCGCCGACCTGCGACGACGAGGCCCGCGCGCGCAGGCGCGCCTACGCTCGGACGCGATGACCGGACCGACCACGCACGCACCGACCTCTCGTCGGCACGTGCGGATCCTGCGCGGGGCGGCCCGCACCGCGCGGGCCGCCCGTCGGTGGCGCCCGCAGCGCGGGTGGCGCCCGTTCGTCGGTGTGGTGCTCGCGGGCGTGCTCGTCGCGCTCCTGTTCGGTGTGACCACCGCGTCGGTCGAAGCGGCGCTGGGCCCGCACGTCACGCGCTACGACGTCACGACGGACGCGACCGTCACCGTCGACTTCGGCCCGCTCGGCACGCTCCAGGTCGACTCGCCGCTGCCGGCGACGCTGGGTGTGCGCGCCACCGTCAAGGAGATCCCGGCGGACGTCACCGAGCTCGGGCAGGCGCGCACCCTCGAGGCTCTCAGCGAGGACCTCAGCGCGTACGTCGCGTTCTTCTCCGGGCCTGCGGCTGCCGTGCAGGACGTCGCGTTCGCGCTGGTCCGGGACGCGGCGCTGCGGTCCGTCGGAGCCTTCGCGGCGCTGCTGGCCGGGTGGCTGCTGCTGCGCCGGCTGCTGGGCCCCGACCGTCGGCACGAGCTCGTCGACCGGCTCGCGGTGCACGCCCGCCCGCTGTGCGCGGCCGGTCTCGCGGTCGTGCTCGGGGGCACCGTGCTGACGTCGAGCGTCGCACCGGGCGACCGACCGCAGGCGCGGCAGGCCGCCACCGCGGTCTTCGAGGGCACGCCCCTGGCGGGCGCACGTGTGACCGGGCGGCTCGGCGGTGTCATCGACACCTACGGCACGTACGCGGTCGACGCGTGGCGGCAGAACGAGGACTTCTACCGCGGCGCGCAGGACGCGCTGGTCGTCGCGTGGCAGGACTGGGAGAACGACGTCGCGCACCGCGCGACCCTGCGCGCGCAGCAGGACGCCGTCGCGCGTGCCGCGGCCGAGCGTGCCGCCGCGGCGCAGGGACCCCGTGAGGCCGAGGGCGGGGACGTGACCGTCGACGACGAGGTCGCCGAGGAGCCGTCCGCTGCGGACGGGGCCGACGCGTCGGGTGCGGACGTCCCCGACGCGCAGGCGCCGGCCGCGCCGCCCGGCACGGCCACCCCGTCCCCGAGCCCTCGCGGCGAGCCCGTCGATCCCGTGGTGCTCGTCGTCGTCTCCGACCTGCACTGCAACGTCGGTATGGCCCCGCTCATCGGGCGGCTCGCGGAGCTCGCGGACGCCGACGCGGTGCTCGACGCGGGCGACACCACGATGAACGGGACGTCCGTCGAGCAGTACTGCGTGACGTCGTTCGCGCGCGCCGTGCCCTCCGGCGTCGCGCTCGTGACCTCCCCGGGCAACCACGACTCGCGGGAGACCACCGCGAACTACGCACGCGCGGGAGCGACCGTGCTCGACGGGTCGGTCGTCGAGGTCGCCGGGGTCCGCATCCTGGGCGACAGCGACGCGAGCGCGACGCGCGTCGGCGCCGGCGGCACCGCGTCGGCCGGTGCGGAGACGCCCGCCGAGGCCGGGCGCCGCCTCGCGGACGTCGCGTGCGACGACGGCGACGTCGACCTGCTGCTCATCCACACGCCTGCCGTCGGCGAGCAGGCGCTCGACACCGGGTGCGTGCCCGCACAGGTGTCGGGGCACTACCACCGGCGGCTCGGTCCCGAGCAGGTCGGGCTCGGGGTGCGGTACGTCTCGTCGAGCACGGCCGGGGCCACCCTCAACCAACCCACCGTGGGGCCGCTGCGCGGCGTCGCCGAGATGACGGTGCTGCGCTTCGACCCCGTGCAGCGGCGCGTCGTCGAGCACCAGCTCGTGCGCGTCGCGCCCGACGGCTCGGTGACGGTGGACACACCCCGTCCGTGGCCGCGTCTGCAGGTCCCCGGCTTCGCGCCGGACGTCGAGGGGGGGCCGACGGTCGAGCCGACGGCGGACGACGACGTGCCGGCCGGCGACGCCGCAGGGATCCTCCCTGACGGGATCCTGCCCGACGGGATCCTCCCCGACGGTCCCGGCCCCGACGCGGACGAGGGCTGAGTCTGCCCGCGGGGACCGGATGAAGTGCCCGATCCGCCCTTGCGGGCACCGCGCGGCCGGTGGTCGCCTGGGACGGTGCGCACGCGCCCGGCACACGGCATGCGCGGCGCACGCCGGGGGGAGTGCACGTGCGACGTGTGGGGGCCACGGTCGTGGCAGCCGTGCTGGCGTCGGCCCTCGCGGTGCCCGCGGCCGCCGGACCGGGCGAGGACGTGCTGCGCCCCGGCGAGCAGCTCGCGCCGGGCCAGGCCCTGCTCGCCGCCGGCGGCGGTCACGTGCTCGTCGTGCAGCCGGACGGCGCGCTCGGCCTGTACGCGGTCACGGGCGACGTGACCGACGCGATCGTGCGCTGGTCCTCCGGCCGCGGCGTGGCCGGCGCGACGCTCGTCGCCGACGCGTCGGGGGACGTACGCCTCGTCGCCCCCGACGGCGCCGTGCTGTGGAGCACCGGCACGGTGGGCTCGGGCGGCGCGCTGCGGTTGCGCGACGACGGCGAGGTCGTCGTCGAGGCGGCGGACGGCACGGCCGTGTGGGGGAGCGGCACGGCGCTGGCGCCCTCGGTCCTCGTGGGCCCCGGCAGGATCGCGGGGGACGTCGTGCTGTCGTCGCCGGACGGGCGCCACCTGCTGCACGTCGACCCGGACTCCGGTGTGCAGCTGCGCGGACCCGACGGCACCGTGCGGTGGGCGCCGCCGGCCGGCGACGGCGCCGAGGCCGACCCGGCGGTCGCCCTCGAGCTGCGTGCGGACGGCAATCTCGTGGCGGTGGACGCCGACGGCGACCCCGTGTGGCGCAGCCGCACCGCGGGGCGCGGGGCGGTGTCGCTCCTGCTCCAGGACGACGGGAACCTCGTGCTGCTCGGTGCCGACGGTGCGCCCGTGTGGGACGCGGGCAGGCCCATCGGACCCTCGGGGCTCGATGCGACGGGTGCGCTCGCGGGCGAGGCGTCGCTCGGCTCGCCGTCCGGGCACCTCGGTGTGCGCGTGACGGCGGGTGCGCTGGTCGCGACGTGGGACGGCGCGCCGATCTGGTCGTCGTCGACCGTCGGGGGCGTCACCGCGCGCGTGCAGGAGGACGGTGACCTCGTGCTCCTCGACGCCGCCGGTGCGGCCGTGTGGCGGTCCGGCACCGCCGGCCGGCCGGGGGCGCGGCTCGTGGTGGAGGAGAGCGCGGTGCTGCTCGTCGCCCCCAACGGCGAGGTGCTCTGGCAGGTCGCGGTCCCGGAGGCGCTCGTGCCGACGGGCGTGCAGCCGACCGACTGCGACGACGTCGACGGGCCGGTCGCCGCCGGCGACGTGGTACGCACCCGCAGCGGCATCGTCGTCCACCCGTGCCTCGCCGAGGCCCTGGACGCCATGGTGGCAGCGGCGCGCGCCGACGGCATCGAGCTGCACGGGGGCGGGTGGCGCAGCCCCGAGCAGCAGGTCGCGCTCCGGCGTGCGCACTGCGGGCCGAGCGACGCCGACGTGTACGACAAGCCGGCCTCCGCGTGCCGACCGAGCACCGCGCGGCCCGGCAGCTCGCGGCACGAGCGCGGCCTCGCGGTCGACCTCACGTCCGGCGGGCGGTCCCTGACCGCGGGTTCGGCGGCGTACGCCTGGCTCGTCGAGCACGCGGGCGCCTACGGTCTGGAGAACCTGCCGGGCGAGCCGTGGCACTGGAGCGTCGACGGGTCCTGAGCCCTCTACCCTGGGTGACGTGTCCACGAGCGCTGCCACCCTGTCCGCGGTGAGCCAGGACTACCTCAAGGTCATCTGGGGTGCGCAGGAGTGGTCCGACGTCCCCGTGACCACCAAGCTCCTCGCGAGCCGCCTCGGCGTCGGTCCGTCGACCGTCTCCGAGACGGTCAAGCGGCTCGCCGACGCGGGCCTGGTGTCGCACCGGCCCTACGGCGCCGTCGAGCTCACGGCCTCCGGACGCGCGCACGCCGTCGCGATGGTGCGGCGCCACCGCCTCCTCGAGACGTACCTCGTCGAGAAGCTCGGCTACGGCTGGGACGAGGTCCACGACGAGGCCGAGGTGCTCGAGCACGCGGTGAGCGACCGCTTCGTCGAGCGGGTCGCGGACCTGCTCGGCCACCCGGACCGCGATCCCCACGGCGACCCGATCCCGGCGGCCGACGGCACGGTCCACCTGCCCGACGCGCACGTGATGTGGCGGGTCGCGACGGGGGAGTACCGCGTCGCGCGGATCTCCGACGCGGACCCCGAGCTGCTGCGCTACCTCGAGGGCGTCGGGCTCGTGCTCGACGCGCACGTGACGCTCGTCGAGCGGCGCGCTGTCACCGGCGTCGTGAGCGTGCAGGTCGCCGGGCGGGCCGACAGCGTCGAGCTGGGCGAGGTCGCGGCGAGTGCGATCTGGCTGTCCGCGCGGGACTGAGCCGGGCACGACCGGCCCGGGGCGCGACCGGCCCGGGGACGACCGGCCCGTGCGGCCCGCGGCACGCGGCCCGGTCGGCCGGCCGCTCAGCGGCGACGCGTGCCGAAGATCGTGCGCGTGATCTCCCTGCCGAGCTGCGTCCCGGCCGAGCGCAGGAAGCTGTCGAGAGGCTTGCTGACCCTCGAGCGCGACCGCGTCGTCGTGCGGGCGCTGCGCTGCTCGTCCTTCTCCTTCCGTGCCGCCTCCTGCTGTGCCTCCTGCTCGGCCGCGGCCTGCGCCCGCGCCGTCTCGGAGCGCGCCATGCGGGCGGTCAGCAGCTCGTGCGCGGACTCGCGGTCCACCGGGCTCGCGTACCGGGCCGCGCCGGAGGAGGCCGCGATCGTCGCCTGCACGGTGCTCGCCGGCGCGGGCGCCATCGACGCGCGCGGCGCGTACAGCCGGGTCCACGCGACGGGCGTCGGTGCGCCCTTCTCGCTCAGGACCGTGACGACCGCCTCACCGGTGCCGAGCTGCTGCAGCACCTGCTCGAGGTCGTAGTCCGACGAGGGGTACGTACGCGCCGCGGCGCGCAGGGCCTTCGCGTCCTCGGGCGTGAACGCGCGCAGCGCGTGCTGCACGCGGCTGCCGAGCTGCGCGAGCACGTCGGCCGGGACGTCCTTCGGGCTCTGCGTGACGAACACGATGCCGACGCCCTTGGAACGGATGAGTCGCACGGTGCGCACGACCTCGGCGAGGAAGTCCTTCGACGCGTCCGTGAACAGCAGGTGCGCCTCGTCGAAGAAGAACACCAGGCGGGGCTTGTCGAGGTCGCCGACCTCGGGCAGCACCTCGAACAGCTCGGCCAGCAGCCACATGAGGAACGTCGAGAACAGCGCCGGACGGTCCTGCACCGCGGGCAGCTCGAGCGCCGAGACCACGCCCCGGCCGTCGGCCGCGGTGCGCAGCAGGTCGCTCACCTCGAACGCCGGCTCGCCGAAGAACGCGTCGGCGCCCTGACCCTGCAGCGCGACGATCTCCCGCAGGATCACACCTGCGGTGGCGGACGAGAGCCCGCCGATGCCCTTGAGCTCGGCCTTGCCCTCGTCGCTCGTCAGCCACTGGAGCGTCGTGCGCAGGTCGGCCAGGTCGAGCAGCGCGAGGCCCTGCTGGTCGGCCCAGTGGAACACGAGCCCGAGGCTCGACTCCTGCGTGGCGTTCAGGCCCAGGACCTTGGCGAGCAGCAGGGGCCCGAAGTCCGTGACGGTGGTCCGCACGGGCACGCCGTCGCCCAGCCCGCCCAGCGCGTAGAGCTCGACCGGGAACGCCGTCGGCGTCCAGTCCTGGCCCAGGGCGGTGGTGCGCGCGAGCAGCTTCTCCGAGGACGCGCCGGCCTCGGCCAGCCCGGTGAGGTCGCCCTTGACGTCGGCGACGAAGACCGGCACGCCGGCGGTGCTCAGGCCCTCGGTCATGAGCTGCAGCGTGCGGGTCTTGCCCGTGCCCGTCGCGCCGGCGACGAGCCCGTGCCGGTTGAGCATCCCGAGGGGCAGGCCCACCCGGGCGGCGCGGACGGGGCTGCCGTCCTCGAGCAGCACGCCCAGCGGCAGCACCGGGCCCTCGAACGTGTACCCCGCGGTGACGGTGCGCGCGAGCACGGAGGTGGCGTCCGCCGGGGCCGTCGGCGCCTCGGGGGCGGGTGACGCCGCCGTCCCCCCCGTGTGCGACGCCGGCCCGGCGTCCGACGTGGGGGCAGCGCCGGGTGCGGTACCGGCGGTCTGGCGAGCGGCCGCGAGCTCGGCGGCCGCGGCCGCGGCCGCGGCCTGCGCCTCCGCGGCCTGCGCCCGCGCCTCGGCGGCGTCGGCGGCGGCCCGCGCGGCCTGGGCCTCGAGCTCGGCGAGGCGCGCGGCCTCCGGTGTCTGCTGCGTGCTGTCGGCCATGGGTCGCATCCTAGGGACGCGGGGGGCGGTGCGGACATGGGCGCCGCCTCGCGTCGGTACGATTCCCCGGTGAGCGACCAGTCCCCGACCCCGGCCCCCGACGACGTCCCCTTCCGCTACACGGCCGCCCTCGCCGAGCAGATCGAGCTCCGCTGGCAGGACGAGTGGGAGAAGCGCGGCACGTACTTCACGCCCAACCCGGTCGGCGAGCTCACCGACGGCGAGGGGCGGCACGCCGACCCCGCGGCACGCCCGTTCTTCGTCATGGACATGTTCCCGTACCCGTCGGGCGCAGGGCTGCACGTCGGGCACCCGCTCGGCTACATCGCCACGGACGTCGTGGGCCGGTTCCGACGCATGTGCGGCGACAACGTGCTGCACGCCCTGGCGTTCGACGCGTTCGGCCTGCCCGCCGAGCAGTACGCGGTCCAGACCGGCCGGCACCCGCGGGTGACCACCGAGGCGAACATCGAGATCATGCAGCGCCAGCTGCGTCGTCTCGGCCTGGCCCACGACCCGCGCCGCTCGTTCGCGACGATCGACCCCGACTACGTCCGCTGGACGCAGTGGATCTTCCTGCAGATCTTCGAGTCCTGGTACGACGAGGACGCGGTGCGCCCCGACGGCGGCACCGGGCGGGCGCGGCCGGTGTCCGAGCTGGTCGCCGAGTACGAGGCCGGCACCCGCGCGCTGCCCACGGACGTCGAGGGCGTCGAGCCCGGTGCGACGTGGACCGACCTGGATGCGGCCACCCGCCGCCGGGTCGTCGACTCGCGCCGGCTGGCGTACCTGTCGCAGACGCCCGTCAACTGGGCGCCCGGCCTGGGCACCGTGCTGGCCAACGAGGAGGTCACGGCCGACGGCCGCTCCGAGCGTGGCAACTTCCCGGTGTTCCAGCGCAGCCTGCGCCAGTGGAACATGCGCATCACGGCGTACGCCGACCGCCTGACGGACGACCTGGACCGCATCGACTGGCCCGAGAAGGTCAAGGCGATGCAGCGGCACTGGATCGGCCGCTCGACCGGTGCACGCGTGCGGTTCGCCGTGCAGGGCGGGGAGCAGCTCGAGGTGTTCACGACGCGCCCCGACACGCTGTTCGGCGCCACGTTCCTCGTCGTCTCGCCCGAGCACCCGCTGCTGGACGAGGTGCCGGCGCAGTGGCCCGACGGCACGTCGAGCGCCTGGACGGGCGGGCACTCCTCGCCGACGGACGCCGTCGCCGACTACCGCCGCGAGGCCGCCGCGAAGACCGCGCTCGAGCGGCAGCAGGACGCCGGCCGCAAGACGGGTGTGTTCACCGGCCACCTGGCGACCAACCCGGTCAACGGCGAGCTGCTGCCGGTCTTCACGGCGGACTACGTGCTCATGGGCTACGGCACGGGCGCGATCATGGCCGTCCCGGGCGGTGACGAGCGCGACTTCCAGTTCGCCCAGGCCTTCGGGCTGCCGGTCGTGTACACCGTGGACGCGCCCGAGGGCACCGCCCCCGGCGCACGCACCGGCGACGGCGCGATCATCAACTCCGCCAACGACGAGGTCTCGCTCGACGGCCTGGACGTGCCGACGGCCAAGGAGCGCATCGTGGCCTGGCTCGAGGAGCACGGCGTCGGGGAGCGCACGATCACCTACCGCCTGCGCGACTGGCTGTTCAGCCGCCAGCGCTACTGGGGCGAGCCGTTCCCCGTCGTCTACGACGAGGACGACACGCCCATCGCGCTGCCTGCCTCGGCGCTGCCCGTCGAGCTGCCCGAGGTGCCGGACTTCTCGCCGCGCACCTACGACCCGGACGACGCGACCTCCGAGCCCGAGCCGCCGCTGGGCCGCAACACCGACTGGCTGTACGTCGAGCTCGACCTGGGCGACGGCCCGAGGCGCTACCGCCGCGACGCCAACACGATGCCCAACTGGGCGGGCTCGTGCTGGTACCACCTGCGCTATCTCGACCCGCGCTCGGACGACGCGCTGGTCGACCCCGCCCTCGAGGACTACTGGATGGGCCCCGGTCACGGGACGCAGGCCGAGGGCTCGACGGGCGGCGTCGACCTGTACGTCGGCGGGGTGGAGCACGCCGTGCTGCACCTGCTGTACGCGCGCTTCTGGCACAAGGTGCTGTACGACCTGGGCCACGTGCGCAGCGCCGAGCCGTTCCACAAGCTGTTCAACCAGGGCTACATCCAGGGGTACGCCTACACCGACGAGCGCGGCGTGTACGTGCCCGCGGCCGAGGTCGTCGAGGACGAGGCGTCGCCGACCGGCTTCCGGTGGAACGGCGAGCCCGTCCACCGGGAGTACGGGAAGATCGGCAAGTCGCTGAAGAACGCCGTGTCGCCCGACGAGATGTACGAGGCCTACGGCGCCGACACGCTGCGCGTCTACGAGATGTCGATGGGTCCGCTGGACCTGTCGCGGCCGTGGGAGACGCGCGCCGTGGTCGGTGCGCAGCGGTTCCTGCAGCGGCTGTGGCGCAACGTCGTCGACGAGACGACCGGCGAGCTGGTCGTGACCGAGGACGCGCCGTCGACCGAGACGCTGCGGGTCCTGCACCGCACGATCGAGGGTGTGCGCGAGGACATGGAGGGCATGCGGATCAACACCGCGATCGCCAAGCTCATCGTCCTCAACAACCACGTCACGACGCTGGAGCGCGCGCCGCGTTCCGTGGTCGAGGCGCTGGTCGTCATGACGGCACCCGTCGCACCGCACATCGCCGAGGAGCTCTGGGCGCGGCTGGGCCACGAGCGGTCGGTCGTGCACGCCACGTTCCCGCAGGCGGACCCGCAGCATCTGGTCGAGGAGACCGTGACCTGCGTGTTCCAGGTGCAGGGCAAGGTGCGCGGCCGCGCGGAGGTGGCGCCGTCGGCGGGCGAGGACGAGCTGCGCGAGCTGGCGCTCGCCGACGCGGGCGTCCAGCGCGCGCTCGCGGGACGTGACGTGCGGACCGTGATCGTCCGCGCGCCGCGGCTCGTCAACGTGGTGCCGGCCTGACCGGCGCCGCGACGCCGCCCGCACCACGCGTCGCGGTCGTCACCGACTCCACCGCGGCCCTGCCGCCCGCGCTCGCGCGCGCGGCGGGGCTGCAGGTCGTGCCCCTCGACGTGAGCATCGACGGGGCGAGGTACTCCGAGGGCGTCGACGTCACGCCCGAGCAGCTCCTGCACGCGCTCGAGCGTGGCGCCAAGGTGACGACCTCGCAGCCGCCGCCGTCGGCGTTCGCGGCCGCCTACGAGCGGGCGGCCGAGGCCGGCGCGCACGAGATCGTCTCGGTGCACCTGTCGGGCGAGGTGTCGGGGACCGTGCGATCGGCCCGCACGGCCGCGACGGTCAGCCCCGTGCCCGTGCGCGTCGTGGACTCCCGGACCGCGGCCCTCGGCCTGGGGTTCGCGGCGCTCGCCGCCGCCCGCTGCGCCGGCACGCCGCTCGAGCGGCCGCCCGTGACCGACGAGCCCGACGACGGGGTGGGCGGCGCCGTGCGCCGTTGGGTGACGCGCCGCGTGCACCGCGGCGGACCGGCACCGGTGTGGCCCGACGCGGCGGAGGTCGCCCACGTGGCCGCGTCGGTCGCCGAGAGCGCCCGCGTGTGGTTCCTCGTCGACTCGCTGGAGCACCTGCGCCGGGGCGGCCGGCTCGGGACGGCGGCCGCGGCCCTCGGCACGGTGCTCGGGCTGCGGCCGATCCTGGCGGTGCAGGACGGTCGGCTCGTGGTGAGCGAGAAGGTCCGGACGCGGCGCGCCGCGCGCGAGCGACTCGAGCAGCTCGCGCTGGTCGAGCTGGCGGAGCGTCCCGGTGCGCGGGTCGCGGTGCACCACGTGGGTCCGTCGGACGTCGCCGAGGAGGTGGCGGCGCACGTCGCCGCGGGCGCCGGGGTCCCGCTCGAGGACGTGCTGGTCGCGGACGCGGGGGCCGTGCTCGCCGCGCACGTCGGCCCCGGGCTGCTGGCGGTCGTCGTCTCCGACGGCTGACCGGCCGGCCGGGTCGGCCTCAGCCCTCGGGCGCGGCGCCGCGGAGGGCCTGGTCGACCAGGCGGGGGACGAGGGTCTCGTCGAACGGCTCGCGCAGCACCAGCAGGCGGTGGTAGCACACGCCCCACAGCTGGTCGACGAGAAGGTGCAGGTCCGCGTCGGGCCGGAGCTGACCGCTCTGCTGCGCCGTCCGCAGCCGCGCGAGGCCGAGGTCGCGCCGGGGTCGCGCGTAGCCCTCGACCCACGCCGCGGCCACGTACGGGTCGGTCTGCGCGGCACCGACGATCTGTGACACGGGCACACCCGCGCCCTCGCGCGTCATGAGCCGCACGAACGCCGTGAGCTGGGAGACGAGGTCGGCCCGGAGGTCACCCGTGTCGGGGAACTCCAGCACCGGCGCGCTCCGGGCGAAGTACGCCTCGGCGGCGAGGGCACCCGGCGACGGCCACCACTTGTAGAGCGTGACCTTGCTCGACCCCGCCTCCTTGGCGACGCGGTCGAACGTCACGGCGGGCAGCCCCTCCTCGAGGAGCAGCCGACCCGTCGCCGCGAGCACCGCCGCGCGCACCTCTCCCGCAGGCCTGCGGCCCCTGCCCCGCCGAGTGCCGGCACCCTGCTCGGTCATCGACGCCCACTCCTCTCGATGTGTACCTCTTGTACATGTGCGACGGGCGATTTACTGTACATCGTGTTCACATTCTCACGAGCTCGGCAGGAGCACACCATGAGACCGCCGCAGAGCCCCTCCCGCCGGACGGCGCGCCGCACCGCCCGCACTGCCGCCCTCGTGGCCGGCCTCGCCGCCGGCCTGGCCGGTTGCACGCCGACGACGACCGAGACCCCCGACCCGCGTGTCGCGAGCGCGGCGGCCACGGGACCTGGCACGCCCGTCGCCACGCTCGGCGAGCCGGAGGAGCTGACCACCGGGCTCGAGGCCCCCTGGGGTCTGACCTTCCTTCCCGACGGGTCGGCCCTCGTCTCGGAGCGGATCAGCGGCCGGATCCTGCACGTCGCTGCCGAGGGCGGCCCTCCGCGCGAGGTCGGCGTCGTGCCCGACGTCGCCGTCTCCTCGGAAGGCGGCCTGCTCGGCATCGCCGCCTCGCCGGACTTCGCGCAGGACCGCACCGTCTACGCGTCCGTGTCCGGGCGCGACGAGAACCGGATCGTCGCCCTCACGGTCGCCGAGGACCTCGGCTCGCTGGCCGTGGACCGCGTGCTGCTCGACGGCATCCTGACCGCGGACCGGCACCACGGTGGGCGGCTGGCCATCGGCCCGGACGGCCACCTGTGGATCGGCACCGGTGACGCCTTCGAGCCGGAGAACGCCGCGGACGACGACTCGCTCAACGGCAAGATCCTGCGCATCGCGACCGACGGCTCGATCCCGGTCGACAACCCGCAGGGCTCGCCGATCTACTCCCGCGGGCACCGCAACGTCCAGGGCATCACGTTCGGGCCGGACGGCACCGCCTACGCCTCCGAGCTCGGCCACCGCACGTGGGACGAGGTCAACGTGCTGCGTCCCGGCGAGGACTACGGCTGGCCCGCGACCGAGGGCGTCGCCGGCGACACGGGCGTGCCGCCGATCGCGACCCTGCACCCCGACGACGCCAGCCCGTCCGGCGTCGCCCACGCCGCCGGGTCGCTGTGGATCGGCGCACTGGGCGGGCAACGGCTCTGGCAGCTCCCCGTCGACGGGCCGGCGGCGACCGCCGACCCGATCGAGCACCTCACCGGCACGTACGGCCGCATCCGCACCGTCGAGGTCGCACCCGACGGCGCGCTGTGGCTGATCACCTCGAACACCGACCGCGCGACGTGGGGCGGCACCGACCCCCGCCCGGGTGACGACCGCATCCTGCGGGTCGAGGTGGTCGCCGCGGGGGGCTGAGGGTCACCGGCTCACGGGAGGCACGCGTCCGCAGCGGCTCAGCGCCCTGTCGGCAGGGGCAGTGCCGCGGTGCACGTCACCTCCGCGGCCGCGGCCGCCGGGTCGGCAGCCGTCCGGTGCCGAGCCGTCCACAGCCCCGCCTCGTCGGCGTCCCGTCCACCGTTGCAGGGCCCGCCGGCTCCCGGAGGTCGGACGGTCCGTAGCGTGCTGCCGGTGCCCCGCGACCGCCACCGCGTCCCCCCGGACGTCGCCCGCCGGCTCGCCGGGCTGGCGGCGCCGCGGCCAGGCGCTCCGACCCCGGGCCCCTCGGACCCGACGGCCGGACCGGCAAGCACGGCTGTCGGTGCAGCGACGAGGACAGCCCGCCCTGGTGACCCGGCGACGCCCTCCGGCGGGTGGACGCCCCACCTGCCGACACCCGTGCCTGCCGGGCCGCAGGCCGCTGCACGAGCCGCTGCACCCGGGGCCGACGAGGCGTGGCGCCCCGACGTGCTGTCCGCCCTGGCCGACGCGGCCACCTCCGCCACCCCTCACCTCCCCGCGCCCGCGCCCCGCGTGCGGTGGGCGCCGTCGTGGCGGGCGGCAGGAGCCGCGGTGCTCGTGCTGGCGCTCGTCGCGGGCGGGATCGTGCTGCGTGCGGCCGGCGCGCCGCGGGGTGAGCCCGTGACGATCCCCGTCCCGGCGCCGGACGCGACGTCGCGCGCCGCGGGCGGTCCGGCAGGCGAGGAGGTGGTCGTGGTGCACGTCGTCGGGGCGGTGGCGGCGCCCGGCGTCGTGCGCCTCACGCTCGGCGCGCGCGTCGCGGACGCGGTCGCCGCGGCCGGCGGCAGCACGCCCGAGGCCGACCTCGGCAGGGTCAACCTCGCACGCGTCCTCACCGACGGCGAGCAGCTCGTCGTCCCGGCGGCCGGTGCACCGGCGTCCGAGCCCGCGGGGGCGCCGACGGACGGCCTGGTGGACCTCAACTCCGCGACCGAGCAGGAGCTGCAGGAGCTGCCGGGCGTCGGACCCGTCCTCGCCGGGCGCATCGTCCAACGGCGCACCGAGCGGCCGTACGCGGCGGTCGACGAGCTGGACGAGGTCGCGGGGATCGGCCCCGCCCTGCTCGCGGACCTGCGGCCGCGGGTCCGCGTGTGACCGGGCCCGGCGCGGCCGCGGTCGCTGCCGACCTGCGTCTCGTGCCGCCGGCGCTCGCGGCCTGGGGCGCGGCGCTCGTCGTCGTGCACGACCCGAGCACGGCCGCCCGTGCCGCGTCGTGCGCCGCCGCGTTCCTCGTCGTGGCGGTCGTGGCCGTGCTCGCGGCGGCGGGCGCGCACCTCTGCGGGCGCACCGGGGCCGGCGGCCCGCCCCGGGTGGCGCGCGCGGCAGTGCTCCCGGCCGTGCTGCTGAGCGCGGCCACCGCCGCGGTCGTGATCGTGTCGGCAGCGGCGGGGCACGCGCTCCACGGACCGCTCGCCGGCGGCGGGACGGTCGACGGCACCGTCGAGGTCGTCGGGCGCGTCACGGTCGGCCCACGCCCGGCCGGGCCTGACGACCCGCGGGTGCGCTGGACCGTCGCGGCGACCGCGGTCCTGGTCGGTGGCGACTGGCACCGCGTGCAGGCCCCGGTCGAGGTCCTGGGCCCGGAGGGGGCGGTGCTCGACGCGCGCGTCCGGGTGCGGGGACGACTCGCCGACGCCGGGCCGGCGGCGGTGCTGCTCCGGGCCGGTGATCCGCCCACGGTCACGGCGCCGCCCCGCCCGGTCCACGCCTGGGCGGCGCGCGTCCGCGACGGTGCACGGACGGCGGCCGCGCCCCTGCCGCCCGACGTCCGCGGCCTGCTGCCCGCGGTGACGGTGGGTGCGACCGGTGACGTCCCGCCGGACCTCACCGCGGCGATGCGCACGGCAGGCCTGGCACACGTCACCGCCGTGTCCGGCGCGCACTTCGCGATCGTCGGTGCACTCGTGCTCGCCGTCACGGCGGCGCTCGGCGCACCGCGTCCGCTGCGCGCGGGCGCCGCCGCGGCGGCCGGCGGCGCGCTCCTGCTGGTCGTCGGACCGGAGCCGAGCGTGGTGCGAGCCGCCGTCATGGGCGCCGTCGGTCTCGTCGGCCTGCTCGCCGGTCGACGCGCGCCCGGGCCGGCCGCGCTGGCGACCGCGGTCGTGGTGCTGCTCGTCGCCGACCCGTGGCTCGCGGTCGAGGTGGGTTTCGTACTGTCGGTCGCCGCCACCGCGGGGCTCGTCCTGCTGGGAGGGCCGCTGGTCGACCGGTGGGCGCCGTGGTGCGGCCGCGACGTCGCGCCCCTGCTCGCTGCGCCCGTCGCGGCCCAGCTCGGGTGCCTGCCCGTGGCGCTCGCGCTGTGGCCGACGTTCGCGCCCTGGTCGGTGCTCGCCAACGTCGCCGTGGTGCCCGCCGTCGCGCCCGCGACCGTCCTCGGCCTGCTCGCGGCGGTCCTCGCGGGTCCGTGGCCGGCGGGGGCCGCGCTGCTCGCGGCCGGGGCGGGCGCGGCCTGCTGGTGGATCGCCACGGTCGCCCGCTGGACCGCGGGCCTGCCGGGTGCGTCCCTCGCCTGGTGGCCCGGCGTCGGTGGGACGGTCGCGGCGCTCGTCGTCGTCGTGGCGGCGGGAGCGCTCGTCGTGCGCCCGCGTCCTGGGCCGTGACCCGGCGCACGCCCAGCGACCGTGGGGGCGGGGGAGTGGGTGCGCCGTGGCAGGCTGGTCCCGTGGCCGCTCGCACCCCCGCACGTTCGTCCCGCACCAGCTCCGGCTCCACGCGCGCACGCGCGGCGGGCGGTGCTGCGGGCCTGCCGTGGACGGCCGCGGAGCCCGCTCCGGTCGTGCTGGTGAGCGGCGCCGAGCAGCTGCTCGCCGAGCGGGCGTGCGAGCGCATCGTGGCGCAGGCACGGGCCGCCGACCCGGACCTCGAGGTCACGCGGGTCGATGCCGCGACGTACGCCGCAGGTGACCTCACGGTGCTCACCAGCCCGTCGCTGTTCGCCGAGGCGAAGGTCGTGCTCGTGGAGGGCGTCGAGCGCGCGGGAGACGCCCTGCTGCTCGACGCCGAGGCGTACCTCACGGCACCCGACCCCGGCGTCGTCGTGGTCCTGCGGCACGCGGGGGGGCAGCGCGGCAAGCGGCTGCTGGACGCGGCGAAGCGTGCGCAGGTGCCGACCGTCGCGTGCGAGCCGGTGAAGTCCGACGCGGACAAGGCGGCGTTCGTGTCCGAGGAGCTCACGAGGGCGGGGCGACGTGCGGACGCCCGCGCCGTGCGTGCGCTCGTCGACGCCGTCGGGTCCGACCTGCGGGAGCTGGCGGCGGCGTGCGCGCAGCTCGTGGCCGACACCACGGGCCTGATCGGTGAGGAGGCCGTGCAGCGCTATCACGGTGGGCGGGTCGAGGCGACGGGCTTCCAGGTGGCCGACGCAGCCGTGGCGGGCGACGCGGGTCGAGCGGTCGCGCTGCTGCGGCACGCCCTCGCGACGGGCCTGGACCCCGTGCCGATCGTCGCGGCCGTCGCGGCCCGGCTGCGGACGCTCGCGAAGGTCGGCGCGGTGCGCGGGCGCGGTGCCGCCGCCGCCCGCGAGCTCGGCATGGCACCGTGGCAGGTGGACCGTGCGACGCAGGACCTGCGACGGTGGACGCCCGAGGGCCTGGCGGTCGCGATCTCGGCCGTCGCCCAGGCGGACGCGGAGGTCAAGGGCGAGGGGCGGGACCCCCGGTTCGCGATCGAGCGTGCGGTGCTGCGCGTCGCGGGCGCCGTCGAGCGCTGACGACGGTCCGCGCGGGGCTCCGGCGGTCAGGCGACCGCGGCCAGCAGCGCCGGACGTCCGAGCACGTACCCCTGCAGCAGGTCGAACCGCAGGTCGAGGCACCGTTCGCGCAGCTCGTCGTCCGCGACCCGCTCGGCGACGAGCCGGGCGCCCGACGTGCGCGCCTCCTGCAGCCCGGCCTCGCCGAGACGGTCGAGGTCCCGGCAGTCGATCTTGACGAAGTCCGCGTGGGGCAGCATCGCGCGCTGCGCGGACGAGGCCGTCCAGTCGTCCAGCGCGACGCGGTACCCGCGGGCGCGCAGCCGGGCCAGCCCGGCGAGCGCGGCGGCGTCGGCCCGGACGGACTCGACCACCTCGAGCACGAGGCGGCCGTCGGGCGGCGGCAGCGTCCGGTCGCCGACGAGGAACGCGCGTGTCACGTTGACGAACACCAAGCCTGCGGCGCGCGGTCGGCGGGGGTCGTACAGCGTGCGCAGCACGGACGCGGAGGCCGCGTCCTGCCGGGCGGTCGACCAGCGGTCGACCCCCGCGGCGCGGCCCGCGGCCGACCGGTAGAGGTACTCGTGCCCCAGCAGGTCGCCGGACGGGCGGCGGATGGGCTGGCGTGCGACGTGGACGGGCGGCGGCAGCGCGGCCCCGGGGAGTGTCACACCGTGGGAGAGGGGCGAGCCGCGGCGTCATGACGCGGCTTCACGCGGACCTCACCCGTTCGGCCGTGCGTCGTCAGTTGCCGACGAGCCGCGCGCCCGCACGGTCCAGCACGCCGGCGCGCTCGATGAGGTTGCCCTGGAACAGCGTGAACCCCAGCTCGCGCGCATGCTGCAGCACCTCGGCCGACTCGACGTACTCGGCCACGAGCGTCGCGCCGAACGAGCGTGCGACGCGCACGACGGGATGCCCCTCGACGTCGAGGTCGCGGACGTCGACCTTGACGAAGTCGGCGTGCGGCAGCAGGCGGCGCTGCTCGGGACGGTCGGTGAACGCCGGCAGCGCGATCCGGAAGCCCTGCTCGCGCAGCCGGCGCAGTCCGGCCAGCGCGGCGGCGTCGACCTCGGTCGTGGTGCTGACCTCGATGACGAGGCGGTCGGGTCGTGCCGGCAGGGGCAGGTCCCCGAGCAGGTGCGCACGCGGGCAGCGGATGAACAGCAGGCGACCGTGCGCGACGTGCTCGAGGTCCGCGCGGCCGAACGTGGCACGCAGGACGTGGTCGGTCGCGCGCTCGTGGTCGGCGCGACCCCAGGAGCGGGCGAGCTCGGCGTGGTGGCCGGGGGAGCGGTAGGAGAACTGGTAGGCGAAGGGCCGACCGTGCGCGGAGTAGATGCCCTGACGCGCCACGAGCACCGGCTCGTGGGCGACGTGCTGCTCCCAGGCGCGCCGCAGGGCGCGCGGGATCGCCGCGTCGACCGCCGCGCCCAGCTGCGCGAGCGTCGCCTCCGGATCATCCGATGTCATGAGCCCTATGACACCACAAGTCCGGACATGTGATGGTCCGGTCGGTGGGTGGAATTCGGACATACCCGTTCGGGTGTCGGGGTGTTCGCACGGATCCGACGGATGTGTCACCCTGTCGACGACGTGTCCCGACCCTGGCGGGCCGTCGAGGTGCCGTCCCCAGGGAGCACGGAGCCCCTTTGACAGGAGAACGCCATGAAGCCCCTCACCAGCGCGATCGCCGCTCTCGCCATCGTCGGCTCGCTCGTCGTCGGTGCCCCCGCGGTGACCGCCTCCGTCTCGCTCAGCGGCGGGGCCAGCGGTTGCTGCAAGGACTTCGTCTGAGCGACCAGCACAGGAGGGTGCGGTGGCGCGACCAGGGGTCGCGCACCGCGCCCGTCCCGCCCGTGGGCCCCGCGGTGGCCCACGGCGGGAGGGCGCCGCGGACGACACGACGTGCCCGGCGCGACAGGGGGATGGTATTCACGGACGTCATACGTACAATGACTTCTCATGACGACTATCGGTGACCGCGTGCGCGAGGCGCGGTTGGCCGCTGGGCTCTCCCAGACGGCCCTGGCGGGGAACGCCTTCTCGCCCAGCTACATCTCCCTCATCGAGGCGGGGCACCGTGAACCCACGGACGCGGCGCTCGGTGTGCTGGCCGAACGGCTCGGCACGACCCTCGAGTTCCTCAAGCACGGCGAGGACGGGCCCAACGAGGCCCGGACCCGGCTCGAGCTCGACTACGCACGTCTCGATCTCGCGAGCGGCGACGCCGCCGGCGCCGCGCACCGCATCACCGCGCTCGACCTGTCGGTCGTCACCCCGGTGCTGCGGGTCGAGGCGCTGACGACCCTGGCGCGCGCGCACGAGCTGCTCGGCGAGCTCGAGACGGCGATCACGCTGCTGGAGCCGCTGCTCACGGAGACGCAGGCGCGCCCCGACCACCTGCGGGCCGCCGTGCTCACGACGGCGCTCGTCGGGTGCTACCTGGAGGCGGGTGACCTGCACCGTGCGGTGGAGGTCGGCGAGCGCACGCTGGCGGACCTCGACGGGGCGGACCTGGTGGGGACCGACGAGCACCTGCGCCTGGCGTCCACGGTGCTGTGGGCGTACGTCGAGCGCGGCGACCTGCTGTACGCGACGCACCGGGCCGCCGAGCTGGTCCGGCTCGCGGAGTCGCTCGGCACGCCGCGCGGCCGCGGCAGCGTGTACTGGAACGCGGCCCTCGTCGCGGAGCAGCGGCGGGACTACGAGCTGGCGCAGCGCTACACCGAGCGCGCGCTGGCTCTGCTCTCCGAGGGTGAGCCCGACCGCGACCTGCCGCGCCTGCGCGTCAACTACGCGTGGCTGCTGCTGCGGTCCGAGCCGGCCGATCCGCGCGCCGCGCTCGCGCAGATCGACAAGGCGGAGCCCGGGTTGAACGCCGTCGGGTCGGCGCTCGACGTCGCCCGCCTGCAGGTCGAGCGTTCGCGGGCGCACCTCATGCTCGGTGACGAGGCCGCCGCCGAGGCCGACGCGCGCGCGGCTGGGGGAGGCGCCTCGTCTCGAGGCGGCGACCGCGCACATCGCCCTGGGCGACGTGCTCGACGCGCGCGGCGACCACGACGGCGCCGCGAAGGCGTTCCAGTGGGGTGCGGACATGCTCGGCATGATGGCGGCGACGCGGCACTCGGCCGGCGTGTGGCGCGACCTCGGGGACAGGTACCTGCGTCGCGGTGACGTCGACGCAGCTGCCCGTGCCTTCGACCGCGCGCTGCGCGAGGCCGGCTTCCAGCCGTCGGTCCCGACGGGTGCGCCGCGGGAGACGTGGTCGCTCGGCGGCTGAGCGAGGTCACCCGGACCGGACAGCGGAAGGGCGGCACCCCTCGGGGGTGCCGCCCTTCCGGCGTTCGTGCGCAGGTGGACGCTGCGCGGTCGGTGCGCAGGTGGAAGCTGCGCGAGCGACCACTACAGGCCGTTGACGGCCTTCGACAGCGCCGACTTGCGGTTCGCAGCCTGGTTGGCGTGGATGACGCCCTTCGAGACCGCCTTGTCGAGCTTGCGCGCGGCGGCGACGAGCGCGGTGCTCGCAGCCTCCTTGTCGCCACCGGCGACAGCCTCGCGGACGCGCCGGACGTACGTCTTGAGCTCCGACTTGACCGCCTTGTTGCGCAGCCGAGCCTTCTCGTTCGTACCGATGCGCTTGATCTGGGACTTGATGTTCGCCACGTGTGGACTCTCTTGGATAGGTCGCCGAAGCGATCTGACAGGTCGTCGAGGGCATGCGCAGCGCCAGGACTGGGGCGTGGGGACACCCGCGGGAAAGGCCTGCGCTCGTGCCCGCCGACCCAGGCGGGCACGCAGTTCGACATCCTACCAGCCGTGCAGACGCGAGGCCGCCGTCGCGACCGCGTCGTAGCGGGCGCGGTCGAGCGCAGCCCCCTCGCGGCGCACGTCACGCGCCGACAGCCGCAGCACACGGTCGAGGCGGACCTCGCTCGGGCGGCGCTGCGCGTCCCAGCCGCCGGTGCCCACGTCCATCCACCGGCGCCCGTGCCGTGCCTCGTCGGCCGCGTCACGGTCGTGGTCCTTGCTCGTCAGCATCAGGCCGACCAGCGTCGGTCCCTCGACGGCGAGGACCAGCACAGGCCGGTCCTTGCCCTGTGCCGGGTCGTCCTCGTACGGCACCCACGTCCAGACGACCTCGCCCGGGTCGGGCAGCCCGTCCGGGCTCGGCGCGTAGGACGGGCGCACCGCGCCGGTCGTGCCGTCGTCACCACCCCGGGGTGTGGTGTCGCGCTGCCGCGCGGGTCGCGTCCGCCCGCTCGCCGAGCCGGGGCGGGACGTCGTCAGCAGCCGGCGGGCGGCACCCAGCACGGCGGCGGCCAGGAGTCGTCGGTCCACAGCCGACGAGCCTAGCGCCCGGGGGACCGCGACCGGCGCGCCACGGACCTGCCACGCGACCGCCGCGGCCCACGCGGTGCCCCGCACCCCACGTAACGCGACGTTGACACGACAGGACTACATTCGCGCCATGGCGGACCTCTTCGACGACTACCCGGCGGGGGCCGCCTGGGACGAGATGCTCGGTCCCGACGGCGAGGTGAGCGGCGCCTACCGGCACGTGCACGCGGCCCTGGCGCAGCTCTCGGCCGGCGAGCTGCGCGCCCGCGCCGACACGCTCGCGCGCTCCTACCTCAAGCAGGGCGTGACGTTCGACTTCGCGGGCGAGGAGCGACCCTTCCCGCTCGACGTCGTGCCGCGCGCACTGGCGGGCGAGGAGTGGGACCACGTCGCGCCCGGAGTCGCGCAGCGCGTGCGGGCGCTCGAGGCGTTCCTCGCCGACGTGTACGGCCCGCAGAAGTCGATCGCCGACGGTGTCGTGCCGCGGTCGGTCGTGGTGTCGTCGACGCACTTCCACCGTGCCGCGCGTGGCGTCGAGCCGCCCAACGGCGTGCGGGTGCACGTCTCGGGCATCGACCTGGTGCGCGACTCCCTCGGCGGCTGGCGCGTCCTGGAGGACAACGTGCGCGTGCCGTCCGGCGTCAGCTACGTGCTGTCGAACCGCCGGGCCATGGCCCAGACCTTCCCGGAGCTGTTCGCCGCGCTGCGCATCCGCCCCGTCGTCGACTACCCCCGGCGCCTGCTGGCGGCACTGACCGCCGCGGCGCCCCAGGGCGTCGACGACCCGACGGTCGTGGTGCTCACTCCGGGCGTCTTCAACTCGGCCTACTTCGAGCACAGCCTGCTGGCACGCACCATGGGTGTGGAGCTCGTCGAGGGCCGCGACCTCTACGTCTCCGGTGGCCGGGTCTGGATGCGCACCACCCAGGGCCGACGGCGCGTCGACGTCATCTACCGGCGCGTCGACGACGAGTTCCTCGACCCGGTGACGTTCCGCTCGGACTCGCTGCTCGGCTGCCCGGGCCTCATGACGTGCGCGCGGCTCGGCACCGTCACCATCGCCAACGCCATCGGCAACGGCGTGGCCGACGACAAGCTGCTCTACACCTACGTGCCGGACCTCATCCGCTACCACCTGGGCGAGGAGCCGATCCTCCCCAACGTCGACACGTGGCGCCTCGAGGACCCCGGCGCGCTCGCGGAGGTGCTCGACCGGCTCGACGAGCTGGTCGTCAAGCCGGTCGACGGGTCGGGCGGCAAGGGTCTGGTCGTGGGACCGCGGGCGACGCGCGCCGAGCTCGACGAGCTGCGGTCACGGCTGCGTGAGGACCCGCGCGGCTGGATCGCCCAGCCGGTCGTCCAGCTGTCCACCGTGCCGACCCTCGTCGAGGACGGTCTGCGGCCGCGGCACGTCGACCTGCGCCCGTTCGCCGTCAACGACGGCGAGTCCGTCTACGTGCTGCCCGGCGGTCTCACCCGCGTCGCGCTGCCCGAGGGCCAGCTGGTCGTCAACTCCTCGCAGGGCGGCGGGTCCAAGGACACGTGGGTCCTCGGGGGTCGCGTCCCGCGGCGCGCGCAGTCGCAGAGCCAGTCGCTGCCGCAGGCGGTGCCGAAGGACGCGTCGGTGCCGATCGACTCCCACCCCTCGGACCGGCGCGCGCAGGTCATGCAGCAGCAGCAGCAGCGGACGGCGGGGGGCGCGACGTGCTGAGCCGCATCGCGGAGTCGCTCTTCTGGATCGGGCGGTACGTCGAGCGGGCCGACGACACGGCACGCCTGCTCGACGTGCACGTGCAGATCCTGCTCGAGGACCCCTGGGCGGAGGAGGACCTCGCCTGTCGCTCGCTGCTGTCCGTCATGGACCGGCCCGCACCGCCGCCCGACCTCGACGTCGGGCGTGAGCACGTGCTCGACGTCCTCGGGTACGACAGGCTCTCGCCGTCGTCGATCGCCGGGGCGCTCGTGGCGGCGCGCGAGAACGCCCGCCGCGCCCGGGAGATCGTCTCGACCGAGCTGTGGGAGTGCCTCAACACGACCTGGAACCAGCTGCCCTCGCAGATGCGCCCGGCCCGTCCGCACGACTACTTCACGTGGGTGCGCGAGCGCGCCGCCATCGTCACGGGCCTCGTCGAGTCGACGACGTCCCGCGACGACACGTGGCACTTCATGGTGCTCGGGCGCTCGATCGAGCGCGCCGACATGACGGCCCGGCTGCTGACGACGCGCGCGCTGGCGGGTTCGGCGGGACCGGGCTGGGCGACGCTGCTGCGCTCGTGCGGCGCGCACGAGGCGTTCCTGCGGACGTACCGCGGCAACACGTCCGACGAGCGGGCGGCCGGCTTCCTGCTGCTCGACCGCCTGTTCCCGCGCTCGATCGTGCACTCGCTGCACCAGGCCGAGGCGTGCCTGGCGGCGCTCGAACCGGTGGCCGACCGCACCTCCGTCGACGACGCGCGCCGCCACATCGGCCTCGTGCGGACCACCCTGGAGTACCGGCCGCTGCTGGAGATCATCGACGACCTCCCGCACGAGATGGAGCTCGTGCAGCGGGCGTGCTCGGCCGCGTCGGATGCGATCCGCGCCCGGTACTTCCCGTCCGGAGCAGAGCTGACGTGGGTCGGGGAGGCGCTGTGAGCAGGCTGCGGATCGTCCACACGTCGTCGTTCCGGTACGCATCGCCGGTGGTCGCGTCGTACAACGAGGCGCGCATGACGCCGCTGGCCCAGCCGGGGCAGTCGGTGCTCGAGTCGCGGCTCGACCTGCACCCGCACACGTGGTCGCACGACTACCGCGACTACTGGGGTACGCAGGTCACGGCGTTCGAGGTGCTGGCGCCGCACCAGTCGCTGCTGCTGACGGCGGAGCACGTCGTCGAGGTCGTGGAGCGGCCCGCGCCGCTGACGTCGGTGGGCTGGGACGTCCTGCACGGAGCCGAGGTGCGCGACCGGTTGTCCGAGCAGCTCGCGGACACCGCGACCACCGAGGTGCCGGACGAGGTCGTCGAGCTCGCGCGTCGCGCGGCCGACGGTCTGGCTCCCGCGGAGGCGGCCGAGGCCGTCTGCCACGCCCTGCGCGACGCGGTCGAGTACATCCCGGGCGTGACCACGGTCCACACGCCGGCCGCCGAGGCGTGGGCGAAGCGCACGGGCGTCTGCCAGGACATGGCGCACCTCGCGCTCGGCGCGCTGCGCGCGATCGGGATCCCGGCGCGGTACGTGTCGGGGTACCTGCACCCCGACGCGTCGGCCGAGGTGGGGACGACCGTGACGGGCGAGTCGCACGCGTGGATCGAGTGGTGGACGGGGGAGTGGTACGGCTACGACCCCACCAACCGGGTGCGGGCCGGCGACCACCACGTCGTCCTGGGTCGCGGACGCAGCTACGACGACGTGCCGCCGTTGCGCGGCATCTACGCCGGGCCGCAGACGCAGGACCTCGTCGTGCAGGTGCGGATCACGCGCGAGGCGTGAGCCGGGCGGTCAGCGTGAACGAGGCCGGCAGGCGCTCGGGACGGTCGGTCAGCCGGCACTCGCCCGTCGCGGCGTCGTAGGTCATCAGTCCGGGCAGCGCGTCCCACGGCACGCTGTCGTGCTCGTGCAGCGAGGTCAGCTCCATGCCCGCCTCGAGCACGGCGGTGACGATCTCGCCCAGGCCGTGGTTCCACTCGACGGAGAGGGGAGCGCTCACCTCCCCGTCGCCCGCGTACGTGGTGGTGTCGCGCCACCGCAGGGGCTCGGCCTGCTCGAAGTAGGGCAGCTCGAGGGCCGGGGACGCGGTGCCCGGAGCGGTGATCCAGGGCTGCTGGGCGCGGTCCGGGTGCTCCGCGCCGACCACCACGCCGAGCGCGGACAGCAGCACGGGATGCGCGTCCCGCACGAACAGGCGCCCGCCCGGCCGCAGCAGACGTGCGACGGTCTGCGCCCACCGCCGGATGTCCGGCAACCAGCACAGCGCGCCGATCCCGGTGTAGACCAGGTCGAACCGCTCGGCGCCGAGCGCGTCGACAGCGCTGTACACGTCCGCGCGGACGTACTCGACGTCGACCTCCGCTCGTGCCGCGAGGTCGGCCGCCGCCGCGACGGCGTCGCCCGACAGGTCGAGACCGGTGACCCGCGCCCCCAGGCGGGCGAGGCTCAACGTGTCGGTGCCGAGGTGGCACTGCAGGTGCACGACGTCCAGCCCGGCGACGTCACCGAGGCGGGGCAGGTCGAACCGCACGACCCCCGAGAGTGCTGTCGGCTCCGCGAGGAGCTCGTCCGTCCCGTAGCCGCCGGCGAGGTGGACGGGGACGCGCGCGTCCCAGTTGGCGCGGTTGATGGCCAGGTAGTCGTCGTCCACCCGGCGGACGCTAGCCGCACCTCCGGCGTTCGCCCAGGGAATTCAGGGCGTCAGCCGCGCGCCCAGGGCCGACGTCAGCGCTGCACGGTCGCCGGTGACGGCGAGCGTCGGGTCGGCGGCGTCCAGGCGGCCCCACAGCAGCAGCGCGAGCGAGCGCGCGGGGCCGTGCACCTCGACGACCGGGGCGGCGGGGGCGTCGTCGTCGGCGTGCGTGCGCCACGAGCGTCCGGCGTCCTGCGCGTGCAGCGCGATCCGGCCCGGCAGCGGTGCCGTGCGCCCCATCCGCACCTGCCGTGGGTGCATGACCGTCACCACCTCGTCGACCGTGTCCGCCCACAGGGCGGGCGGCACGTCGAGCGGCAGGCCGCCGGCCGTGCGCAGGTCCCACAGGTGCACGAGCGTCTCGTGGACCTGGCGCCGGTGCCAGAACCGCACGACGCCGCTGTCGTCGAGCGTCCACGCCGGCGCGTCCGGGTCGAGAGCGGCGAGCGTGTCGCGCAGCTCGGCGGCCTGCTGCGCGTAGAACGTGTCGAGCACGAACGGCCCCCGGCCCAGCGGCGTCTCCTGCCGACGGCGCGCCTGGCCGGCCGCCCAGTGGTGGATGCGTCCGAGGTGCACCACGAGGTTCCGCACCCGCCACCGCCCGCACCACGGCACGGGTGTGCCGGGGTCGACGGTCCCGATGCCCGCGAGGAAGTCGCCCTGGAGCGCGCCGAGCGTGGCGAGGTCCGGCTCCGTGCCGACGGCGGTGCCGACGGCGGTGCCGACGACCGCGGTGGGGGCGCCCATGTCGCGCTTCATGGGACCATGGTGGCGCCCGCCACCGACACCCGACAGGGTCGGGACGGCCACCGGGCGTCGGGATCCCGCCGACGCCGGGTGCGTCCACGTCCCCGGTGCGGTCGCCCCCGCGGTCGCCCGACCGTCGAACCGAACGTCCAGAAGCCGGAGAACGCCGAGTTGCCGATCCCGTCCGCCACCGCCGCCGAGCGGATCCGCCCCGCGGCGACCGCTCCCGAGCTGCTGCGCAACTTCTGCATCATCGCGCACATCGACCACGGCAAGTCGACGCTCGCCGACCGGATGCTCCAGCTCACCGGCGTCGTCGACGCCCGCGCCATGCGCGCGCAGTACCTGGACCGCATGGACATCGAGCGCGAGCGCGGGATCACGATCAAGTCCCAGGCGGTGCGCATGCCCTGGGGCGTCGCCGACGCGTCGGGCACGGTGCAGCCGTACGCGCTCAACATGATCGACACACCCGGGCACGTCGACTTCACGTACGAGGTGTCCCGGTCGCTCGCCGCGTGCGAGGGTGCCGTGCTCCTCGTCGACGCCGCGCAGGGCATCGAGGCGCAGACGCTCGCCAACCTGTACCTCGCGATGGAGAACGACCTCCAGATCATCCCGGTCCTCAACAAGATCGACCTGCCCGCGGCGCAGCCCGAGAAGTACGCCGAGGAGCTCGCGAACCTCGTCGGCGGCGACCCTGCGGACGTCCTCAAGGTCTCCGGCAAGACCGGTGCCGGGGTCGAGGCGCTGCTCGACCGGATCGTCGAGCTCGTGCCGCCGCCGGTCGGGAACGCGACCGCCCCGGCGCGCGCCATGATCTTCGACTCGGTGTACGACACGTACCGCGGCGTCGTGACCTACGTGCGGGTCGTCGACGGTCGGCTCGACCCGCGCGAGAAGATCGTCATGATGTCGACGCGCGCCACCCACGAGCTGCTCGAGATCGGCGTGAGCTCCCCGGAGCCGGTGCCGACCAAGGGCCTCGGCGTGGGCGAGGTCGGTTACCTCATCACGGGCGTGAAGGACGTGCGCCAGTCGAAGGTCGGCGACACCGTCACCAACGCGGCCAAGCCGGCCGCCGAGGCCCTCGGCGGCTACTCCGACCCCAAGCCGATGGTGTTCTCCGGCCTGTACCCGATCGACGGGTCCGACTACCCGGCCCTGCGCGACGCGCTCGACAAGCTCAAGCTCAACGACGCCGCGCTCAACTACGAGCCCGAGACGTCCGTCGCGCTCGGGTTCGGGTTCCGCGTCGGGTTCCTCGGCCTGCTGCACCTCGAGATCGTGCGGGAGCGGCTCGAGCGCGAGTTCGACCTCGACCTCATCTCGACCGCGCCGAACGTCATCTACGACGTGACGCTCGAGGACCGCAGCGAGGTCGTCGTCACCAACCCCAGCGAGTTCCCCGCGGGCAAGATCCGTGAGGTCCGCGAGCCGGTCGTCAAGGCCACCATCCTCACGCCGAGCGAGTTCGTCGGCACGATCATGGAGCTGTGCCAGAACCGGCGTGGCGAGCTGCAGGGCATGGACTACCTCTCCGAGGAGCGCGTCGAGATGCGCTACGTGCTGCCGCTCGCCGAGATCGTCTTCGACTTCTTCGACCACCTGAAGTCCCGCACGCGCGGGTACGCGAGCCTCGACTACGACACGACGGGCGACCAGGCGGCGGACCTCGTCAAGGTCGACATCCTGCTGCAGGGCGAGCAGGTCGACGCGTTCAGCGCGATCGTGCACAAGGACAAGGCGTACGCGTACGGCGTGCAGATGACCGCCAAGCTCAAGGACCTCATCCCGCGCCAGCAGTTCGAGGTGCCGATCCAGGCGGCGATCGGCTCGCGCATCATCGCGCGCGAGACGATCCGCGCCATGCGCAAGGACGTCCTCGCCAAGTGCTACGGCGGTGACATCTCCCGCAAGCGCAAGCTGCTCGAGAAGCAGAAGGAGGGCAAGAAGCGGATGAAGACCATCGGCCGGGTCGACGTGCCGCAGGAGGCCTTCATCGCCGCGCTGTCCTCCGACGGCGGGGGTGCCAAGGACGCCAAGGACGCGAAGAAGAAGTGACGCGGCCCCACCCGGCGACGGGCGGGGACCGGTGAGCCCGGCCCTGCCGGACGGCGACCCCGCACCCGCTGACGGCGCCCTGCCGGCCTCGGCGGCGCACGGAGCCGACGGCCGCGCGTTCGGTGTGTACCTGCACGTGCCGTTCTGCGCCGTGCGGTGCGGGTACTGCGACTTCAACACCTACACCGCGACCGAGCTCGGCGGGGGTGCGAGCCTCGCGTCGTACGCTCGCACGGCGCTCGGCGAGGTCGCGCTCGCGGACCGGGTGCTGCGCCGCGCGGGCGTGCCCGCACGTCCCGTCTCGACGGTGTTCGTCGGGGGCGGCACGCCCACGCTGCTGCCCGTCGACGACCTCGTGAGGCTGCTCGACGGCGTGCGCACGACCTGGGGGATCGCCGCCGGCGCAGAGGTGACGACCGAGGCGAACCCCGACTCGGTGACGCCCGAGGGACTCGCGCGCCTGGCGGCCGCGGGCGTCACGCGCGTCTCGTTCGGCATGCAGTCCGCCGTGCCGCACGTGCTGCGCACGCTGGACCGCACGCACGACCCCGCCCGGGTCCCCGACGTGGTGCGGTGGGCGCGCGACGCGGGCCTGCGGGTGTCGCTCGACCTCATCTACGGTACGCCGGGGGAGTCGCTCGACGACTGGCGCCTCTCGGTGGAGACCGCACTCATGACGGGCGTCGACCACGTCAGCGCCTACGCGCTCGTCGTGGAGCCGGGCACACGCATGGCCGTCCAGGTGCGCCGCGGTGAGCTCACGCTGCCGGACGAGGACGACCAGGCGACCAAGTACGAGCTCGCGGACGACCTGCTGAGCGCGGCCGGCCTGCACTGGTACGAGGTGAGCAACTGGGCCCGGACGCCCGACGACGCCTCACGCCACAACCTGGGGTACTGGCGCGGCGACGACTGGTGGGGCGTCGGGCCGGGCGCGCACAGCCACGTCGGCGGTGTGCGGTGGTGGAACGTCAAGCACCCGCGGGCCTACGCGGACCGGCTGGCAGCGGGTCGCAGCCCGGCGGCTGGGCGCGAGGTCGTCACGGGCGGGACGGCGGCGCTCGAGCGCGTGATGCTGGGCGTGCGGATCGCCGAGGGTCTGCCGCTCGCGGACGTGCCCGCGGGGAGCCGACCTGCTGTGGCGGGGCTCGTCGCGGACGGGCTCGTCGACGGTCCCGCGGCGCTCGGCGCCGACGGGCCGCGCCGCGTGGTGCTCACACGGCGCGGGCGTCTGCTCGCGGACGCGGTCGTGCGGGCGCTCGTCGGCTGACGACCGTGGGTCAGGGGACCATGCGCAGCGTGGCGGGGTAGCGGTACCACTCCCAACGGCTCGCCGCGACGGCCGCCAGCACCCCCAGCACGATCCATGCCAGCACGACGCCGGTGAGCACGACCGCGGCCGCACCGAGCGTGACGAGCACGAGCACCGTCGCCACCACGAACGCGATCAGCGCGGTCAGCTGGAAGTTGAGCGCCTCGCGGGCGTGGTGCTCGAGGAACGCGCCGCGGCCGCGGAACACGAGCCAGACGACGAGCGGCACGACGAACCCGGGACCCAGCAGGGGCAGCACGTGCACGAGGACGGCCCACGTGCGCTCCTCGTCCTGCCGCAGCGGCGGGAGCGGGGGCGGGGGACCCCAGTGCGGCGGCTGGCTCACCGGACGAGCTCCAGGGTGAACGGGTAGCGGTACGACCCGCCGCGGTAGGCGGCAGCGGCGGCGAGCAGCGACAGCACGAGCGCGGCCACGCCGACGGCGATCTTGCCCAGCGCGCCGACGACGCCGATGACGGGGAACGCCTCGACGACCTGCAGCACGAGCATCGCGATCAGGGCCGTGAGCTGGAAGTTCAGCGCCGAGCGCGCCTCGCGCTCGGTGGCCGGGTCCTGCTCGCGCACGACCAGCCAGACGACGAGGGACGTGACCCATCCGAGGAAGACGTACGTGAGCACGCCGCCGAGGTGCGCGAGCATCGCGAGCGTGGTGCCGGGCACGGCGCGGGCGGGCGGGGTGGCCCGCGGGTCGTCGGTCACGGAGGTCTCCGGGGTCGTCCTGGTCGCGGTGGCGGGGCCGCCACGGCGGGCGTCGGCCGTCCGGGCCGACGTCGCAGGCAGCGTACCCGTGCGACCGGGTGGAGACGCTGCGTGCCCCGGCGAGGTGCCTTGACACGTTCTGTGCCGTTTCGGTTCGCTGACCCCCGGGGCGTGCCCACGTCCCGCCACGCCCAGGAGGCATGATGAGCGAGAACCCCGGCGGTCCGACGCCGCCGCGTGACGACGACCCGAGCGTCCCCCCGCCCCCGCCGGCCTACGGTCAGCCCGCCGGGGGCGTGCCGCCGACGCCGCCGCCGCCCGGGAGCGGTGCGTACCCGCCCCCCGCGTACGGCACGCCCGCGGATCCGTCCGGCGGGGCCTACCCGCCGCCTGCGTCGCCGTACGGTCAGCCCGGTCAGCCGTACGGGCAGCCCGGTCAGCCCTACGGGCAGCCGTACACGCCGCCGGCCGGCCAGGTCGACATCGGCGCGGGCTTCTCGTGGGCGTTCTCGAAGTTCGGGCAGCACTGGGCCGCGTTCGTCCTCGGCGGGCTCGCGTGGTTCGCCGTCATCGCCGTCGTCTTCGCGATCGGCCTGGGCATCGTCGGTGGGGCTGCGGCGCTGACGGGCGACAGCTCGGCCGGCGGCTTCGGCGCGACGCTCGGCCTGGCGGTGTTCTTCGCGATCATCCTGCTGCTGCTCGTGCTGTTCAGCGCGGCGTTCGTCAAGGCGGCGCTCAAGGTCGCCGACGGCCGCCCGATCTCGGTGGGCGACCTGTTCGACACGTCGCACGCCGGCCAGCTCGTGGTCCTCGCGCTGCTCTACGGCGCCGCGGGCCTGGTCGCGAGCCTCATCCCCTTCATCGGTCAGATCGCGCTGATCGCTGTCGGCTTCTTCGCGTTCTACGCGGTGGTGTCGATCATCGACCGCAACCTGGGCGCGATCGACGCCATCCGGACGAGCTTCTCGCTGCAGACCCGTGACCTCGGCACCGGCATCCTGGTGTACGTCGTCGTCGGCCTCGTGAGCTGGGTCGGCAGCCTGGTCTGCGGTGTCGGCGTGCTCGTCTCGCTGCCCGTGGGCGCGTTGCTCACGGTGTACGCGTACCGGCGCCTGACGGGCGGCCAGATCGCCGCCTGACCTCTCTCGCGCACGCACGCCACGCGGGGCCCGTCCGGACGGGCGGGCCCCGCGTCGTCGCGAGACGGGCCCGGGGCCCGGCGGTCAGGCCGTGACGAAGTCGATGAGCTCCTCGACGCGCCCCAGCAGGCTCGGCTCGAGATCGGCGTACGAGCGGACCGAGCGCAAGATGCGCTGCCAGGCCCGGGCCACGTCGGCCTGGTCGTCCGCCGGCCACCCGAGCTCGCGCAGGATCCCGCGCTTCCACTCGGTGCCGCGCTCGATCGTCGGCCACGCGTCGAGCCCCACGCGCTCCGGGCGCACGGCCTGCCACACGTCGACGTAGGGGTGCCCGAGCACGAGCACCGTACCGGCGGGCGCGACGCGCACAGCCTCGGCCGCCAGGCGGCTCTCCTTGGACCCCGGGACGAGGTGGTCGACGAGGACCCCGACACGGCGGTCGGCGGTCGGGCGGAAGTCGCGCAACGCGTCCGCCAGGTGGTCGACGCCGTCGAGCAGCTCGACCACGACGCCCTCGACCCGCAGGTCGTCGCCCCACACCTTCTCGACGAGCTCGGCGTCGTGCCGTCCCTCGACCCAGATGCGCGAGCCGCGCGCGACGCGCGCCGGCGCATCGGGCACCGCGAGGGAGCCCGAGGCCGTGCGCGTGGGACGCTGCGGCGCACGCGTCGTCACGGGTGCGGTGAGGGTGACGGGCTCGCCCTCGACCCAGAAGCCCGGGCCGAGGCGGAACGTGCGCGTCCGTCCGCGACGGTCCTCGAGCACCACGACGTGCAGACCGCCCGACTTCTCGACGCGCACGACCGCGCCGACCCAGCCCGTCTCGACGTCCTCGACGACGAGGCCCGGCTCGGCGGGCTGCGCGCGCGAGGTGCGGGTGGGACGGTGGTGGGACGGGCGCGCGGCGTCCCGGCCGCCCGCGAGCACGTCGGAGCCGTAGCGGTCGCTGGTCACGCGCCGCACTCTAGGAGGTCCTGCACCGCGCCCGCTGCCGCGACGCGCGGCCGGCCCCGTGCTCGCCGCGCGGGACCGCGTAGAATTGGCACTCGGTCGCGGCGAGTGCTGACGGGTGCCCCGTCGGTGAGCCCTCGCCGACCACGACGCACGTCACGTGCGGACCGCGGACGAGAGGGAGCGACATGAGCGAGGAACGTCGGCTCGACGTGCTGCGCGCCATCGTCGAGGACTACGTCGCGACCCGCGAGCCGGTCGGGTCCCGTGCGCTGACCGAGCGGCACGCGCTCGGCGTGTCGCCCGCGACCATCCGCAACGACATGGCCGCCCTCGAGGACGCCGGGCTCATCGTCCAGCCGCACACCTCCGCGGGCCGGGTCCCCACCGAGCAGGGCTACCGCGAGTTCGTCGACCGCCTGTCCGGCGTCCGCGCGCTGTCGGCCGCCGAGAGGCGCGCGATCGGCACCCTGCTCGAGCAGGCCGTGGACCTCGACGACGTCATGGACCGAGCGGTGCGGCTCATCGCCCAGCTGACCCAGCAGGTGGCGGTCGTGCAGTACCCGTCGCTGCGGCGCTCGGCGTTGCGCCACGTCGAGCTCGTGCCCGTCGGTGCACGGCACCTCCTCGTCGTCATCATCACCACCACGGGCCGGGTGGAGCAGCGCACGGTCGAGCTCACGGCCGACCTCGAGGAGCAGCTCGTGCAGCGGCTGCGGCTCCGGCTCAACGTCGCCGCCGCGGGCCTGCGCCTGGCCGAGCTCGACGTCGCGCTCGACGCGCTCGTCGACGAGTTCGCCCCCGACGGCGCCGACGTCGCGCGCGCGGTCGTCGACGTCGTGGCCGAGACCCTCGCGCAGGAGCGCGAGGAGCGTGTCGTCGTCGCCGGCGCGTCGCACCTCGCGCGCAGCGCGGGCGCCGACTTCCCGCACACCATCGGTCCCGTGCTCGAGGCTCTCGAGGAACAGGTCGTCCTGCTGCGCCTGCTGTCGGAGATGGCCGAGGACTCCGCGGGAGTCGCGGTGCGCATCGGCAGCGAGACGCGGCACGAGGGCCTGGCCGAGACGAGCATCGTCACCAGCGGGTACGGCGGCGAGAACTCGTCGGTGGCCGTCCTGGGGGCCGTCGGCCCGCTGCGGATGGACTACCCCCAGACCATGGCGGCGGTGCGGGCCGTCGCCCGGTACCTCACCCGGATCCTTGCAGGCTGACCGCGGCCCCCGTCGCCGGAGCCGCTCGACAGCGTCCCCGCGGCCCCGGGCACCCCACGCACGAGCAGGAAGCGAGCTGCACGCCACGTGACCGACTACTACGAGATCCTCGGCGTCCAGCGCGACGCGACCCCCGAGCAGATCAAGAAGGCCTACCGTCGCCTGGCCCGCGAGCTGCACCCGGACGTCGCAGGAGCCGACCCCGCCACCGAGGAGCGGTTCAAGGACGTGTCGCGCGCGTACGACGTGCTCGGCAACGCCGAGAAGCGCCGTGCGTACGACATGGGCGCGGACCCGTCCTCGCCCGGTGGCGGCATGGGCGGCGGCTTCGGCTTCCAGGACATCTTCGAGACGTTCTTCGGTGCGACCGCCGGCGGCCAGCCCCGCGGCCCGGCGCCGCGCGCGCGCCGCGGCCAGGACGCCCTCGTGCGGCTCGACCTCGACCTCGCGGAGGCTGCGTTCGGCGTCCACAAGGAGGTGCAGGTCGACACCGCCGTGCTGTGCCCCACGTGCGGCGGCACCTGCTGCCGCCCCGGCACCTCGCCGCGCACGTGCGAGGTGTGCGGCGGGCGCGGGTCGGTGCAGCGGGTCGCGCGGTCCTTCCTCGGCCAGGTGATGACCACGCAGCCGTGCGCCGCGTGCCACGGGTTCGGCACCGTCATCCCCGAGCCGTGCACGGAGTGCGCCGGCGAGGGGCGCGTGCGCTCGCGCCGCACGCTGTCCGTCGACGTCCCCGCGGGTGTCGACACCGGGACGCGCATCAAGCTCACCGGCCAGGGCGAGGTCGGCCCGGCCGGCGGACCCGCGGGCGACGTCTACCTCGAGGTGCGCGAGCGCAAGCACGACACGTTCGTGCGCCGCGGGGACGACCTGCACGCGACGCTCCAGGTGCCGATGACGGCGGCGGCGCTGGGCACCGTCGTCACCCTCGAGACGCTCGACGGACCGCAGGAGGTCGACCTGCGTCCCGGCACGCAGCCGGGTCAGGTCGTCACGCTGCGCGGCCTGGGCATCGGCCACCTGCACGTGGGAGGCCGCGGCGACCTGCACGTCCACGTCGAGGTCCAGGTGCCGACCCCGGCCGACGACGAGCAGGCGGAGCTGCTGCGGCGCCTGGCGGTGCTGCGAGGCGAGGAGCGTCCCGAGGCGCGGCTCGCGGCCGCCAACCCGGGGATGTTCGCCAAGCTGCGCGACAAGCTCTCGGGCCGGTGAGCGCACCGGTCTTCGTCGTCGAGCCGGGCCTGCTCGCCGACGTCCGTGCCGGCGGGGAGTACCTGCTCGACGGCAGCGAGGGCCGCCACGCCGGCGTCGTGCAGCGTCGCGGGCCGGGGGAGCGTGTCGACGTCGTCGACGGCGCGGGCGTGCGTCTCGTGGCACGCGTGCGCGCGGTCGGGCCGGAGGGCGTCCGCCTCGACGTCGACGAGGTGGTCGTCGAGCCTGCGCCCGAGCCGCGGCTCGTGCTCGTCCAGGCCCTGGCGAAGGGCGACCGCGACGAGATGGCGATCGAGGCGGCCACCGAGGTGGGCGTCGACGTCGTCGTGCCGTGGCAGGCCGAGCGCTCGATCGTCGTGTGGCGCGGTGAGCGCGCGCAGAAGAGCCGGGCGCGCTGGATCGGCACGGTCCGTACCGCGACCAAGCAGGCACGCCGCGCGCGGATGCCGCAGGTCGAGCACGCGCTCGACCACGCGGCGCTCGTGGCGCGCGTCGGTGCCGTCGTCGCCGCCGGTGGCGTGGCGGTCGTGCTGCACGAGACCGCGGCGACCCCGCTGCGCGACATCGCGCTGCCCGCGGGCGGCGAGGTGCTCGTCGTCGTCGGGCCCGAGGGGGGCATCAGCGACCGCGAGGTCGCGGCGCTCACCGCGGCCGGTGCGGCCGTCGCGCGCCTCGGGCCGCACGTGCTGCGCACGTCGACCGCCGGGCCGGTCGCGCTCGCGGTGCTCGCCGACCGCCTGGGTCGCTGGGCCTGAACGCACGACGTCCCCGCCCGGCCGGAGCCGGACGGGGACGGGCACGTGGGAGCGGCGGCGTGACGGGGAGGGTACGCCGCCGTCCCACGGGTCTGGTCAGCGCGAGTCGGCGCCGTCGTGCTCGACCGCTGCGCGCCCGGCCTCCAGACGGGCGATCGGCACGCGGAACGGGGAGCAGGACACGTAGTTCAGCCCGATCGCGTCGAAGAACTTGATGGACTCCGGGTCGCCCCCGTGCTCGCCGCACACGCCGAGCGTGATGTCGGGTCGGGTCGCCCGCCCGAGCTCGACCGCGGTCTGCACGAGCGACCCGACACCCCGGACGTCGATCGTCTCGAACGGCGACACCGACAGCACACCGTTCGCGGTGTACTGCGGGAAGAACGCGCCCTCGACGTCGTCGCGGCTGAAGCCCCACGTCGTCTGGGTGAGGTCGTTCGTGCCGAACGAGAAGAACTGCGCCTCCGAGGCGAGCCGGTCCGCCGTGAGCGCCGCACGCGGCAGCTCGATCATGCAACCGACGGGCAGGTCGACCGTCACGCCCTGCTCGGCGCTCACCTCGGCCATGATCGCCGTCGCCCGGTCGCGCACGAGCCGCAGCTCCTGCACGGAGGCGACCAGCGGGACCATGATCTCCGCGTGCGGGTGCCCGCCGTCCGCGAGGCGCGCCGCCACGGCCTCCGACACGGCCCGGATCTGCAGGTCGAACAGGCCGGGCACGACGAGCCCCAGCCGCACGCCGCGCAGACCGAGCATCGGGTTGGCCTCGTGCATGCGACGCACGGCCGCCAGCAGCGTGACGTCGTGCTCGTCGACCTTGCCCCGCTCGGCGGCCAGGGCCACCTTCACCGAGAGCTCCGTCAGGTCGGGCAGGAACTCGTGCAGCGGCGGGTCGATGAGCCGGATCGTCGTGGGCAGCCCGTCCATCGCCGCGAGCAGGTCCGTGAAGTCCTGCCGCTGCATCGGCAGCAGCGCGTCGAGCGCCGCCTGCCGCTCGTCGTCGTCCTCCGCGAGGACCACGCGCTCGACGAGCACGCGGCGTTCGCCGAGGAACATGTGCTCCGTGCGGCACAGCCCGATGCCCTGCGCGCCCAGGCTCCGGGCGCGTGCGGCGTCCTCGGCGGTGTCGGCGTTGGCGTGCACGCGCAGCCGGCGGGACTCGTCGGCGTGCTCGAGGATGCGGTGGACCGCCACGACGAGCTCGGCGGTCTCCTCGTCGGGCGCCTCCGCCAGGGCGACGTCGAGACCGTCCTCGAGGTAGCGCTGCACCGGCGAGGGGACGACGGGGACGTCGCCGAGGAAGACCTCGCCGCTCGTGCCGTCGATCGCGATGACGTCACCCTCGGCCACCGTGCGGCCGCTGCGGGTCCGCATCGTGCGTGCCGCCGAGTCGACGACCAGCTCCTCGGCGCCGACGACGCACGTGCGGCCCATGCCGCGGGCCACGACCGCCGCGTGCGACGTCTTGCCGCCACGGGCCGTGAGGACGCCGACGGCGGCGATCATGCCGCCGAGGTCGTCGGGGTTCGTCTCACGACGCACCAGGATGACGTCCTTGCCCTCGGCGGCCCACTGCTCGGCCGTCTCCGGGTCGAACACCGCCATGCCCACGGCCGCGCCGGGTGAGGCGGGCATGGCCCTCGTGAGCAGCACCCGGTCCGCGCCGTCGGCGGCGAACTGCGGGAACTGCAGCTGCGAGAGCTGCGCGCCCGTGACCCGGGACAGGGCCTCGTCCATCGTGATGAGGTGCTCGTCGACGAGCTGGCACGCGATGCGGAAGGCTGCGGGTGCGGTGCGCTTGCCGACGCGGGTCTGCAGCATCCACAGCTTGCCGCGCTCGATCGTGAACTCGATGTCGCACAGGTCGCGGTAGTGGGTCTCGAGGCGGCGCATCGCCTGCCGCAGCTCGGAGTACGCGGCCGGGTCGACGTCCTCCAGGTCGGCCAGGGACAGCGTGTTGCGGATGCCCGCGACCACGTCCTCGCCCTGGGCGTTGACGAGGTAGTCCCCGTAGTCGCCGAGCCGGCCGTTGCTGGGGTCGCGCGTGAAGGCGACGCCCGTGCCCGACGTCGGACCCAGGTTGCCGAACACCATCGAGCACACGTTGACCGCGGTGCCCAGGTCGTCCGGGATGCGCTCCTTGCGGCGGTAGAGCCGTGCCCGGTCGGTGCCCCAGGAGTCGAAGACGGCCACGATGGCCAGGTCCAGCTGCTCACGGGGGTGCTGAGGGAACTCGCGTCCGGACTCCTCGCGCACGATCTGCTTGTACGTGTCGACCAGCGCGCGCAGGTCGCCGGCGTCGAGGTCGACGTCCGCGGTGACGCCCCGGGCGGCCTTCGCCTTGTCCAGCGCGTCGGCGAACAGGTCGCCGTCGATGTCCAGCACCGTGCGGCCGAACATCTGGATGAGCCGGCGGTACGAGTCCCACGCGAAGCGCTCGTCGCCCGACAGCGCCGACAGGCCCTGCACGGACGCGTCGTTGAGACCGACGTTGAGCACCGTCTCCATCATCCCGGGCATCGAGAACTTCGCGCCCGAGCGCACAGAGACCAGCAGGGGTTCGTGGAAGTCGCCGAGGCGGCGCCCGAGCGTGTCCTCGAGGTGGCGTACCGCCATGGTGACCTCGACGCGCAGCTCGGGCGGTACCTCGCCGGTGCGCATGTACGCGCGGCACGCCTCCGTGGTGATGGTGAAACCGGGGGGCACGGGCAGCCCGAGCCGGGTCATCTCGGCCAGGTTCGCGCCCTTGCCGCCGAGCAGGTCCTTCTGGTCCTTGTCGCCCTCGCTGAAGTCCTTGACGTAGCGGGCCATGTGGCTTCCTCCGTCGCACGCAGCCGCCGTGGCTCCGTTGCCACGGCGTCCTCGCACCAGTGTTCCGCTGCACCGAGGGGTGTGCTCTGTGACGAAGGGCCCACGTGACGCCCCCCGGCGGGCGGGTCGGGCACCGTGCCCCGGGTGCCCGCGCGCGGGAGCCGTAGGATGGGCAGAGCCCGCAGGAGGGCACACGCGTCGAGAGAAGGAGCGCACGGCACCCGCCGAGCACATGGCCGAGCCCAGCCCCGCCCCCAGCGTCCCCGAACCCCGGCACGCACGCATCGAGCACCGCATCACCGTCCCGTCGGACGTGTCGATGGTCGAGCTGCTCGGGCTGCGCGACGAGGTGCTGCGCAGCATCGAGAGCGGCTTCCCGAGCGTCGACGTGCACGTGCGCGGCAACGAGGTCACCCTCGCCGGCGCGGCCGGCGACGTCGCCCTCGTGACGCGACTCGTCGACGAGCTCGTGGAGATGGCGGCCGCCGGCACGCCGCTGAGCCCGGAGGTCGTCGCCCGGTCGGTGGTGATGCTCAGCGCGCAGGCCGCGCCGCGGCCCGCCGACGTGCTGACGTTCAACATCCTGTCGTCGCGCGGACGGACCATCCGTGCCAAGACCGCGGGGCAGAAGGAGTACGTCGAGGCGATCGAGCGGAACACCGTGACGTTCGGGATCGGCCCGGCCGGCACCGGCAAGACGTACCTCGCGATGGCGATGGCCGTGCAGGCGCTGCAGGCCCGCAAGGTCAACCGGATCGTGCTCACGCGTCCCGCGGTCGAGGCGGGCGAGCGCCTGGGCTTCCTGCCCGGCTCGCTCACCGACAAGATCGACCCGTACCTGCGCCCGCTGTACGACGCGCTGCACGACATGGTCGACCCGGAGTCGATCCCGCGGCTCATGGAGGCCGGGACGATCGAGGTGGCGCCGCTGGCGTACATGCGCGGCCGCACCCTCAACGACGCGTTCATCATCCTCGACGAGGCGCAGAACACGTCGGTCGAGCAGATGAAGATGTTCCTCACGCGCCTGGGCTTCGGCTCCAAGGTCGTCGTGACGGGGGACGTCACGCAGGTCGACCTGCCGAGCAGCACGACGTCGGGCCTGCGGGTCGTCGAGAAGATCCTGTCCGGGGTCGACGACGTGGAGTTCTGCCGCCTCACGTCGTCGGACGTCGTGAGGCACCGGCTGGTCGGGGAGATCATCGACGCGTACGCGAGGTGGGACAGGTCATGAGCGTCGAGGTGAGCAACGAGTCGGGCGTCGAGGTCGACGAGGCCGAGTTCGCGGCGCTGGGGCGGTACGTGCTCGACGCGATGCACGTGCACCCGCAGGCCGACCTGTTCGTGCGGCTGGTCGACACGGCGACGATGACGGACCTGCACGTGCGCTGGATGGACGAGCCGGGTCCCACGGACGTCCTGTCGTTCCCCATGGACGAGCTCACACCCGGACGCGAGGGCGACCCCGCCGGCCCCGGTGTGCTCGGCGACGTCGTGCTGTGCCCCGAGGTCGCCGCGACCCAGGCGCGCGCCGCGGGCCACTCGACGGCCGAGGAGATGCTGCTGCTGACGACGCACGGCATCCTCCACCTGCTCGGCTACGACCACGTCGAGCCCGACGAGGAGAAGGAGATGTTCGCGCTGCAGCGTCGCCTGCTCCTGACGTTCCTGGCCGGTCGATGAGCGGCGTCCCCGTCGGGCTGCTCGTCGCCGTCGCCGTCGTCGGGATCCTGCTGGCCGCGGCGCTGTCCGCGGGCGAGGTCGCGGTGCTGCGCGTCACGCGCGCCCGCGTCACCGAGCTCGAGGCCGAGCGTCCCGGTGCGGCCGCGCGGGTGCGCCGGCTCGTCGACGACCCGGCACGCGTCACGGCCGCGGCGTCGTTCGTGCGGCTCCTCGGCGAGATGACGGCCACCGTGTGCCTCACGCTCGCCATCAGCGCCGGCAGCCTGTCGTGGTGGGCCACGGCGCTGCTCGCGATCGCCGCGTGCGCCGTCGTCGCGTTCCTGCTCGTGCGCGTCAGCCCGCGCAGCATGGGCCGGCGCCACCCCGTCGGCGTGCTCGCGAACCTGTCGCGTCTGCTGCTCGCCGTCACCGCGCTCGCGGGCGGCGTGGGCCGCGGTGGCGAGGCCGCGACCACCACGAGCGAGCAGGACGACGCCGAGCTGCGCGACATGGTCGAGCGCGTCAGCGAGTCCGACGCGATCGAGGAGAACGAGCGCGAGATGTTCCGCTCGGTGCTCGAGCTCGGGGACACCCTCACGCGCGAGGTCATGGTGCCCCGCACGGACATGATCACGACGCAGGCGGACACGCCCCTGCACAAGGTGCTGGCGCTGCTGCTGCGCTCCGGCTTCTCGCGCGTGCCCGTGGTGGGGGAGTCGGTCGACGACGTGGTCGGGGTGCTCTACCTCAAGGACGTCGTGCGCCGCATCCCCGCCCACGGTCACGGCCACGGCAACGGCGACGGCGACCCGCTCGACGCGCCCGCGGCGTCCCTCGCGCGTCCCGCGGTCTACGTGCCGGAGTCCAAGCCCGTCGACGAGCTGCTCCTGGAGCTGCGCGACGGGTCCAGCCACATCGCGCTCGTCGTGGACGAGTACGGCGGCATCGCCGGGCTCGTGACCATCGAGGACGCGCTCGAGGAGATCGTCGGCGAGCTCACCGACGAGCACGACGCCAGCGCGCCCGTCGTCGAGGAGCTCGAGGACGGCGGCTACCGCGTCCCGGCGCGCCTGGGTCGCGACGAGCTCGGCGACCTGTTCGGCCTCGAGGTCGAGGACGAGGACGTCGACACCGCGGCCGGTCTGCTCGCCAAGGCGCTCGGCAAGGTGCCCCTCCCGGGTGCCGTCGGTGAGATCCACGGTCTGCGGCTCGAGGCCGAACGTGTCGAGGGCCGCCGCAAGCGCCTGGCGACCGTGCTCGTGCACCGGGCCGAGGAGGCCACGGAGGACGCCGCCCCCGCTACACCTGCCCGCGGCACCCATGCCGCGGGAACCCCGTCGCGCGGCACCCCCACCGTGCGGGACCACGGCTCGGAGGCCGCCCGATGACCCACCGTTCCGGCTTCGCGTGCCTCGTCGGGCGGCCCAACACCGGCAAGTCGACACTGACCAACGCGCTCGTCGGGCAGAAGGTCGCGATCACGTCGGGCCGCCCGCAGACCACGCGGCACGTCGTGCGCGGCATCGTGCACCGCGAGGACGCGCAGCTCGTGCTCGTCGACACCCCCGGTCTGCACCGCCCCCGCACGCTCCTCGGCGAGCGGCTCAACGACCTCGTGCGCGACACGCTCACCGAGGTCGACGTCATCGGCTTCTGCCTGCCTGCCGACGAGAAGATCGGGCCCGGCGACCGGTTCATCGCCGAGCAGCTGGCCCGCCTGGCGCCGCCCGGGGGCTCCGGCACGCCCGTCGTCGCGATCGTCACCAAGACCGACACGGTGCCGCGCGCCCGCCTCGCCGAGCAGCTGCTCGCGGTCGACCAGCTGGGGGACTGGGCCGACATCGTGCCGGTGTCCTCGCAGGCCGGCTACCAGGTCGACACGCTCGCCGACGTGCTGGTGGCGCACCTGCCGGAGGGCCCAGCCCTGTACCCCGAGGGCGAGCTCACCGACGAGCCCGAGCACGTCATGGTCGCCGAGCTCGTCCGCGAGGCCGCCCTCGAGGGCGTACGTGACGAGCTGCCGCACTCCCTGGCCGTGGTCGTCGACGAGATCGTGCCGCGCGAGCAGCGCCCGGGCACCGACGGCCGCCCGCTGCTGGACGTCCGCGTGCACCTGTTCGTCGAGCGTGACAGCCAGAAGGCCATCGTCATCGGCCGTGGTGGCGCGCGCCTGCGCGACGTCGGTACGCGCGCCCGCACCCAGATCGAGGCGCTGCTGGGTGCCCGTGTCTTCCTCGACCTGCACGTGAAGGTCGCGAAGGACTGGCAGCGTGACCCCAAGCAGCTCGGCCGGCTGGGCTTCTGAGGTGGACCTGACGGCACGCGCGCGCCCCGCGCGGCCGGGCGGCGCACGCCCGCGGAACGCGCGCGCCTCCTCGCTGTACCGGCTGGTCGCGAGCGTCGCGCTGGGGTCGCTCCTGCTCGCGGTCGTCGGCGCTGTCACGGGGCCCCACTGGGACCCGCCCCCGCTCGAGGAGGGCATCGAGGTCGCGACGCCCGACACGGCGATCGGCAGTGCCCGGCAGCTGCCGTCGCACGAGGTGCGGGTCGTCGACGTCTCGGTGCCGCTCGACGGCGCGAGCGTCGGCGCGCGCCTGTCCCTGCCGCTCGACCTCGACGAGCCCGCCCCCGCTGTGCTGTTCGTGCACGGCGCCGGGACCGGCAGGTCGACCCAGGCGTTCCGCCGCCAGGCGCAGGCGCTCGCCGAGGCCGGCGTCGTGGCGATGGTGCCCGACAAGCGCCTGGACACGTACACGACGCGGCACCGCGACTACGTCGCGATGGCGGCGGACTACGGACGTTCGCTCGAGCTGCTGCGGGACCGTCCCGAGGTCGACCCGGACCGGGTCGTCGTCTACGCCGAGAGCGAGGGCGGGTGGATCGCCCCCGTGATGGCGGCCGAGGACCGTGACCTCGCGGGTCTCGTGCTGGTGTCGTCACCGGTGGTGCCGCCGCGCCAGCAGGCGGCGTTCGCGGTCGACTCCTACCTGCGCAACACCGGTGTGCCGCACGCGGTGTTCCGCGCGATCCCACGGGCCGTGGGCATGACGATGCCGGGCGGCGGCTTCGAGTACGCCGACTTCGACGTGACGCGCTGGCAGCAGCGGGTCACGGCGCCCGTCCTGGTGGTGTACGGCACGGCGGACGCGTCGATGCCGGTCGTGCAGGGCGCGCTGCAGGTGCGTGCCGACGCCGCCCGGGCCGGCAACGACGCCGTCACGATCCGCTACTACGAGGGTGCCGACCACGGCATCCGCGTCGGCGGGCGCCCCACGCCCGAGTTCCTGCGCGACCTGGCCGGCTGGGTCCGCGGGCTGCCGGGCACGGGTGACGCCGCGCCCCGCGTGGCGGGCGCCGAACCCACCCAGACCTATCTCGCCGGACCCGTGCCGCAGCCGCGGTGGCTGCGCGACGGCACCGCGCTGCTCGTCCTCGTCGTGGGCGCGCCCGCGCTCATGCTCCTGGGCGCCGTCGCGGTCGGCGTGGCGCGCGTCGCGCGACCGGCGGGCGGCTCGCGGGCCCGTCGTGACCCGGAGCGCCTGCCGCGCCGCTTCGCACCCGGCATCGCGTGGCGCCTGGCCGCGCTCGGCGGCACGACCGTGGCCACCGTCGGCGCACTCGTCTGGTACCTGCTGGCGGTCGCACGCCTCGCGATGGACTACCAGCGCAACGCCTGGGTGGTGCAGGGCGGCTGGGTCGGTGTCCGCGTCCTGGGCATCAGCGCGGTCCTGACGGCGGTCCTGCTGGCGCGGCGGGCGCACGACGCCCGGGACGCGGGCGTGCCGCTCGCGCCGGGGGCCGTCCGGCGTTCCGCGGCGCTCGCAGTCCTGGCAGGATCAGCGGTCCTGCTGGTCGTCCTGGCGTACTGGGGCGTCTACCAGCTGAACATCTGAGGGTGAACTGGACGGATGCACGTGAAGCGTACGCCCCGCGTGAGGCACCATGTGCGCCGGTGGCGCGACGAGGACGGGACGGTGGTGCAGTGCGCACGTCGTGGGGTTCGGCGACGGACCGCGGACGCGTCCGTGAGGTGAACGAGGACGCGCTGCTGGCGTACCCGCCGGTCTTCCTCGTGGCGGACGGCATGGGTGGGCACGACGCCGGCGACCTCGCGAGCCGGATCGCCGTCGAGGAGTTCGCGCAGCTCGCGGGGCAGTCGTCGGCGTCGTCCGACGACGTGCACGCGTGCTTCTCGCGCACGTCCACGCGCATCCGCACCGAGTTCACCGGGGGGCGCCAGGGCGGCACGACCGTCGCGGGCGTCGCCGTGACCGAGCACGACGGCGGCTGGTACTGGCTGGTCTTCAACGTGGGTGACTCGCGCGTCTACCGCTGGTCCGAGGGCGCGCTCACGCAGGTCAGCGTCGACCACTCGGTGGTCCAGGAGCTCCTGGAGTCCGGCGAGATCACCCCGACGGCCGCGCGCAAGCACCCCGAGCGGCACGTGCTGACGCGCGCGCTCGGCACCGGTGAGCCGCCGGAGCCCGACTACTGGCTGCTCCCGGCGGGCGCCGACGACCGCCTGCTGATCTGCACCGACGGGCTCACGCGCGAGCTGGCGGACGACGAGATCGCGCACGTCCTCGCGTCGGTGGACGACCCGCAGGAGGCCTCGGCGCGCCTCGTCCAGGACGCCCTCGACCGGGGCGGCCGGGACAACGTGAGCGCCGTCGTCGTCGACGTCGCGAGCACCACGACCCCCGAGCCGACGCCCACGACGCTGCCGCGCTCGGCTCCCGACCTCGGCCCGCACCTGTGGGACGAGATGCTCAACGGCGCGACCGTCCCCCGGTCGGCCGTCCCGGCGCCGGCCGACACGCCCACGCCCGTCCCGCCGGCGGCGCCGGCCGAGGCCCAGGAGGACCCCGCATGAGCGACCGCACGCACCACGAGTACCAGGACGGACCCTGGACGGCCGTCGTGTCCGACGGGTTCCTCGCGCTGGTCGAGCCGGACGCGCCGTGGCGCCTCGTCGACGGCCTGTGGCGGGTGGCCAGCGAGGGCGGCGACGTGCTGGGCGCCCTCGGCGTGGTCGCGGCCGACGGGTTCGCTGCCCTGCCCGGGTTCGCGGTGCTGCGCGCCGACGGCGACGGTGCCGTGCACGCGGTGCTGCGTGGTGCGGTGCGGCTCCGCCTGCACGGCGTGGACGGCACCCAGGAGGTCACGGCCGGTGACGGGGCCGTGTGGACCGAGCACCGTGCGTTGGGCGTGCTCGGCCTCGAGCTCGCTGTCGACGCGGTGCCCGACGCGACCTGGTGGCCGCTGACCGGCGGTGTCGTGCGGTCCGGCGGTCTGCGGACCGGTGAGGTGCCGGACGCCGCCACGGTGGTGCCCGTGGCGCTGCCGGACACCGCGACGCACGAGCAGCCGATCGTGCCGGAGCCCGCCGGCGACGCGGTGCCGGAGCACCCCGTGGTGGTCGACGTCGCCGCGGTGCCGGGCGGCTCGGTGCCGGGCGGCGCGGTCGCCGCGGCGGAGCCGCCGCGGCCGTCCGGGGCGGAGATCGAGCCGTCGGCGGAGACCGAGTCGGCGGAGGAGAGCGAGCCGGCGGAGGAGAGCGAGCCGGCGGCGGAGACCGAGTCGTCGGCGGAGACGGGGCCGTCGGGGGAGACCGAGCCGCCCGCAGGGTCCGAGCCGGAGGCGGCGCCCGAGCCTGCGGGCCCCACCGTGGCCGCGCCGGTCGAGGCCGCCGTCCCCGCCGATCCCGCGGGCGTGGTCGAGCCCGACGTGGCGACGCTGCCGGCACCCGAGCTCGGCCTGCCCGAGCCGCTCGAGCCGGCGCCCGCCGCGCCGGTCGAGCAGGTGGAGGTCGACCCGTGGGCGCCCGCGCCGGTCGCAGCCGCGCTGCCGGCGGCACCCGTCGAGCCCGACGTGCCCACCGAGCGGCTCTCGCCCGAGGAGCTGCTCGAGGCGGCCGGCCCGCCCGCATGGTCCGGCGCGGAGGCGGTGGCGTGGTCGGCGGCGGGGCCCGCGGACACGCCGGCGCCGGCACCGGAACTGGCACCAGCCCCGGAGCGCGAGCCCGAGATCCCCTGGTGGCCGCTGGGCGACGCGGGGACCGCCGAGCCCGCGCCGACCCCCGCCGCGCCCGCGTCCACGCCCGCCCCGCCCCCGTTCGCGCCGGTGACCGCCCCCGCGGCGGTCGCCGACGAGACGGCGGGGTCCGACGACCACGACGGCATGACGATCCTGTCCTCCGACCTCGCGCGGCTGCGCGACCGTCTCCCGGCCTGGTCGCAGGACGCCGAGCCCGGGCCGTTCCCCGTGCCGCAGCCCGCGCCGCTGGCCGCGCGCATGGTGCTCTCGACGGGACTCGTGGTCGCGCTCGACCGCGCCGTCCTGCTGGGACGCGCGCCGCAGGTCGCGCGCGTGTCCAACCGTGAGCTGCCGCGCCTGGTGACGGTGCCGAGCCCCAACCAGGACATCTCGCGGACGCACGCCGAGGTGCGCGTCGAGGGCGACCACGTCATCGTCACCGACCTCGACTCCACCAACGGGGTGCACGTGTCGCGGCCCGGCGAGGGCGTGCGGCGGCTGCACCCCGGCGAACCGAGCGTCGTGGGGCCCGACGAGGTCGTCGACCTGGGCGACGGCGTCACGTTCACCGTGGAGCGCAGCGCGTCGTGACCGCTCGTCGTGAGGCGTCCGCGCCGCCGGACCTGCCGGGGTACGAGTACGTCCGCGTGCTCGGGCTCGGCGGGTTCGCCGACGTGTTCCTGTACCGCCAGCACCTGCCGCGGCGTGACGTCGCGGTCAAGGTGCTGCTCGCGGGCAGCCTCGACGACGACGTCCGTGAGCGGTTCCAGACGGAGGCCAACCTCATGGCCCAGCTCTCGCACCACCCCTCGATCGTCACGATCCACCACGCGGCGATCGCGCCGGACGGGCGGCCCTACCTCGTCATGGAGTACTGCTCGCGCACCGGGCTCGCCGAGCGGTACCGCGTAGAGCGCATCCCCGTGCCCGAGGTCCTGCGGATCGGGGTGCGGCTGGCCTCGGCCGTCGAGACGGCGCACCGCGCCGGCATCCTGCACCGCGACATCAAGCCGGCCAACGTCCTGACGACCGACTTCGGCTGGCCTGCGCTGACGGACTTCGGCATCGCCGCGACGACGGGGCCGGCGGTCCAGACCATGGGCATGTCGATCCCGTGGTCGCCGCCCGAGCTGCTCGCCGAGCACCCCACGGGCGACGAGCGTTCGGACGTCTACGCGCTCGCCGCGACCGTCTACTCGCTGCTGGCCGGACGCTCGCCGTTCGAGCTGCCCGGCGGCAACAACAGCGCGCAGCAGCTGGTGGCCCGCATCGAGCGCTCGCCGCTGCCGTCCGTCGGACGCGAGGACGTGCCCCCGCAGCTGCAGGCCGTCCTCGAGCGCGCGATGGCCAAGCACCCGTCCCGCCGTTTCGAGTCCGCTGTCGCGGTCGCCCGCGCGCTGCAGGAGGTCGAGGCGGCGCTGCGGCTGCCGGTGACGCCCCTCGACCTGCCCGACGACCCGTCACCGGTCCCGCACGGCGTCACGTCAGGCACCGCGCCGGGGGCGGCGGCCTCACCCTTCGGGCCACCGCCGGTCGTCGCGCGTGCCGGGGCGGACGTCCTCGACGAGGACGCGACGCGTCTGCGGGGGGTCGCGACGCCGGGCCCCGCCGTGCCGCCGGGCCTCGACGAGGACGCGACCCGCGCCCGGGCCGTCGTCGTCGGCCGACCCGTGCTCGTGGCTCCCGCGCCCCCGCAGGCCGCGCCGCCCGTCGGGGTGCCCGACGCACCCGTCGGCAGGCGTGGCGCGCGCGTCGCCGCACTCGTGGCCGGCGGCGTCGTGCTGGCCGCGGTGGTCGGTGTGCTCGTCGCGACCGTGACCGGCGACGAGCCGGAGCCACCGGTGCCCAGCGAGACGTTCGCCCCGCCGCAGACCGGTCCGGCGGCGGGCCCCGTGCCCGCGCCGCACTCGCTCGCCGGCACGCGCGCCGACGACGGCTCCGTCACGTTCACGTGGCAGAATCCCGACCCGCAGGACGGGGACCGGTACCTCTGGGGCGTGCTCACGGCCACCGGTGAGCCGACGTACGAGCTCGTCGACGCCGAACGCGTGACGGTCCCCGCCGACCAGGCGACGGGTGAGGTGTGCATCGAGGTGTCCATCGTGCGGGCGGACCGCAGCAGGTCGGCGCTCCCGGCGGAGGGGTGCACGCCGTGACCTGGTGGGACGCGCGCACCTGGCGCCGAGGGCCGGCGAGCAGGGCGGCCGCGATCGTGACGGTTCCTGCGGTCGTGCTGTCGCTCGCGCTCCTCGACCAGGGCTTCCCGCTGGCCCGCGTCGACCTGAACGACGGTGGCGTGTGGCTCACGGCCACGAGCAAGATGAGCCTGGGGCGCTACAACGTGCCCGTCGAGGAGCTCGACGGTGGCCTGGTCACCACCGGCGGCACGTTCGACGTGCTGCAGGACGAGGGCTGGGTGCTGCTGCGGGAGCAGAGCACCGTGTCGGTCGTCGACCCGGCGAGCGTGGCGACGACGACCCAGCTGGCGACGCCGGGCACCGAGGTGTCCATGGCCGCGGGGCGCGTCGCGTTCGTCGACAGTGACGGCGACGCGTGGGTCCGCCAGGTCGCCGCGCTCGACACGCTCGACCTCACGCAGGACACGCCCGACCTCCGGCTCGGTGCGGGCGGGGTGGCGGTCGTGGCGCGCAGCGGCGCGGTGCTCGCGCTGGCGCCGGAGACCGGGACGGTCACCCGCGCACCCGCACAGGAGCCGGTCGCGCCGGAGGAGGTCGGCCGGCTCGGGGCCGTCGAGGCGGATGCCGCGACGACCGTGGGCGACGAGCTGGTCGTGCTGTCGGGCAGCACGGTGCGGACCCTCGCGGGCACGGTGGAGGTCGACGACGACGACCTGGTGCTGCAGCAGCCGGGACCGGCGGCCTCGAGCGTGCTGGTCGCCGGGCGATCGGCGCTGTGGGAGGTGCCGCTCGACGGCGGCGCACCGCGGGAGCACCCCACGACGGGCTCCGGCAGGCCCGCGAAGCCCGTGCGTGTGGGGGACTGCGCGTACGCCGCGTGGTCCTCGTCCGTCGGCGGATACCTCGAGCTGTGCGCCGGCCGGGACGCGGTGGTCAAGGACCTCGAGGGGCTGAGCACGGGCGACCAGCTGGAGTTCCGCGTCAACCGCGGTCTCGTCGTCCTCAACGACACGGTCGGGGGCCGGGTCTGGCTGCCGCAGGAGGACACCGAGGTGCGCGTCCCGAACTGGGACGACATCGTGCCCGAGGAGGAGCCGGAGGAGTCCGAGGAGGACTCCGACAGCGGCGAGGTCATGCAGGAGCCGGTCACCGAGTGCAGCGACCAGGGCGCGCCGCCGGTCGCCGCCGACGACGCGTTCGGCGTGCGCGCCGGACGCACGCGCCTGCTGCCGGTGATCGACAACGACTCGTCGGCGGACTGCAAGATCCTGGTGATCACGCAGGTCGACGCCCCGCCGCCGGAGTTCGGCACCGTGGAGCCCGTGCGCGGCGGCCGCGCGCTGCAGGTGCACGTGGCGGAGGGCGCGAGCGGCTCGGTCCAGTTCAAGTACTCCGTCAACGACGGTGGCGGCGTGAACGCTCCCGCGACGGGCGTGGTGACCCTCACGGTGAGCGACGGCGACACCGCGCCGACCCAGGCGCGCACGTCGACCCTGACGGTCGAGACCGGCGGACAGCTCGAGCACGGCGTCCTCGCGGACTTCCACGACGCCGACGGCGACGACCTGCTGCTCGTCGGTGCGACCGCGGACCCCTCGGTGGGGACCGCCCGGTTCCGGCAGGACGGCGTGCTGACGTTCACCGCCGACGGTGGCGGGCTCGGCCGCACGACCGTGCAGGTGCAGGTCTCCGACGGCACGAACGTCGTCGACGGCGAGGTCGTCGTGGACGTGCGCGCCGCGGGCTCCGTCGCGCCGCAGATCGACCCCGTGCACGCGGTGACCTACGTCGGGCAGGAGGTCGTGGTCAGCCCGCTCGACGCGGTCCGCTCGGCGTCCAGCGAGCCGCCGCGCCTGGCCGCGGTGTCCGACGTGGTGGGCGCGACGATCGTCCCCGACCTGCGTGCCGGGACGTTCACGTTCAAGGCGCCGCGGGCCCAGGTGTACTACGTGCAGTTCGTCGTCACCGCGGCCCCGCAGCAGGCGACCGGCCTCGCGCGGATCGACGTGCGGGAGTGGCCGGAGCAGGCCCAGCCGCCGATCGCGGTGCGTGACCTCGCGTTGCTCCCGGCGGGTGGCGAGGTCACCGTCGACCCGCTCGCCAACGACGAGGACCCCGCCGACAACGTGCTCGTGCTCCAGACCGTCACCGCGCCCGAGGGATCGGGGCTGCAGGTCGCCGTCATCGACCACCGGTACGTGCGGATCCGCGCCGAGCGGACGCCGGACGGGCCGGTACCGCTCGTGTACGAGGTCTCGAACGGCTCGGCGTCGGCGCGCGGCGAGATCGTCGTGCACCCCATCCCGCCGTCCGCGTCGTCGCAGGCGCCTGTCGTACCGCCCGTGGAGGCGAGCGTGCGCGCCGGCGGCGTCGTGACGATCCCGGTGCTGGCCGGGGCCTCCGACCCGGACGGCGACCCGCTGACCGTGCTGCGCGAGCTGTCGGAGCCGCTGCCGGAGGGCGACGGCCTGCTGTTCGTCTCGGGCGACGTGCTGCGCTACCAGGCGCCGAACCGGGCGCTCACGGCGCGTGCGACCTTCCAGGTGCAGGACACCGCGGGGAACGTCACGGGGGCCACCGTGACCGTGCGCGTCCACGAGTCCGACCCGCAGACGAAGTCGCCGCCGCGGCCGAAGGACGTCGAGGCGCGCGTCTTCGAGGGCGACGTCGTGCGCATCCCCGTGCCGCTCGTCGGCATCGACGACGACGGGGACGGCGTGACCCTGCTCGGTCCCGCGTCGGCGCCGGCCCTGGGACGCATCACCGAGGTCGGCCCCGACTGGCTGGAGTACGAGGCGGACCGCGGCTCGCGCGGCACCGAGAAGTTCACGTACGCCGTCGAGGACTGGGTGGGCCAGCGGGCGGTCGCGTCCGTGCGCGTGGGCATCGCGCCCCGTCCCTCCGGTGCCGCGGGGCTCGTCGCGGTCGACGACGCGGTGACGCTCCGGCCCGGCCAGCGCGTGGAGGTGCGCGTCCTGGCGAACGACATCGACTCGACCGGGCGTGAGCTGAGCCTCGAGGCGATCGAGCCGCCCGAGGGCCTCGACGCGCAGATCCAGGGCCGGCGGATCGTCGTGACGGCCCCGCCCGCCCCGGGCGTCGTGCAGATCCCGTACCTCGCGACGAACGACGGGGGCGGCAGCGACTACGGCGTGCTCACGGTCACCGTCACGCCGGACGCACCCGTGCAGCCGCCGCGTGCGCGCGACGTCCTCGTGCCGGCGATCGACACGCTGGGCAAGACCGAGGTGTCGGTCGACGTGCTCGCGGTCGCACAGAACCCCTCGGGTCCGCTGTCCGACCTCGAGGTGTCGGTGCCCGCGTCCCACGCCGACGTCGCGCGCGTCACCGAGGAGGGCGACGTGGTCGTCACCCTGGTCGACCACGCGCAGACGGTGCCGTACCGGCTGGTGAACACCACCGAGCCGACCGCCGACGCGTACGCGTTCATCACCGTGCCCGCGCTCGGGTTCTTCCCGCCCCAGCTGCGCCCACGCGCGCCCGAGCTACGGGTGGCCAGCGGGGAGCAGATCGAGATCCCGTTGGCCGAGCACGTCCAGGTCGCTCCCGGCCGCAAGCCCACCATCGCGGACCCCACGCAGGTGAGCGCGCCGCGCTCGAACGGCGCCGAGCTCGTCAAGGACCCCTCGACGATCGTGTTCACGTCCGCCGAGGGGTACGCGGGGCCGGCGTCGGTCACGGTGCCCGTCACCGACGCCACGGGTCCGTCCGACACCACCGCGCGCACCGCGCTGCTCACGCTGCAGATCACGGTCTACGCGGTCGACGACGTCGCACCGACGTTCGACGGCGCGACCATCGAGGTGGAGCCCGGCGAGGCACCCACGCGTATCGACCTGCTCGCGCTGACGCACGGCCCGGAGCAGGCCGACGGCGCCGTGGCGTCCGCCGACCGCTACGGCTACTCGCTGACGTCCGTCGTGCCCGCCGGGTTCGTGGTGGACTCCGAAGGCTCCGAGCTGTGGGTGTCGGCCGACCCGACGACCCCGAAGGGCACGACGGGGCGCCTCGACCTGCGGCTCACCTACGGGCGCAGCGGTGCCATGGAGATCGCGGTCGACCTGCGCGTCGTGGCGAGCAAGCGGCGCACCGCGACCGTCCAGAACTTCACGGTCGACGACGGCGCCCAGGGCCGGGAGTCGACCGTGGACGTGCTCGAGGGGGCGTTCAACCCGTTCCCCGACACCGGGCCGCTGAAGGTCGTCGGCGCGGTCGTCGAGACCGTCGGGGCGGGCACGGCGTCGGCGTCGTCGAGCAGCGTCACGGTGCGTCCCGGCGACGACTTCATCGGCCTGATGGTCGTGCGCTTCCGTGTGCGGGACGTCACGAGCGACCCCGGGCGTGAAGTCGAGGGCCGTGTGACCGTCCGCGTCAGCGGCGTCCCGCTCGCCCCCGTCCCGCCGCGCATCGGCGAGGTGCGCGACCGCACCGTCGTGCTGTCGTGGACGGCGCCGGACAACCGCGGCGAGCCGATCACGGAGTACCGCGTGACCGCGCAGCCCGGCGGCGCGACGCGCTCGTGCGCGAGCACCACGTGCACGATCGACAACCTGACGAACGACGTCGAGTACACGTTCACCGTCGAGGCGCGCAACCGCGTCGGCTGGTCGGAGCCGTCGCCGGCGTCCGCCCCCGCGCGCCCCGACGCGGTGCCGGACGCTCCCGGCGCCCCGCGGCTCGTGTTCGGTGACGGCTCGGTCACGGCCACGTGGGACGCACCGGTCTCCAAGGGCTCGCCGATCACCAGCTACTCGTTGGAGATCAGCCCGGCGCCGGACTCGGGCGCGGCGACGCGCACGACGACGTCGACGAGCTACACGTTCGACCGGCTGCGCAACGGCGTCGCCTACACCGTCCGTGTCCGGGCCCACAACAAGGCACCCGAGCCGAGCGCGTGGAGCCTGTGGTCGGGTACGGAGATCCCCGCCGGCCCGCCCGGCGCGCCGACGGGACTGGCGGCCACGCGCGTCGACGTGCCCTACGGCGGCCAGATCACCGTCACCTGGGGCGACACGGCCCCGAACGGCGACGCGATCCAGGGCTACGAGCTCGTCGTCGGCGGCAGCAACGGCGGCACCTTCCCCCTCAACGCCGACGCGCGCTCCTACGCGTTCGCCCAGGCGAGGAACGGCGAGACGTACACGTTCTCGCTGCGCGCCCGGAACAAGGCCGGGTGGGGGAGCGCGGCGAGCACGGACGCGTCGACGTACGGCCAGCCGGGCGCCCCCGGGGCGCCGAGCGCGGAGGCGCTCGTCGGCCAGGGCGCCGCGCGGCTCACGTGGGCCGACGCCGACGGCAACGGCGCGCCCATCGAGCGGTACGTCGTGACGGTGTCGGACGGCCGACGCCTCGACGTGAGCGGCACGTCGACCACCGTCACCGGGCTCACCGGAGGGTCGTCCTACACGTTCACCGTCACCGCCGTGAACGCCCAGGGCGAGGGCCCGGCGTCGGCGGCGGCGACCGTGCAGGCCTCGACACCGCCAGGTACGCCCACGGTCGAGGCCCCCGTGGTGTCCGCCACGGGTGACTTCGGGCGCGCCACACAGCTGCTGGTCTCGTGGAGTGCGGTGTCCGCGAACGCGCTGGACGCCGAGGGACGACCCTCGACGGTCTCGTACGAGTACCAGGTCACCAGCAACTGGGGCAGCACCCAGCGACTGTCGACCACCGCGACGTCGGCGACCGTCGACGTCAGCGGCTGGCGCTTCCCGGTGGGCGGTGGCGATGTCACCGTCACGGTGTGGCCGCACACGACCGTGTCCGGGCAGCGGCTCGACGGCTCGTCGGGCGCGCGCACCGCATCCGTCGGCCGCTGGGGATCACCGCCCTCGGCTCCCGGCACGCCGACCCTCGTGGTGGACGGCACCGCGCTGACCGCCAGCTGGACGGCCCCCGCGGTCAACGGCGGCAGCGACATCGAGCGCTACCAGGTGACCTGGACGATCCCCGGGCGGCGCGACCGCGTCGAGAACACCGGACCCGGCACGCTCCAGCACACGAACGAGGTCGGCGACGTGCCGCCCGGCACGGTCGTCACGGTCACGGTGCGTGCCGAGAACGCCAGCGGCCGCGGCGATCCCGCGTCCGCCACCTGGACCGTGCCCGAGCCCGCCGCACCGGAAGGTGACGGGTGACCCCGCCCGCACCGCAGCCCACCCCCACCGACTGGAGCCCCCACCGATGACCCCCGAGCAGACCACCTGGTTCGCCGAGACGTTCGAGGCCCTCGTGGGCAACGTCGGTCAGGCGCTCCTCGGCAAGGAGGAGACCGTCCGCCTCGTGCTCATCGCGATGCTCGCGGACGGGCACGTGCTGCTCGAGGACGCGCCCGGCACCGGCAAGACGTCGCTCGCGAAGGCGATCGCCGCCACCGTGCAGGGCTCGCACCACCGCATCCAGTTCACGCCCGACCTGCTCCCGTCCGACGTCACGGGCGTGACGATCTACGACCAGTCGTCGCAGCGGTTCGAGTTCCACCCGGGACCGATCTTCGCGTCGGTCGTGCTGGCCGACGAGATCAACCGCGCCTCGCCCAAGACGCAGGCCGCCCTGCTGGAGGTCATGGAGGAGGCGAACGTCACGGTCGACGGCGTCACGCACCCCGTGGGACGCCCGTTCATGGTCATCGCGACGCAGAACCCCATCGAGCAGGCGGGAACGTACCGGCTCCCCGAGGCGCAGCTCGACCGGTTCCTGCTCAAGACGTCGCTCGGCTACCCCGACCGTGCGTCGTCGATCGAGATCCTCGCGGGCCTCAAGGACCGCACGACCGCGCTGCGCCCGCGCATCACGACGCAGGCCGTGGGCACCATGGCCGACCTCGCGCTCACCGTGCACGTCGACGAGGCGGTGCTGGACTACGTCGCGCGCCTGCTCGAGGCGACGCGCGACGACGCGCAGACGGCGCTCGGCGCGAGCATCCGTGGCGGGCTGGCCCTGGTGCGCTGCGCCAAGGTGTCCGCGGCGGCCGACGGCCGCGACTACGTGCTGCCCGACGACGTCAAGGTCCTCGCGCAGCCGGTGCTGGCGCACCGCCTCGTGCTCGACAGCGAGGCCGAGTTCGCCGGCGTCACGGCCACGGAGGTCGTCGCGCGCGTGCTCTCGCAGGTCGCGCCGCCCGCGCTGCGACGGGGCTGAGCCGTGGGTCTGCGCGTCGCGCCCCTGGGGTGGGGGACCGCGGTCGTGGCCGTCTTCGCCACGGCGGCGGGACGCGTGCTGGGCTGGGGCGAGCTCGCGGCGCTCGGCGTCGCGCTGCTGGCCGTCCTCGTGGTCGCCCTCCTCATGACGGTCGGGCGCACCCGCTACCGCGTCGTGCTCGACCTGGCGGACCACCGCGTGCGCATCGGCCAGCGGGCCGTGGGGCGCGTCGACGTCCGCAACGCCGCCAGGCGCCGCTCCCTGCCCTCGCAGGTCGACCTGCCCGTCGGGGAGCGGGTCGTCGAGCTGTCGGTCCCGAGCCTGCCGCCCGGCGGCACGCACGACGACCTGTTCGCGGTGCCGACGGAGCGGCGTGCCGTGATCGTCGTGGGCCCCGTGGTGTCGCGGCGGGGCGACCCCTTCGGACTGCTGCAGCGCCGTCTGCGCTGGACCGAGCCCGCCGAGCTCTTCGTGCACCCCGAGGTGATCGGCCTGGGCGGCGCCAACGCCGGCCTGCTGCGCGACCTCGAGGGGCAGGCGACGCGTGACCTGTCGGACTCGGACCTCAACTTCCACGCGCTGCGCGACTACGTCGCCGGCGACGACCGCCGCTACATCCACTGGCGCACGACCGCGCGCCGTGGCCGCCTCATGGTCAAGCAGTTCGAGGACACGCGGCGCACGCTGACGTCCATCGCGCTCGCGACCGCGGTCGGCGACTACGCGCACCCCGACGAGCTCGAGCTGGCGGTGTCGGTCGCCGCGTCGATCGCGGTGCAGGCGATCCGCGACGAGCGCGACGTCGAGGTGCTCGCCGGGGCGGGCCACCTGCGGACCGCCACGCCCCCGCTGCTCCTCGACGACTGCTCGCGGCTGTCGTGGTCGCCCACGGGGCCCGGTGTCGTCCTGCTGGGCCGCCGCGTGGTGCGCGAGACACCGGACGCGTCGGTGGCCTTCCTCGTCACGGGCGGCGCGCCCACCGACGCCGACCTGCGTCTGGGTGCGCGCGCACTGCCCGCCGGCACGCGCGCCGTCGTCCTGCGGTGCGCGCTCGGCGAGGACGTCGCGGTGCGCACGCAGGGCTCGCTCACGCTGGGCACGCTCGGCCGGCTCGACGACCTGCCGCGCGCACTGCGCCGGGTGGTGGGATGAGGCCCGGGCAGCGGGTCGGCGTGCGCGAGCCCGCGGACGCCGTGCGCGACGTGGTCGTGCTCGTCCTCGCGACGGGGCTGGCGCTGACGCCGCTCCTGCCGGCCTACGGCACGGCCGCGGTGCTGCCGGCGCTCCTGGGCGGCGTCGTCCTGGGCGGTGGCGTCGTGGTCGTCACGGCCGTGCGGCGCTCGTCCGCGCTGGTGGTCGTCGCGTCCCTGCTCGGTGCGTACGCGCTCGCGGGCGGCGCGCTGGCCGCCCCGACGACGACGGTCGCCGGCGTGGTGCCGACGCCCGCGACGCTCGTCGCGCTCGCGCGCGGTGCCGCGTCGACGTGGAAGCAGGTGCTGACCCTGCAGCCGCCGGTCGGCACCGGCGGCACGCTGCTCGTGGCGGCGCTGCTGCTCGCGCTCGTCGGCACGGCGGTCGCGTTGTCGCTGACCCTGCGGGTCCGTCGTCCGGCCGTGGCCGCGCTGGCGGCGGTCGTCCCGCTCGCCGTGCTCGTCGGGTCGATCGTGCTCGGCACGCGGCAGCCGCCCGTGCCGCCCGCCGTCGCCGGGACGGTGCTCGTCGCGACGTGCCTGGTCTGGGCCGCGTGGCGGGTCGGCTCCTGGCGGCCCCGCCGCGTGGTGGCGACCGCGGCGCTCGCGGCCGTCGCGGCGACCGGTGGCCTGCTCGGTGGTCCGCTCGTCGTCGCGGACGAGCCGCGCCTCGTGGTCCGCGACGAGATCGTGCCGCCGTTCGACCCGCGTGACTACCCGAGCCCCCTCGCGTCGTTCCGACGCCTGGTGAAGCTCGACGACACGGTGCTGATGACGGTCGACGGCCTGCCCGCCGGGGCGCGTGTGCGGCTCGCGACGTTCGACCGGTACGACGGTGTCGTGTTCAACGTGGCGGGGGACGGCTCCGCGCAGGCGTCGGGGGAGTTCCGCCGGGTGGGCGACGAGATCGACGTCCCCGTGCGCGGCACGCCGGCCCGCGTCGAGGTGACGGTCGGGGACCTGCAGGGCGTGTGGCTGCCGACCGTCGGGTACGCACGGTCCGTCGACCTGGGGCGGCAGGCCTCCGACCTGCGCTACAACGACGTCACGGGAGCGGCCGTCGTCACGTCCGGCGTGCGCCCCGGCATGACGTACACGATGGAGGTCGTCGTGCCGGACCGGCCGGACGACGACGAGGTCGGCCGCGCGTCCGCGGCCGCCGTCTCGCCGCCGACGTCCGCCCGTCTGCAGGTCGTCGACGCCGCGGCGTCCGACGTCGCACGCGACGCCGGGTCGCCCGTCCAGGTCGCACGTGCGATCTCCCGGTACCTGTCCGAGGACGGCTACTTCAGCCACGGCCTGACCGACGCGGGCGACCACCCGTCCCTGTCGGGCCACGGCGCCGCGCGCGTCGCCGAGCTCCTCGCGGGCGAGATCATGGTCGGTGACGGCGAGCAGTACGCCGCTGCGGCCGCGCTGATGATCCAGGCGAGGGGTCTGCCGGCGCGGGTCGTCCTCGGGTTCGTCCCCGGGTCGGGCGACGACGAGGACGGGACCGGGGACGTGCCCCCGCCGACCGACGAGGACGGTGCCGTCGAGATCCGCGGCCGCGACGTCCAGGCGTGGGTCGAGGTGGCCTTCGCCGGGCACGGCTGGGTGCCGTTCGACGTGACGCCGCCGCGCTCGCGGACCCCCGAGCAGGAGCAGGAGGAGACGGACACCGACCCGCAGCCGCAGGTGGTGCAGCCGCCCGCCCTGCCGCCGGACCGGGTCACGCCGCCCGAGGACGACACCGAGCAGCCGCAGACGGAGGACCCGCCCGCGGACGACTCCGGGCTCGCGCTGTGGCTGCGGATCGCCGCCTGGGCGGGCGTCGGTCTCGCGGGTGTCCTCGTGCTGCTGTCGCCGCTGCTCGTCGTCGTCGCGCTCAAGGCGCGCCGGCGCCGGCGGCGGCGCCGCGCGGCGGACCCCGTGCGACGTGTCGCCGGAGGTTGGGACGAGGTCGTCGACACCGCCCGCGACATGGGCGGCGAGCCCCCGGCGGGCGGCACGCGACGCGAGACCGCGCGGCTGTGGGGGCGCACGCTCGTGGAGCGGCACCCCGCGGTGGCCGCGCGCGTCGACGCTCTCGCGCGCCGCGCGGACCGTGCGGTGTTCGCACCGGGTGTGCCGGACCGCTCCGACGTCGAGGCGTACTGGGCGGACGTCGACGCGACCGTGAGTGCGCTGCGCCGGACCCTGCCCTGGCGTCGCCGGGTGCGCACGCGGGCGGCGCTCACCTCGCTGCGCCGCCCGTCGGCCGCGCGTCCCCGCGAGCCCCGTCGGCAGCCGGCACCCACGGCGCCGCCCGCCCCACCGACGACCCGCCGAGCACGCCGAGGTGAGCGATGACCACCCGACCAGCGACCGCCGTGGACGACCGCCCCGCGAGCCTGGGCCGACGGTGCGTCGCGGTGCTCGTCGACCAGCTCGTCGTGCTCGCGCTCGGCGGTGGGCTGGTGCTGGTGGGGATGCTGCGCACCGCGGCGGCACTGCGCACGGGAGTGGTGCCGTCCGGCGGTGTCCCCGCAGGACTCGTGGTCGCCGGTGCGGTGCTGGCCACGGTGGTCGCTGTCGTGCAGTGGGTGCTGCACGGACGGTTCGGGTGGACGCTCGGCCGCCTCCTGCTGGGGGTGCGGACCGTCGACGTGCACAGCCGCCGGCCGATCGGCGCAGGCCGCGTGCTGCTGCGGGGGTGCGTGGTGGCGGCGGGCTCGCTCGTCGTCGGCGTCGGCCAGTACGTCGTCCTGCTGTCCCCGCTGCTCGACCGCACGGGGCGCCTGCGGGGCTGGCACGACCGCGCGGTCGACGCGGAGGTGCTGCGGGCGGCGACGCCCGCAGGGCGCCGCACCGTGCCCGGGCGCGACCACGCTCGGGTGGTGCCCGCCCCGGCGCCCGGTCCGACCCCGGTCGACGCGGCGCCGGTCGCCACGCCGCGACCGGTCGCGGCGGCGGCGTCGGCGTCCCCCGCCGACCGCTCGGACGCCCCGCCGCCTGCCGCGCCCGCGACGCCGGGCGGCGGGCTGGTCCTCGCGCCGCTGCACCCGCAGCGCGCGGCGCCCGACCTGGACACGCGCGCGATCCCGGCGGTGCGGGCGACCCCCACCCTCGCCTTCGGCCTGGCGCCCGAGCTGGAGATGACCCGACCCGCGCGGCCACGGACCGACGTGGTCCCGGACCCGCGCCCGGGCACCTCGACGGGTCTGCGGGTGACCTTCGACGACGGCCGTGTCCTCACCGTCGATCGGCTCGCACTCGTGGGCCGCAACCCCTCGCCGGCGCCGGACGTGCAGGTGGTGCGGGTGGTCGACCCGTCGCGGTCCGTCTCCAAGACGCACCTGCAGCTCGCCGTCGACAGCGCCGGCGGCGCGTGGGTGGTCGACCGCGGCTCCACCAACGGCACGCTCGTGACGCTGCCCGACGGGGCGCAGGTGGTGTGCCCGGTCGACCACCCGGTGCGGCTGCGGGTGGGCGCCCGGGTGGCGTTCGGCGACCGGTCGCTGCGGGTCCTCGCGACGCCCGAGGCGCGCGGCCCCCGCTAGCGTCCGTTCGCGCGGACGAGCGCCTCGATCGCGTCGAGCACGCGCTCGAGGCCGAAGCACCACGCGTGCTCCGCGCTCGCCGGGGCCTGCATGGCGGCTCCCGCAGCCGCACCCACGCGACGCGCGAGCGGGTGCGTGTCACCGACGTACGTCGCCAGGCGCTCGCTCCACGACGCCCACACGGTGGCCATCCGGTCGTCGTACGCGGCGGGCCGTCGTGCCCGTGCGGACGCACGCACGAAGTCCGTGACGAACGTCAGGGCGGCGTCCCGGTCGACGTCGTCGAGGCCGGTGCCGTCCAGCGCGTGGAGCTGGTGGTCGTAGTCGGCGATGGTGCCGGGCCCGAAGGCGGTGCGCTGGTCGGTGACGTCGACGAGCCACGGGTGCGCGGCGTGCAGTGCCAGCTCGGCCTCGGCGAGCTCCCGGACCCGGCTGCGCCAGTCGTCGTGCGCGGACGGGCGGCGCCGCCGGCGCGTGCGCACGAGGTCGGCCATGAGCACGAGCAGGTCGTCGCGCGAGCCGACGTGCGTGTACACGGCGTTCGCGGCCACGCCGAGCCGTGCGGCGAGCCGCCGCACGGTCAGCCCGTCCAGCCCTTCGGCGTCGGCGAGGGCGACGGCCTCCTCGACGGTGCGCGTCGTCGACACCTTGGCGCGCGGTCCGCGGCCGCCCCCCGACGGCGCGGCGGGGTGGTCGCGCCAGAGCAGGTCGACGAGCTCGCGTGCCATCCGTCCTCCCGGGGAATGATCGCGGCGTCCACATACTTTGTACAGTGGTCAAGGTAGCTTCGACGGAAGGACCACGCATGCGCATCACCGGATCCGCAGTCTCCCTCAACGTCCCGGACGTCGCGGCGTCCGCCGAGTTCGCCCGGGCGCACCTCGGGTTCACCGAGACCATGTCCGCCGACGGCTTCGTCGCACTCACGCACCCCGACCTCGCGGTCAACCTCACGTTCCTGCGGGTCGGGCTGGCGAGCTTCCGGCCCGCGCACATCGCCGGTCCGGCGGGGCAAGGGCTCCTTCTCGCCTTCGTGGTCGACGACCTGGACGCCGAGTTCGCGCGCATCGCGGCGGCCGGCGCCCAGGTCGTCACGTCGCCCGAGACCGAGCCCTGGGGTGAGCGCTACTGCCAGTTCCAGGACCCGAACGGCATCGTCTGGCAGCTCGTCCAGTGGGTGTGACGCCGCACCTGCCGGGCGCCGCGCGCGTGGCCTAGTCTCAGGCCATGGGAGCCGTGCGCCCGGCCCCGCGGATGCGGCCGGTCGAGCTCGTCGACGACGACGAACGCCCGTGGGCGGGCGTGCCGTCGGCGCGCGACGACGAGGGCGTGCGGGGTCCGGGCGCACCGGCGTCACCCGGTACCGCGGCCGACGAGCGGCGTCGGCGCCTCTGGGTCGTCGCCGTGCTCGCCGTGGTCGTCGGGGTGGCGGCGATCGCCTCCGGCGTCACCGAGCGGGCGGCGCGTGCCCGGGCGGACGCCTTCGCCGCGCTGCCCGGCGTCGTGCGCACGCTCGACAAGGCCCCGGTCGAGCGCTGGCGGGTCGTCGCCGACGGTCCCACGCCCGTGCTCGCCGCGGGTGGCGCGGTCGTCACGGTGTCCGGCGCGCAGGGGCGGTGGTCCGTGCGCGCGTCCGACCCGGCCACCGGCGACGTGCGCTGGGAGACGCCGGTCGTGGACGAGGCGGGCTCGGGCTTCGAGTCGACCGCCGTCCGGTGCCTGGCCGGGGACGCCACGGCCGCCGACCTGCTGTGCGTGTGGACCGAGCCGAACGTCGTGTACGGCAGCGCGGGGGAGTCGACGCCCTACCAGCCACCGACGCGCGTGCTGGTGCTGGGCGTGAGCGACGGTGCGCAGCGCGACGCGTGGCAGGTCGAGGGGCGCGTCCTGGGCGTCCAGCGGCACGCGGACGACCTCCTCGTCGCCACCGGCACGCCGGACCGCCACGTGGTCGTCGAGCGGCGCGCGGGCGCCGACGGTGAGGTGCTGTGGTCGTGGACGTCGCCCATCGCGCTCGTCGACGACGGCGGGCTGCGCGCGGCGCCCGCGCTCACGGTCGCCGGTGACGTCGTCGCGCTCGTGGCGATGACGACGACCCTGCTCGACGCGACCTCCGGCGACGTCGTCGAGGAGGGGCCGCCAGGCCGGCAGATCATCGTCGCGCCGCTGCCCGACGGGGGGTTCGCGACGTGGGAGTCGGCCTTCGGCGGGACGCTGCGCGAGCCCGACGGCGCCGTGCGTGCCCGCGTTCCCGGGCTGCCCGCGCGGCTCGTCGGCGACACGTCGGTCGACCTGCTGCTCATGGACATCGGCAACCGCGTCCTGGGTGTGCGGGCGTCCGACGGGTCCGTCGTCTGGCGGCTGCCGTCGGCCATGACCCCCGTCGCCGTCGCGGACGGCGTCGCCGTGCTGGCGGGCGCGACCTCCGTCGGCGCCGTCGAGGGCGCCACCGGGCGGCTGCTGTGGGAGCAGGAGCTGCTCGCCGAGCAGCGCACGGCGCCGCTGACCGACGGCCTGCACGTGCTCGCCCCCGAGCCCGAGGAGGACGGCGGGCACGCGCTGGTCGCCCGTGGTCTGCGTGACGGCGTCGAGTCGTGGCGGGTCGAGCTGCCGGACGGGTTGGTGCGGCTGACGGCCCTCGCGGGCCTGGTCGTGGTGACGACCCCGACCGAGGTCGTCGTCCTGGCGTGACGGCGCCGTCCCGCCGCAGCGCGCCGTCGGGCCCGCGTGGTTGCCAGGGGGCGTGCGTCCGGGGGTATGGTCGTCCCGTGCGCGCACGCTCGCTGCTCCTTCGTCGCCGCGACGAGGCCCTCTAGCCGGCTCCTCGTCGCGGTGTGTGTCGTGCCCGGCTGAGCACCGCCGACAACGACGACGAAGGACCACCGATGAGCAGCCAGAGCCCCACCACCCCTGCGCCCGTGACGCCGGCCCCCGCCGCGGAGCGCAACCCCCAGCAGCCGTCCGGCATGCCGTTCCACCGGTACCGCCCGTTCCACGAGCAGATCCGCGTCGAGCTGCCGGACCGCACGTGGCCCGACAAGCGCATCGAGCGCGCGCCGCGGTGGTGCGCGGTCGACCTGCGCGACGGCAACCAGGCGCTCATCGAGCCGATGAGCCCGGCGCGCAAGCTCGAGATGTTCGAGCTGCTGGTCGACATGGGCTACAAGGAGATCGAGGTCGGCTTCCCCTCGGCGTCGCAGACGGACTACGACTTCGTCCGGATGCTCATCGAGGAGGGTCGGATCCCCGACGACGTCGTCATCCAGGTCCTGACGCAGGCGCGCGAGCACCTCATCGAGCGGACCTACGAGGCGATCGCGGGGGCGAAGCAGGCGATCGTCCACCTGTACAACTCCACGTCGGTGCTGCAGCGCGAGGTCGTGTTCCGCGCCGACGAGGACGGCATCGCCGACATCGCCGTGTCCGGCGCCCGGTTCTGCAAGAAGTACGAGGAGCTGGTGCCGGACACCGAGGTGTTCTACGAGTACAGCCCCGAGTCGTACACCGGCACCGAGCTGGAGTACGCCGTGCGGGTCTGCAACGCCGTCCTCGACGTCCTGGAGCCGACTCCCGAGCGGCCCGTCATCATCAACCTGCCGGCGACCGTCGAGATGGCCACGCCCAACGTCTACGCCGACTCCATCGAGTGGATGAGCCGGCACCTGCACCACCGCGAGTCGGTCGTGCTGTCGCTGCACCCGCACAACGACCGCGGCACCGCCGTCGCCGCAGCCGAGCTGGGGTACCTCGCGGGCGCCGACCGGATCGAGGGCTGCCTGTTCGGCAACGGCGAGCGGACCGGCAACGTCGACCTGGTCACCCTGGGGCTCAACCTGTTCAGCCAGGGCATCGACCCGCAGATCGACTTCTCCGACATCGACCGCGTCCGCCGCACCGTCGAGCGCTGCAACCAGATGCCCGTCCACGAGCGCCACCCGTACGGCGGCGACCTGGTCTTCACCGCGTTCTCCGGCTCGCACCAGGACGCCATCAAGAAGGGCCTGGACGCCCTCGAGGTCCGCGCCACCGCCGCCGGCAAGGGCGTCGACGACGTCGAGTGGGCCGTGCCGTACCTGCCGATCGACCCCAAGGACGTCGGCCGCTCCTACGAGGCGATCATCCGCGTGAACTCCCAGTCCGGGAAGGGCGGCATCTCCTACCTGCTGAAGTCCGAGAAGGACCTCGACCTGCCGCGCCGCCTGCAGATCGAGTTCTCGCAGGTCGTGCAGCGGCACACCGACCAGCACGGCACCGAGGTCACGGCCGACGAGCTGTGGTCGATCTTCAGCGACGAGTACCTGCCCGCCACGCCCGGCGGTCCGCTCGAGCCCTGGGGTCGGTTCGCGCTGCGCGGCACGCGCGCCACGAGCACCGAGGGCGGTCAGGACACGCTGGAGGTGGACCTCGTCGACCGTGGCGTCGAGAAGACCCTGAGCGGCACCGGCAACGGGCCCGTCGCGGCGTTCGTCGCCGCCCTGCGCACCGCGGGCGTCGACGTGGCGGTGCTCGACTACGCCGAGCACGCGCTGTCGGCCGGCGGCGACGCGACGGCAGCCGCGTACGTCGAGTGCGCGATCGGCGACGACATCCTCTGGGGCGTGGGCATCGACCCGTCGATCACGACGGCGTCCCTCAAGGCCATCGTCTCCGCCGTCAACCGGCACGAGCGCTGAGCAGGCACCGACGCGGTCGCGGTGCACCTCGCGGTGCGCCGCGGCCGCGCGTGTCGGTGGCCCGGGGGACAATGGCCCGGTGAACCTCTACCGCGACGAGGCGATCGTGCTGCGCACCCACAAGCTGGGGGAGGCCGACCGCATCGTCACCCTCCTGACGCGCGAGCACGGCAAGGTGCGAGCCGTCGGCAAGGGCGTGCGCCGCACCACCTCGCGCTTCGGCTCGCGGCTCGAGCCGTTCATGCACGTCGACGTGCAGCTGAGCACCGGGCGCAACCTCGACGTCGTCACGCAGGTCGAGACGCTCGGCCCGTACGGGCGGCACATCAGCGAGGACTACGCGCTGTACACGGTCGGCACGGCGATGCTGGAGACGGCCGAGCGGCTGGTCGAGGCCGAGCGTGAACCGGCGGTGCAGCAGTACCGGCTGCTCGTCGGCGCCGTGCGGGCGCTCGCGACCCGCGCGCACGCGCCCGGGCTCGTCCTCGACTCGTACCTGCTGCGCGCGCTCGCGGTCGCGGGCTGGGCGCCGAGCTTCACCGACTGCGCGCGCTGCGGCGAGCCGGGGCCTCATCACGCGTTCGCGCCCGCCGTGGGCGGCGCGGTGTGCCTCACGTGCCGGCCGCCGGGTGCCGCCGCGCCTGCGCCGGAGACGTTCGCGCTGCTCGCGGCCCTGCTCTCGGGCGACTGGGAGGTCGCGGACGCGAGCGCCGAGCGGCACCGTGCCGAGGGCAACGGCCTCGTCGCGGTGTTCTGCCAGTTCCACCTCGAACGGCGCCTGCGGTCGCTGCCGATGGTCGAGCGGGTCTGAGCCGCGCACGACGACGTGAGCCCGGCGGATGGCACGATGTCCGCGTGCCCCACGAGATCGTCCCGCCCTTCCCGCACCCGTCCGGCGCCCGACCGCCGCAGGTCCCCCGGGAGCTGGTGCCGAAGCACGTCGCGGTCGTCATGGACGGCAACGGCCGCTGGGCCAACGCCCGCGGACTGCCGCGGGTCGAGGGCCACCGGGCCGGTGAGTCCTCGCTGCTCGACGTCGTCGCCGGCGCGATCGAGGTCGGGGTGCAGCACGTCTCGGCCTACGCGTTCTCCACGGAGAACTGGAAGCGCTCGCCCGACGAGGTGCGCTTCCTCATGGGGTTCAACCGTGACGTGCTGCGCCGCCGCCGCGACCTCATGCACTCCTGGGGGGTGCGCGTGCGGTGGGCGGGGCGCCGGCCGCGGCTGTGGCGGTCGGTCGTCGCCGAGCTGGAGGAGGCCGAGCGGCTGACCCGCCACAACACGACCTGCACGCTGACGATGTGCGTCAACTACGGCGGCCGCGCCGAGATCGCCGACGCCGCGAAGCAGATCGCGCGGGAGGTCGCCGCCGGGCGCCTCGACCCGGAGAAGGTCACCGAGAGGACCGTGCAGAGGCACCTCGACGAGCCCGACCTGCCGGACGTCGACCTCTTCGTGCGGTCGTCGGGCGAGCAGCGGATCTCCAACTTCATGCTGTGGCAGTCGGCCTACGCCGAGATGGTGTTCCTCGACGAGCCGTGGCCCGACGTGGACCGTCGGCACCTGTGGCGCGCGGTCGAGACGTACGCGCGCCGCGACCGGCGCTACGGTGGTGCGGTCGACGCCCCGGCGACCTCCTGAGCTGTCGGTGGCAACCGGTACGGTGACCGCCATGCGCGTGACCGTGGACATGGTGACCTTCGACACGCACGACCCCCGCGAGCTAGCGGGCTGGTGGCGCGAGCGCCTCGACGCCCAGGTCGTGGCGGAGAGCGACGAGTTCGTCCTGCTGCTGCCCGCGGCAGGCCGACCTGCGCTGGGGTTCCAGCACATCGCCGACGTCACGCCCGGCAAGAACCGCGCGCACATCGACCTCGGGGCGCAGGACGCGGCGGCCGCGGTGGACGGGTTCCTGGCGGCCGGGGCGACGCGGGTGGCGGACCACACGATGCCGGACGGATTCGCGTGGACCGTCCTCGCCGACCCGCACGGGAACCAGTTCTGCGTGTCGGCGGCGCACACCGACTGAGCGCGGGGACCGTCAGCGGTCGACCTCGGCGCCGCCCGGCGCCGCGCGGGGACCCGCGGGCGGGCCGACTGCCAGCCGCGGCTCGCCGCGCCGCCGCCGGCGGGTGAGCGTGACGATCGTCGTCACGACCACCGCGACCACGACGACGAGAGCCGCGAGGCCGGCGGGTGAGCCCGCGGCGAGCGCGAGCGCACCCCAGACCGCGCCGATGCCGACCGTGCCCCACACCACGGCCCAGGCGAGCGCACCCGGCACCGACGCGAGCGTGAACCGCAGGTAGGGCATGCGCAGCAGGCCGGCACCGGCGAACACGGTCGTCTGCACGCCGACCGTCAGGTAGGCCAGCGTGACCGCGACCGGCCCCCAGCGGTGCACGATCGCGACGCCGCGACGCGCGGACGGGGTGGCGGAGAGCCGTGCCGTGCGGTCGACCACCCGCTGCCACCCGCGTGGCCCACGCCGCTGCTCCCCCTCGCGACGAGCGCCGCGCGCCACGCCGCGGCCCGCCCAGTAGGTGAGGTGCGAGCGGGCCATGACGATGCCGAAGAGGCACGCGAGCGCGACGACGACGGGGAGCCCGTCGAGGCCGTACCCCGCGAGCACCTGCGTCGACGTCACGGCTCGATCGTACGTGGCTGGCGGTCGCTCCTACCTGGTCGGGGGTCCCGCCGGGGCGGCCGGCGCGTCGTCGTCGCACCGGGGGTCGGTGGCCGGCACGAGGACGTCGTCCGACAGGTCGGGGTGCGGGTCGTGCTCCGTGCGCCGCCGTGCGAGCAGCGGGTGGAGCGCGGCGGTGGCGGCGTACACCGCGATCGCGAGGACGACGATGGTGGCACCGGGCGGGACGTCGTTCCAGTAGGTGACGAGCAGCCCTGCGACGCTCACGGCGACCCCCGTCGCGCTGGCGAGCGCCATGGTCCGCCCGAACGACCGCGCGACGACCTGCGCGACCGCGACCGGGACGATCATCAGCGCGCTGACGAGGAGCAGGCCGACGACGCGCATCGCGATGGTCACCGTGAGCGCGGCGAGGGTCGCGACGAGCATCGACAGCACGCGCACCGGCAGCCCGCTGGCGCGCGCGAACTCCTCGTCGTGGCTCACGGTGAACAGCGCCCAGCGCAGGCCGACGCCGACGGTCAGCACGAGCACGGCCAGGCCCGCGGTCCACCACAGGTCGGGTGTCGAGACGGTCGAGATCGAGCCGAACAGGTACCCCATGAGGTTGGCGTTGGTGCCCCCGGCGACCTTGATGAGCAGCACGCCACCGGCGATCCCGCCGTAGAACATGATCGCCAGGGCGAGGTCACCGCTGGTGCGGCCGCGCTCGCGCACGACCTCGATGACGACGGAGCCGACGACGGCGGCGACGACGGCCCCCGGCACGGCGAGCGCGTCCGCCGGGGACGCGGCGGCCCAGCTGCCGACGAGCCAGCCCACGGCCACGCCGGTGAGCGCGACGTGGCCGATCCCGTCGCCCATGAGCGCCATGCGGCGCTGCACGAGGAACGTCCCGACGACGGGGGCGGCGGCCCCGACCAGCACGGCCGCGAGCAGCGCGCGCTGCATGAGCGGCGAGCCGAGCAGCGTGAGCACCTGCTCCCAGCCGGTCACGGGGTCACCTCCAGCGTGAGGTCCGGGCCGTCCGACGGCGCGGCAGGGTCGGTGTGGGGGTGCGTGTGGTCGTGGTCGACGGCCCCGTGCTCGCCGCGCGCGGGCGGTGGGGGACCGTCGTGCACGACACGCCCGTGGCGCAGCACGACGGCGCGGTCGACGAGCGGCGCGAAGGGGCCGATCTCGTGGAGGATCACCACCACCGTGGTGCCGGCGTCACGCAGCTCGGACAGCGCGGTGACGAACGACTCCTGCGTCGGCAGGTCGATGCCGGACGTCGGCTCGTCGAGCACGAGCAGCGCGGGGCGTCGGACGAGCGCCCGAGCGATGAGCACGCGCTGCTGCTGCCCGCCCGACAGCTCCTGCACGCGGCGGTCCTGCAGGTGGCCGACGCCCAGGGCGTCGAGCGCCGCGAGGGCCCGCGCACGGCGGTCCCTCGGCGGGCGCAGCCGCCGGCCGTGGAGGAGCCCGGAGACGACCACCTCGAGCGCGGTCGCCGGCACCCCGCCCGGCGCGCCCACGCGCTGCGGCACGTACCCGACGCGCTCCCACGGCACGGCACGCCCGAGCGGTGCGCCGAGGAGGCGCACGTCCCCCGCGACGGTCGGCACCACGCCGAGCAGTGCCCGGACCAGCGTCGACTTGCCCGAGCCGTTGGTGCCGAGCAGGGCGAGGACCTGCCCCGTGGGGACGGTGAGGTCGACCTCGCGGACGATGGGACGGCCGCCGAGCGTCACCTGGACGCCGGTGGCCTCGATCGCGTTCACGAGCAGGACAATGCCACGCGCAGCGCCTCGAGGTTGTCACGAGAGACGGAGAAGTAGTCGTCAGTGTCGTCGCGCAGCCCCTCCAGGGGGTCCAGGACGGCGGTCTCGACGCCCAGGTCGGCGGCGAGCGTCCGGGCGACCTTCGGCGAGGCGAGGGTCTCGAAGAAGACGGTCGTGACGCCCTCGGACCGGACGACGTCGCCGACCTCGCGCAGTCGCGCGGGGGACGGCTCGGTCTCCGGGTCGACACCGGAGATCCCGACCTGCTCGAGGTCGTAGCGCGCGGCGAGGTAGCCGAACGCCTCGTGCGAGGTGACGACCACGCGGCGCTCGCAGGTGGCGAGCCCGGAGGTGAGCTCCTCGTCCAGCGCGGTCAGGCGGGCTGCGAGTGCCTCGGCGTTCGCGCGGTAGGTGTCGGCGCCCTCGGGGTCGATCTCGGAGAGCGCGTCGGCGACGGCGTCGGCGACCGGCGGCACGCGTGTCGGGTCGAGCCAGAAGTGCGGGTCGAGGTCACCGTGGTCGGCGTGCTCGTCCTCGGTGTGCTCGTCCTCGGTGGCCACGAGGTCGGCGACGTCGGCAGCGTCGACGACGTGCCGGGGCCCGGCCTGCTCGACGGCGTCGTCCACGGCGGGCTGGAACCCCGAGAGGTACACGACGAGCTGGGACGCGCTGACGGACGCGACCTGGGCGGGGGAGAGCTCGACGTCGTGCGGCTCCGCTCCCGGCGGGGTGAGCGAGCCGGTGGTCACCCGGTCGCCGCCCACTTCCTGCGCCACCATCTGCAGCGGGTAGAAGGACGCGAGCACCTCGACGGTCCCGCCGCTCGCCGCAGGGCTCCCGGTGCCGGCGGAGCCCGGCGCGCAGCCGGCGAGGGCGAGCACCGCGAGGGCGGGGGCGACGACGAGCGCGGGTGGCAGCGGGGACCTGGACATGAGACCGATTCTCAACCTGGACGAGAACCGTTGTCAAAACGAAGGGGGGCTGTCCGGGGCCCCGCCCGTGGACCGATAGCCTGGGGCGGTTGTCCTCCGCGGCACCCAGCCGCGGACTTCCTCGACCAGGAGAAACCTCGTGGCTGCCGCACCCTCCCGTCTCGACTCCGTCGTCTCGCTCGCCAAGCGCCGGGGGTTCGTCTTCCCCAGCGGCGAGATCTACGGCGGCACCCGCTCCGCGTGGGACTACGGGCCGCTCGGCGTCGAGCTGAAGGAGAACATCAAGCGTCAGTGGTGGCGCGCGATGGTCACGAGCCGTGACGACATCGTCGGCCTCGACTCGTCCGTCATCCTGCCTCGTCAGGTGTGGGTCGCCTCGGGGCACGTCGGCGTCTTCACCGACCCCCTGACCGAGTGCCTGTCCTGCCACAAGCGGTTCCGCGAGGACCACCTGCTGGAGGACTTCGAGGCCAAGAAGGGCCGCGCGCCCGAGACCGGCCTGGCCGAGATCGCGTGCCCCAACTGCGGCACGCGCGGACAGTGGACCGAGCCCCGTGACTTCAACATGATGCTCAAGACGTACCTCGGCCCCGTCGAGGACGAGTCCGGGCTGCACTACCTGCGCCCGGAGACCGCGCAGGGCATCTTCGTGAACTTCAAGAACGTCTACACCGCCGCGCGCATGAAGCCCCCGTTCGGCATCGGGCAGATCGGCAAGTCGTTCCGCAACGAGATCACGCCCGGCAACTTCATCTTCCGCACGCGCGAGTTCGAGCAGATGGAGATGGAGTTCTTCGTCGAGCCCGGCACCGACGAGACGTGGCACCAGTACTGGATCGACACGCGCACCGACTGGTACGTCGACCTCGGCATCGCGCGCGAGAACCTGCGCCACTACGAGCACCCGGCCGAGAAGCTGTCGCACTACTCGAAGCGCACGGTCGACATCGAGTACAAGTTCGGCTTCTCGGGGAGCGAGTGGGGCGAGCTCGAGGGCATCGCGAACCGCACGGACTTCGACCTCGGCACGCACTCGGAGCACTCCGGCCAGGACCTGTCGTTCTTCGACCAGGCCAAGAACGAGCGCTACGTGCCGTACGTCATCGAGCCCGCCGCAGGCCTGACCCGCTCGCTCATGGCGTTCCTCGTCGAGTCGTACAGCGAGGACGAGGCGCCCAACACCAAGGGCGGCGTCGACAAGCGGACCGTGCTCAAGCTCGACCCGCGCCTCGCGCCCGTCAAGGCCGCTGTGCTGCCGCTCTCGCGCAACGAGCAGCTCAGCCCCAAGGCGCGCGACCTGGCCGCCGAGCTGCGCCGGAGCTGGAACGTCGACTTCGACGACGCCGGCGCCATCGGTCGCCGCTACCGCCGCCAGGACGAGATCGGCACGCCGTTCTGCATCACGGTGGACTTCGACACGCTCGACGACCAGGCCGTGACGATCCGCCACCGCGACGACATGTCGCAGCAGCGCGTCGCCCTCGACCAGGTCACCGGGTACCTCGCGCAGCGCCTCGTCGGCGCCTGAGATCCTCGGGGTGGGTGCGGGACCCGCGACGTCCCGCACCCACCGCCGCCCCTGACCGCTGTCGCTCTCCTGTGCGCCCCCGGTGCGGTACCCGGCCGCGGGGTGCGCGTGACGACGGCCTGGCGAGCTGCTGCGCGATCGTGCAGATGGCTGCAGGTGGGGTGAGCCCGGTTCACGGGATGGTGCCTCGACGCCGAGGACCTGTGTGTCGCCGAGCTGTGCGCCGGCGGGAGAAGGACCTGAGCTTCGTCCCGGCGCTCGTGGACCCTGGGCTGGTCCGTGGCACCACCGTGGTGGAGCGGCTCGGGGGCTCTGCAGGGGACAATGGGCCGGTGCTCCCACCGACCGACGCCTCCGACGTGACCCCGACCGGCCCCGACGTCCGCCCGGTCCTGCCGCCGCTGCGCATCGGCCCGATCACCGTGGACACCCCGGTCGTGCTCGCGCCGATGGCGGGCGTGACCAACGCGGCGTTCCGCCGGCTGTGCCGCGAGTCCGGCGCCGGGCTGTACGTGGCCGAGATGCTCACGAGCCGCGCGCTCGTCGAGCGCAGCCCCGAGTCGTTCCGGATCATCGCCTTCGAGCCGGACGAGGTGCCGCGCTCGGTGCAGGTCTACGGCGTCGACCCCGCGACCGTGGGCGCGGCGGTGCGGCTGCTCGTCGAGGAGGACCGCGCCGACCACGTCGACCTCAACTTCGGCTGCCCCGTGCCCAAGGTGACGCGCCGTGGCGGCGGTGCCGTGCTGCCCTGGAAGCGCGAGCTGTTCGCATCGATCGTGCGCGCGGCCGTCGACGCCGCGCGCCCGCACGGCGTGCCGGTGACGGTGAAGATGCGCAAGGGCATCGACGAGGACCACCTGACCTACGTCGAGGCGGGGCTCACCGCGCAGGACGCGGGCGTCGCGGCCGTCGCTCTGCACGGGCGGACCGCGGCCGACTACTACTCCGGCACCGCCGACTGGGACGCGATCGCGACGCTCAAGGAGGCGGTCACCGACATCCCCGTGCTCGGCAACGGTGACATCTGGTCGGCCGAGGACGCCCTGGCGATGGTCGCGCACACCCGCTGCGACGGCGTGGTCGTCGGCCGCGGCTGCCAGGGGCGGCCGTGGCTCTTCGCCGACCTCGCGGCGGCGTTCGCCGGGTCCGACGTGCGCATCCGGCCCGGTCTGCGGGACGTCGCGCACGTCGTGCGCCGGCACGCCGAGCTGATGGTCGACCACTTCGACGACGAGAACAAGGCGTTGCGCGAGATGCGCAAGCACATGGCCTGGTACTTCAAGGGCTACGTCGTCGGCGGTGAGCTGCGCGCCCAGCTCGGCCTCGTGTCGTCGCTGGCCGAGCTGGACGACCTGCTCGCACGCCTGGACCTCGACCAGCCGTACCCCGGCGAGGGCGCCGAGGGGCCCCGCGGGCGCGCGGGCTCGCCGAAGCGGCCGATCCTGCCGTACGGATGGCTCGACTCCCGCGAGCTGTCCGAGGAGTTCCGGCGCGACCTGCACGAGGCGGAGCTGTCGGTCTCCGGCGGCTGAGCGCTGCGCTCAGAGGGTGGCACCCATCGCGCGCAGCTCCGCGACGACCGTGTCGACGTGCTCGGCCGGCACCCACGACCCGATCCACTGCGGCGTGACCGGGACGCCGTTGACGTAGGTCGCACCGTCCGTGCCGACGAACACGACGAGCGGCGGGCCCTGGACCTCGGGGCCGTGCGGTCCGTGCTGCGCGTCGAGCAGCAGGCTCGGGTCCATGGTGTACGCGTACAGCTCCGGGCCCGGCGACGGGTCGAGGGTGAAGGTCGGCAGCTCGACGAGGTGGAGCCGGCCGCCGCCCGGCAGCTCGGCCCCGTGCCACAGCCCGAGCGCGACCCGGGCACCGGGCATCCACGCGGGCACGACGCCCACCGAGGCCTCGACGTAGGTGCCCGTCTCCCAGGCGGGGATGTGGTCGGCGAGGTCGCCGCGGTCGCCGATGGTGATGTCGTACTGCTCGCCGTAGCCGACGTCGCTCCCGTGGTCCGCGAGGGTGGCGCGCGGGTCCCCGACGAGGTCCTGGTGGTCGAGCACGTGTCCGGCGAGCAGCTCGCCGAACCCGACGCGGACCGTCCCGTCGGTGGCCTGTCCGCGGGGCCAGAACGCGAGCGACGACTGCCCGGAGCGGTCGGTGAGTCCGGTGTCCCACACCACCGTCCCGTCCGGCAGCGTCCGCTGTCCGAGCCCGCTCGCCGCCCGGAGACCGGGGGCGGGCTCGACCGGCGGGGGTGCGGGCGCGTCGGTCCCGGGCGGTACCGCGGGCACGGCGGAGGCGGTGGGCGGCGACGGCTCCGTGACCGCGGGCAGCGCGGTGCCCCGGTCGCCCAGCCCGGCGCCCAGCGCGAGGGCGACCGCCACGGGGAGCGTCGCCGCCGCGGCGGCGACTCCCGCCGTCGTGCGGGCGCGGCGGCGACGTCCGGCGGCGACCGTCGTGCGGACGTCGACGGTCATGGGCGGTGCGGCGTCGGCGTGCCGCCGCAGAGCGTCGAGGACCTGCTCGTCGACGGGATTCATGAGGTGCTCCCGGTGCTCGGGTCGGTCAGTGAGTCGCGCAGCGAGGCGAGCGCGCGTGACGCGGTGGACTTCACGGTGCCCACGCTGACGTGCAGGTCGTCGGCGACCTCCCGCTCGGACAGGCCCACGAGGTAGCGCAGCACCACGACGCGGCGCTGCCGCGGGGTGAGTCGCTGCAGGGCCCGGTCCAGCTGGTCGCGGTCCTCGGTGGTGGTGTCCTGCGGGGCGGCGAGGTCGGGGAGCTCGTCGGGTGGGGAGAGGACCTCGCGCCGCCGCCGACGCCACGTGTCGGTGCGCAGGTTGACCAGCACGCGGCGCGCGTACGCCGTCGGGTTGCCGTCGCGGACGCGCGGCCACGCGGTGTAGGTGCGCACGAGCGCCTGCTGCGTGAGGTCCTCGGCGCGGTGGGCGTCACCGACGAGCAGCCACGCGGTGCGCAGCAAGGCCGGTGCGGCCTGCGTCATGAACGCGGTGAACTCCTCGTCACGGCCCGCGCGGGACGAGGCGCGCGCGGTGACCGGGACGGTCTCCGCGGGCAGGGCCGGGTCGGGCGGCGGGCGCAGCTGCATGCTCGTCACGTCCTGGACGACGCACGAGCAGGCCGCGAGGTTGCGTCTCTCCCGTCGTCGGTCGCCCCGCCACGACTGGTCATGGCGCGAGACTAGGCCCGGCCGGCGTCCCCGGGGCCGTCCTCGGGGCGGACGCGCAGCACCACCGCACCGCGCTTGCGGCCGGTGTCGACGTACCGGTGCGCCTCGACGATCTCCTCGACGGGGAGGGTCCGGTCGATGACGGGGCGAGTTCGGGCTCGATCTGGTGCTCGACGGGCTCGACCGCCTCGCGCGGCAGGACCGGACCGCCCGGGCCCCGCCCAGCTGTACCTCGCCGCTCTCGACGCGCGCGACGGGCCCGCGGCCCGCAGACTTCTCGCCATGCGGACCGTGGGCGTCGAGGAGGAGTACCTGCTGGTGGGCCCGGACGGGGCACCGACGGGTGTGGCGGAGGCGGCGCTCGCCGCGTACGAGCAGCGCACGAGTGGTGACGTGGACGGCGGGCCGGAGCCGGGCGGCGGGCTCGAGCCCGAGCTGCAGCAGGAGCAGCTCGAGACCGGCACGCGTCCCTGCCTCGAGCTGCGCGACCTGGTCGGGGAGGTCCGCGCGGGCCGTCGTCGTGCCGCCCGCGCGGCGCAGGACGCGGGGGCGCGGCTCGCGGCCCTCGCCACGTCCCCGGTGCCGGGCGAGCCGACGCTCAGCGAGGGCGACCGCTACCACCGGATGGCGCGGCAGTACGCGATGACCGTGCGCGAGATGCTCACGAGCGGCTGCCACGTCCACGTGTCGGTGGCCGATGACGAGGAGGGCGTGGCGGTCCTCGACCGGATCGCCGGCTGGCTGCCCGTGCTGCTCGCGCTGAGCACCAACTCGCCCTTCTGGCGTGGCGAGGACACCGGTTTCGCGAGCATCCGCTCACAGATGTGGTCCCGCTGGCCCACGGCCGGCCCCACGGCGCCCTTCGGCTCCGCCGCGGCGTACCACGCCACCGTCGCGGACCTCATCGAGACCGGCGTCGCCCTCGACCCGGGGATGATCTACTTCGACGCCCGGCTCTCGGCCAAGTACCCGACGGTCGAGGTGCGCGTGGCGGACATCTGCCTGCGCGCCGACGACGCCGTGCTGCTCGCCGCCCTGACGCGGGGGATCGTCGAGACCGCCGCCCGTGAGGCCGCCGACGGCGTGCCGCCGGTGACGGAGCGGGACGAGGTGCTGCGGGCCGCGACGTGGCGCGCGGGGCGCAGCGGGCTCTCCGGCGACCTCGTCGTGCCGCCCGCCCTGGCACCGGTGCCGGCCGCCGACGCCGTGGCGCACCTGCTCGACCACGTGCGCCCCGCGCTGACCGACACCGGCGACCTGCCGATGGTGCAGGAGCTGCTGGCGGGGCTGTGGCGGCGCGGCACGGGCGCCGACGAGCAGCGCGCGTGGGCGCGTGAGGGCGGCCTGCCCGCGGTCGTCGAGCGGGCCGCCGCGGCGACGCTGGCGTGACCCGCCCGCCGACCGGAACACCGCTCACCGTCTCGGGTCTCGATCGGTGAGCCGGGTTCCGGTCGGCGGGGAGTGTCAGGGGGTGCGGAGCCAGACCGTCGTACCCGCGGGAAGCGTGCCGTCGGTCAGCGGGCCGGATGCGAGCAGTGCGTGCGCGTCGCGGGGCAGCGGCACGTCCTCGTCGCCCAGGTTCGCGACCACGTCGACGTCGCCGTTGCGGAACGCGACGACGTCCCGACCACCCGGAGCGTCGAGCCACTCCAGACCGCCGGGGCCCAGCCCCTCGGCGCGGCGCAGGCGCAGCGCGGCGCGGTACAGCTCGTAGGTCGACCCCTCGCGTCCGCGCTGCCGGTCGACGGCGAGGTCCGCCCAGTCGGCCGGCTGCGGCAGCCACGTCGCACCCGTGGGGGAGAAACCGAACCCGGGCGCGTCGCCCACCCACGGCAGCGGCACGCGGCAGCCGTCACGCCCGCGCTCGACGCCGCCGGTGCGGAAGAACGCCGGGTCCTGGCGCAGGTCGTCGTCGAGCGACGTGTGGTCCGGCAGGCCCAGCTCCTCGCCCTGGTAGACGTATGCGGAGCCGGGCAGCCCGAGCATCAGGAGCGTCGCGGCCCGGGCGCGGTGCAGCCCGAGCGCGGCGTCCGGCTGCTCGTCGCCGTGCCCGATGCCGTTGGGCCGGTGGGTCGGGTCGGACAGCCCGAGGCGCGACGCGTGCCGTACGACGTCGTGGTTCGACATCACCCACGTCGTCGGCGCCCCCACCGCGTCGTTCGCCGCGAACGACGCGGCGATGACGCGCCGCAGCGCCGCGGCGTCCCAGCCGGCGGCGAGGAACGCGAAGTTGAAGGCCTGGTGCATCTCGTCCGGGCGCACGTAGCGCGCCAGGCGCGACAGCGGCTCGACCCAGGCCTCGGCGACCATGGCGCGCTCGCCGTCGTACTCGTCGAGCACGCGACGCCAGGCGCGATAGATGTCGTGGACCCCGTCCTGGTCGAACATCGGCCCCTGGTTGCCGGACCCGTTGACCTGCTCGGTGTCGTCGGCACCGTCGATCATCGCGACGTGCCCGTCCCAGTCGGGCAGGCCGGGGGCCTTGACCATGCCGTGCGCGACGTCGACGCGGAAGCCGTCGACCCCGCGGTCGAGCCAGAACCGCAGCACGTCCTCGAACTCCGCGCGGACCTCGGGGTTGTCCCAGTCGAGGTCGGGCTGCTTGGAGTCGAACAGGTGCAGGTACCACTGCCCGGGCGAGCCGTCGGCGTCGGTCGTGCGGGTCCAGGCGGGACCGCCGAAGATCGAGCCCCAGTTGTTGGGAGGCAGCTCGCCGTGCTCGCCGCGGCCGTCACGGAAGTGGTACCGGGCGCGCTCCGGGGAGCCGGGTGCTGCCGCGAGCGCCGCCTGGAACCAGACGTGCTCGTCGGACGTGTGGTTCGGCACGAGGTCGACGATCACGCGCAGGCCGAGCTCGTGCGCACGCGCCACGAGGGCGTCGGCGTCGGCGAGCGTGCCGAACAGCGGGTCGACGTCGCGGTAGTCGGCGACGTCGTAGCCCGCGTCGGCCTGGGGCGAGCGGTAGAACGGCGACAGCCAGACGGCGTCGACGCCCAGCTCGACGAGGTGCTCGAGGTGCGCGGTCACGCCCGGCAGGTCCCCGACGCCGTCGCCCGACGCGTCCGCGAACGAGCGGGGGTACACCTGGTAGATCACGGCGGTGCGCCACCACTGCGTGTCGGTGTCGGGGCGGTGGACCAGCGTCGTGGTGAGGGCGTCGAGGGACACGGCGAACCTTCCTGGTGGGGGCGTCGTGGCGATGGGTCGTGCCGCGACGTGGGAGGGGCTGGGGCAGGGGAACGGGCCGGCGGGGACGGGCGTGGGGAGGACGGGCGCGGGGGAGGGGCACGGCGCGTCGCGGCCGCTCAGGCGCCGTCGCGGGCGCGAGGTCGTCAGCGGTTGGCGGACGAGGGTGCGGGGGCCGTCCCGGTGGAGCCCCGCACGACGAGCTCCGGGTGGAACAGCAGCTCGGCGCGGGACGCCGGGGTGCCGGTGATCTCGGAGACGAGCGCGGACACCGCCGCGTGCCCCATGGCGGCGACGGGCTGGCGCACCGTCGTCAGGGGCGGGTCGGTGAACGCGATGAGGGGCGAGTCGTCGAACCCGACCACCGACACGTCGTCGGGCACGCCCAGACCGAGGGTGCGGGCGGCGCGGACCGCACCGAGCGCCATGAGGTCGGAGCCGCAGATCACGGCCGTGTGCCCGGAGCGGAACAGCTCGGCAGCGGCGGCGTGCCCGCCCTCGACCGTGAAGAGCGTGGACACGACGTGCTGCTCGGGCGACGTGACGCCCTGCTTCTCGAGGAGCGCGGTGAACGCGTCGCGCTTACGCTGCGAGGGGACGAACCGCGTGGGCCCGATGGCGAGCCCGATCTCGCGGTGGCCGAGGGAGTGCAGGTGACGCATCGCCTGGTCCATGGCCGCGGTGTCGTCCGTGGACACCGCGGGGGCGTCCACGCCCTCGGCGAAGCCGTTGACGAGCACGAGCGGCACGCCCCGGCCGCGCAGGCGGTGGTAGCGGTCCTTGCTCGCGGTGGTGTCCGCGTGCAGGCCCGAGACGAAGACGATGCCGTCGACGCTGTGCTCCATGAGCAGGTCGACGTACTGGTCCTCGGTCGTGCCGCCGGGGGACTGGGTGCACAGCAGGGGGGTGTACCCGCGGTCGCTCAGCATCGTCTCGATGACCTGGGCGAACGCGGGGAAGACGGGGTTCGTGAGCTCGGGGACGACCAGCCCGACAAGCCCGGCCGAGCGCATGCGCAGCTTCTCGGGGCGCTCGTAGCCGAGCATGTCCAGGGCCGTGAGCACGGCCTGTCGCGCCTGTGCGGAGACGCCCGGCTTCCCGTTGAGCACGCGCGACACGGTCGCGGTGCTGACCCCGGCCTGCTCGGCCAGGTCGGTGAGACGAGTGCGCACAGACGGCAGCGTAGTCGGGGTCACCGGACCTCCTCGTCCTCCGCGCGGCGCACCTGGGGTGTGCGTCCTGTCAGCGTTGTCAGAAAGTTACTGTAACGACTTGCAAGGGGGGCTTCAACTCGCTTACGGTCACGGCACGAGCCGACGGCGGCGAAGCGCTGACTCGTCGGACAGCAGAGACGACGATCAGGAGAGAGAACGATGCGACGAGGCATCTCGGCCGGAGCGATCACGCTCGGCCTGGCGCTGACGCTGACCGCTTGCGGCGGGGCCGGCGAGGACACGGCAGGCGACACGACGGCGGAGCCGACCAGCGGGTCGGCGGAGGGCAGCCTCGTGGTCTGGGTCGACGAGACGCGGCAGGCCGCGGTCGAGGCGGCGGCCAAGGCGTTCGAGGACGAGAACGGCGTCGACGTCGAGCTCGTGCTCAAGAACTTCGAGGACATCCGGGCGGACTTCCTCGCCCAGGTGCCCACCGGCGAGGGCCCGGACCTCACGGTCGGGGCTCACGACTGGCTCGGTGAGATGACGAGCAACGGCGTCGTGGCTCCCATCGAGCTGGGCGACAAGGCCGGCGACTTCCAGGAGGTCGCGGTCCAGGCCTTCACGCAGGACGGCCAGGTCTACGGCCTGCCCTACGCGATCGAGAACATCGCGCTCATCCGCAACACGGCGCTCGCGTCCGCAGCTCCCGCGACGTGGGACGACGCCATCGCTGCCGGCCGCGCAGCGGGAACCCCGTACCCGTTCCTCATCCAGACGGGCACCGAGGGTGACCCGTACACGTACTACCCGTTCCAGACGTCGTTCGGCGCCCCCGTCTTCGTGCAGAACGACGACGGCTCCTACACGGCCGAGCTCGCGCTGGGCGGTGCCCCCGGCCAGGCGTTCGCGACGTGGCTGCAGGCGCAGGGCCAGGCCGGCACGCTGTCGACCGACATCACGTACGACATCGCGGTCGAGGCCTTCAAGAACGGCGAGTCGCCGTTCATCGTCGGCGGGCCGTGGATGCTCGAGCAGTTCGCCGACCTCGAGCTGGCGATCGACCCGATCCCGTCGGCAGGCGGGCAGCCCGCGCAGCCCTTCGTCGGTGTGCAGGGCTTCTACGTCTCGGCGCAGAGCGACAACGCGCTGCTCGCGAACGACTTCCTCGTCAACTACGTCGCGACCGACGAGGCGCAGCTCGCGCTCTACGAGGCGGGCAGCCGCCCGCCGGCGCTGAAGTCGGCGGCCGAGACGGCCTCGTCCGACCCGATCACGGCGGGCTTCGCGGCCGTCGGCGCCGACGCGGTCCCGATGCCGTCGATCCCCGAGATGGGCTCCGTGTGGGCGTTCTGGGGCGTCACCGAGGCCAACATCATCTCGGGCACGTCCGAGCCGGTCGCCGCCTGGGACAAGATGGTGGCCGACATCCAGGGAGCCATCGGGTCCTGACCCGTGGCAGGTCGCGCCGCGGGTGACCACCCGCGGCGCGGCCGCCCCCGTCGCCCCCGTCGCCCCCGTCGTGCCTGACGGGCGACGCCTTCCCGGCGCACCGACGCGCCGCCCACGACCCCACGGAAGGTCCCGCGATGTCCTCGCAGCCCACCCTTGCCGGCCCCGTCGGACCCGCCGACGCCGCCGGCGGCCCGACCGACGTCCCACCCGCGCCGTCGCGCGGGCGCAGCGGTGCAGGGCGCGGACCCGTGCGCCCCGGCACGCTCGTCAAGATCGCGCTCATGGCCGTCGTCAACGCCCTCGGCGTCTTCGGCGTCCTCGCCGCCTGGCGCGAGGGCCACCTCGGCATCCTCGCCGCGATGGTCGTGCTCGTCGTCGTCGCGGACTGGGTGTACTTCTCCCGCCGCACGACACCGCTGAAGTACATCCTGCCGGGGCTCGCGTTCCTGCTGGTCTTCCAGGTGTACGTCGTGGGCTACACGGGCTGGGTCGCGTTCACCAACTACGGCGACGGTCACAACTCGACGAAGGAGCACGCCGTCGAGGCGCTGCTGGTCCAGAACGAGCGCCGCGTCGAGGGCTCCGCGACCTACCCGCTGGCCGTCGTCGAGCGCGGGGACGAGCTGGGCTTCGCGATCATCGACGGCGGTGACGTCCTCGTGGGGACGGCCGAGCAGCCGCTGACGGTGGAGCCCGGCGCACGCGCCGAGGACGGACGCGTGACCGAGGTGCCGGGCGCCACCGTGCTGGATCGCGGCGAGGTGCTCGCCCGGCAGTCGGAGGTGACGAGCCTGCGGGTCGCCTTCTCCGACGACCCGAACGACGGCTCGGTGCGCACGCAGGACGCCCGCACCGGCTTCCTCGCCGTCCCGACCCTGGAGTGGGACGCGGACGCGGACACGATGACCGACGTCACCACCGGCACCGTCTACCGCGCGACCTCCGACGGCTGGTTCCGGTCGGACGACGGGCAGCGGCTCAACGTCGGCTGGCGCGTCATGGTCGGTCTCGACAACTTCCGCACCGCGTTCGCCGACGAGCGTTACGCCGGTCCGTTCCTGCGGATCCTGGTGTGGACGTTCGCGTTCGCGATCCTGTCGGTCGTCACGACGTTCCTGCTCGGGCTGTTCCTCGCGATCACGTTCAACGACACGCGGCTGCGGGGACGCAAGGCCTACCGGACGCTGCTGATCCTCCCGTACGCGATCCCCGGGTTCCTCGCGGCGCTGCTGTGGTCCGGGATGCTCAACCGCTCCTACGGCTTCGTCAACCAGGTGCTGCTCGGCGGTGCCGCGATCCCGTGGCTCACGGACCCCTGGCTGGCCAAGCTCTCCGTGCTCGGCGTGAACCTGTGGCTCGGCTTCCCGTACATGTTCCTCATCTGCACCGGTGCTCTGCAGTCGTTGCCGGGTGACGTGCTGGAGGCCGCCAAGGTCGACGGTGCGAGCGCGTGGCGGACGTGGCGGTCGGTGACGCTGCCGCTGCTGCTCGTCGCGACCTCGCCGCTGCTCATCTCGTCGTTCGCCTTCAACTTCAACAACTTCACGCTCATCTACATGCTCACCGGCGGCGGCCCGCGCTTCGCCGACGCGTCGGTCCCGCTCGGCCACACCGACATCCTCATCTCGATGGTCTACTCGGTGTCCGGCCTCGACGGCACCGCGGCCAAGAACTACGGCCTGGCCAGCGCGCTGTCGATCGTCATCTTCCTCATCGTGGCGACCATCTCCGCGATCACGTTCAAGCGGACGAAGCAGTTCGAGGAGATCAACTGACATGGCCACCACCGACGTCACGCGCGCAACCCGCAAGTCGTTCTCCGCAGTGCCGCGCATGCGACCCCACCGCTGGTTCGCCGAGCTCGGCTGGCGGCACCTGGTGGGCGTCATCGCCGTCGCCTACGCGGCCTTCCCGATCGTCTACGTCATCTCGGCGTCGCTGGCCGACGGCGGCACGCTGACCGGGTCCAACCGCCTCTTCTCGTCGCTCAGCCCCGCCAACTACGACGCGCTGGGCGGCACGATGTTCTGGCGCTGGCTCGGCAACACGCTGCAGATCGCGATCGCGACCGGCATCGGCACCGTCCTCATGGGCGCGGCCGCGGCCTACGCGTTCTCGCGCTTCCGGTTCACGGGGCGCCGCGTCGGCCTGACGACGCTGCTCATCGTCCAGATGTTCCCGCAGATGCTCGCGTTCGTCGCGATCTTCCTGCTGCTCATCTCGCTGGGCAACGTCGTGCCGGCGCTCGGTCTCAACAGCAAGATCGCGCTGATCGCGGTGTACCTGGGCGGCGCGCTCGGGGTGAACACGTTCCTCATGTACGGGTTCTTCAACACCGTGCCCAAGGAGCTCGACGAGGCCGCGAAGATCGACGGCGCCACGCACGCGCAGACCTACTGGACGATCATCCTGCGGCTGGTGACCCCGATCCTCGCGGTCGTCGCGCTGCTGTCCTTCATCAGCACCTTCGCCGACTTCATCATCGCCCGCCTGGTCCTGCAGTCGGAGCGCAACTGGACGGTCGCCGTGGGGCTGTACGGATGGGTGTCGTCGCTGCTCGAGGCGAACTGGGGCCTGTTCGCCGCCGGTGCCGTCATCACGGCGCTGCCCGTGCTCGTGCTGTTCCTCTTCCTGCAGAAGTACATCGTGGGCGGCCTGACCGCCGGTGCGGTCAAGGGCTGACGAGGTCGGGCCGCTCGTGACGTGCCGGTGTGAGCAACCGCACCGCGGCACGTCGCGGGCGGCCTCTACCCTGGGCACGTGACCGCCCCCACCGTGACCAGCGCCGACGGGTACGCCGACGCCGACCGCGAGCGGTGGGTGGCCGAGGGGGAGAAGTCCCGCGAGCGGACCCCGTTCGAGCGTGACCGCGCGCGCCTCGTGCACTCCTCGGCGCTGCGGCGCCTCGGCGCCAAGACGCAGGTGCTCGGCCCCTCGTCGGACGACTTCGTGCGCACGCGCCTGACGCACACGCTCGAGGTCGCGCAGGTCGGCCGCGAGATCGGCAAGGCGCTGGGCTGCGACCCCGACGTCGTCGACTCCGCGTGCCTCGCGCACGACCTCGGGCACCCGCCGTTCGGCCACAACGGCGAGCGCGCCCTCGCGGAGATCGCGCGCGGCATCGGCGGGTTCGAGGGCAACGCGCAGACGCTGCGCCTGCTGACGCGCCTGGACCCCAAGGTCGTCGCGCCCGACGGTCGCTCCGTGGGGCTCAACCTCACGCGGGCCAGCCTCGACGCGTCCGTGAAGTACCCGTGGCGCCACGGGCAGGGTCCGATCAGCCCCGCCAGCGGCCGCCCGACCCACAAGTTCGGCGTCTACGAGGACGACCTGCCGGTCTTCACGTGGTTGCGCGCCGACGCGCCCGCGGGGCGCAAGTGCCTCGAGGCGCAGGTCATGGACCTCGCGGACGACATCTCGTACTCCGTGCACGACGTCGAGGACGCCGTGGTCGGCGGGCGCCTCGACCTCGGGGTGCTCACGCGCCCCGACGAGCGTGCGCGGGTCGTCGAGGCCGTCGACACCTGGTACGGCAGCGAGGTCACGGCCGACGAGCTGCAGGCCGCGATGGACCGGCTCGTCGCGGCACGGTTCTGGGAGGCGGGGTTCGACGGCTCACGCCGCGCGCTCGCGGTGCTCAAGGACGCGACGAGCCAGCTCATCGGGCGGTTCGCGAAGGCCGCGCAGCAGGCCACCCGTGCCCGCTACGGCGAGGGTCCGCTGACGCGGTACGCGGCGGAGCTCGTCGTGCCGCACGAGACGCTCGCGGAGATCCTCGTGCTCAAGGGCCTGGCCGTGGCGTACGTCATGGCGCCGCGCGAGCTCGAGCCGCTGTACCTGCGCCAGCGCGAGATCCTCGCCGACCTCGTCGAGGTCATGGCCGACCGTGGCGCCGACGTGCTCGAGCCGCCGTTCGCGGCCGACTGGCGCGCGGCCGACGACGACGCGCGGCGGCTGCGCGTCGTCGTCGACCAGGTCGCCTCGCTCACCGACGTCTCGGCGGTGGAGCTGCACACCCGGCTCGTGCACCCGCCGCGGCACTGAGGCGCCGACCGGCCCGGGGGATCAGTCGCCCGCGTCCAGCGGCCACACCGGGCGCACCTCGACGCGCCCCGCGCGCGCCATGGGATGCGCCGCCGCGATCGCGACGGCCTCGTCGAGGTCGGCCGCCTCGATGACGTCGTACCCCGCGATCTGCTCGCGGGTCTCCGCGAACGGTCCGTCGGAAAGGACGACCCGGTCGCCCCGGCGCCGCACGGTCGTCGCCGCCTCGACGGGACGCAGCCGGTCACCGTGCCGCCAGACGCCACGCTCGTCCACGTCGGCACCCCACTCCTCGATCGTGAGGTCGCCCGGCGCGGGCTCCTCGCCCTCGGGGTCCGTGCAGATGAAGAGCATGTACTCCACGTCGTCCTCCTCGTGCTGTCGCGGGCGCGGTCCGCCCGTCACCCGCCATGACGTGCCGCCCGCACGACATTCGACACCACGGGTGGCGCGGGGCGCGCGACCACCCGGCCGCCGGGTCACGCCGCTGCCACGGGCGCCTAGACTCACGCCCGTGGCCGGACGAATTCTGCGGGAGGACGTGGAGGCCGTCCGCGAGCGCGTCCGCATCGAGGAGATCGTCGGCGCGCACGTCGCGCTCAGGCCCGCGGGCGTCGGCTCGCTCAAGGGGCTGTGCCCGTTCCACGACGAGAGGTCGCCGTCGTTCCACGTCCGCCCGCAGGTGGGGCGGTACCACTGCTTCGGGTGCGGCGAGGGCGGCGACGTCATCGCGTTCGTCCAGCAGGTCGACGGGCTGGGTTTCACCGACGCGGTCGAGTACCTGGCGTCGCGCGTCGGCATGCAGCTGCGGTACGAGGAGGGCGGCGGGCCCGCGCGTCCCGGCGAGGAGCCGGGGAAGCGCCGGCGGCTGCTCGACGCGCACCGCGTGGCCGAGGAGTTCTACCGTGAGCAGCTCGTCACGCCGCAGGCCGCGGTGGCGCGCACGTTCCTCGCCGAGCGCGGGTTCGACCGCGCGGCGGCCGACGAGTTCGGCGTGGGCTTCGCGCCGCAGGGCTGGGACGGCCTGCTGCGCCACCTGCGCGGCCGGGGGTTCACCGAGGCCGAGCTCACGGCGTCCGGACTGGTCAGCCAGGGGCAGCGCGGCATCTACGACCGGTTCCGCGGGCGTCTGGTGTGGCCGATCCGCGAGGTCACCGGCGAGACGGTCGGCTTCGGTGCCCGCCGGCTGCTCGACGACGACAACGGTCCCAAGTACCTCAACACCCCCGAGACGCCGCTGTACCGCAAGTCGCACGTGCTGTACGGGATCGACCTGGCCAAGCGGGAGATCTCGAAGCAGAAGCAGGTCGTGGTCGTCGAGGGCTACACCGACGTCATGGCGATGCACCTGTCGGGCGTGCGCACCGCGGTGGCCACCTGCGGCACGGCGTTCGGGACCGACCACGCGCGCATCGTGCGCCGGCTCGTGGGGGACCACGGGGGAGCGGGTGGGGTACAGCTCGCGGGCGGCGCGTCGGTCGGCGGCGAGATCGTCTTCACGTTCGACGGCGACGCGGCCGGCCAGAAGGCCGCGCTGCGCGCGTTCGGCGAGGACCAGGCGTTCTCGGCGCAGACGTTCGTCGCGGTCGAGCCGTCGGGCATGGACCCCTGCGACCTGCGCCAGGCGCGGGGCCCGGACGCGGTGGCTGCGCTCGTCGCCTCGCGGCAGCCGCTGTTCGAGTTCGTCATCCGCTCGACGCTCGCCGCACACGACCTCGGCACCGCCGAGGGGCGCATCCGGGCGCTGCGCGCCGCCGCGCCCGTCGTGGCGAGCATCCGTGACTCCGCGCTGCGGCCCGAGTACGAGCGTCTGCTGGCCGGGTGGCTCGGCATGGACGACGTGAGCGGGGTCCGGCGCGCCGTCGCGGACGCGCGTCGCGCACCGCGTCCCGGGGCCCGGCAGGCGGACCGCGACGTCGTCGCACGGCCCGGCGGGCGCCCCGACGACGCCCCGGCGGTGGTCCCGGTCGCGCGGATGGCGGCACCCGACCGCCGTGACCCCGTCGCGCAGGTGGAGCGCACCGCGCTGGAGGTGGTGCTGCAGCATCCCACGCTCGTGCCGCGGGAGTTCGACGACCTGCCGGCCGACGCGTGCGCCGCACCGGCCTACCGCGCCGTCCACGAGGCGGTCCGTGCCGCCGGCGGCATCGCGGTGGCGGTCGACATCGCGACGCACGGCGGCGAGGCGGCGTGGGTCGAGGCGGTCATCGAGGCCGCCGCCGAGCCGGTACGCCCCCTGCTCACCGAGCTGTCGGTCGCACCGCTGCCGGAGGACCGCCCGACGGCCCTGCCGGCGTTCGTCCGCGGCGTCGTCACACGGCTCGTCGACGTCGGCCTGACGCGCCGCGTCGCGGACGTCCGCGGCCGCCTGCAGCGGCTGGGTGACGACGCGGACCCGTCGGAGCAGCGCGCGCTGCTCTCCGAGCTGCTCGACCTCGAGGCGCAGCGCCGCACCCTGCGCGCGGGCTGACACGGACCGGGCGACCCGGTGCTGCCGGGCTCAGCGCAGCGCGACCAGCCCCGTGCCGTCGTCGGTGACCTTGGTGTCAGTCACCGCGGTGACGGTCATCGACCGCAGCCGCAGGCTGCCCCCGTAGTACGACAGGAACGCGGTGTCGGTCGCGTCCCGGCCCGTCGCGATGCGCAGCAGCGACGGACGCGGTGCGAGGCGCGTCGCGTCGACGACGTACCAGGCGCCGTCGACCCACGCCTCGGCCACCGCGTGGAAGTCCATGGGCTTGAGCCCGGGCGCGTACGCCGACGCCAGGCGGGCGGGCACGTCGCACGCGCGCAGGAGGGCCACGACGAGGTGCGCGAAGTCCCGGCAGACGCCGCGCCGCTTCAGGAGCGTGTCGCTCGCGCCGTCGGTCGGCAGGCTCGTGCCCGGCGCGTAGCTCACGTGCTCGGCGACCCAGGTGACCGCGGCGTCGAGCAGCGCCGGCCCCTCGAGGCCGCGGAACTGGTCGCGCGCGAACGCCAGCAACCGGTCGGAGTCGACGTACCGGCTGGGGCGGCGGTACTCCACGAGGTCGACGTCCTCCACCGGGGGCTCGGTCGCCTGGCCCGTCACGGTCGCCTGGTAGTCGACCACCACGCGCCCGGCCGGCGCCAGGATGCGGTGGACCCGACCTCCGTGGGGCGTCTTGATCTCCTGCACGTCCAGCGGGTCGTCGTCGGTGCGCGCGAGCATCAGCTCGGAGCGCTCGTAGGGGCCGTCCGCGACGGCCACGGCGAGCAGCAGCTCGAGCGGCTTGTGGACGTCGAGCGAGAGGTGGGCAGCCACGGAGCGCAGCACGGACGACGGATCCTTCCCCGGCCGAGGCGGGCCGGACGACGGGTGGTGACGGGGGCGGGACGAGGGGTCGACGACGCGTCCGGGACCCAGCCGGACGGTGCCGGTGGGTGCCGCGGACGAGGGCACGACGGAGTGGGGGTGGGGCGAGGAGACGGTCCCGGGGCGAGCGGGATCGAGGCAAGTGTGAGGCCCGTTCGGTCGTTCGTCCAGCCCTCCCACCGGATGCTGCGTCGTCCCAGGTCAGTGCCGGGTTACGGCGTCCGGGCGGCGACCCCGGGGAGGGGGTCGGACGCGGGTCGCCGCGTGCCCTGCCGTGGTGCGCGACGCCGGCGCGTGCGAGCCTGGCGGCGGTGCGCCGCGGGGTGCACCACCTGCTGCGGTGCGAGGAGGTGCGTGATGCCGGGAGCCTCGGGCCGTGCCCGCCCCGTCCGCGTCACGGTCGTCGCCGACACGCACGTGCCGGGACGAGCCCGCGACCTCCCGGACGAGATGTGGCGCCGGGACGCGAGAGGCGTTGCGACCTGCGGTTCGACGACCTCGACCTGCTGGTGTTCGGCCACAGCCACGTCCCCTGGGACACCACCACGCCGCGCGGCCTGCGGCTGCTCGACCCCGGCTCCCCGACGGACCGGCGCCGGCAGCCCGCCTGCACGTACGTCACGCTGACGCTCCAGGACGGCGCGGTCGGGGACGTCGTGCTGCACCGGCTGCCGCCGCGGGTGCCCGGGCTGCGCTGAGGCGGTCAGGCGCCGGCCTCCTCCTCCGGGTCGAGCGAGTGCCGCTGCACGGCCACCAGGCCGGCCACGGCGGCGTTGCCCGCCTGCCGCTGCAGCTCCAGCAGCGGATGCTGCGCGGCCGGACGCTCGGAGTGCGGCGCGCTCTGCGGGGCCGCGGGGACGGTGCGGTGCCGGTGCTCGGGCTCGGCTGTGTCCATCGGGCTCACCTCGATCTGGTCGGTGTCTCGAACGCCCCGGTCACGGCGGCGTACGCGTCGGGGGTCGTCGGGGGGTAGAGCCACACGGCCTGGTAGCCGAGTCCCGCCCCGTCGAAGACCGTGAGGCCGCGGTCCAGGTGGCAGCGCTGCTCGCTGCCCGGGTACGCCCCGCTGCCGTGCGGGTGCACGACGTCCGGCTCGCCGAGCGCCGCGACCACGGCGGGCCACGAGGGGGACGCAGGCGGCTGGGACAGCTCCACGAGCGCGAGCTCGCCGCTGCGCTCCCAGCGCAGGTGCACCGGATACGGCTGGTCGGGGACGGTGACGACGGCGCCGAGCAGCTCGCGCCCCGCGAGCCGGACCGGCCCGGGGGAGAGCGGGACGCCGAGCGCGGCGCCGACGACCTCCGGCGTGAGACCCGGTGCCCAGCGCCAGCGGTCGTAGCGCCCGGCCAGCGCCTCGGCCAGCGGGCCGGCGTCGACAGGAGCGGTCATCGCGGGAGCCTCCCTCCGCCGAGCACGGCGGTGTCGCCGCGGAAGTACGCCGCCTTCATGTTGGCGGCGCCGAAGTACGCCTCGAGCTGCTGGGCCTCGGCGAGCTCGGCGTAGTGCCCGGGCGCGCCGCCGACGGCGGCGAGGTCGAGCGTCGTGTCGGCGGCACCCTGCACGCGGCCCCGGAGCTCCGCGCTCGCGGTGATCTCCTGCGGGTGGACGCTCTGCCACGTCCGGAGCGTGAACAGGTCGGTGAAGCCCTCCTGGTACGTCGTGACGTGGTGCGAGTCGCGCAGCCCGCGGTACCACGTCCCGTACGTCGGGTGCTCCGTGGTGTGGATGTACTCGTGGATCATCGTCTTGAACAGCCCCCAGTAGATCGCCCGCGTGGCGGCCGGGGTGGCGCCCTGACGCGCCGCCACCGACACCCTGCCCCGGTACTGCACGCCGGGCCACATCCGGTCGATGATCCTCAGGCGCCGGGCCCGTTCCGTGCCCGTGAGCCCCGTCGCCGCCATCGCGGCGACCTCGTTCGCCGCGACCGGTGCGGTCCGGCCCGCGTAGTGGCTGATGACGCGGTCCTCGATCGCGCGCGCCGCGGCGGCGTCCTCGAACGAGTGGTGCGCCTCCTGGACGGCGCCGACGTCGTTCCCGCCGCCACCCTCACGGACCATCCAGCGCGCCATGTCGTACGGGTCGCCGACGACCGTGCCACGGTCCTCCAGCGTCCCGGCCGAGAACGTCATGCTCGGGGCCGCGGCGGACCCGAACATCCCGTACAGGGCGTCCACGCGGCGCTTCGCCTCTGCCGCGATGCCCTCGACGTGCCCGCCCGGGCTCGTGTCGAGGCCGGCGCGGGCGTCCATCGGCCCGGCCCAGGCCCACTCGCCCAGCATCTGCGTGTGCAGTGCCGCGGTCAGGTCCTCGTAGTAGCCCGCGGGCACGAACGCCGGGGCCGGGCCGCCGGCAGCGGCCGCGGCGGCGCGTGCGGCCCGCGTCGCCGGCGGTGTGAGGATGTCCTCGACGCGCGCCTCACGGGCGGCGTCCGACGCCGTCACGCCCGTGGTCGACGGGGCCACGATCTCCCCGGCGAGGGTCGCGAGGAAGGTGCGCACGGTCGTCAACGACGCGGGCGCGCCGGCCGCCGGGTTGCGGGTGAGGACGACGAGGATGGCCGGCAGGTACAGCGGGGACTGCAGCGCGGCGCGCAGGCGGTCCTCGGGGACCTGGGCCGCGACGACCAGGCCGTGCTCCGGGCGGGCCGACGCGGTGAAGAGCCGGAGCAGGCGAGTGCGGAGCGCGGCGGTGGTCCGAGCACCCTCGATGCGGCCCAGCTCGGCGGTCGCGGCCGGGTCGGTGAACAGGGCGGCGTGCTCGGTCGACATGAGCGACTCGACCGCCCGCACCGCCACCTCCTTGCGGGCGTCGAGAGCGCTCGTCCACCAGTTCGTCGCCTGGTTCGCCCGCCAGGAGGCGATGGCCGTCTCGAGGCGGTGCAGCGTCCGTGTGCGCCCGACGGAGTCCGCGGGTGCGAGCGTGCCGTAGTGGGCGACGAGCGCCTGGACCGGCTGCCAGTACGCGGCGGAGCCGGTGTACCCGGCGACCGTCGCGACCGTCGGGCTGGCCGCCCAGGTGGCGGGGGTCCGCTGGACCCAGTGGCGGAACCCGGTACCGCCGCGGTCCGTCGCCGTCAGCATCGCGGTGACGGCCTCGTTCCCGGCGGTGGCCTGGAGCGCCGCGAGCGGCGGGTGCGGGGCGCTCGCGTGCTCGTCGCGCGCCGCGGCGTGACGTGCCGAGCCGTGTCGGGCGACCGGATCGGCCGTCTCCCGCTCACGACTCGTCATGGCTCCATCCGGCACCCGTGGCGTGGCGTCGGACAAGGTCCGCGCGGGCAACCCTTGGGGCACCCGCGCGGCGGCGTGGCGCGGGGACGACGAAGGCCCCCGTCGCGCTGTCGCGGGACGGGGGCCTCGTGCGGAGCTCCCCCGACTGGACTCGAACCAGTAACCCTTCGATTAACAGTCGAATGCTCTGCCAATTGAGCTACGGGGGATCGTGCGGGGAAAACCCTAGCAGGCTCTGACGGGTGCTCGTGCCCCCGCCCGCGTCAGGTCGCCAGGCCCGCCTCGGCCCGCACGTGCTGCTCCGCCTCGGCGACGGCCCGCACGACCGCCGGCACCGTGAGGTCGACCGTGCCGTCTCCGATGACCTGGGTGAACAGCCCGCCGTCCTCGTCGCGGCGCAGCGCGACCCGCACCGACCCCCGGCCGCCCGGCACGGCGACGTGCTCGACGTGCACCACGGACTGCTGCACGCGCTCGCGGAACGACTGCACGAGGTCCCAGGCGTCCTCGGTGGCGACGACGAGCGCGCTGCGCGCCCCGCTGACCCAGTGCACCGTCAGGGTGCGAGTGGCGGCGTCGAGCGACCCCCGGTCGACGTCGGCCCACGGCGTGCGTGCGACGCCGTGGTCGCCCACGACGTGCAGCGCGCGGCGCGTCGTGACGGCCCACCGACCGTCGTCGAGGGGAGCGGCCGCCAGGACGGCGTCGCCGCGCAGGTCGAGCGCGCGGCGCAGGTGGTCGGGCAGGCGGGGGCGTCGGGAGAACAGGGCCACGTCACCACCGTAGCCGCGTGTGCCGGCCCGCCGGCCGCGCGCTGCCGGTGTCAGCCCTGCCGGCGCCGCACGCCGTTCCACGCGAGCACCGCGCACGTCGCACCGTTGAGGAACCCGACCAGCACGTCGGTGAGCGAGTGCATCCCGCGGTACATGCGCGCGACGCCGACCGCGACGGGGACGAGCACGCACAGCAGCGTCACCGTCCACCGTGCGACGGGGTTGCCGATCCGCTGCGCCATCATCGCGAGCGACAGGTAGAAGGCGGTGGCCGCTCCGGTGTGGCCGCTGGGGAAGCTCGAGGTCGGCGGCGCCTCGTCGAGCTGCTCGACGTCGGGCCGCTCGCGGCCCACGACGAGCGCGGAGGTCAGGAAGATCGCGGCCTGCACCGCCACCGCGAGCCCCGGCACCATGGCGTACCACCACTGGCGGGTGCGCCACCACACGAGCGCGATCGCGAGGACGCACGCGCCGATGAGGAACTCCGTCTGCCCGATGGCCGACAGCACGGTCGTCACGGCGTCGAGCGTCGGCGTGCGCTGCTCCACCAGCCAGGCGTTGACGCCCGTCTCTGCCTGCAGACCGCCCAACGGTCCGGTGATCAGCAGGCCAAGACCGACGACCACGCCCCACAGGGCGAGGGCCGGCAGCAGGACGCGCCGGGCGAGGTCGCGGCGCAGCTCCGCACCCGAGGGGGCGCGGGTGTCGGTCTCGTACCGGTGCCAGAACTCGTGCAACGCGTCCTCCGGGTGCTCAAGGGGCCAGGTGCTCAGGGGTGGGGGCCGACGCGGCCGTGCGGCCCGTCCCGTGCCGCTCGTCGGGCGGCGACCGGCGCCAGCCGAGGTACGACGCGCCGGCGACCGCGGTGCCGAACAGGACCCCTGCCACGACGTCGGACGGGTAGTGCACGCCGAGCAGCACCCGGTCGGCGACGGTCAGCGCGACCAGCAGGCCCGCGACGGTCGGCACGGCGACCCGGCCGGCACGTCCCAGCACGGGCCACACGAGCACGGTGAGCACGACGGCGACGGTGGTCGTGTTGGCCGCGTGCCCCGACGGGAAGCTCCAGCCGGGCGCGTGCGCGACGGCGTCGTCGATCACGGGACGCGCGCGCTGCACGACGAGCTTGGCCAGGTGCTGCAGCCCCCACCCGACCGCCACGGTCACGCCCGCCCACACGACGCGGTCGCGCAGCTCGTCGCGCCGCCACGCCCAGGCGCCCACCGCGGGCACGAGCACGAGGTTCAGCCAGCGCGCGGCGAACACCTCCTGCCACCCGACCAGCGCGGTCCGCAGCGTGTCGGAGGAGCGGGTGACGTCCGTCGCCGCGGCCACCGTGGCCTCGTCGAACCGCACGACGGCACCCGACCCGCCGCGCACCGCGACGGCGAGCGCGACGACCGGCAGCACCACGGCGGCGCCGAACGCGGCGGCGCGCAGCAGTGCACGTCCGGGGACACGCGCGGCTGGCATGGCGCGACCCTAGGGGGCGTGCGGCGACCCCGCACCCGGACCGCGTGGCCACGGTCGCGGCTCGGTGGGCCAGGTGGGGCTCGAACCCACGACCGACGGATTATGAGTCCGCTGCTCTGACCGACTGAGCTACTGGCCCCTGCTGCAGTGCAGGGTAGTGCCGCGAGGTGCACCGCCGTACCACCGTGCCCCCGCTCCGGATGCCGACCACGCCGTCCGCTGCCACGATCGCTGCGGGCTCCGACAGGCGTCGGGAGCGGGGAGCCCGCATCGAGGGAGGTGCCATGGCCACGGTCGCGACGACGTCACCGCAGGGGGCGTGGGAGCTGGGGGCACGGGCGGGCTACGCCGCCAGCGGAGTCATGCACGCGCTCATCGGCGTGCTGGCCGCACAGCTCGCGCTCGGCTCGTCGGGTGGGAGCGCCGACGAGTCGGGGGCGTTCGCGGCGCTCGCGCAGACGCCGTTCGGCGGTGTCGCGCTGTGGTTCAGCGTGGTGGGGTTCACGGCTCTGGCGCTCTGGCAGGCCGCGGCGGCGCTCAGCGGGGCCGCGGGTGCGACCGCGGACCGTGTGAAGGCCGGCGCGAAGGGCGCGGTCTACCTCGTGCTCGCCCTCACCGCGCTGTCGGTGGTCCGCGGCGGGAACGGCGGGGGCGGTGCGTCGGACTTCACCGCGCGCCTGATGCAGAGCACCGGTGGGCGCCTCCTCGTGGGGGCGATCGGGCTCGGCCTCGTCGCCGTCGGCGTCTACCACGTCGTCAAGGGCGTGCGGAGGAAGTTCCTCGAGGACCTCACGCGGCTGCCGTCCGGGACGGCCGGGCGGGTCGCCCGTCGCGCCGGGACCGTGGGCTACGCGGCCAAGGGCGTCGCGCTCGGGATCGTCGGCGTCCTCTTCGTGCTCGCAGCCGCGCGCGCGAACCCCGCGGAGGCGAGCGGTCTGGACGGTGCGCTGCAGGCGCTGCGGGACGCTCCGGCGGGCCCGGTGCTGCTCCTGCTCGTCGCGGCCGGCCTGGTCGCTTTTGGGGTGTACTGCGGTGTGAGGTCCCGGTTCGGCAGGCTGTGACTTTTCACCCGCTCCGGACAGATCTGGCACGGCGGAGCTTCTTGCACAGTTGTCCAGATTCAGGCATAGTCGGAGACGTCAGCGACAAACGGCAAACCCGCCGCAAGGTGGGGACGCAAAGCCACGGGGCCCACGAGGTCAGCCGAGCTACCGAACGACAAGGAGTACAGCCCATGGCTCTTCACACCACCGAGGCCCCCCTCACGCAGGGCGCCCTGCTCACCCCCGGCGAGGTCGCCGTCCTGTTCCGCGTCGACCCGAAGACGGTCACGCGCTGGGCGCAGGCCGGCAAGCTCTCCGCCGTCCGCACCCTGGGTGGGCACCGCCGCTTCCACGAGGCCGAGGTCCGTCAGCTCCTCACGGGCGTCCCGCAGCAGCGCGCCGGGGAGTGAACCCCGCGCCGTCTGCGACGACGCACCCACGACACCGACGCCGGTGGTGACCCTGGTCACCACCGGCGTCGTGCTGCGTGCGCAGGTGCGCGCCGACGGCCGCGGCGGGGGTGCGTGACATGAAAGGATCGGGGCATGGCCCTGCGTGAGATCCGTACCGTCGGCGACCCGGTGCTGCGCACCCCCTGCGACCCCATCACCACGATCGACGAGCGCGTGCGCTCGCTCGTCGAGGACCTCCTCGAGACGGTGGACATGGACGGGCGAGCGGGCCTCGCGGCCAACCAGATCGGCGTGGGCCTGCGGGCGTTCTCCTGGAACATCGACGACGAGATCGGGTACGTGCTCAACCCCGTCATCGTGGAGCTGTCCGAGGACGAGTACCAGGACGGCGACGAGGGCTGCCTGTCGGTGCCCGGCCTGTGGTTCCCGACGCACCGCGCCTGGTACGCGCGCGTCGTCGGTACCGACCTGGACGGCCGTGAGGTCGTCGTCGAGGGAACCGAGCTCATGGCCCGCTGCCTGCAGCACGAGGTCGACCACCTCGACGGGATGCTCTACCTTGACCGGCTGGAGCGTTCGGTGCGCAAGAAGGCGATGCGGGCGATCCGCGAGCAGCTCTGACGCGCCCGCTGCGCGTCCCGCTGGACCTGGGGCGACGTATGGGGCATCCTGTGCCGTGCACGCCGCGTGCGCAGCATCTGTGCTGGTGACGTTCCTGTCGTGGGGCGAGGTCGTTGGGGAAGGCGACCCTCGAGCCCATCCGGGAGGACGACATGGCCGGTGCCATCACCCGCGGTGTACTTTTCGTGCACTCCGCGCCGCGCGCGCTGTGCCCCCACGTCGAGTGGGCGGCAGGCAACGCGCTGGGCGCGCGCGTCAGCCTGGACTGGACACCGCAGCCCGCCGGGCCGACGTTCTACCGCGCCGAGCTCTCGTGGCAGGGCGCGCCGGGCACCGGTGCGCGGCTCGCGTCCGCGCTGCGCGGCTGGGCCCACCTGCGGTACGAGGTGACGGAGGAACCGAGCCCGGGCGTCGACGGGTCGCGCTGGAGCCACACGCCCGAGCTCGGCATCTTCCACGCCGCGACGGACGTGCACGGCAACGTCGTCGTGCCCGAGGACCGGATCCGGGCGGCGCTCGAGCACGCCGCCGACCCCGAGCGGCTGCGCGCCGAGCTCGATCTCGCGCTCGGCCAGGCGTGGGACGACGAGCTCGAGCCGTTCCGGTACGCCGGCGCCGGCGCGCCCGTGCGGTGGCTCCACCGCGTGGGCTGACACCCGGGAGAGTGACGGGCGTGCGCCGTCCGGGTGCACGAGCCGGGATCGGCCTGATCTGAAACGTTCCGCATGGCGGACCCCCGATCGGCACGCCCCGGGGGCGTGGGCTAATGTCCGATTTGCACCGCGGGTCGCCGGGGTGCGTCCAGATCCACCCGGGGGGCCGACGTACCGCGGCGCGGTGCGTCCGACACCTCGCGGAGGACGCCGATGCCACCTCGTCGTCCCTCGGCCGCGCTGCGGCTCTCCGCAGGGCTCGGCGCCGGTCTCGCGCTCACCGGCTGCACCGTCGCGCTGCCGGCCGACGCTCGACCGCCGACGCGTGCGGACAGCGCGCCCGCACCCGCGCAGCCCGCCGCCGACGGCACCTACAGCGGCAGCGCCACCTACGAGACACCCGGGGGACGCCAGCAGATCGACGTCACCGTGGTGCTCACCGACGGGGTGGTCACCGGTGTGCGCGTCGACCCCGCGGCCACCAACGCGACGTCGCGGCGCTTCCAGGAGCGCTTCGCCTCCGCGGTCGTGGACACCGTGGTGGGCCGTCCGCTCGACGAGGTGAGCATCGACCGGCTCGCAGGTTCGTCGTCCACCGGTGCAGGGTTCATGGCGGCGCTCGACGAGGCGGTCCGCGATGCGCCACGGGCCTGACGTGTCCGGCGCGCCGGGCACGACGGCGGTGCGGTGATGGGATGGCTCGACGCGCTGCTCAGCCGCGTGGGCCCGTACCGCACGGGGACGCTCGCGCTGGTCGCCGTGCACGCGGCGGCGGCGCTGGCCGGGTACCTCGGGATGCTCGATCTCGACCCGGTCGCGCTCGCCGCGACGCTCGGGGCCACGACGCTGGGAACACTGCTCACGAGCCTGCCGGGGGCGCTCGTCGACGGCGGGCGCGTGCACGTCGAGTCGTCGCTCATCACGGGGCTGATCCTCGCGCTGCTCGTCTGGCCCGCGCTGACGGTCGACGGGCTGGTCGGCGCCGGCCTCGTGGGTGCCGCGGCGGGGCTGTCGAAGGTGCTCGTGCGCTGGGGTGGCCGCCACCTGCTCAACCCCGCGGCCGCGGGGGCGCTCGTCGCGGGACTCGTGGTGGCCCCCGTCCTCGGGTCGGGTGCGCCGGTCTGGTGGGTCGGCACACCTCTCCTCGCACCCGTCGTCCTCGTCGCGGGCGCGTTCGTGCTCCGGCGCACGGCGACGGGCGCGGTCGCGCTCGCGTACCTCGTCGCGTACCTCGCGGTGACCGTGCCGCGGCTCGTGCAGTCGGGGCAGGAGCCGCTGGCTGCGCTGGTCACCACGCTGGGGTCGCACCCCGCGCTCTTCGTCGCCGGCTTCATGGTCGTCGAGCCCCTGACGCAGGCGCCGCGCCGGTGGGCGCGCGTCGCGGTAGCGCTGCTCGCCGGGGCGGTGGCCGGTGTGCCGTTCGTGCTGGGCCCGCTGTCGACGTCACCGGAGCTCGCGGTCGTCGTCGCCAACCTCGTCACCGCGTTGGTCGCGGCGCCGCGTGCCGTGCGGCTCACCGTCGTCGGGCACGACACGCCCGGCCCCGACACCCACGAGGTGCTCCTGCGCCCGCAGCGGGCGTTGCGCTGGCAGCCCGGCCAGTGGGCGGAGATCGACGTCGGCCGTGCGCGTCCCGACGGTCGCGGGCGGCGCCGCGTGTTCTCGCTCGTCCCCGCGGGTCGGGACGCGGTCGCCGTGGCGTTCGGCGTCCGGGACCGCCCTTCGGCGTTCAAGCGCGCCCTCATGGGGGCGCCCGTCGGCACGACGGTGCGCGCGACGACCGTCGGTGGCGACTTCCTGCTGCCGGACGACCCGCAGCGCCCCGTCGTCCTGGTCGCCGGTGGCATCGGGATCACACCGTTCATCTCGCAGATCGAGCACGCCGGACCGCGCGACATCGTGCTGGTCGTCGTGTGTGCGACCGGCATGCCGCCGCCGTACCTGCGACGCCTGGCGCGCACGCGCGTCCGCGTGGTCGTCGTGTCGCCGGAACCCGTGCCCGCGCTGCCGCCGCGCTGGACGCAGCACCGCGGCACGCGGCTGACGCCCGCCGTGCTCCGGGCGGCGATGCCCGACCTGCCGAAGCGTGTCGCGTACGTCGCCGGCTCGCCGGACCTCGTGCGTCGGGCGCGGGCGGTGCTGCGCGAGGTCGGCGTGCGCAAGGTGCGCACGGACACCTTCGTCGGCTACGGGCGCCGACCGGTGCACCGGTCGGCGCGTGCGCAGGAGCGGGCGCGGGTCGAGGCCGGTGCCGCCCGCTGAGACGCGGTTCGAGGCGATCGGCACGACGTGGTGCCTCGTCACCCCCGCGCCCCTGCCCGACGTCACGCTGGACCGCGTGCGATCGGTCGTCGACGCGTACGACCGGACCTGGTCGCGGTTCCGTGCGGACTCGCTGGTCGCGCGCGTCGCGCGCGAGGGTGGTGCCGTGCGGTTCCCGGACCACGCCGCCGAGCTGCTCGACCTGTACGACGTTCTCGCGGAGCGCACCGGCGGCGCGGTCTCGCCGCTCGTAGGTGCCGCCCTGGAGCGACTGGGCTACGACGCCCGCTACCGGCTCGTGCCGTCCGGTCCGCCGGAGCCCGCCCCCGACCCGCGCGACGTCCTGCGGCGCACCGGCACGACGCTCACCGCGTCGCAGCCCGTCCTCCTCGACGTCGGAGCGGCGGGCAAGGGGCAGCTGGTCGACCTCGTGGCCGCGGAGCTGTGCGCGTGCGGCGTGGGGGAGCACGTGGTCGACGCGGGCGGCGACATGGTCCACCGCGGTCCCGACGTCCTGCGGGTCGGGCTGCAGGTCCCCGGCGACGCGCAGCGTGTCCTCGGCGTCGTCGAGCTGCGCGATGCCGCGCTGTGCGCGTCGGGCGTCGACCGCCGCGCGTGGGGCGACGGCCTGCACCACGTGCTCGACGCCCGCACCGGCGAGCCGACGCGTGACGTCGTCGCGACCTGGGTGGTCGCCGAGCGCGCGATGGTGGCCGACGGGCTGGCGACCGCGCACTTCCTGGCCGACCCGGACGTGCTGCAGGGCGTCGCCGAGCACACGTACGTGCGCCTGCACGCCGACGGCCGGGCGCGGTACGCGCTCGGCCTGCCGGGCGAGGTGTTCACCTGACGCGCGACGGGCTCACCGCGGCGGCCGTCAGACCGAGGTGACCACCAGCGCGACGTTGTGCCCGCCGAAGCCGAACGAGTTGTTGATCGCGGCGACCTGGCCGTCCGGCAGCGCGCGCGGCGTGCCGCGCACGAGGTCGAGCACGAGCTCGGGGTCGGGGTTGTCGACGTTGATCGTCGGCGGGGCCTGCCGCTCGTGCAGCGCCAGCACCGTGAAGATCGTCTCGAGCGCGCCGGCGCCACCCAGCAGATGACCCGTCATCGACTTGGTGGCGGACAGGGCGACGTGGTCGGCGTCGTCCCCGAGCACGCCACGGATCGAGCGGGCCTCGATGAGGTCACCCACGACGGTCGAGGTCGCGTGCGCGTTGACGTGCACGACGTCGGCGGCAGCCACGCCGGAGTCGGCGAGCGCCGAACGCATCGCGCGGATCTGCCCGTCACCCGACGGCTCGGGCGACGTGATGTGGTAGCCGTCGGCCGACAGGCCGAGACCGGCGACGCGCGCGTAGACGCGGGCGCCACGGGCGGCGGCGTGCTCGGCGGACTCCAGGACGACGATGCCCGCGCCCTCGCCGATGACGAAGCCGTCGCGGTCGACGTCGTAGGGGCGCGACGCGCCGGCCGGGTCGTCGTTGCGCAGCGAGAGGGTGCGCGAGGCGGCGAACGCGGCGATCGGCATGGGGTGGATGGTCGCCTCGGTGCCGCCCGCCACGACGACGTCGGCGCGGCCGCTGCGGATCATCTCGACGCCGTAGGCGATCGCCTCGGCGCCGGACGCGCACGCCGAGACGAGCGCGTGCGCACCGGCGCGCGCACCGAGCTCGAGCGACACGTACGCCACGGGCGAGTTGGGCATGAGCATGGGGACCGTCATGGGCAGCACGCGGCGGCCACCCTTCTCCCGCAGCGTGTCCCAGCTGTCGAGGGTGGTCCAGATGCCGCCGATGCCCGAGGACACGACGGCGCCCAGCCGGTCCTTGTCGACCTCGGGGGAGCCCGCGTCGGCCCACGCCTCGCGCGTCGCGATGACCGCGTACTGGGCCGACGGGTCCATGCGCTTGAGCTCGGGGCGGGGGAGCACCTGCGCCGCGGGGACCTTCAGCGTCGCACCGAAGTTCACGGCGATGTCGTAGCGCTCGGCCCAGTCGTTCTCGAAGGGACGGGCGCCGGACTCGCCCGCCAGGGCGGCACGCCACGTGCCGGCGACGTCACCGCCGAGCGGCGTGGTGGCGCCCAGGCCGGTGACGACGACCTCGGGGACGGTGCTCATGGGTTCTCCTCGGTTCAGGCGGGCGGTGCGACGGCCGTGCCGGCCGGCGCACCGCCCGGGTGCACACGGGGTGCGGAGCGCAGGCTCAGGCCTGGGCGCCGGCGATGAAGCTCACGGCGTCGCCGACGGTGGCCAGGTTCTTGACCTCGTCGTCGGGGATGCGGACGTCGAACTTCTCCTCCGCCAGCGTGACGATCGTCATCATCGACAGCGAGTCGATGTCGAGGTCGTCGGTGAAGGACTTCTCGGGCAGGACGGAGTCGGTCGGCAGACCGGTCTCCTCGCTGACGATCTCGGCCAGACCGGCCAGGATCTCCTGCTCGCTGTGCGCCATCGGGTGTCTCCTCGTGTCGGGTGCTGCAAGGACGTGCTGAACGGTACAGGCGCGTCGGGCGCCGACCGTGGGCGGTCAGGCCCGTCGTGTCAGGGAAGGACGACGACCTGCGCGGCGTAGACCAGACCGGCGCCGAAGCCGATCTGCAGGGCGAGCGCACCAGGACCGACCTGGCCCTCGCGCAGCAGGCGCTCGGCGGCCAGAGGGATCGACGCGGCCGACGTGTTGCCGGTGTCGGCGATGTCGCGGCCCACGACGACGGACTCGGGCAGCTTCAGCTGCTTGATCATCTGGTCGATGATCCGCATGTTCGCCTGGTGCGGGATGAACGCCTCGATGTCCTCCGGGCGCACGCCGGCGGCGTCCATGGCCTTCTGCGCGACGGGCGCCATCTGCCACACCGCCCACTTGAAGACGGACTGCCCCTCCTGGCGCAGCGTCGGCCACCCGGCGCCCTCGTCGCGCGTCGCGAGCCACGAGTGCGTCTGGCGGATCGCCTGCGCCTGCCCGCCGTCCGAGCCCCACACGGTCGGACCGATGCCCGGGGTGTCGGACGGGCCGATGACGACCGCACCGGCGCCGTCGCCGAGCAGGAAGGAGATCGAGCGGTCCGTCGGGTCGACGAACTCGCTCATCTTCTCCGCCCCGATCACCAGGACGTGCCGCGCGGTGCCGGCCCGGACGAGCGCGTCGGCCTGGCCGACGCCGTAGCAGTAGCCGGCGCACGCGGCGGAGATGTCGAAGGCGGCGGCGGGCGTCGCACCGATGCGGTCGGCGATGATCGCCGCACCCGCGGGCGTCTGGTGGAAGTACGTGACGGTCGACAGGATGACCGCGTCGATGTCGGCGCCCGTGAGGCCCGCGTCGTCCAGGGCGGCGCGCGCCGCGCCCTCGGCCAGGTCGAGCACGTCGGTGCCCTCGGCCGCGCGGCGACGCGTGACGATGCCGGTGCGCTGGCGGATCCACTCGTCGGACGAGTCGATGGGCCCGACGAGCTCG